>DATLSX010000106.1:0-4248 GCA_035533915.1 Streptosporangiaceae bacterium
GGCCCACGACCCGAAGATGAAGATCTGCAGCACTCCGTCCATGTTCCCGAACTCCTCAGCGATCACCAGCGGCGGCCCGAAGGACATCAGCGCCAGTTGCGCCAGCGGCCGGAAATACGGGCTGTCCTCGTTCGCCCGCAAGAGCTTGCTGCGTCCGATCAGCCGCATGGCCACCAAGCCGGCAGCCTGGAGGCGGCGAACCTCGTTGGCAACGGTCTGATACGGCTGGCCAGTCCGCTTGGCCAGCTCGTCGACCGTCCACTCCACTCCGGGATCGGCCAGCACCAGAGCCAGCAGCTCCCCCTGCAGCCTGGAGCGGAAGACTGGCAGCAGAGCGGGCGCGGCGGTACGCACTCCCACAGTATCGTCCTATTACAGAGCGATATCAACCACGAACCAGGCGATATCCGGCCCTGTTCCCGGGCTGGGCTCGCATGGAGCCACACAGCAGACCGACCACCATGCCTTGCTCACTCCCAGCAGGCCAGTCATCCCCGATACCGGCGCGAGCCCCCCGCGACCCGCCTGCCGTCATAGGGCATCAGTGGACTGCTCCTCGTGTTCGCCGCCCAGCGACCAGCCACGGCACCACCGCACAAAGGAGCCGAGCGTGGGCACGGCTGTGCCGTGGTGGACGTCGGCGGCGGTGTGCAGGCGGGCACGGTCGAGCACAGTCACAGTCATCTCGGGAAGTTGTCTCCATCCCCGCCCTCGGGGAGGTCAGCAGTTACTGAGGGGCGGGTGCCTCACGACAGCTTGGCAGAGAGGGTCAGGGCAGATCCTGGCAGCGGTCAGCGTGGACGCTCCCTGCGACCTAACCGACGTGGTCGACCTGCTTGAAGACTGCTACTTCGGTTACGTGCTCATCGAGGGCAGGCAGATAGAGGAGCACGCGCGCACGCGCGCCGCCCAGCTCGGCGCGGACGGCAGCACAGAGCCCGGTCTCCTGCCCGAACGCCACCAGATCGTGTTCGACCAAGCCCTCGCACCCGACGACTACGAGGATCTGTCGCAGCGGCTGGTCTACCGGGCCAATCTCCCCTACCGCAAGGACTACAGCGCGATCCGCTACCCCGCCGAGCTCAACCGCCGCCCCGGCCGGCTGGCAGCGGTCGGCCCGTACGTGAGCGTGGTCTGCGGGCATTCGGACTTCGTCGAGAACGCCATCTTCACCTCCGCGGTCCAGGGCGTCGCCGCGTCCGCCCAGCTGCGGGCGATCCGCCACGCCGCCTACGAGGATGTGCGGCTGTTCCGCAGCCTGGAGGCGGCCCAAGGCAGCACCCGCGACCGGCGCCGCACCCTGGGACGCATCGCCGACCAGCTCGGCGACCTGGAACTCGAACTGTCCTACAGCGTCGAGGCCTCCGCCGACTTCGGGCTGCTCGTCCCGTCGCTGCGGGTGGAAAGTTTCCACAACACGGGATAGATATCGGCCCCCGGCAGATTGAACGGCCGCAAGAGCACCAGAGACAGGTAGTTCACGGCAGGTGCGTCAGCGTCTCGAGCTGGCCCCACCGGGCATAGCTGACAGAGCTTGCCGCGGCCAGCAGCACTGAGCCGGGCACGGCGACCAGGCTGGCGATCACCGCGGCGGCAGGGCCGTTGATGCCATTGATGCCGACGCCGGTCCCGGGCTCCGACGCTGAAGTCATGAGCCACGACAGCGCCAGCGCCGCCGCCACCTCGCAGCTCACCACCACGGCCAGCACACAAGCCAGCGGCGCGAGACAGGCACGGCGCCCGGTGACGGCCGGGCCACCGTCCGCCGCGGGCGCCTCGCCAGCACCAGGCGCGCGCCGAAGCCAGGCCGCTGCGGGAGCGAAACACAGCACCGGCGCCAGCAGCCCCGCCGGACCGGCCAGCACCAGCAGATCAGGCACGGTGGAGGCTCCCGGCGCTGCGTAACCGGCGAGAAAGGCCCAGCCGGCCAGCACGGCCACGCCAGCCAGGTAGCTTGCCCACAGCAGGCCGCTGCGGCGCCTGCTCCAGCGCAGGGCGTCACCAATTCCCGCTGGCCTGCCCGAGCCCGCTGACGCCGCCGCCCACACCGCGCCAGTCCAGCCACGGGCCACGACCAGCCCGCAGCCGACCGCGAGCACCAGCAAGACCGGAGCTACGAGCACCGCGGCCGCCAACAGCCCGAACCAGCCCTTACCATTCGGGCTGATGGCCGCACCCGCGGTCACGCCGTCGGCGATTAAACCCGACAACAGCAGCACCGGCAGCACCATCGTGACCAGCAAGACCGCCGCTATCGCCCACCAGCCACGGCGCACGACCACGGCGACGTCACCGGCCCACCCCCGCCAGCCCTCCGCTGCCGTCCCGGGCCGGAGCGGAAGACCGCCCGGGGGGCCGCCGCCGGGACCACCGTTCCCATCGGACACCCGCATAACCCATCAACCTCCAGATCCCGGATCAGCCAGGCTGGCCCCTGGAAGGCGGCGCAGCAACTACTACACCCCAAATCGCGGCCGGTCGCCCAGCGCCGACCGAATCGTCGCTAATCTTCGCGACTCCCGGGATCGCGCTGGCACCGCACGGCACGTACTGCTGGTTCCAGGAGCCATCAATGTAGGACCCGTTGGCGGCGCATCTGCCCGCTGAGGCGCACGACACCGAGTTAACCTCCGCGTCCCCGCCCTTGTTCAGCGCACTGGTGCCGGGCACCTCGATCTCCCACGGTCGGATATCCGGTGATGGAGTGCGACGCCGCGGGATCGAGGGGGGTAATGGCGTCGGCTGATGTCGCCGAATTCAAGGTAGTAGTCAGACTCTGGCACTCGCCCGTGGCTGGCGCCGGGCCTACGGCGGGCTGTATCTGGCCGGCCTGGATGGCAGTGTCAAGGCTGGCACTGGTGTAGGCGGGGGCGTTCGCGGTCTGGGCGTCCGTCCAGTCCGCCTCGGCCTGGGCGGCGGCGCTGTCGCTGACGCTGAGGCTCGCGATGGGCGCGCAGGTGGCGCTGCTCGCCGTTCCTGCCATGCCCGGTCCGATGGCGTTGGTGGCGGTGACGGTGAAGGTGTCGGTCGCAGATTGTGACAGGCCGCTGAGTGTTGCTTGGTAGGTATCAGGGCCGACCTGGACAGAGGCGGTATCCGGAGGCGCGGTGATGCGCAATATGGCTCTGATCAGCGCCCCGAGCGCGATTCGAACGCGCGACCTACTGCTTAGGAGGCACTCCCACCGGGTCGCCGGGGACGGCTCTCTGTGGCCTGATATGCCGTTTACCTGCACCTATTGTGGCTGTCAGTGGCTGTGCATCGCCTGAGTCCTGCCCTTGTTGGCTCCCCATTTGGCTCCCCAAATTTCGTTAGCTTGGCTAATGGTCGATGCTCCGGCCGCGCTGCGGGGCGGCCGGGCGACGGCATGGCGGCGGCGCTAGAAGACGCCAAGTTCGTCCAGTATGAGGAGACGCTCTGCGCTGGTCACGCAGTCGCCGGCGACCCTGATGGCGTCGTTCGCCTCTTCGGGGGTTATGGGGTCGTAGCTGCGGGTCTGGGTATTCGGCCTGGTTGCGCCGCCTGCGCAGCCGGTCGAGGGAAGTTAAGCCTGGGACGCCCGGAAACTGGGCGCGGATGGTGTCCACGACGGCGATGTGCCCCCCAGCCGTGGTCGGCCGCAGCCCCTGATGATTCAGCAGCGCGGTAGCGCTTTTGCGCGCAGCGTCATAGGCGAGGCTGTAGGCGGCCTCGGGGTCCTGGCTTACCGTCAGCCGCGCACTTTCAACATGGCGGCGCGCTGATGCCAGCAGCGCGCTGACGGTGTCAGGATCGCCAACGACATGCTGGAGATGACGGGCTTCAATCAGCGCGGTGACTCGCTCAGCGCCCTTTGCCCATCTGCTCACGGTCGCCTCCGTCCGGCTTATTCCGGTGATTGTGACCGGGATGGGGGAGCTCCAGGAGCGGCGAGGAACGCAACTGCTGGGTGAAGCCATCGCTTGCGGAGCGCCACTGCCCGATGCCGCGCACCGTCACATTGACCTCGCGGCCCAGCCGCTGCTCTGCTCTGCGCGCGGCCTCGTAGACAGCATCCCGGTCCGGCGCGCCAACGAGCAGCACGTCCACATCATGGGGCGCCGGACCGCTCTCCCCCTCATACCGGGCGGCCCACGACCCGAAGATGAAGATCTGCAGCACTCCGTCCATGTTCCCGAACTCCTCAGCGATCACCAGCGGCGGCCCGAAGGACATCAGCGCCAGTTGCGCCAGCGGCCGGAAATACGGGCTGTCCTCGTTCGCCCGCAA
>DATLSX010000107.1:0-43491 GCA_035533915.1 Streptosporangiaceae bacterium
GCGCTCGCCAGGCTGCTCGGCATCCACATCAGCACCGCGGGAGCCTGGGCCGACCGGGCTGGAGGATCACCAGCTGCCTACGCCGCAAGGGTCTCGCGCAGGGGGTCATTCAGCACGTTCTGATATCGGTGGTTACCAATACTGGCCAATTCGGTGACGGCCGCGCGCTGGGGCGGAGTCAGGGTGGCTGTAATAGTCAACTGCTGCGCTGTGCCCAGCGTGCGCTCGTCGGTGATATCCAGGCGGCTGCCTGCCTGCGCGGCGAGATCAGTAACGGTGTCGAGCATGCCGCGCGGAAGGATCAGGCCGCCGTCGAGGGTCTCGTCGTAGGCGTGCAGGAAGCGGGGAATGTTGTAGGTGGAGGCACGCATACGCTGCCGCTCGTAGAACAGCGGGTTGTGCATAGAGGCCGCGTGCCTCAACGTTGCGGTCAGCCCAGGGGTCAGCTCTGCCTGCTCGACCCGGATCCCGGCCCCGAGCCGGGCACGGAGGACCGCCGCGGCTTGCGGCTGTGTCGCAGTCGATGACGCGGTGACAAGGCGGGTGACCTCGGTGGCGACGGCAACCTTCCCGGCGCGGTCAGCGGCCCGCTTAAGCTCCTGCGGGCTCATCCGGCCGAGGGTAGACAGGTAGGCCCACTGGTCCTTGTGCGGCTCCAGGGCCTCCAGGTCCAGGAACACTGTCGCGCCGTTCCGCCGCGCGGGCCTGAACAGCGGCGCGGCGATCAGGTTCCCCATCCCGCCGGTGGGGAGCAGGTCCTGGGACGGGAACAGCCGGTCATAGCTGGCCAGCGTTATCCGGCCGCGCAGCGCCATCGCCTCCCGCAGCAGCCCGGTACCCAGGCGGCGAGCCAACTCGGCCGGGACCGGGGAGGTGAAGAACACCCACGCGTGCGCCCCGACACCCGACCTGGATACCTCCAGCGCGACCGGGACCTGGAGAGCCCGGCCGGCCTTGACGTACATCAGGGCGTCAAACATGGCCTCGGGGCCGTCGAAGTCGGCGGTCAGCCACCAGCACTTGTCGCCGTCCAGGAGCGGGTACAGGCCGATATGTACCTCCCCCTTCAGGTGCGCCGCCAGCACCACCGCGGTCAGCGGCAGGTAGTCCCGGTCCTCATGGCGGACGCCTTTCCGCCAGCCGCCTCGGACCGCCGGAACCCATCCCTGCTTGCCGGTGCGGCGGTTGTCGAACCGGACCGCATAGACGTCGGTGCGGGCCGCGAATAGCGCCCCAAAGAACGCAACCTTCGCCTCGGGCGGCGACCCGTCATCCACCAGCCCCGGCGGCGCCTCGAAATACGCCGCCTGCGCCGGGCGAGGCGCGGCAGCCTCCTGCGGGCTCAGCTTCAGCAACCGCAGCAACCGGGCATTCTCCGCCCGCAGCCGCGCCAGCTCAGCCGCGATCACCGCCGGGATATCAGTCACGCCCAAAACCTATCCGCTGCTGCTTGACGTCCCGGCTTCCAGGGCCGGGCTGCCTACGCGGCGGCAGACTGGGCTATGCCAGAGAACCGGAGCGCAAAGAGCGGAGGGGTAATGGAGCTGAGCCCGCAGCGCGAGGATGAAGTCGTCGTGCAGATTCTGCGCGATCAGGTAGGCATCGATGCACGGTCGTTACGGGCGGTTCTGCGGCTGGCCGCGCTCGGGCTGGTGAACTCGGCGTGGCGCAATACTTGTGTCGAGGACTGGCATGCCGAGGGACGCCTCCACGATGGAGACATGCTGGGCATCAGCTCTCATATGAGCTGGCGCCTGGATCAGCTGCTGTGGCGCTGGCGTTCCCAGATGGGGATCGCGCCGGATGCCCAAGCCCACTCCCTAGATGAGATCAGCTTTGACGACTTCCGCTGGCTCGGTGGCCGCATTTATCAGTGGATCGTCAATCCAAGTCGGCGCCTGCCGACCGGCGTGACCTTGCGCGATGTGGCGCGGGAGAACCTGCCGCAGTTGGAGAACGACGCGGACGAGGCGCTGACCGCCTTCGTTTACCAGGCAGAAGACCGAGGGGTCGGCTTCGCTTTCCGCCGGGCTGCCGCCCACGGTGGCCTGGCATGCCGCCACTGGTGGGGCCACCCTGCCTGGCCAGAGCTAGTGGACCGGTTCATCCGTGCCCTTGATGACCCCGGTGACCCCCACTGGGGCGACAACGGCGAGTTCCGCGTGCGGCTACCCGCCGAGCCCGCCGCGGTACAAGACCGCAACAGCCTCCGCCGGACGCTGCTTCAGCAGCTCTGGACCCTCGACTTCGGCTCCGCCCAGTGGATCGTGGCAGCGGGCATCGGCTACCTGCGTAACCAGTGGCCGACCATGACGGTGGCGCTCCCGCGGGGCACCAGGCCGATTCTTGCCGCAGTCCAGGACATGTCGGGCAGCATCAGCCCAGAAGCCGTCGTCTGGACTCGGCGGTCTCGGCGCAGCTGGCAGGAACAATCCCTGACCGGGCGACAGTCGCTCAGCCACATGAGCCGTCACAACCATCCCCACCCAGCTGGCGCGCCGGCAGATCGCGGAGCTGCGCGGGAAAGCCAAGGCGTCGTTCATTCTTCCGTGGGGACGTATTCCTCGCCAAGCTCACCGGATCGTAGCTGGAGCAGTGCTTCTGCCAGCTTGCTATCGGCGTAGTCGGAACTGTCCTGGGCGGACCACCACACATAGTCGCGGAGTTCACGGTCCTTGCCCAGGCGGCGCAGTTCGTCCACGAGAGCCTGCATGCGGACAAGGCTGTCGGTGGTGACCTCATGACGACGGTGCCGCGCGGTTGCTGGCGTGAGGATGCCTTCCTGCCACCATGCTTCGATGGTGGTGCGCGAGACTCCCAGTCAGATTCGCCGATTCCAGCGGTGCGCAGTCGTGCGACCAGGCCGGGGAGCGCCGGGAGCATGTCGGCGGCGTAGCCCCAAGTTCATGGCGAAGTTGTGCCGCGTCCCTGCGTGTCGGGCAACGGGGCGAGGAAACGCTGACCGACCGGAGGGTTCGCGACACATGGGTGCCGCCTGATACCGACCACGGTGGTACGACACCTCTGTACCAGTCGTATGGTACCGTAGTGCTGTACCATACGAGAGGGGTTCCGATGGCCATCACGGCAACCGAAGCGCGTAAAAGGCTGTTCCCGCTGATCAAGCAGGTGAACGACGACCGGGCTCCTATCGAGATAATCTCAAATCATGGCCGGGCTTACCTCGTCGCGGCTGATGACTACGAGTCCATGGCCGAAACCGACTACCTGCTGCGCTCCCCCGCGAACGCGGCCCGTCTCATGGCCGCCGCCGAAGAAGTGCGCCACGGTCGCGCCCTGGTCACAAAGACCATGGAGGAACTCCAAGCCATGGCCGACGAGGGCGAGGCGCGTTGAGGAGCATCGTCTTCCACCCTCAAGGGTGGGAAGACTTCACCTACTGGGCCACGGCCGACAAGAAAATGCTGCGCCGCCTCCTCCGGCTAATAGAGGAAGCCCGGCGCACCCCGTTCGAGGGCACCGGCAAGCCGGAGCCACTGCGCCGCAATCTCTCCGGCTTCTGGTCCCGGCGGATCGACGACGAGCACCGTCTCGTCTACGGCGCAACCGATGATGAGTTGATCATCATCCAGGCCCGCTACCACTACGACTGACTTCTGCACCGCGGTTGCACGGCAAAATAGGGTTCATGGAGCTGAACATGCACTCACTCTGGGACCGCTGTGCATCCGGCAACGGCCAGCGATGTCCTGGTCGCTAGTGCTCGCTGGGCGGGAGGCCGTCCCCGCCTGATCAGTGATGATGACGTGGAGTTCATCATCACGGCGGCCACCACGCGCCCGGAGAAGCTGGGCCTGCCGTTCACGCGCTGGAGCCTGCGCAAGCTCACCGCCTACCTCGCCGCGAACACCACCCGGACAGTGCGGATCGGGCGGGAACGGCTGCCGACGAGGCAGGTACCTATAACTCACTAGTACGGGGTGTTCGCCGTGGCGTCACTCACCGGCGGATTGTCCACCAGCGCGGGCCTGCTCGTTGCCGCGCGGCTCGACATGGAGGTCGCGGCGATTATGGTTGTCGCTCGCAGCCGACGCCACAGAGGCAGGAACCGATGAGCGAAGACCGCCGCGCTGAAAATCGTCTACAGCGGGTCGAGCGGCGAGCTGGTGCCCGCCGGGACGCCCTGGGAGCGCCTTGCTGGGAGCCGCAGCAGCAGGAGCGCCGCTGGGCCGCGACCGCGACCGCGCTGGAGACCCTGCGCTCTTGCCTCGGTAACCGCCAGCCTCGCCGCATCGTCGACCTCGGCTGCGGCTCCGGCGAGCTGACCACCCGGATCGCGTCGCTGTGGCCCGCCGCCGACATTGTGGCCGTGGACCAGAGCGACCTGATGACCCTGTTCACCCAGGTTCTGCGCTGGCAGCAGGGCACCGCAACGTCCGGGCGGTCACCGCGGACGCGACCGGCGATCTGGGGATCGAGCCCGGCACCGCCGATCTGGTCGTGGCCAGCTGCATCGCCAACAACATGCTCAACGAGATAGCCGGGCACTGCCCCAGCGGCGACACCGACGCAGTCGGCTACGCCCGCTGGTACCACGCCTGGGAAAGCCGCCCCCTCCCGCTCCTTGACCAGGCCTGCCGCCTGCTGGCCGACGACGGGCTGCTGGTCTCCGTCGAGCAGAACAATCACGAATTCGGCATCGGCGCCTGGGGCCGGCTGCTCGCCCGCGCGGGCTTCACGATCGTCCCCGAGCTGAGCCATCCCATCGAATGGGAGTGCGACTGCGGCTGCCTCATCCCGCTGTCAGTCCTGCAGCCCGCCGGGGACGGCTTCGACAAAGCGCTCACGGCCTTCCTGGCCTGGCTCAGCTCGAACGGCCATGCCCTGCGCGGCGGCAACCTGGACCTGCGCCCCGAGGACGCCGCCGCCCTGTCCAGCCTGGCCGGGGAGCCCTTGGTCGACCTGCGCTACCGGTACGACGGCCAACGTCGTGCTCCGCGCCGCCGAACTCGCGCCGTTCCTGGTGTATGAGACGGCCACCCTCCGCCAGCTGGCCGCCAGCAGCTCCCTGCCCAACGTCGTCGCCCTGGTCACCAGCCCGGTCGCCGACCTGCAGCAGCTCGGCATCGTGCCAGAACTCACCGGCAGCCTGGCGGCGCCGCTACTGGCCGCATCGCAGAGCCAGGAAATGCCGCTCCCCTGAGACACGAGCCCAATGCCACGGCCCGGGAACCACGAGAAACCCAAGCTCCCCGTGCCCTGCCGTGCCGTCCGCGCCGAAACCTACATGACTCCTGGCGCGGCGCGGCCTCTTGGCCGGCAAGTAGCAGCACTCATCCGGCCCGCCGGTGGCTCCGCGTGGGCAGGCGCACCGTGGTCCGCAGTCGGTGAGCGAGCCCGCAGAACCGCGCGACGCCGATCTGTCCGGTACCGAAGCCGGCCTGTTCGGGACCTGGGTGCCGGCAGCCCATGTACCTGGCGTGTACCTCCCCGTAGACCTCGCATGTACCTGGGAGGCGATCCTGGCGTGCCGGTCCTGCGAGCGGACACTCCGGCCTGCTGCTGAGCCGGCGCCAGTACCGCATCCCAGGCTGAACCGTGCTGCCCGGCTAAATCCCCTGCCCGCCGGAGATGTCGCCGGCGTGGTCAGGCTCGGCGAGCGGGACATCCAGACGCCGGTCGCTGGCCCGCCGCGCAGGGTGCGGACCCTCCAGCTGCGCCTTCCGGTAGATGTCACGCTCTGTATAGCCATCGGTAGGGGGTCCGCGGGGCGCTCCGACCGGGCCGTGGGACTAGGTCCGGACTGACGAGCAAACGTGGAGCAAACATGGCCCAGAAACGGCCTTCACGAGGGAACCCTGAACAGGTATAAGGCCAGGTCAGGACGGGTGCGCCGCCAGGGACTTGAACCCCGAACCCGCGGATTAAGAGTCCGCTGCTCTGCGTCCGTCGGCTACCAGATAATGACTGGCGGTGCCGTCTTGTCCGCGACTCCGCCAATTTCAGTGCCGCCTGATACCGGGCACTGCCAGATGGTACCGCGACATCCGAGCAAACATGGAGCAAACATGGCGACGGCCACGTGCCCAAGCGGCAGATACGCTCCGTAATAACCCCTGCTAGCGTGGCTGCAAGCTAGACGCGTCCCGACGCCCGGAAATGCGCTGAAAATCGCAACGGATCGCTAGAGCCTGATGCCCGGACCTCTGGTAACACGGCTTTGCCAGGGGCTTCCTGTACACGCGGTGATTGACCTCGCGTAGACCTGCGATATACCTCCCATAGACCTGGGCAAGATTTTTAAGCTCATCAGGCCGCCTGGTATTCTTGCTCGACGGCGTGGATCTCTCCAGACAGCGCCCACGTTCCACCGGGAGCTTGCCGGCACAGGACCTGTCCGGCCATGCACAGGTGATCGGCCGGGTTCCATTGCACTCCGGTTCCGCGCAGGTGGACGAGCATGCCAGTGATGCCGAGGACCGCGCGCCTGTCATTGAGCAACGTCTGTGCGATCAGGACCGCCGGCCGCCCGGTGGCAACGGCGAGCCGGGTGGCGATCTCGGCGACCGTCCCGTGGTTGCCGTGGGCCTGGAACGCGGCGACGGTGCCGTCCATGAGCGCCTTGACCAGTTCCGGGTCAGCGCCCGCCGTTTGGGCCTGCGGATAGCTGAGGGTCAGGAAGACCGCGAACGGCGTTGCGGGGGCGGCGGGCTGACCGGCGGTCTGTGCCTCCGCGTGGTGGATGGCGAGCCACACCTGTTCCAGCCGCCTGGCCGAAGGGAACCGGCCGAGATCAGCTCCGGTGAAGCCGACCAGGCGCCGGACGGTCCGCCAGTGGCTCAGGTTGCTGCCGGGGCTGATTAGCCGGTACTGGTAGGAGCAGGCCAAGTGCCGGCCGGACGGCGGATCACGGCGTGGGCCGACCGCCACCTCAAAGCGCACCCCATGCCGGACGGCCAACCGGAAGCAGCCGCCGGCGGTGGCGTCGATGTTGCAGAGAACCAGGTTTTCTACGTCCATGTTCGCTGGCTTGAAGCCGGCGTAGCTCGCATGCATGATCTCCCCGGTTGCGGCTGCCAGGGACCCTACCCGGAGCCGGAGCGCATCGCGAGCGGCGTGCTGGCCAGGAGTGAGCCGTTCATATGGGATGTAGCGGGTGTCCCACAGCCATACCTGCCGGCGGTCATCGCCGGGTCCATCGATCTCCCACGCCTGGCCTGTCGGCGTGCCGGGCGAAGCAGCGCTATCTGCCCGGGCCGATGCCGCGGGCTCAGCTGGTCCAGGCTGCTGGCCGGACGCCGCGTCCCCCAGCGGCCGGCATGTCCCGCAGCGCTCGGCGACCGCGCCGATGCGGGACAGCGCCCATCGATCAAGTTCCATTAGCGCGCCCGAGCAGATCTTGATGTAGGGACCAGTGAACGGGGGCCTGCTGGTGATCGTGCCGCAGGTGGCGCGGTGCAGCCGGGCGTAGCCGCGCCGACTACGGCCAATGTTGATCACATAGCCGTCGGGGTGCGCCGCCACCCAGCCCAGGTAATCGACGTCCCTGTCCCGGAACTCCTCAACACTCATTACCCGCATCTCCCACGACCCACCGGTCGCCGAGCCGGAACAGGTTGCCCGGCTTGATATCCCGGTGCCCCACCCCTCGGCTGCCAGCGCAGCGAGCGTCACGGCGATCTCCGCCACGGCCGCGACTACCACTCCCGGCGCGGGGTCGTCCCCCAGGGCTTCCCGGATCGGGACCGCTACCGGCATCACGTACCAGGACGGCTGGCCTAGGTCATCAGATATGTAGCTGTCGAGGACCGGCAGGATGCCCGGAACCTCCGGGTGGGCGAGGAGGAACCGGACCTCATCCCGGAAACGGCCCAGCCGGTACCTGCCAGAACGGCCACCGCGCCCGAGCAGCTTGATGGCACCCGCCCTGCCGTCGTCCCCCCGACCCTCCAGACCTCGCCGTTCCCGCCGCTGCCCAGTGGGTTCCGGCCGGTCGTCACCCGCTGCCCGAACCGCCGGCCCGGACCGATCGCTCCCATCCGCCGAGTCTTCCGTATCCGGCAAGTGCGGCGCGCCGCAGTCTCCGGCCCGGCGGTCCCGGGTGCATCCGCTGGCAGCTGCACTCCCTCACCTGGCCTGCGTTAACCTTTGACGGACTTGCCGTAGACCTGCGACGCACTGATGTCCTGGCACTCATGCCGACGGAAGGTCCCACTACCGCCGCCAGGATGCCGGGCGGGCCGGGATGTTAGACGTGGCAGACCGTGCAGCCGCTTTCGTCGTCATCGTCGTCCAGCGCATCGGATAGCACCTCTAGCAGGGGCCGATTCGGCCTGACTCGCTTGGCAGCCCGGTCCATGGTCTCCTGGTGGCGTTGCTCGATCTCGTCGCGTCGCGCCAGCAGTTCTTGCAGGGTTTCTCCCTGGGACCAGCTGTACTGCCGTCCCTGCATTGCGGTCTGCTCGTAGCGGATCTTGTCTTCGTAGGCGACGGCCTTTTCAAACAAATCCGGGTGGCGGTCGGCAAGACCGATCCATTCGTGCTTGCGCTGGAAGAAGCAGAAGTAGCACCCGGACCTTGTCCGCCATTCGTAATAATCGGGCAGCCCTACGCCGGATTCATCAAGTATGCGCATCACCCCGTCCTTGTCGATGCCGTCGTCGCGGAACGGGAACACCGTGGTGATGTTCGGTTTGGTCGAGATGTAGCCAAGGCGGTTCTCGTCTGCGCGGATGGCCACGTAGCTGACTGCTTGGTCGTCGCCGAGCCATGCCTCAAGCGGCTTGATTTTCAGGTTCTTGGTGCACCAGCGCATCTGCGGACTCGGCAGCGCACCCTGGTAGACCTGCAGCCAATGATCGAAGTTGCGTTCAGCGTTGAGCCGGGCGATCGGCTTGCCAAGCGCAGCTTCGAGCCGGAGGAGGAAGTCGTAGGTTTCGGGAAGCTCAGAGCCGGTGTCGCAGAAGAAGTACTCCATCTGCGGAATCCGGTCGCGCAGGTGGATGGCCAGCGCTGAGGAGTCCTTGCCGCCGGAGATGCCGAGTACGTGGCGCACGGTCTTGGACGCGTCGTCGGGCTCGGCGCCTGCGCCGGCCTGCTGAGGGCCGTTGCTGGTGCTCATGCGCTGTGACTCCTTCGTTCCGTGGCTGCGGTGGTGCGTGAGGCTGCGGCCAGGCCGGACGGCTCGCCGCCGGTGTCCTTGTCTTCGAGGACATGCGTGGCGAGCGCGGTGAGCAGGATGCGCTCGCCGTCATCCCCGAAAGCCTGGCGCGCTGCGGTGATGGCGGCCTCGACCGCTGCGTCTACTTCCTTCTGCCGGTCGAGCGGGATGGTGACGACGAGGTGCTCTTCCCGTCCGTCCGGGCGGGTAACGGTGACGCGCCGGGCGTCGAAGCTCTCGCCGCGGGCCTGCGATGCGTCGAAGTGCAATGCGAACAGCCTGGCGATGGTTGCTGTGAGTTCGGCTAGCCGGCCGGCAAACCGATCGAGGTTCTCGTCGCGCCAGGAGGGCATAGGTTCGCCGCCGACGATGAGCGCGGTCTGTGCTAGCCAGTCGTCGTCGGGCAGATCGGTCTGCTTGGCATGGTTGAGCAGCGCCCGCACGGGGGGATTCACGACAGCGGTCGTGATTCCGTCGGCCTGCATAGCCAGCGCCCGGCGGGCCGCGGGCAGCGGGCCCTGGACCTTCATCGCAGCGATAAAGCGCGCGGCGACCGCCCTTTCGAGGCTGGTCCCGATGTCGCGCAGCTCGCGGACTGCGTCGGCGAGCCGTGCGACGAGTTCAGCGGCCTGCTTTGTGTCGGTCGGAGTGTCGGCCGATATCGGGGAAAGGCCGACCGCTTGCGGCAGGTCGGCGAAGAGCAGGTGCTCGGGATCGCGGGCAGTGCGCAGTGCTTCCCGGACCTGCTGCGCGGTCGCGGATATCGATCGAGTCTGGGCCCCGTAGCGCGACAGACTTCGCACGACCTCAAGCAGGGCGGCGGTCACCCGGACTAGTGACGGGGTCCTGGTACGGGCGCGGTGTGAATCGGTGATGCCGAGAATGCCGCTCAGGCCGATGATAACGGCGGCACGCTGCCCGGGGGCAGCCGGAGCGTGACGAAGCAGGACACGGTCGGGGGTCTTGGTGAGGCGCTCGATGAACTCGGGCGTGATGCGAGGGGTGAACGAGCCGTCTTCGAACACGGCGACGTCGTCTTCGGTGTGCATGAGCCCGGCCGTGAGGATAATCGGGAACAGGCCGGCCTTGACCCCGTAGGGCGGTCTGAGCAGCGCAAGCTGCACCTCGGCGACGGACACGCCCGGCTGGCTTGCCCGGATCATGTCGAGCATGAACATGAACGCCGGACGGGCGGTGCTGGACTCGCCCGGCGCGGTCCAGCCCGTGCCCGGGTCGTCGGTGGCAGCGTGCTCTCCGGCGATGCGGCCGTGCAGCCCGAGATGCATGACGACGCCGGCGTGCATGGCGACTTCGGGGCCATGTCCCTCCAAGCCGCCTTGCGGCTCATCGGGATGCCTGATCAGGGCGGTCAGTAGTTCCCGCCGTGCCTTAGCGCCCTGGCTGGTGAGCTGATGGCGTCCGAGCATCTCATTGCGGATGTGCGGGGAGTTCTCGTACGCGGTCTCGCAAGCTGCGGATACCAGCCCCGAAAGGCTGCTTGCCGAGCGCACCGGTTCTGGTTCTGCTACGCCCGGCAGCTGCAGTGTCCAGGTCACATCCGGCCGGGACGGGTCGTAGGCGCGCGCGAGCAAGCTGGTCAGGCCCGAGCGCGCCGCCGCGAGCCGTTCCCTTATCTCGGCCCGGGCGACCGGATCCAGATCAGGTGCGGCGAGCAGGTCGTCAAGGGCAAGGACGTCAGCGGCAGTGTCCCGGATGTCATCGGCATCGGACGTGACGCCGACGAGGATCGGCAGGGCGCTGTCCAGCGTCGGCACGTCGTGACATGTGCCGAGGTGGAGCACCAGGGTGCCGTCGGCCGGCCCGGGGAACGCCGCCAGCGCAGGCAGGGTGCCTTCAGGCTCAGTGACGACCGTGGTGAAATGGCGCAGCAGGCCTGTGACCTGGCTGTGCTTGCCGGCGACGATAGCGGGCGGCAGGTAGCTGCGGGTCAGCAGCGCCCCGATCTCGGTACCGCCGAGCCGGTCGCGTGCGGCCTGCAAGCGAGCCCGGATGTCGATGTCGGTGCCCGCCCACAGCCGGTATTCGTCGGAGTGCCTGCGGTAAGTGAGGTAGCCGGCGTCGCTGAGGCGCTGCAGCCTCTTCCTGGTGCCTGTGCGGGCGGTCGCGGTCAGCTGCTGCGGCTCGTGGGTAGCGAAGGTGAGATTCGCCGCGCTCGCCCGCAGGACACCGGAGGAGTCGATGACGTTCAGCAGCGCAGCCGCTTTCAGCAGGGCCGCGTCCTCGGGGTCGAGGTCGGTGATGCCGCTTAGCCGGGCCTCGATTTCCAGCCACCGTGACGCGTGCGCTGATGAGAGCGCCGGGCTCCGGACCGACGCGGCGAAGTAGTCGTAGAGCGCCGGGAGTTTCAGCGTCGCGAGCGTTGTCTTACCAGTGACTGCCTCGTCGCCGTCATGCTGGGCAAGGAATCGGGCGACCGTGTGGGGTTCGTCGCCGGTCACGAATCCCGCTAGCGTCCGGTCGTGCTGGCCGAGCGCGGCGCACAGCGCAGGCAGCACGGCGATGGTCAGCGGGTGCAGGGGATAGGTCGCCACGAGCAGGCCGGGATCGGCGGGAAGCAGGGACTCCAGGCCGTGATCACGCCACAGCCGCGCGACGTCGTCACCGTAGCTGTCGATGGCCTTGCGGGACTGAATGCTGAGGTCGTCGCTGCGGATCGAGCCGGCCACCAGCGTCGCGACATCGGCAGGCTCATCGACGAACCCGATGTCATGGAAGCGCCCCTGGATCTTGCTCCATTCGCGTCGCTGCAACGCCGCGGCGCGAGTGGCGTAGTCGGCGAACGAGGTGTGCTGGAAGGTGAGAAGGTAGATGGGCGCCGCCCGCTCGCCTGCGGCAAGCTCAGCGAGTTCCTGCAGGAAATACAGATCGTCCGCCGTATCAGCGTTCTCTCCCCGCGCCGCGAAGTACTCGAGGTTCTTCCCGAACTCGTCGATCATGATGAGCAGCGGCCGGATCTTCGCGGCAGTCGCGATGGCCTGGAGCAGGGCGTCGGGTGCCGGGAGGGGCTCGCCGCTGACCGCGGCGAGTTCCGCGAGCCCGGGATCGGCCGCGCTGGCGTTGTGCAGGGCCCGGGCCACTGTGCGGATGACCGGCTCACGTCGCGCAGTGACTGCGGCGCGCAGCAGCAGCTGCTGTTTCGTCGCGTCGCGGTACTTGTCGGCGAGGGCATTGTCATGGTGGCTCAGCAGGGCCAGCGCAGCGGCGCGCGGATCCGGTCCGGCTGATGGCCGGTCGTCGCCGCTGCCGCACAGCAGGGCGGCCAGCAGCACGGCAAACGATGATTTCCCCGTGCCATAGGGGCCGGTCACTGCCCAGGCGCGCGTGACGTCGCTGTCGCTGATGGCGTTGGCGACGCGGCGGAGCAGGTCGGCACCCCGGCTGGTGAGGACGTAACTCTGGATCGCGCTTGCCGTGATGTCGTGTTCGACATTGGCTGACCGCAGCCGGCTGCCGGTCACGGTGATCCCTCTGGGGACAGCGATGCCCGCCGGCCGTGTCATGCCGTTGCCTTCCGCGCGCTGCCGCTGCGTTTCCGCGTTCCCGGCGGTGCGGTCCGAGATGGTGCTGTCCGCGCCGAGCGGGGGGCGCTGGCGGCACGCCGCCCGGATACGGTAGCCGGGTCATCGCCTCGGTAGTGGGCGTTGATGACCGCCCGGGCGAGCTGGGCGGGGTCGCCGTTGACGATCAGGGAGCGCTGCCCGACGCTGTCGACGACGCGCAGTTCCGGGGTGCGGGCGCTCAGGTCGGAGAGGGTAGCAGCGAGAGCGGGCTCGGTCATGCGCAGTGCGTGGCCGACCGCCCCGGGTTCGTGGGCAAGGCGCGCTGTTGTTACCTGCCCGCTCAGCTCGTTGCGGGCCATGTAGTCCAGGGCGGCGTAGCCGGCGACGGCCGGCGGCACGGCAAGGCGGGGCACGTCGGCGAAGCGCCAGGTCCTGGGCGTCCCGGGCACTGCTTCCAGCAGCCCGAGCTCCCGGAACGGGCAGTCGAGCAGGTCTTCCACGCTGCCGGGGGAGCCAGTGGCTGACCGGCGTGGTGCGTACATCTTCGTCAGGCAGTCGACGTCCTTCGCGACCGAGGACGTCATCACGGCATCCCAGCCGGCAAGGGCGACCTGTGACTCTACGAGAGCGGTCAGCTCGTGTTCGTGGAAGCGGGCCGAGGGCTGAACGTAGAAAGTGACCCACCAGGTGGGCGCAAGGCATTTTGGCCGCAGCAGCCACCAGTGCAGCAGCCACAGGCTCGCAGGGTGCTCAAGCCACGGGTCGACGCCGTCGTCACCGAGCAGCCACTGGCCTTCCTCTGTGGGGTGGGCGAGAAAAGCTCGCGATGCACCACCCTGCGGTGCCTCGCACGTGATTCCGAATGCCTGGGCCCAGTACCGGATCGAGGTGACCATGTTCTTGCCGACGCCCAGGTCGATCTGCGCGCTGGGACGGAGGAACGCGTCGCTGCCTGGCGGCGTGCGGCCGTTACTGACGGGCGCAGGCGTCGTGCTCACCGCGATATGTGCCTTGCGCAGCCAGCCGAACCGCGGCGCGAACGTCTCGTGTCCGGCAAAGCGTCGCTGGGCGTTCTCTGCCAGGCGGCTGCTCAAGACGTCCTCCCTGTGGTGAGTGGCACGGCTGCGTGCCGGAAAGGCCCGGTCTCGTTGACGGGCGTGGTGCCGGCCATTGCCCCGCGGACGCGCCTCACCGCGTCGAGGGTCTTCTCGGCGGCGCGCCATGCATCGGCGGCCGTGCTGGCGTGACCGAAGGAGAACCGGATGACACTGTCAGCGTCATCCGGGGCATATCCCATGGCTGTGAGGACGTGACTTGGCCTCAGTGATCCGGATGCGCAGGCCGATCCGTCGGATGCGGCGACCTCCGGCATGGCCGCGAGCACGGCCTGCGCCGGGAGGCCTGGAAAGGTAACGCTGCTGACGCCAGGCAGGCGGGTCTCGGTGTCGCCATTGACGAACGCGCCCGCGATCGTGCCTGTCAGGCGCTGCTCGAACTCGTCCCTGATCGCGCGGACGCGCGTGATCTCCGTAGTCAGGTGGACGGCTGCGTCTTCCGCCGCCGCGCCGAGGCCGACGATGCCCGCGACGTTGAGCGTCCCGGAACGCCAGCCGCGTTCCTGGTTCCCGCCTCGCTGCAGGGGCGCCACCGCGAGCGGCAGTCCGCGGCGGATGTAGAGACCGCCTATCCCCTGGGGACCACCGAACTTGTGCGCCGACAGGGACAGCATGTCGACGCCGAGCGCGGTGACGTCGATCGGCAGCCTCCCGACCAGCTGCGTGGCGTCGGTGTGCAAGAGCGCGCCGTGCTCGCGGGTGAGGGCCCGGATGCCGGCGAGATCATTCAGGACGCCGGTCTCGTTATTGGCTGCCATCACCGACACCACGGCACCCGGCGCCGTGCGGAGCGCGGCAGCCAGCCGATCGGCATGCAGATGCCCGTGATGATCCACGCCGATGACGACGAGCGGGGCCGTGCGAGCCCGCGCGAACTCCAGCACGGCGGGGTGCTCCACCGCCGTGATGATCAGCGCGGCGTCCGGGCGGCCGGCAAGCGCAGCGTGCAGCGCGAGGTTGTTCGATTCCGTGGCACCAGAGGTGAACACGATTTCGCCGTGGGCCGCGCCGATCAGGCGGGCAAGCTGCTCGCGGGCGTGCGCGACCGCCGCCGCGGCGCGCCTGCCCGCGGCGTGGATGCTCGACGGATTGCCCGTCTGGTCGCCAAGCCACGCCAGCATCTGCGCGCGCGCGCTCGCCCGCAGCGGCGCTGTAGCGTTGTAATCGCAGTAGATCTCGCCCGGCTCCGCCTTATCGTGAGTCATCATGATCACCGCCATCCTCTACTCTAGCCACTCCTGGCGCTCGCCCGCGCCATCGCGGTTAGCGCCGCCAGTCGTCGCCTGAGGCCCGCAGACTCCTGACGTCTATCACCCTAGCCACTCCTGGTGACAATCCTGCCGACCGTCATGGCGCTCGGCCAGTAGATCTCACTGCTGACGCCGGAAGCGGTAATAGGGCGGGGAGCGGCCACCGTCATCCACTCCTGGTGTGAGCAGTCGTCCTCGCCAATTTTTCACCAGGAGTACAAATGGTAGCCATATCTGAGCCGCGGCTGATAGCTCCCGGTGCGGGATACCCGGCCGCCATGACCCAAGGATGGATCGGGCGTCCGGCAGGATGACCGGCCTCGGACTGAGCTGCCGCCTTCGGCCCGGAACTCGCCGGCGTCATCCGGGCCGGGCCTGCAAGAAAGGCAGCGATCGTGCACCTGTACGGACGAGGGAAAGGACGCTCGCAGGTCAGGTTCTTTAGCTAGTGTCCTTCTCAACTGAATAAGGCACCATGCCCACACATCCGTTGTGGCCGTGACCCGACAGCGCGAGCGGGGTCGCAGCCAAGGAGGAAGGCAAGCCTATGCCAGAACAACCCGAGGGCGACAGGCCCGTTCTGTCGGAAGATGTCATCGAGGCTGTATGCCTGGGACAGGGACGCTGTGCCGCCACGCGGTCAGTACCGGATCAGCAGCGTATCGAATTCGCGCTCGACGAGCTACTGCGCAACCCGGAAGCCACCGGCGATCCGCGGGACTTGCTCGACAGCGCTCTGGCCCACGCGCGCACCAAGATCAGGCGCCGGGCCGCGATCGCGTCCTTTTACCCGGTCGCCGAGCCGCCGGATGTGGCCGCTGACCCCGGTGGCCCAGCGGAGCAGGCGCTGATCGACGTGTTCGATGTGGTCGCGAGCGCCCCGCTCACCCGGCCGGACAGAGCGCTGCTGCTCTTCGCGCTCGCTGACCTCGACGCGCCCACCGCGGCGGCCTGTCTCGGGCTGAGCGTCACGCAGGCCCAGCAGCGGCTGTCCCGCGCCCGCCGCCATGCCAGGGACTGCGGCCTGCGGTCGCTGGTGGCGGCATGAGCTCCGGCCGCAGGAATAAGTGCGTCGGCCAGCTGCCGCTGATCGACTTCGGAAGCCTGGCCGTCAAGGACGAGCAGGCCCCGGGCGGACCCGAATACCGCGCCGGCTCCGGCGGCCTCCCTCTGGCGCCCGCAAGTATTCCGGCCCATGCACCCTGGAGCGTCACGAGCAGCACTGCCACGGCAGGGCTCCCCGGATCGTGGCGATCCGAACCGGTCGACCCGACGCCCGCCACCACCGGCCCGTTCACCTTCGCCGCTGGCTCCGTACCCGCAAAGGAAGCATCCGCCATGGCAGACTCCAGTGCCGCGCCCGCCGCTACTCGCTCCGCGTCCGCACCGGCATCCGGTACAGGCGACGAGCGCGCCGAAGCATCAGCGTCCGCTCAGATCATTCAGGTCGACAAGGCGCTCGAATCGTGGCGCGACGCCGGGTTTGACCTGAACAGCGCGATCGGCGAGGTGATCGACAACTCCATCGAGGCCGCCGCCACGCGGATCCGGATCCGAACCTATCCCAGGGGCGACAAGCCCAAGATCATCGACACGATCGCGTTCAGCGACGACGGAGTCGGCATTGACTCCCAAACCCTCCCGCATGTGCTGACTCTCGGCTACTCCAGCAGGTACGGGCAGCGGTCGGGTCTGGGCCGGTTCGGTGTCGGGCTGAAGCTCGCCGCGCTCAGCCATGCGCGGAGGCTCGACATCTACACCAGGCAGCTCGGCGAGGCCGGCGTCCTGCACGCATGGCTCGATCTCGACGACATCAGGGACGGCAGCCAGACGCTCATTCTGAGCGAGACGCTGCCGGACTTCCCCGGCGAGCACTCTGACCTTGTGCTCAGCGACGACGGCGACCCATACGAGTCGGGCACGCTCGTGGTGTGGAACAAGGTCGACCGCCTCAAGACCGGCGGCCGGTACAAGACCGATCTCGCCCAGCAGCTCTCGGAGGTGCAGACTTTCCTTGCCCGCGCTTACCGGCGGTTCCTGGACAAGGGCGTCAGCATCGATCTGAACGGCCGCGACACGGAACTGCACGACCCGACTTTCCAGCTCGACAGCCCGCGGGTGAACAAGAAGGTCGGCAAGCGCGTGCAGGGGCAGCTGATCACCCGCGACACAATCAATGTCGATGAACACCAGGTCACCATCACCGTCGCGATCCCGGCCGACGAGATCATTCAGCGCCGCGGCCGGGGTGACGCCCAGTTCCTGAAGGACCTGAACATCGGACCGTCGACCGAAGGCAAGATCAGCTTCCTTCGGCAGGGACGCGAGATCAGCTACGAGCTCGTCCAGAACTTCTACCCCACCCGCGTCGTCGAGGCCGACCGGTACGTGGCTGTCGAGATCGAGTTCCCGGCCACGCTCGATGAGTACTTCCAGGTCCGCCATGTAAAGAAGGGCGCCGAGCCCGTTGACAAGCTCCGGACCCAGCTGCGCGCCTCCCTCAGACGACCGCTCGAAGCAGCCCGGAAGAGGCTGCGTGACCAGTGGGACCTTATGGACGCGGCGTCGAGTTCCGGGAATGACGATCATGAGGAGGCAGAGAAGGCGGCAGCCGCGGCGGACACGACGGCCCCTCGGGGCAGAGCCGGCGGACAGCTGTCACCGAGAGAGCAGAAGGACAAGGTCGACAAGGTCGTCAGCGATCTGACCGACGACCTTGCCTCGGGCGCAGACGCCAGCGACGATCCCGCGGCCAAGGAGCGAGTTGCGGAAGTCGCCGATAAGCTCCGCGAGACGATTGAGGCGCTCCCGTTCACGATCGCGGACCGCACCTGGCCGGGCAAGGAAATGCTCGACATCACCCACCTCAACGGCAAGGCCATCGTGATCCTCAACCACGGGCATCCCTTCATCCGTGACGTATACGACGCTGCCCAGTCGATGGCGGCCCGCAGCGCGGATGAGGTAGACCCGGCGGAGGCACTACGGTTCGCGCGCAGGATGAAGGTCGGCTTCGACCTGCTGTTCATGGCCTACGCCAAGGCCGAGAACATGCACCCGACCCCCGACTCTTACTACGGCGATCTCCGGATGTTCTGGGGCCAGGCCGCAGCCTCCTATATCACCGAGGTGGCCCCGCAGATATGAGGTGGCCGCAGGGATATAAGGACAGCGCCGCGAGGCTCTCGCTGTCTGTGCGGCGAGACAATGACGGATTGCGCCCGTACAATCGTTCGCGCCGTGATCCCGCGATCACAGGCCGCCAGGTGCACCTCTTCCTTGCGGGGGACAGCACGCGCGTGGCCGCCATCGAAGCTCAGGGACGGAGGTGCACGTGCCGGGCACACCTCTCATCGAGGCCGTGAGCAAGGCCGAGCCCCTCTACCAGATCCCCGAAGATGACCTAGTCGGCGAGGTTCTCATCCCGGCGATGGCGGTCGCGGACGAAGCCCGCATCGGGGCCGGGTTCTTCAGCTCGCGCTGCCTTGCCCAGATCGCTCCTGGCCTAGCCGAGTTCCTGGCAAATCCGGACCGCCATCTAAGCCTCCTCATCAGCCCCGAGATTAGTGAGGAGGATCGTGATGCCCTGGAACGCGGGACCAGGTCGCCTGAGCAGGTAATCCGCGAGGCCGAGCAGCGTCTTTTCACCGATGCCTCGCTGTCCGCGTCCGCTCTTGTGCAGCACACCCTTGACTGCCTCGCCTACCTGATCGCGGCTGGCCGGCTCGCGGTTCGCTTTGCCTTGATGGCGCGTGGCCAGTACCACAAGAAGAAGTGGCTCCTGCGCGGGGGGAGTGACTGGCTCGCCGTTCATGGCTCGGGCAACGCGACGGCGCGGGGCCTGCTCGTCAACGGCGAGCAGATGACGGTCGACCGGCCATGGGCGGATGGTTCCGCCGCCGCCGCACGTGTGGCGAAACTGGTCCGCGGCTGGGAACGTGACTGGAACAACGAGAACCCGCACGTGCTCGCGATTGACGTTACCGATGGCCTGCGCGTCATCAGGAAGCATGGCGCCAAGCAGGCCGTTCCGACCATTGATGACTTCTGGCGGGCTTGGCAGGCCGATCACATGCGCGGGCTTGAGCCGGCCCTTCCGCCTGGCGTGACGACGCAGCCGTCGCGTCTGCTGCGCGTGCCTGAAGGTGTCGAGTGGGAGACCGGCCTGTACGCGCACCAGGGCGTCGCCGTCAGGACGTTCCTCGAAGCAGGCTCACGCGGGATCCTGGCCATCGCCACTGGCGGTGGCAAGACCCAGACATCCCTGATCGCCGCGGTGAGTGAGCAGGACCGCCACGCCGGCCCGATGCTCTTGATGATCATCGTGCCGACTGCGCCGCTGATGCGCCAGTGGATCGAGGTCATCCGCCGCTTCGGGATCGAGCCGGCGGTTCCGAGCAACCTCACCATCCCGAGGCGCCGCGTCTGGATCGAGGAACTCAAGGCAAGCCTCGCCACCAAGTCGAGCTACGCAGCCGTTGTCCTATGTACCCAGCAGCTGTTCACCGGCGACGAGAATCTGCGGGAGGCCATCGACCGCCTGCCACCGCAGGTGCTGACCATGCTCATCGGCGACGAGGTACACAACCTGGGCGCGCCGACGTTCCTCCGGCTGGCACCCCAGCGCTTCGACGTGCGGCTCGGGCTGTCGGCGACGCCTTCACGCCAGTACGACGACACCGGAAGCGCTGAGCTGTTCGACTTCTTCGGCCCGCCGATCTACGACTTCACTCTCGCTGACGCGATCAGCGTCGGCTGCCTCACGCCCTACCGGTACTACCTGCATGAGGTACCGCTGAGCACAGACGAGTTCGCCGCGTACGTTGACCTGAGCAAGCAGTTGCGCCGCAAGGGCTATAACCGGCAGGACGACGGCTCTGCTGACGGCCTCGACGACCAGATCGAGCACTTGCTGCGCAAGCGGCGAGCCGTCCTGGAGCAGGCCTCAGGCAAACTACCCGCGCTTGAGGCCGTTCTCGACGAGACCGGCGTTCGCCATGTCTCCCGGACCTTGATCTACGCCTCGGCGAAACCGCCCGTCCTGGGCGGGGCGAGGCAGCTTGACCAGGCCAACGCCCTCCTGCGGAGGCTTGGCATCCGCTTCCATGAGTTCACCAACACCGAGACGGGACGACGCGGGTCGGAGCGTTACCTTGAGGCGTTCGGCCGCGGCGAGTATCAGGCGCTGACCGCCATGAAGGTGCTCGACGAAGGTATCGACCTTCCCGAAACTGACACGGCATACCTCCTGGCGTCGAGCACCGTGCGCCGGGAATGGGTCCAGCGCCGCGGGCGTATCCTCCGCAGAGCCGAAGGCAAGCGCCGTGCCGCGCTTCACGACTTCATCGTCCTGCCGCCAGCTGACGAGGCCGGTGAGGGCCGCGGGATCCTGCTCGGCGAGCTCGCGCGCGCCCGCGAGTTCGCTGGCGCCGCCGAGAATGAGTACGACCCGGACGGCCCGCGGACGGTCATCAGCAGGCTGGAGCGCACAATCTAAGGACAGAGGTAGGAATGGCAGTCACCCCTCGGATCCATGGCGTTGCCGAGCAGGAAGTTCTCACCATCAAGGAGCGGTATCCGGGATACCGGGCCGCTCTTGTGAAGGCGCTCGACGACGTGGTTGCGCTGCAATCCCAGGCGCACACCAGCAGACGCCGAGACGACGTCACGAAGGTCGTCGATGCACTCGGCCGGTCGGCCGTTGCCGCGATAGGCGGAGGAAGCTGATGCTCATCAGGTCGGTGCATATCGCCAACTTCAAGATGATGCGCGACGTCACGATCAACTTCTCCGTCGATCCGGCCCGGCCGCTGACTGTCATCCGCGGGGAAAACGGGTCCGGCAAGACGACATTGCTGTACGCCATGCTGTGGGGCCTCTATGGCATGAACGGCCTGCCCAAGGTCGCTAACGCTGATGCGCTGCGGCTCACTTCCACCTTCTGCCCCGCCGGTTCCCCGGTCGCGGTCGAGGTCGAGATCGTTTTCGATCACACCGACGACATGGGCATGACAAGCCAGTACCGCCTCCGGCGCATGGTCCTCGAAACACCCGGCTCGGATAGTGGCTACCCACGCGGCCAGGACGACGTCAAACTGTTCCGCCTCGCTCCCGAGGGGGATAAGCCCGTGATGCCGGCGGACGCGTGGATCGAGCACCTCATCCCGCATCGACTGTCTGACCTGTTCTTCACCAACGGTGACGACATCCAGAAGTTCATCTCGGGACGGGTGCACTCCCATGAACGGCAGAGCAAGGTGCACCAGGCGATCCGCGAGCTGCTCGGGATCGAGCAGCTGACGACCGGCGTCGCGGACGTCAAGCATGTCTTTGGCAACCTCAAGCGCCGCGTGTCAGCTGAAAGCGGCAGCGACGCGCAAAAACTCGAAGAGGCTTGCGAAGCCCTCCGGCGGCAGATCGCGGAACAGGAGGAGAGCCGGTCGGTCATCGAAGACCGCCAGAAAGTCATGGAAACCCACCAGCATGAGTGGGAGCGCGAGCTGAACCAGCTCCGCGGGATCGGAGACCTTGAAGAACTCAACGCGCAGATCGCGACACTGAAGTCGCGCATGCGCGCATGCCAGGAACGTGAGCAGGCGGCACTCGCCGACATGCGCACCGCGTTCAGGGGCCAGCCGCTGTCGTGGGCGCTCGCTGGAACGCAGGTGGACGAGGGCCGGGCAAAACTCGAGGAACTCGCCGACCGGCGCGTTATCCCCAACACGTCACTGAAGGTTCTTGAAGACCGGCTCGAAGACGGCGAGTGCATCTGCGGGTCGGACCTTCATCCTGGGTCCGGGCTGCGAGAGCACGTCCAGCAACTGCTAGAGGAGCAGCGCGAGAACTCCGAGATAGCTCAGCGGCTGACCGAGCTGCGTTATGACGCACGAGGTCTCGCCGCCGCCGGCGCGGACACCGAGGAGTTCGCCCGGAGACGTCTCGCGACACTCGCTGAGTACACCGCGGCCCACGATGAACTCGTCCGCACCGATGTTGAACTCAAGCAGGCCGAGACCAAGCGAAGACTCATCGATGACGCCCGCGTGCGGACGCTCACGGATGACCTCGCCGGCGTGGGCAAGAAGATCGGTGACGGGGTCCTGGAGCTTGGCCGCATCGCCGAACGTATCGCCGCCTTCGAGGGACAGGTCGCAGACCGCGAGCAGGAACTCGCTGCGGTCCTGAAGAAGCGCCGGGCCAACCATGATCTGGTTATCAAGCGTGACGTGGCCGATGACCTGCGGATCCTCGCAGAACAGGTCCAGGGCCGGCTCGAAGGAGAGTACGTGGATAAGGTCTCCGCCCGGCTGCAGGAAATCTTCCTGTCCATCATCGGCGCGGAACCGGACGCTCGCCTTGGCGTGTTCCGCGGCGTCTCCATCACCGAGAACTTCGACATCGTGGTCGAGAGCCAGAACGGCACTACCCTCGACACCGACTACGAACTCAACGGGGCATCCCAGCGCGCGCTGACCCTGGCCTTCATCTGGTCCCTGATGGAGGTCGCCGGCATCACCGCGCCGCGCCTCATCGACACTCCTCTGGGCATGGTGTCCGGCGGCGTGAAGCAGCGGATGGTCAGCACCATCACTCACCCGCCAACCGGCGACGAGCCCCCTTACCAGGTGATTCTCCTGCTGACCCGATCCGAGATCATGGAGGTCGGCGAGCTGCTCGCGCAGCACGCGGGCGTGTTCGTCACGATCTCATGCAGCAAGGACTACCCTGCCGACCTCGTGTACGACTGGCTCGGCGACGAGCCAGTGATCCGGGCGTGCTCATGCACCCACGAGCAGTCGTGCCGGATATGTGCCCGTCGCATCGACAATGCGCACGGTCTCGCGTTCCGCGATATGGCTGCGGCAATCTGATGGCCGAGGTCATTAACCGGTACGCCGCTGCCGACCTGTTCATGCCAGATGATCTTCACCGGGTCATCCGCGAGCACGTCGGGGTAAATCAGCCATTCGCGCGGCAGATCGATGCATGGTGGATCGGCTTCTGTCTCGGCGTCCGGCACGGCCAGACACGGCCGCTGCCAGCCCCGGACAAGCGCGTCAAGTTCATGGACGGGGCCGTGCTGAGCAGCGACCCCTGGCGGATCATCCACCTTGAGCTGGTCGCAGTAGGTCTTCGAGGTGAGGAGATTCTGACCAGGCCCCGCGAAGTCGTGCAGCTAGCGACTGAGCACGCGAATTACGGACTTGAGATGCTGGTCAACGCTCTCACCGGGCAGAACGAGCCCACGCTGGCGCTGATGAACTTTCTCGATCCAGCTCAGTTGTAGGTCATCGAGTTGCTCGGCGTGGCACGCCCAGGCCATCTCAAGCGCCCTGTCAGCTGGGGTGACCCGGTCTGCAGGAAGGAGGCCCGCAGCGGCTCCCCCGAGCGGGGCCGGGGTGGTGGCTCGCCGACCTGGACGGCGCGTCTCGCTGGCCGCCCGGCCGAGAGAATTTTGCAACGAGCTGCGCCGCCCGATCTGCCGACTGGTCGGCGGCCGGACTGTCCGTCCGCCTGAGTTCAGTCTCGCGGCGCACCATCACCAGGCCAGTATCGCTCGATCGGGTGACGAGCCTTGGTGGCGCTCTCCTCCAGTTCCGTTAAATGTCGGTGCCGGTCCCTACATTGGTGCGGTGACTTTCGTGTCTGGTGGTACGAGTAGCTCGCGTCGGGGTTCGCCGGAGCGCGAGGCTGAGTTGGTTGTCAGCCTCATCGCGTCCGGGCTGGTCCGGATGCGGGGGTGGCGGGGTGTCAGCGAGAGGGAGCGCCCGTATGACCGGGCGCTGCAGCTGGGGCTGGACCGCCTGGCCGCCGTGTGCGCGCTGGCTGGTGTTCCTGCGCCGCGCGGTGTCAGCGACCTGGTCTGGGGCTGGAGCGCTACCAGGCCGCTGGACGGGTGGCCTCTGGTATTCGAGGCCGATGCGCAGGTCGGCGGCGAGTTGCTGCTGATCGGCGGTGAGCCGTCGGAGTTTTGCCTGGAGTGGTCAGTCGAGGCGCTCGATGTGGTGGCCGAGGTACACGAGAGCACCCTGGTCAGCCAGGTCAAGACCGGGGCCGAGCAGGCCGGGCGGCCTGATCTGTATGCCGAGTGGCGCAAGTTCGCTACGTCCCACGCGGTTCTGGACCCTGGCGAGTTCCTGGCGGCGAAGAACAGGTTCCTGGCCGTGCCTCAGTGGGCGTCGTGGCTGGATGACTCCTATGAGCCGATCTCCCCGATCTCGATGTGGCTGGGACAGATCGCGGTATGCGGACAATGCGGGCAGTGGATGGTGCCCGCCCGCGGAAGCGGGTGGCTGTGTGAGAGCCCCCGGTGCCTGCGAGCCGTAGATGCGCGCGATCCCGTGCTGCGCGAGGCGGCGGGCGGATACCGGTTGCGCGCCGAGCTGGTGCGCTTTGTCGCGCTGCCCGGGCGCCCCGAATTGGCGCTGGCGGCGGCACTGGCCTCGCGCGGAGCGCGCGTGGTGCTGTACCCGGGGCTGGATGCGCTGGACCTGGTGGCGCGGTGGCCTGACGGGTATGCGATCGGGGTCGATGTGAAGGACTGGCGCAAGCCGTATCTGCTCGCACGCAATATCAAGAAGTTCCCTGGCTGGGGGACTGGACATCCCTTCTCTTACAAGGACGGGTTCGTTGTTGTTCCTGCCGACCGGGTCGCCCGTAACCGCGGCTACTGCGACATCGTCCGGCGGCACAGCTCGGCCTTGCGCGGTCAACCGCACATCAAGGTCCTCACCGATGAGGCGCTGATCGCCCGGTGCCCGGACACCGGGCGGGCGGGGGAGGTTGTCTGTGGCGCGTGACCGACAAGCATGGCAGGCAGCCACTCGCAAGGCCCTGCGCAAGTCCGCCGACGCAGCCGGGCTCCCGGCGGGCCAGCTCACCGAGATGCTCGGCGTCGAGCTGGGATTGTTCGCCTTGACCCAGTACGCGCCTGGTCAACCGGCCGGTCATGTGTGGCCGCTGCTTTTCGGCTATGACTTCCGCCCGCCGCAGTACCGCGGCACACCGCTGCCGGAGTCGCTGCGGTGGCTGATCGGGGAGTTCAAGCCCGAGCACAGGTGGTCCGCGGCGCTGGCCCGGTATCAGAAAATCCCCGATCACCTCCGGTTGTTCGACGTGGCAGGCGCGGACCACCCCCCGACGTTCAGGCCGGTGTCGGTGGCCGCGGGCCGGACCGACGCTTACCGCGACGCGATTGGTGGGTGGCCGCCGCATCGCACGGCAGGGTCAGAACTGGCCCAGGCCGATACCCGGTACAGCGCGCCGCGGATCGATCAGTGCGTCGTCGTGCCCGCCGCCGCACTGCCCGCTCGGCCGGCGCAAGCGCACCGCCGGCGGCGTACGCGCCGGCCGCTGTTGCTGCGGTGGGCGGCCATTGAGGCTGCAGCCCGGGAGATGGACAGGATCGACCACGCTCAGGGCCTGGACAACAACTGGCATCAGCGGATCTGCGACCTGGAACTACAGGTCAACGCTCCCGCCGGGCTACGGCATCAGCGTTCACTGCGCCTGGATGATGTTGTCCACGTGGCAGGCATGCCGGCGGTGGGCAAGACGACGCTGCTGATCGTGACCTGCGTGTGGGCCTCCCAGCACGGCTACACCCTCACGGTCGTGCTGGGCGATGTCGTGTCCGTCCTGAACACCGTCCGCGATCTCGAATGCTACGGCGTCAAAGCGGCCCCCATCCTGGGGCAAGCCACCCGGGGCCGGCACCTGCAGCAACTGCACCGTCCGGCCGACCCGAGCATGCACGGCCTGCCGCTGCTGGACGACGACCGGCTGAAGTGGGTATCCACTGCCTGCGCCCTGCAGGGACTGCTGGACATCTCGGTGCCGTGGAAGCTGCGTGACGCGCCCTGCCAGGGCAAGCTCACGCCGTGGAACGACGACCCGGACCAGCGGCAGAAAACCGGCCGTGACGAGCGCTACGACTGCTCGATGTTCGCCACCTGCGGGCGCCATGAGGCGTCGCGGGCGCTGGTGGAGGCATCGATCTGGGTAGCGACCGCGCCCAGCCTGCTGCACTGCCGCGTGCCAAACCAGCTGACCGACAGCGCGGTGCGCTACCTGGAACTGGCCTGGCGGCGCAGCGATGGCTTCATCATCGACGAGGCTGACCGGGTACAGATCCAGTGGGACCAGGCATTTAGCCCGTCACAGACGCTGGCCGGCCCTGGGCGTGACGCCTGGCTGGATGAGATCCAGACACTGTTCGCAGGCCACATCCGCCAGACCCAGGGCCAGCATCTTGGCACCAGCACCGTCCGTGACTGGACGATCGAGCTCGGCTCCGCGACCATGCTCGTAGGCAGGCTGCGGGTGCTGATGGGCGAGCACGCCCACATCCGTGAGTGGCTGCGCGACGGGTACTTCAACGAATGGCAGCTCGGGGTGCGGCTGGCCGCCGAGATCGCCCGCCGGCCAGTCCCCCGGCCGCCTGCGGGCGGGCCGCAGTCGACTACCGACGAGGACTGCCGTACCCGCTGGCTCGACAGTTTCGGCGCCTGGATCCACAAGCCCGCCGCCCGGTACGGCGGCGACGACGAGCGAGTGGCGTTCCTGTGCAGCCTGACAGCGCGAGGGTACGACAACCCGGCCGACGTCAACGACGAGATCCGCGAGTGGCTCTCGGCGTCGCCGGACGTGCAGGTCGGCGCCCAGCAGCTCGACCGCCTGGCGGTGCGGTTCCAGGTGACCATGGTCATCGCATTGCTGGCGCGAAAACTGGAACAGCTCACACGGGGCTGCTGGGAGGTCGAAAACGAAACCGGCATCGAGTCGATGTCCACGAGCCTGGTGCACAAGCCACCCCTGGAGTACGTACCGCTGGTACCCGACGCACCCATGGGCAACCTTCTGGGGTTCCAGTACCGCGAGTACGAGTCGCTGCAGCCCGGTCAGCTCGGCAGCCTGTCGTTTTTCCGCTGCGCCGGGGTAGGCCGCTGGCTACTGCTCAACCTCCCTCACCTCTACCAGGAATCACCGGATGACCGCGGTCCCGCCGCGTTGCTGCTGTCGGCAACCAGCTGGGCGGGCACCTCGCCGCGCTACGACGTGCAGGTTCCGGTAGCCGCTGTGCTGACATCCAAGATCGCCGCGTCCGTCCCGGTCGCTGACCGGATCATGATGGAGTACCTGCCCGTCAAGATCACCGACGAGCGGGGGAACGAGCGCGCGGTGCGGGTGTCCGGGCAGATCGGGGAGCACCGGGCCGCCGCCTTGCGCACAGTCCTCGCCGGGCTCAGCAAGGCCCGGCCCGGATTGCGCGGGCCGCGACCGAGCGAGCTGGAGGAGATCCGGGACTCGCTGCCCGGCGGCCGGCAGCGGCTGCTGCTGCTGGTCGGCAGCTACCAGGAGGGCCAGGAAGCCTTCAGCGAACTGGTCCGCATGCGCCCGGAATGGCGAGACCAGATCCTGCGGATGGTCCCTGACGACGACACGGTCACCCACCACTGGAGCACCATCGCCCGGGGCAGTATCCACACGCTATCCAGCCACGACGACGTATGGATCCTAATCGCGCCTCAGCTGGCGATCGAGCGCGGGCACAACATCCTCAACGACCAGCAGGTCGCTGCCCTGGGCGCCGCGCTGTACCTGGTACGCCCTCACCTGCACCCCGAAGACCTCAGCTACCACGTGCAGAGCATGAGCCGCTGGGCGGTGGAAGAGATCCGCAACGGACTGCCCTCGGCAGGACCAGCGACCGCCTCGATCGGCAGCCGGGCAAGGATGTTCCGCCAGCTGGCCACAAGACGCTGGATGGATCGTCTTGAGGACACGCTGCAGTACTCGGTGACCAGGCCTGATTCGCCCGAGCGCCGCGCGATGGACTGGACCAACATCCCGCCGCTGAACCAGGTGACCGGACGCATGCTCCGGGGCGGGGCGACCGCCCGGGTGTATTTCTGCGACGCGGCGTTTGCCCCGGCCGAGGACAACAGCCCGCTGCTGGGGATGTACCGCGCGATTGACGACGCACTCCACGGCCCCGACGCCCACATTGCCGACACCCTCTACCGGCCGCTGCACAGCGCCCTGCACACACTTCTGGAGAAATACCGTGGCGATCTATGACAAGCTCCAGCCGATGGCGCTGCACGTCGGCGACATCAGCGGCCACCCCCTAGGGCAGTACCGCGCTTACGAATTCCCCGCCGTCTGGGCTCAGGCGCTGCGGGACGAAGTGTTCGCGCCGGATGACGGCGAGTCCGCGGACGAACCGCGCGGCCTGCCGCTATGGGCGGTCACCAGCGCCATCTCCGCGCTCATGCCGCAGGTCCTGACCCACGACGCCCGCGGTCTGGCCGGCGCCACCTGGCTGGCCTGGAACACTGTGGCCAACGGCCCGGCCCCTAATGAGAACCTCATCGTCGAATGCGTCCGCGGCGGCCTGGTGGCCGCCGCCACGGCACGCAACACCAAGGCCGCCCGTCGCGGACAGCGCCCCCCAATCGACATCGGCACCCTCGCCGTCGCCGTCGGCGACTTCCGCCCGGGGGACCTGCGCTACGAGGACCGCGACCTGCGCGTCACCCCGGGGACGCCTCTCGCGCAGGAAGGCTTCGCCGTTCTGCCGCAACTGCTGGCCATCACTCTGGTGTCCTCGAACTGGCAGGTGGACTACACCGCCTGGGATCACGAGCACGAGGAAGCAGTACCCGGCTGCGAGTTCGGCTGGCGCCGGACCGCGAGCCGGTCGAACGGCGCGGAGATGGTGTCCTGGCCGCCGCACGTCTACATCAGCAGGAACGGCACCCGCTATCCGTGGTCCTATACCCTGCGGCTGAGCGCACAGACCCTGCCGTTCGACCCATCCCCGCGGATCCACGTCCACGCCGGGATGCGCAGATGGGCGCGCAGCCCCGTCTTCGACGCCGAGCGCGCCATCGGGGTGCACCTGCTGTCGCCATCTCCCTGGGCCGATCACACTTCCCCGTTCGGGATCGCCAGTATCAAGTGGCACAAGAGCCGGAGCGGCACGGACGGGTACCTCGGCTGGAACGATGACCTCGCTCCCACCCTGGCCCAGCTGACCACTCAGGATCGCCTGCCCGCACCGCGCGATCTCGCCCGCGATCCCCTGGCCCACCTCGAACCGCCGGCCAGCGAGCACAACCCGGACGCGCGCCCGGTGGCCGGGGTGGCATTCCGCTACGGGCTGGGCGAGAAATGCAGGCACGCCGTCGGGGACGGCGTGTCCGCCCGCGACCGCTGGCGCCTGTTCACCCAGCTCCAGCCCGCACTGGGCGGCATCGCTCGCCCCGTGCGGCCCTACACCAAGCTCCGGGCCACCACCCGCCAGCGCCCCGGCGAGGAAGCACTGACCCGCATTGATCCCGCGCATCTGGCCGCTGCCACTACCGGCCATCTCGACCTGACCCTGCTATTCGACTCCGCGGCCATCCGCGCCGAGCTCATGGACGCCACGTCCTGCGCGCTTGAGCTGACCTGGACCGACTCCGAACGGGCGCCCGCTGACATCACCGAGGTCATCGAGCACGTCGAGCGGAAAGGCCCGCTGACAGTGACCGTCCGCATCGAGCCAGTCGGGGCTCTGGGCTCCGAACTCACCACCGATTCCGCAATCACGTCACGCAAGGACCGGGTGGCTGCGGCTGTCACTACCCGGCGGAACGAGGCGTTCCGCCATTTCGACTCGCGATCCACGCGGGGAGCGACACGGCTGGCCTTCATCGAGATGGCTGACGCAACGAGCTTCAGCCCTGACACCGATCCGAAGAAGGCAGTCAAGGCCGGTGCCTGGGACGCTCATGTGCTCACCCAGAACGTCACGCCCCCCAGGCCCCTTGGCCGTGGACCGGGGCATGAGTCCGAGGACAGCCGCTCCAACCGAGTTCGCAGCAGTGTCCGCGATCTTCTGATCCGGCAAACTGGGTTGATCACTCCGCCGGAAACGCTCGGCCTTCCCGAGGCGCCACTGCACGAGATCACCACCGTGGGTCTGTGGGTGGTCCGCCGCAACGGCGATGCGCGAGCCATCCTCCCGCTAGCAATCGCGCGCATTCCCGATGAGCCCTTCGTCCGCGTCCGCATGCCCCACGTCGGTGAGTGGACTCCGATGCGGCAAGCTCTGCTGGCGCTGGGAGACAAGACCGCCGAGCGCATATTCACTGCGGTTCAGGTGCAGGAATTCTTCAGCGACGTCATCGGGGAGGTCGGTGACGGCAGCGATACCGCTGTGTTCAGCCTGGCCCAGAACATGCGCGGCCTGTGCAAGGGGCTCACCAACGACAACCTGCACCCGGACGTCCTTGCCTTCGACCCCGATTCCCCAGTTCCCGCCGGCCAGCTCAAGGGACTTCGGCACCTGCGGCTCCGCACGAACCTGCGCAATGAAACCAGCCAGGTCTTCGCGCACGGCGACATCATCGGCGAAACCACTGTCGGTCACGCGGCCTGGCTCTGGGAAGACGCCGACCACCCACGCCGGTTCTACAGCACCCCTGGGAAGCCGAACTCCGCCGGAAATGGCTCCCCCCACGGATCGCGACTCGAAGCGCACCTGACCAAGCACGGCATGCGGGTCGACACACTCGCGGACGTATGGAATCCGCGCCTTCTTGAGATCACAGCAGCCGTCCTGCACCCCGGGGACAACGCCGCATCATGGGCTGCAATCGCGCATCAGCACCGCTACATATGCGCACACTACGCCGATCCCCTCGCCCTGCCCGCCGAATTGCATTTCGCTAATAAGATCGGCGAATACCTCCTGCCACGCAACGAGCTTGAACGATTCGAAGACGTCTACAGCTGACAAGGGCGCCGACGTGGCTTCGCCTGCGCGGAAAGGGCCAGCGTACGCGAAGCCACGCCCATTGAACCCACGGCAAGCTAAGTACCTCGAACTTCTCTATCAGGCAGATCAGGAAGCCGAGACACGCCAGCGTCGACGCTGGCATCAGCACCTGCAACGCGATCCGGCTTCCCGCTGGAGGTGGATCCCGTACTCCACGGACCATCCCCGGGCCAGCCTCACCGAGGTCCAGCAAAGCCTGGCGCAAGCGGACATGCATGACCCGGGATCGGGCGCGACGCTCTCCGCGCTTATGCGTCGCGGGCTCATCAATGCCCGAACCGCCGAAGTCGATACGCTGCACGGCCCTGCGCAGCAACGCCAGGTCAGACTCACGCCAGCCGGCCGCAGCGCGGCACGGGAAATCCAGCCGTCACACAGCCCAGCCGTATGCGGACTACCTGCGTGGCTTGAGGACGCCCTGGCTGCGGTTCACAGAGCGCCACCACCAGGACTGCCAAAGACCGGGATAAGCCGGATCGCGGCCCGCAGGCTCGGGCCGGCCGGTTACCACTACATTGATGACGCTAACGCGTGGGCCTACCAACTCACCAGTAAAGGAGCGCATTACCTCCGCAGCCCGGCCCCGTAACGCCCAGATGGCCTTCGGCGTTCGCTCCGCTAGATTCTCCGGCATTACGAACATGCGGGCCGGGGACGCGCCGCGGGTACAGGCCTTGCGGCATGGGCCGGACCCAGGGCAATCAGGAGTCGGCCGTCCGGCCCTGGGGAGCTGGTCAGCGGGGCTCCGCGGAAAGCGGCGTCGACCTGCGGGGTTGGATCACGCGGTGTCCGCAGCTTTCGCCGGGCGACGGCTAGGAAGATCGGAGCTTGGCCGCGCGTGGCGTGGCGCGGTAAACCCCTGAGCAGTCCTGTCACAGACGTGTGCATTGAAGGCGTTCCAGAGCAGGTTCAGGGGATGGGCGGCGTCGTACAGTTCACGTTCGCCCTTGCGCGCGAAGATCCGGCGAGGAGCTGCAGGGGCGGGTCATAGTCGGTGGTGAGGGGAACGGCGCGGATGCCGGGGCCGCCGGGGAGCGGCCTGTCGATGCCGGCCTGGGCGGCGGCCTGGGCGCAGATCATGGCTCCGCGGACCAGGCCGGTGCGCAGGACGGCCAGGCCGTAGTAGATGCTGTCGACCTCGGCGACTACGTGGAGCTGGCTGCGGTATCCGGGTCCGTACCCGCGGCGCAGGAAGTCGGCGATCAGGCAGGCGGCCGGGGCGAGCAGCGGGATGGCGGGCAGGCGTTCCTGGCTGACGGCGCTGACGGGCAGTTCGCGTTCGGGGAGGTTCGTGATCAGGGCCAGGTTCTCGCGGTGCCGTTCGATGATGTCGTAGGCGCGGAAGACCGGCTGATCGCCATGCCGACTGCTCCGCCGAGGCCTCGCCGCTGAGTAGCGGCCGTGTCAGATGGCGGCCCGGTCCGAGGCCCTCAGCCTGTCATCGGCCGCGCGTTCGCCATGGGTGGAGGTGCTCGCCAGCATCTTCCGCAGACCTCATGGCCCCGATATCAGGGCCGGATCGTCGGCCTGGTCAGCACAGCGTCGGCGGGTGGGCGGCTTGTCACCCTTGTCCTCCGTCCCGGGAGGTGTCGGCGCGCGGCTTCTCATCCTGCTGCCGGTGATCTCGGTAGTCTCTGTGGAGTCCAGTGGGAGGAGCGGCGAGTGGGCAAGGCAGCGCGGCGCCGCCGCCAGGACATGGGAAAGCAACGCACCCCGGCAGGGGGCAGCCGCGGGGCTGATGGCGCCGGTCAGGAAGACGACCCGAGGGGCAGGGCGGAAGCGGCCATCACGCGGCTGGTCCGGGGGAACCCGCCGGGCAAGGTCAGCCTGGCGGGCGCCTACGCGCTCGGCTACGCGGCGCTGGGTATGGCGCAGATGGAGGGGGATCAGCCGCCGTGGTATCCGGAGCTGGACCCGCTGGACACGCTCTTCCTGGGCGCTGTCTTGCCGGGGGAGTTCAGGGACGGGTTTGAGTTCGCCAACGCTCTGGCGGCGTGGCTGCGGCTGATGCGGGGCACCGTTCACTGGAAGGCCATCGAGCGATTCGTCCGGGAGGTGCTCGCCGCCAGCGCCGACCATGATCTTCCGGTGGATGAGGGCGAGCTGATGCTGCTGCTGGCGGGACGGCTGGAGGCGGCGGGCCTGGACCAGCGCAAGATCCCTCGCAGCCTGCTGCCCGGCACCGCGCTGGCCTCCGCCCGCCTCGCCTGCGGCCCGGCGCCTGATGCCACGTTCCCGGACCCGCCACCGGATGCTGCCGGCCGCGTCGCCGGCCTGTGGGCGGCCACCGAGACCGGGCTGCCGGACGACGGCACGGCGGAGGACGCGCTTCGGGAGGGACTGCACCTGCTGGGCGGTGCTGGACTGGATGCGCGCAGTGACGCGGCAGTGCTGCTTCCCGCGTTGTATATCGGGCTGGTGGCCGGTGAGTACGAGGAGCTGTCGCAGGCAGGAGACCGGGCGGTGGCGTGGGCACTGGGGCTGGGCGAGGACTCTCCGCTGATCCCGGTCACTGACGTGCTGCTGACCGCGCCGCAGCGCGGGCTGGACCGGGGCACGGCGCTGGGTCATCTGTTCGGCATCCCGGCGTTCACCGATCCGGTCCGGGCCGGGGATCGTCACTGGCACAGCTGGCCCGGGACTGCGCTGACCGGCCTGGCGTTCGAGCTGGGCTACACGCAGGTGATCACTCGTGATGGCAAGGTCATCCGGATGGACCGTGACCAGGCGGCGGCGCTGGAGGCTCAGCGCCGCCGGTTTGAGGAGAAATTCGGCCGCCCGCCCGGGCCTGACGATCCGCTGTTCTTCGACCCCGACGCCGACCATCCGCAGCCGGTGTCCCTGCTGGGCCTGGAGACCGCGACTGTCGGGATGCTCGAAGCCGCCGGGATCTCCCCGGCGTGGATCTACGCCTACCAGCACACCGGCGGCCTGCTGCCCCGCCCGGACGGGAGCTTCGCCAGCGGACGTGACCAGGCCGAATGGGATGAGGTGATCAGCCGTTACGTCAGGGTGCACCAGCCAGGCGCCGAGGTCGACCACGAGGCCGAGACCCGCAAGCTGCAGAACATCATGACTAGCATCACCCTGCAGATGGCCGCTGATGACCCCGGCTACGGCGGGGCAATGGCCACGCAGCTGGCGGCTGCCGGCGGGCAGGCAGGCAGTGACTCAGCCCTGCTGCGGGAGTACCTGCGTTCCTGCGCGGATGATCTGGGCAGCACGCTGCGCAGCGACCGCGGGATCCTCCTGGCGGCGGGTGAGTACGCCAGGGCGTGGGGTGGCGCCAGGCTCGCCAGCCGGCTGGAAGCCGCGGCGCGCACCCGGGCAGGCGATAGCGTCGCTGATGACGTCCTTTTCGCCACTGCGGTCGCCGTGATCCAGAGCCCGGGGGCATAGCCAACAAGGGAGATACTGGCGCCGGGGTACGGTACTGGTTCTTCCAACGCACCAGCAAGACCGCGCCAGCTTCCCCGATCGTTTGAGCGGGATAGCTGGCGCGGGCCTGCTGGTGCCGGGGCGGCCAGTGTTCTGTCAGGGCTGGCTGCCCTGCCTGCCTGTTGCCGCCCGGTACTGGGCGATAACGTCAGCCGGGACCCGGCCACGGTCCCTGACCTCAAGGTCATGCGCTTTGGCCCAGATGCGTACCTCCGTGTTGCTGATGCCACCTGCAGGAATCTTGCGTCCGCGCCGGGCGGCGCTGGTGACCTTCCTGCCGGCGTCGATATAGCGGGCCAGGGTCGTCCGCAGTTCCTTGGCGTGGCTGGTATTCAAGTCAATCTCGTATTGCGTGCCGTCCAGCCCGAAGACGACAGTTCCCTCTGCTTCGCTACCGTCGAAGTCGTCGATAAAGAAGGTCTGTACTTTCTGCGCCATGCCTGTCTCCGTTCTTTCCGTTTTCCTGGCGTTCAATAGCACAGCATATGTCATCGGCATGCAGAATCGGATACCGCCCGGGTGGCAATATGCGTCACAGGCTCGCCCTGAAGATCTCCGGCTCGTCTGCTGTTCGAGGCTGATTCCGCCAATGCTTGTAAACGTTCCCGAGTGACGCAATTATTTCATTTCCGGGGCCGCCGGGCCGCGCAGAGCGCCGGGCTGAACCGTGCGGTGAAGGAGTGCTTAGCGGATGACTCAGGAAATGCCGGCAACACGGGCTGCGGCTCCTCACCCGGCGGCCGGGCGTGAGCCGGCCGCTGCGATTCCCGCGCGCCGGCCGGCGCGCGGGAATCGGTAGGGAGCGCATCAGATGGACAGCAAGACAAGGCCCGTGTGGCCTCCCGCCGCGACCAGCTACGCCGGTCTGGCCGGAACCGGGCCGACCGCGGTGCCAGGAAGCTACGACGACCCGCCCGCGAGCCGGGCTGGAGTACGGATTCCTCCTTTCATGACCCGGAGGAGACACGGCATGAATAGTCAGTGGCCGCTTCAGGATTTCCTCGAACTCGGTGCCCTCGCTGGCGCAGTGCCATGCGCGCGCTTGCATACCCGGCAAGTGCTATGGGAATGGGATATCAGAAACCTTGGCGAGGGCGCCGAACTCCTGGTCGCCGAGCTAGTTACGAACGCCGTTAAGGCCTCCAGGGCGATGAAGCATGCCTTCCCGGTACGTCTGTGGCTGGCGTCTGACTCGGCACAGGTCCTGATTCTTGTCTGGGATGCCAGCCTGCAGCCACTGGTGCGAATGGACACAAGCGACGAGGCCGAGAACGGCAGGGGGCTAATGCTTGTGGAAGCTATTAGCGAGCAGTGGGGCTGGTATTTCCGTGAGGACAATGACGGGAAAGTTGTGTGGGCCATCGTGCGGTTATGTACCCAGGGCATCAGTTATCCGTGATAATGATAATGGCGGCTTCAACGCAGACACGGGAGACCCGGGTCCTCGCCGCCGGGCGGGTGCTGGCGCCGAACGGCCGTGCTGCTCCCCAGGATCCGTAAGTTCCCCGGCATAGGCACCTGCCCGCCCGTCCCGGATGACCATCTGGCAGATCATCGTGGCGGGAACCGCGTAAGCCTGACGGCCGCAAGCGCCCGCGTGGTCATCTTGCCGATGCCACCACCCCTGGGGGCGGTCCCGGGTGTTCAGGCTGCAGGCGGGCGGGGGGTGCGTGCGGTGCCGCTGCCGTCGTCCCGGTTTCCTGGCGTCTGCTTGCCGGAGGGCGCGCTGGGGCTGTCATCACCTGGCTCGTGGTCGTCGTACCAGGTGTCGAGCAGCGTGCGCGGAGACCAGGAGGTGCCCGGGCGGGCGCAGCCAGTGCCGTGTCTCGCGCGGAACGCTCGGCATCTCCTGGCTGGCGACGTAACCGCTTCGTTCCAGCCGTCGTAGCGTGTCGTTCAGGACTTCCAGCCGATCCGCCGGCCGTCGGTGGCTTGCGCGTTAATGGCCTCGATCAGGTCTCCGGGGTGCTCGGTTCCGGCCGGCAGGTTGGCGAGCACCTCCAGGTCCCATTGCCTGCCCAGTGGCGCCAAACGCTTCATCAGATTCTGGCCGGGCACACCACGGCTGGCCCCCGCCTGGAGATGATCCGCGCCGAGCGCAGCGACGCCCGCTCCAGCTCCCTGGACGCGGCCCTTCGCGCCGCCGCTGGGGCTGGCCCGCGGGCCGCGGGCCAACGCCGAACGGGACGCCATCTCTCGCCGTCTGCATGCTCCGCAAGCTCTGCACCCCCTAACACGCCCCCGGGCACTGCGGGCACCGGGTCCGCTGGGCGAGGCGGCCCGGTTCGCGTGCCTTCCCGCCACGGGCACCAACGGAGGCAGCGGCGAATGAGCGTGAAGATCTATGACGACCGGGAAGCGAAGCGCTGGCTGCAGATCTTCGGCGGGCTCAGCGCCACGGAGGCCGTCAGCGCCATCGATCACGCCCGGGAAACCGGCGGGTGCGGGGGATGCCCGCACCCGCCGCGTGCTCCCGGCCCCGTGCTTGGCCGGGCAGGGCAGCGGTGGTCACGGGCGAGGCCACTAGTTCCTGGAGGCATTGTTCCTGCGCAGGGTGAGGCGGCTGCGGGTAGGCGGCTGGGCTGGCCATCCGCTGCGGGGCACGAGCATCAGCAGGTGGTACTCGCCAGGGAACTCCGTGCTGAGCAGGTCGGCGTCCACAGTTGTCCCGGAGTCGGGGAGCCGCAGCCGCACGGGGGTGATGCTGCTGATGAAGTCCGCGATGTGCTGACGGTCCCATAGCTCGCTCGCGTCCGGGATGCGCTGGAGCCGGGCGACCAGGTGCTCCAGGCGGGGCTCACCCGGATGCCGGGCCAGCGCCAGGTGTACCCGTCCGATGAACGCCTCGCGGAAGCTGTGGATGTCGTCCACGACGCGCTCGACCTCGCTGGCGAATGTCCACAGGACGGCGTTCCGGGCGGCGGGCGGCGTGCTGCCCGGGTCGGGGATCCACGCGGACAGGGCACGGTTCCAGCTGAGCACGTTCCACGCGATGTCGGTGACCACCGCGGGGATGTCGGGGTCGTCCAGAAAGTGGACAAGGCGGCTGAGTACCGTCTCGCCGTGGTAGGGGGCCTCGACGGTGCCTGGGGCGGGCTCATGCCCGGTGGCCAGCAGGTACAGGTGCACCCGCTCGGCGTGGGTCAGCCGCAGGACCCTGGCAAGCTGGTCAAGCAAGTCGTCGCCCGGGACTGTGCTGCCGTTCTCGAAACCGTTGTACCAGCGCTGGGACACGTTCAGGGCGGCGGCGACGTCGGCCTGGTGTAAACCTCCGCTCCGCCGGTTGCGAGGCGGCGTGAGACCAAGTTCCTTGGGCTGAACCCGGGCGCGGGCCGCTTTCAGGGAGTCGTGCAATTCCTTACGCCGCGTTACCTCGCCTGCCATGTCCGTCCCCGTATGCGACTGCTGTGCCAGAACCGCTTACCTGGTGTGAGCACGCGGTGGCCGCATGATCACGTGTAGTCATGCGCACGGATTCTGCGCGCACCGGTGTTGCGCGCAGGAAATTTTCTATTGAACTCCGCCGCATGACCCTTCGACGATGGGAGATGACCCGCCGGTTGCATCACGTGGTGCTGGAACCATCCAGTGTGCCTCAGGGATCTGGCAAAGCCGTAAGTATTTCTTGGGGCGCCCCTGGATTGCTCGTGGCATTACCGTCGCCCGGCGACTGCGAAGGGCGGAGGTGACATCGGCCACGATGCGAGGAATGGCATCAGTGGTTCCCGCGATGGGAGCGGCGGCGCTGGCCATGGCCGTGCTGGCTGGCTGCTCCAGCCAGGGCACAGCGAGGATTCCGGCAAAGAGCGCCGTGCCCAGCGCACCGTCGGCCACTTCGGCCGTGCCGGGTGATCCGCGGACGCAGATCCTGGACGCCTACACCGGCATGTGGCACGCATACGCCACCGCGGCACGCACTGCCGACTACCAGCCGGGTGCCCTGTCGCAGTACGCGGCCGGGGACGCGCTGATGATCCTCACCCGGTCGTTGTATGACAACCATCAGCACGGCGTGGTGCTGCACGGCGCCCCGGTCCTGCACCCGCGGGTCACCGGCCTGACCCCGGCCGGGAATCAGGACAGCTCGGCGGTGACCGACTGCGCGAATGACTCACGGTGGCTGCAGTACACGACATCAGGGCGGCCGGCGCATGGTGCCCCGGCCGGCCGGCACCGCATCTACGCCCAGCTGCGGCTGTTCAGCTCCGTGTGGAAAGTGACCAATCTCGTGGTGGAAAGGGCGGGGACATGCTGACGCACGCCCTCATGCGCGCGGCCGTGGTGATGGTGGCCGCCGTGATCGTCACCGGCTCGTGGCAGGTGCCGGCCAGCGCGAAAGGCAATCCGCCCGGCGGCGGGTTCGGGGGCACGCAGTGCGGCCAGAGCTACACGCCCGGCTGCACGGTGACGGCCGGCACGCCCGGAAGCAGCGGCCCCGGCAGTCCCGGCGGCGGCACCCTGGCCGCCGCCGGCCCGGGCGGGGGGTGCGCGGGCACGATGAGCAAGGCGTTCGGCTGCGTCCCGGCCGGCTGCACGATCACGGCCCAGACCGTGGCCTGCCCGGTCGGCGTGGCCCGCCCGCCGGGTCGTGGCGCCCCGCCGCCGGCGGTGCTGGCCCAGCTCGCGGTGCGGTACCTGCGGCTGCCCGATCCGGTGATCCGCTCGTCCCCAGCGCCAGGCGCACTCCAGCTGACCCGATTGCCGACCTGGCTGTGGGTCGCCCCGGCCGCCTGGCATCCGGAGGCGAAGACAGCACGGGTCCCCGGCGAGTCGGTCACCGCGACCGCGACCCCGGTCTCGGCGTCCTGGCGGATGGGCGACGGCAAGACGGTCGCCTGCCACAGCCCCGGCACGCCATACGCCAAGAGCGACAATCCCGCGTCACCGTCCCCGACGTGCGGCTATACCTATACCCGCTCCAGCGCCGGGCAGCCGCATGCGGCCTACCACGTGACGGTCACCATCACCTGGGACATCACCTGGACCGGAACCGGCGGAGCCGGCGGGGCGCTGCCGTCGCTGTTCACCGCCGCCGCAGCCGCCATGCGGGTGGCTGAATCGCAGGCGGTCAACACCGCCGGGGGTGCGTGATGACGGCGCTCACCGGGATCCGCAGAGCGGCCGGCGGCCGGGCCGCGCTGCCGGCCTCGCCGCAGCCACGGCGCCGCAGCTGGGCACTGGCCGTGATCGGCGTCCTGGTGGTTGCGGTGTGCGCGCTGGTCTTCGCGGCCGGCTGGGTGCAGGCCGGGAACCGCAAGCCGGTCCTGGCCGTCGTGCACCCAGTCGCCGCCGGGCAGCTGCTGACCGCCGCCGACCTGCAGGTCGTGCGGGTCAGCGCGAGCGGCCCGGTCAGCCTGGTGCCCGCCGCTGCCGAGGCCAGCGTGCTGGGCCGCCCGGCCGCCGGGCCGCTGCCGGCAGGTGCCCTGCTGACATCCGGGGATATCGGCGCGGCGGCCCCGGCAGCCGGGCAGGACGACCTGGGGGTCGCGGTCAAGGCCGGCCAGTACCCGCCGGACCTGTCCGCCGGGCAGACCGTCGACGTGCTCGCCACCCCGGCCGCATCATCGGGTGTCTCCTCCTCCCAGGCCACGTCATCCCCGGCGCTGCCGATCGGCCAAGCAGTTGTTATCGGCGTCGACGTGAACGCCACCTCGGGCACCACCGTGGTGGAACTGCGGCTGAGCCAGAACGCGGTACCGCAGGTGGCCGCGGCGGCAGCGACCGGGCAGATCGCCCTGGCGACGATCCCGGCAGGAGGGTGACGGCATGCCGCTGATCGCAATGGCCTCGGTGAAAGCATCCCCGGGCGTGACCACCACCTGCCTCGCGCTCGCCGCCGCATGGCCGGCGCAGCGGCGGCTGGTCATCGAGGCAGACCCGGCCGGCGGCGATCTCGGCCCCTGGCTGGGCCTGCCGCCGGCACCCGGGCTGACCGGCCTGGCCGCCGCCTCCCGGCACGACCACAGCAGCGACCTCGCCTGGCGCCACGCCTGCGAACTCGCCGGCGGCCTGAACCTCGTCATGGCCCCGGCCGGCGCGGAGCAGTCGGCCGCCTGCCTGACAGCCCTGGCCGGGAACGCGGGCGCGATCTTCGCCTCTCTCGCCGCCGGGCCGGAGACAGTCATCGCCGACTGCGGGCGCCTGGACCCGGGCTCCCCGGCCCTCGCCATCGCCGCCCAGGCGGACATGACACTGCTGATGGTGCGCCCGCGGGTCAGCGAGCTATCCCACCTGGCGCTGCGGGCCGACGGGCTGTCCCGCGCCGGAGCGCGCCTGGCCCTGCTGCTGGCCCCCGACGCCGGCCGCGGGCCCGCTGAGGCCATCTACCCGGCCGAGGAAATCGCCGGCACCCTCGCGATCCCGGTGCAGGCCAGCATTCCCGCCGATCCGCGCGGTGCCGCTGACCTGGTCGCCTGCCGCGGCGAACTGGGCAAGATCCGGCGGCTGCCGCTGGCCCGGGCAGCGGCCAGCCTCGCCGCCGCCCTGGCCGCCGGACCCGGGCAGCATCCGCCGTCCCCGGCAGCCGCGCCCGGCCCCGCCCCGGTCCCGGTGCATCATCCAGCGGAGGTGACCGCAGGTGACACAGCTCGATAGCCGGACACCGCAGCCCGGCACCGGGCAGGACCATGAGCTGACCCGGCGGCTGCGCGGCGACGTCGCCCGCCGCCTGGCCCGGGAAGCCGCCGGGCCAGAGGGCGCGCAGCCGCTGACCCCGGCGCGGCGCGCCGAGCTGGGCCGGCGCCTCATCGCCGAGGCCCTGGATGACGAGGCCGCCCGCGCGCTGACCGACGCCCGCCCGCCGCTGGATGCCGAAATAGAGCGGCAGATCGGGCAGTCGGTCTTCGACGCGATCTTCGGACTTGGAGGCTTCCAGCCATTCCTGGATGACCCCGACGTCGAATCGGTCAACGCCAACGGCTGCGATGAGGTGTTCGTGCAGTATGCCGGGGGCCGGCGGGTCCGCGCCGCGCCCATCGCGGGCAGCGACGCCGAGCTGACTGACCTGATCCGCTCCATCGCTACCCGGGCCGGGAACGAGGAACGCCGGTTCGACCGGGCCACCCCCCGGGTCAGCGTGCCGCTGCCGGGCGGCGGGCGGCTGTTCGCGGTGATGGCCGTGACCGGCCGGCCGTGCGTGGCGATCCGCCGGGACCGCCTCGCCAGCGCCTCCCTGGCTGGCCTGGTCGCCAACGGCACCCTGGACACCCAGCTCGCCGCGTTCCTGGCCGCCGTGGTCCGCGCCCGTAAGAACATCCTGGTCAGCGGCGGCACCGCGGTCGGCAAGACGACGCTGCTGCGGGCGCTGGCCTCGGCGATCCCGCCGCGGGAGCGGCTGATCACGATCGAGGACAGCCTCGAGCTGTGCCTGGACTGGGACACCGGCGCCCACCCGGACGTGGTCGCGATGCAGTCCCGGGAGAAGAACGTGGAGGGCGAAGGGGAGATCACGCTCGCAGAGCTGGTGCGGTGGGCGCTGCGGATGACCCCGGACCGGGTAATCGTCGGCGAGGTCCGCGGCAGCGAGGTCGTCCCGATGCTCAACGCGATGAGCCAGGGCAACGACGGGTCGATGACCACCATCCACGCCAGCTCCTCGCGCGGCGCGTTCATGAAGGTCGCCTCCTACGCCGCCCAGTCCGCCGAGCACCTGTCCCTGGAGGACACCAACCTGCTGATCGCCGGCGCGGTCCATGTCGTCATCCAGCTCGACTGGGACCGTCATGGCCGCCGCTGCATTTCCAGCATCCGGGAGGTGACCGACGCCGACGGGCGGCAGGTCGTGTCGAATGAGGTGTATGCCCCCGGCCCGGACCGCCGCGCGGTTCCCTCGGTGCCGGTCCGGGCCGCCACCATGGAAGAGCTGGCCGCGGCCGGGTACCAGCCGGACGGGGCGGGCAGGTGACCGGCGGCAGCGTGGCGCTGGCCGGCCTGCTCGGCGCAGGCGCCGGCCTGGGCCTGGTCCTGGTGTTCTGCGCGCTGCGCCGCCGCCCCGCCGTCCCGGCTGACCCCCGCTGGCGGGACGCGCTGGCCCGCGCCCGGCGCCAGGCCACCATGCCCAGGGCCGGCGGCACGCTGCTGGCCGCCGCCGTGGCCGCGGCGATCACCCGCTGGCCGGCGGGCACCGTGCTGGCCGGCCTGGCAGCCTGGTTCCTGCCCCGCGCCCTCGGACCCGACCGCGCCGGTGACCAGTCCGTGCGGCGCATCGAGGGGATCGCGTCGTGGACCGAGCAGCTACGCGACACCCTGGCCGCCGCCGCCGGGCTAGAGCAGGCGATCCTGGCCACCGCGCCGATCTCCCCGGAACCGGTCCGCGAGCAGGTCACCGCGCTGGCCGCCCGGATCCACCAGGGACAGCGGCTCCCCGACGGGCTGCGGGCCTTCGCCGCCGAGGCCACCGACCCGGCCGCAGACCTCGTAGTGGCCGCGCTGCTGCTGGCCGCCGAGCAGCAGGCCCGCGACCTGGGCCAGCTGCTGTCCAGCCTCGCTGATTCCGCCCGCCAGCACGCCGCCATGCGGATGCGGATCACCGCCGCCCGCGCCCGGGTCCGCACCGCCTCCCGGATCATCATCGCCGTCACCGTGGCGCTGACGGCGGGCCTGCTGGCGTTTAGCCGCGCGTTCCTGGCCCCCTACGGCAGCCCGGCCGGGCAGCTGATGCTCCTGGCAGTCGGCGGCTGCTTCGCCGCCGCGTTCTGGTGGCTGCACAAGATCGCCGGCTTCGGCGAGAACCCCAGGATCCTGACCGGGCTCGGAGGCCTGCCCGGCACCGCACCGCACGAGGTCCGGCAGTGACCGGGGCGCTGCTGCTCGGCGCCTTCGCCGGCCTGGGCCTGATCGCCATCGCCGCCGGGCTGGCGCCGCGGCGGATCAGCCTGGCCGAGGCGCTGGAGGCCATCATCCGCGAGCCGCGCCCGCCGCTGGTGACCGCCGAGGAGGGAGGCTGGGCCGCCCGGCTGGGCCGCCCCGCCGTCACCCTGCTCGCCGGGCTGGGCCTGCCCACCCGCGGCCTGCGCCGCGACCTGGCCCTGCTCGGCCGGCCGCCCGAACGTCAGCTCGCCGAGCAAGCCACCGCCGCGATCACCGGGCTGCTGCTCGCCCCGGCCCTGGCCGGGCTGCTCGCCGCCGGCGGGGTCATCGTGGCCTGGCAGCTCCCGGCGGCCGGCGCCATCGCCCTGGGCGCGGCAGGGTTCACCGTCCCGGCGCTGGCAGCCCGGCAGGA
>DATLSX010000108.1:0-6948 GCA_035533915.1 Streptosporangiaceae bacterium
ACGTTCCGCAAGGTGGCCATGCAGCCCGGCATGCCGCAGGGGTTCGGGCTGATCGGCGCGAACGGGACGCCGATCTTCACACTGCCGGGAAACCCCGTGTCGGCGTTCGTGTCGTTCTGCCTCTTTGTCGCGCCGACCGCCCGTGTTCTTCAGGGCCTTCCAGCTCAACAGGGCGCACGCCGCCAGGCCCGGCTCGCTGGGCCAGCCTCGTCACCCGACGGCAAGAGATCGTTCCTGCGGGGGATTCTTGACCGCGGTACCGGGTCCGTGATGCCGCTGACCGGGCAGAACTCCCATCAGATCGCGTCACTGGCCAGGGCAGACGCGCTGATCGTGATCCCTGAGCCGGTGACCAGCCTGCCAGCCGGAGAACTAGTCGAGGTACTGGAGCTGAAATGAGCGAGCCGCAGGGGCGCGGTGGCGCCTGGACTGAGGAGCGAGGGACGAGCGACGCGGGAAGGCGGCGCGGTGAAGGGGGAACGGGGAGGTGGGTGGGGCCCGGGAGGCGAGCGGGAGACACTGCGATCGGGGCCCACGCCGATCCCCCGGCCCCCGGTGATGTCTCCTCGCCCGGAGCCGCCGTCGACGAGGCGATCGGCTCGCACGCGGACCCGCCGGCCGCCGGCCAGCCGGCCGCCGGCCAGCCGGCCGCCGGACCCGGACCGGCCCTGACCCATCTCGACGCCTCCGGCCAGGCCAGGATGGTCGACGTGTCCGCGAAGGACGTCACGGCGCGGAGCGCCACCGCCACCGGCCGGGTCCTGCTGTCCGCGGCGGCCGTCGCCGCGCTCCGCGACGGCACCGTCCCCAAGGGCGACGCCCTTGCCGTCGCCCGGATCGCGGCCATCCAGGGCGCGAAGCGCACGCCGGACCTGATCCCGCTGTGCCACCCGATCGGCCTGCACGCCGTGCAGGTCGGCCTGACCGTCGCCGACGACGGCGTCGTGATCGAGGTGACCGCGCGGACCGCCGACCGCACCGGGGTCGAGATGGAGGCGCTCACGGCGGTCACCGTGGGCGCGCTGGCGCTGATCGACATGATCAAGGCGGTCGACCCCGCAGCCACGATCACCGACGTCATGGTGACCGAGAAGACCGGCGGCAAGTCCGGGCGCTGGAGCCGCAGTTGATCCGCGCCCTGGCGGTCACGGTCTCCAACCGGGCAGCCGCCGGCGTCTACGCCGACACCTCGGGGCCGGTGCTGGCCGAGTTGCTGCGCGCGGCGGGCTGCGAGACCGACGGGCCGGTGGTGATCCCGGACGGGGCGGCGGTCGAGGCCGCGCTGCGGGATGCGGTCGCCGCGGGCTATGACGTGATCGTCACGACCGGCGGGACCGGCCTGACGCCGGGAGACGAGACGCCGGAGATGACCCGCCTGATCATCGACCGGGAGATCCCGGGAATCGGCGAGGCGATCCGGGCGGCCGGAGTGAGCGCAGGGGTTCCGACCGCGATGCTCTCGCGCGGGATCGCGGGACTGGCCGGCACGACGCTGGTCGTCAATCTGCCCGGCTCGACAGGTGGTGTTCGGGACGGCATGTCAGTGGTGAGTTCCGTTATCGCTCATGCCCTCGATCAGGCGGCGGGCGGAGACCATCCAAGGAAGGATCCCTGACCTGCCCGGGCCGTTCGTGCCGTTCATGCCGTCCCGATAGCGCGCACGTGCGATGACGCGCAATGATGGTCCCGTGGCATATGCGCGCGGCTGGCCAGCGACCCTCACGGAGCCCAGCCTGCTCTCTTCGCCGGTCGCTCTGCGTCCGCTGGCGGCCAGGGACGCGCGCCCATGGCGCGAGGCCAGGGTCCGCAACGCTGACTGGCTCCGGCCGTGGGAGCCGACCAATCCGGAGACCCCGCTGTACCAGACCAGCCTGGGGCCGTACATCGCGATGGTCAGGACGATGCGCAGGGAAGCGCGGCGCGGGGTCACGCTGCCCTGGGTCGTCCTGTACGACGGCCGGTTCGCCGGCCAGCTGACCGTCGGCAACATCATCTGGGGCTCGGCCCGGTCGGCGAGCGTCGGTTACTGGATCGACCAGGAGTTCGCGGGCCTTGGCGTGATCCCCACCGCGCTCGCGATGGCGATGGACCACTGCTTCATGGCGGTCGGCCTGCACCGGATCGAGGCCACCATCAGGCCGGAGAACCGGGCGAGCCGGCGGGTGGTCGAGAAGCTGGGCTTCCACGAGGAGGGCGTCCGGCGCCGCTGCCTGCACGTCGACGGGGCCTGGCGAGACCACATCTGCTACGCGCTGACCGCCGAGGACGCCGTCGCCGGGCTGCTGCCGCGCTGGCGGAGCACGGTCCGCGCCACCCGGTCGCGGATCGGCTGACCGAGCTGGCTGAGCGGGGCGGCTGAAGGTCAACGGGCCGTCACGGGCCCGGTCGGATTCAGCCAGCTTTACGCAGCGCAGCGAGCTATCTCGCGACACACCGAGCCGCATGCTCGTTAATCCCGGCGCGGGCGTTTACCGTGCGTGACGTGACCAGGTTCTCGCACGGCGGTTCTCGCACGGCCCTGGGGGTGCCGGGTGAGTAGCGCGATCCTGTATCTCGCCATCATCGGGATCTGGGCCGTATTCCTGGTTCCCGCCTGGATCCGCCGCCCGCACGCCACTGTGGCTGGCTCCGCCGACGAGACGCTCGAGCACGCGGATGGCGAGCTCGCCGTGGAGTACGTGACCGATACCGAGAACGACGTGGAAGTGAGCGTTGAGGCCGACATCCACGTCGAGGTCAGTCACCACGAGCACGAGTACCAGGAGTACCGTCACGAGGTGCCCAGTCACGCCGGTTATGCGCTCGATGCGGAGTCAGACGAGCACGCGGAGGCCCAGGAAGCTGTGCAGCGCCCCTCGCAGAGCCGTGAGCAGATGCTGCGCGCCCGGCGGCGGATGCTGACGATCCTCGCCGGGATGACGGCCGTCACGGTCGGGTTCACGTTCCTGGGCCTGGTGCAGTGGTGGATCTGCGTGCCGCCCGCCGGGATGCTGGTGCTGTATGTTCTGCTGCTCCGCGAGATCGCTATGGTCGAAGCCGAGCAAGCCCGCAAGCGGGCCGCGTGGGAGGCAGGCGAGGCCCGGCGCCGCGCGTCGGAGGCGCAGGCGGAGGCCGAGCGGGAAGCGTACGAGGCGAGCCCGGCTGACGCTGGCGCGCAGATCATCGATATTTCCGGGCGGGTCTCGGACCAGCTCTACGACCAGTACGCCGACGCGGCCGTGCGGGCTGTCGGCGACTAGCCGGAGCCGCGGCGGCCGCGCTCGCAGGGCCAGCTCTTGCCGTCAGCTGAGTATGGATGAGCCGTGCACGCCTGGGGTTTGGTACGCTGGCTCCCGGTCTTGGGGCTGTGGCGCAGTCCGGTAGCGCACCTCGTTCGCATCGAGGGGGTCAGGGGTTCAAATCCCCTCAGCTCCACAAGTTCTCCCAGGTCAGCGGCCTAAGCCACGCGATCCCGTGAATGCTGTCTGCGAAATGTCCGACTCTGGGAGCCAACTGGGAGCCGATCTTGGTTGTGCGATCCCGGTTGTGCGACTCCGCCTGGTGACTGACACCCAGGCTGATCAAGCGTCTACATGGTCGGCGGCCGGCAGGGACGTGGCGAAATTTCTGCCGGCGTGGATCAGCATGAAGACCTCCTCGACGGAATAGATGTACGGCGGCGGTTCGGTGCGCTGGCACCGTGAGCAGGTGCGCCGGCGGGGATCTGGCAGGCCCGATCCAGGGCGACCAGGTAGCGCGAAGCTGCCGATAGTGCTGCGCCACTGCGCGGGAGTTGAATCCGACCCGATCGCCCATGCCAGGGCCGCGGCAACTCGTGGTGGTGGCTTCGCCCTGCTGATCGAACCGCGCGGCGATCCAGGTCAGCATGTGTCAACGGACATCAGGATCTGCCCGGTGGCGGTCATGAGAAGTGCCCGCTGGTGGCCACCAGATCTGCCCGGTGGTGGCCACCAGACGTGCCCTTTGTTGCTAGCTCAGGGGGATCACTCCCTTCCCGGATAGTGCCTGGGATAGGCGGACGCTGTCCCCGGCGGTCTGGCAGACGTGCGCGTGATGCATCAGGCGATCCACTGTGGCGGTGGCGAGTGTCTTGGGCATCAGCTCGTCGAACGCGGATGGGTGCAGATTCGAGCTGACCGCGACACTGCGTTTTTCGTAGGCGGCATCCACTAGCCGGTAGAGTCCCTCGGCCGCGTCGGGTCCGACCGGGAGCAGTCCGATGTCATCAACGACGACGATGTCGGCTCGCAGGATCCGGGTGATGGCCTTGGTGACCGAGTCGTCGGCGCGGTGGGCGCGGACGAAGACGCCGAGCTGCTCGAGGGTGAACCAGGCGACGTGCCGGCCGGCTTCGACGGCGGCCTGGCCGAGAGCTTCGAGCAGGAATGTCTTTCCGGTTCCGGATGGGCCGCAGACGACGAGGTTCTCGTGCCGGCCGACCCATTCCAGGGTGCGCAGCGCTTGCTGGGTCGGGGCGGGAATGGAGGACAGCTTCTCGTCCCAGGCGTCGAAGGTCTTGCCGGTGGGGAACGCGGCGCGGGAGCGCCGGGTGGCCAGCGCGGAGCGGTCCCGGCCGGCGACCTCGGCGGTCAGCAGCGCCCGCAGCACCTCGGCGGGATCCCACCGCTGCGCCTTGGCGGTGGCGATGACCTCGGGCGCGATGTGGCGCATGTGCGGCAGCCGCATCCGCCGCATGAGCGCCTCCAGCCCGGCGTCCAGCGGCGGCGGCGCCGGCATCGCGGCGGTCACCGCCGGCTCCTGGCCGCGGGGGCGAAGTCGAGGTAGCCGATCGCCAGGTTGACGTAGTAGATCAGCGCACCCGGGCTGCGCTTGTCGGCTGTCACGGCCCGGGTGACCTCACCCAGCGCCGCCGCGGCCGGCCCGGGCATCTGCTGCACCGTGGTGAGCACAGCCGAGCAGTCGGAAAGCACCTGACGGACCGCGGCGATCTCCTCGCCGGTCAAGACGGCTTCCTCCGGTGGCTGACGCAGTCTCATCGGCCGGCCTCCTGCCCGCCGTGCCGTGCCCAGCCGCTGGTGCCTTGCGCCAGGGTGTGCTGCTCCCCGGCCCTGGACAGATCACCGGGCGCGGCGGCGGCCAGGTGGGCCAGGATCGAGCCCAGGTCCCGGTCGGCGAACCGGCCCGCAGCCGCGGCCTGCCCGAGCGCCCGGTCCGCCACGGCAGAGCCGTGCAGGGCGGCCAGCTGGACCGCCTGGGCCATCTTGGCCCGCAACCGGGTCGCGCCGGCGGCGGCGGCCTCGGCCAGCCACTGCGCGGCACCGTCGCCGATCGCCAGGAACTGGGCCTCAGCGGCAGTGCGGGCCTTCGGCGCGCGCCGCAGCGCGCCGGGCGGCGCCGGCGGGTAGTGGCTGTCGTCGATCCTGGGGCTGCCCGGCGTGGTCAGCTGGTGACGGGCCGCCTCGTGCACGCCGTCCGGCCCGGCGCAGGCGATGACGACCTGCTCGCCGTGCCGGCGCACGTGCACCACCTGCCCGGCCAGCTGGTGCGGCACCGAGTACTGGCCGCCCTCGAACGCCACCAGCGACATCGCGTCCACCGTCCGGGTCACGCCCAGCGCTGCGGTGAACGGCGCGGCCGGGACCGGGTGCAGCCTTACCTGCTCCTCGGCCAGCATCTCGGCCGGCGCCCGCCGGGTGATGCGATGCGGCCGCGCATTCACCTGCTCGCAGAACATCTGCCCGGCCGCCTCCAGCTCGGCGAAGCTGCCATAGGCGGGCAGCAGGTTCGCATCCGCAGGAACCAGGTCAGCCTTGGCGAGTTTCACGCTCGATTCCGACCCGCCCTTGGACGCGGGGTCATAGGGCACGCATGTGGCGACCGTCAGCCCGTAGTGCCGTCCCAGCTCGACCGCGGCCGGGTTGCGGACCGGGATCCCGGCCACGTGCTCGACGGTGACGGTCTTCTCGTTGTCGGTCAGCAAGTAGGTCGGCACCCCGCCGCACCGCCGCAGCGCTGTGTCGACCGCTGCGGCCACGCTCGGCCACGACCTGTCCAGCAGCGGGACGACCACCCGGAACCGCGACCACGCCAGCCACCAGCAGAACAAGATGGTCGGCGTGCCGGCGATGCGCGGGCCATCCCCGAAGTCGTACTGCGCCCACATCCCCGGCTCTGCCACCCACGGCCGGAACACCCGCCGCCGGCCCGCCCGCCACGCCGCCTTCAGCGAAGCAACTGCCCGGCGGGTCGTCCGCTCCGACCCCTGGTAACCCATTGCCGTGATCTTCTCGTGCGCCACGTCCGCGCGGATCTGGCCCTTGGACCGGTCGACTAGCTCTTCCAGCTTCGGCAAGAACTCATCGATCACCCCCCGCCGCCGCGCCGGCGCTCCCGGCGCGCGGCCCGCCTCCCGCCCGGCGACATACCGCGCGACCGTGTGATGCGAGCACCCCGCCAGCTCGGCGGCGTCCCGCAGCGACCCTGTCAGGTCGTAAGCCTCCAGAATGTTCATGATCTCCTCGGCAGACTTCACTCGTCCCCTTCCCGGGACTGAGTACGGAATTGGCACCGCTCAGCCAAACCGGGAAGGGGACCCCCGCCGGGTAACCGGCAGGGAACGGTCAAGATCGTGTCGGGCAGATTTGCTGGCCGCCGCCGGGCAGAACTGATGACCGCCAGCGGGCAGCTACATGGCCGTCTCCGGGCAGTTTCTCGTGGCCGCCGTCAAACCCTAGACGCATCGACCCACCGCACCCGCACACACGGAAGCTGCACACATCCTGTAGGTGGCCCACCCACCCGCCCCCAAGCCAGCGCCGCCCCGGCCCGCACGCGCCCGGCCCTCACGGCCCAATGGCCTTGCCTTAAGTGATCTGCCATGGGTTGAGCAGATGGAACTCGATTTTCCGGATGACGTTGGTGACGCTCGGCTCGCCGGGCTTTCGGGCGGGGAAGTCGCCGGATTTCTTGGTCTTGCGCGGGCTGGCC
>DATLSX010000109.1:0-67805 GCA_035533915.1 Streptosporangiaceae bacterium
GGTCTTGTGCGCCGCGCCCGCGCCATCCTCGCCAAGGTCCTGCGCGGTCAGGAACCGGTCAGGGACATACGCGCCGTCATGTTCGCGCAGCGTCACCAGGAACGGCAGGTCGGTGTACGCCTTGACGTACTCGGTGAAGTAAGGGACCTGCCGGTCGCGGAAGAACTCGGTCAGGATGACGTGACCCATCGCCATCGCAAGTGCCCCGTCGGTGCCCGGCGCGGCCGCCAGCCAGTCGTCGGCGAACTTGGTGTGGTCCGAGTAGTCGGGGCTGACCACCACGACCTTCTGGCCGCGGTAGCGCGCTTCGGTCATGAAGTGAGCGTCCGGGGTACGGGTGATCGGCAGGTTCGTGCCCCAGATGATCAGATAGGAGGAGTTGAACCAGTCCCCGGACTCGGGCACGTCAGTCTGGTCGCCGAACACCTGCGGTGAGGCGACGGGCATGTCGGCGTACCAGTCGTAGAAGGACAGGATCGTCCCGCCGATCATCGACAGGAACCTGGTACCCGCGGCATACGAGACCTGCGACATCGCCGGGATCGGGGAGAAGCCGACCACCCTGTCGGGGCCGTACTCGCGAACCGTGTGCACATGAGCCGCGGCGATCAGCTCGGTGACCTCCGGCCAGGACGAGCGGACGAATCCGCCCTTGCCGCGAGCGCTCTTGTAGCGTGCCGCGCGAACCTGATCGCCGGTGATCTCCGCCCAGGCGGTCACCGGGTCGCCCAGCCGGCCACGCGCCTCCCGCCACATCTCCAGCAGCGACGCGCGCACGTACGGATACCGCACCCGGGACGGGGAGTAGGTGTACCAGGAAAACGACGCCCCTCGCGGGCAGCCGCGCGGCTCGTACTCCGGCGAGTCCGGCCCGGTCGACGGGTAGTCGGTCTGCTGGGTCTCCCAGGTGATGATCCCGTCCTTGACGTACACCTTCCACGAGCACGACCCGGTGCAGTTCACCCCATGCGTAGACCGCACGACCTTGTCGTGCCGCCACCGCTCGCGGTAGAAGTCCTCCGCGCCCCGGCCTCCAGGCCGGTGCACCTCCCGGAAGTCAGCGCTCGGCTGGCCGCCAGGCACGAAGAACTGCGCCTTGCGCAGCAGCGACTCCACCGGCTCCCCGCCTGGCAGCAACGGTGCCAGCAGGTCCACGCCGTCCCTGCCGGGCAGGTCAGCGGCTCCCAGGTCCCCGGTCTCCTCGCGTCCCGCCGTCCGCCCGGTCACTCAACCCACCCCATTCGCCCGCCAGCGGTCTGTACCGGAACGGTCGCCGATCCGCTCCGTGCTTACGGCGACCTTACGCCCATCGGCCGTTCCCGCATCGGCCAGATCAGCTGAGGAGCAGCACGGCGTAGGCAGCCAGCCAGTGCTCGACCATGAAGTGGTCGCCCACCACGTGCGGCAGCGCGGCGTCCGCGTGCCGGTGCATGGCCGCCAGGGCGACGCCGATCCGCTCGTCACCGGCCGGAAGGCTGTCGGCGATCCGGCGCCAGCACCACGCCCTGCTGGCGTTCAGCCCGTGCAGGTGCGCGATGAGGCCGTCGCTGGAGTCCGACACGATAGCCGGGCTGAACAGCGCGGCCGGCTGCTGGCCCCCGATGCCTGGCAGGAACCGGGTGAGCCACTCGCTAAACGATGCCGGGGGCAGCAGCGAGGCCATCAGCTCGGCCTCGACCAGCGCCGGGGACAGGAAGTCCGCGCCGGACGGCTCCCAGCCCGCCGGATAGTCCGCGTCCGCGGCGAACCACCGGTGCGCGGCGGACTCGATCGCTTCCACCAGCCGGGAGTCCCCGGCCACCGCCAGTTGCCGCGCGAACGGCAGGGCGCGGGACAGCGCGAACGCGGTATTCGGGTGCACCCCGTAGCGGATCGGGTAGGTGGTCCTGCCGAGCCAGCTCAGGAGCTGGTCCGTGATCGCGTCGGTCAGCGGCGTCATGGCCGCGCGCCAGCGCCGTGCGCCGGGATCGTCGAGCAGCGCCGCCTCGTGCGCCAAGGTAAGCGCCCAGCCCATGCCGTAGACGCCCGGACCGCGGCGGCCGGAAACGTACTCTGCTTCTGCCGCCAGGCCTGGTGGCTGGAGCTGCTGGTTCAGGGTCTGGCGGATCTCGGCCGCGGGCACCGAGTCCGCGGCCACGCGCAGCAACCGCACCAGCAGCCAGTGCATCTCGACGCACGAGTGCCAGTCGAAGCTCCCGTAGAACACCGGGTTGCGCTCCGACGGCCGGCTAGGGAAATCCCCGGGGCCGGTCATCGTGTACAGGATGTCGCTGGGAAACTCCCTGGCGATATTCGCCAGGGCGACGCGCGCGTACGCGGCCGCGTTGGCGGTCAGTACGCCGCTCCACTGCTCACTGGTCACGTCACTGGTCACGTCACTGGTCACGACCGGTCCTCGGGCTTGTCCGCGATCGCCACGATGTTCTGGCTCAGTCCCAGTATCGACGGTTCGGACTCGACTAGCCGCAAAATGGCAAGCAGCCTGGCAGCCGTATCCGGGTTATCAAGCAGTTCGCCCAGGTCGGGGAAGAGCAGCTTGAGACAGCCCGAGGCGCCGCATAGCGACCGCAGCGCGAACCCGGCCGCCCGCACCTCGTCGGCCAGTTCATCCGGCCGGTGGAAGTAGGAGGGCGTGAACAGCGCAAAATCTCCTGCCGGGTTCTCGTAACGGCCTCCGGCCAGGAACGCAGCCTGCTCGCCGACCGTTGTCGCGCTCCCGGAGACGAGATCCTCGAAGACCGGATATAGCCGGGACAGCGCGCACGCGATCAGCGCGCCGCCGGGCCGCAGCACACGCCATGCCTCAGCCAGCGCGGTCAGGCGGTCAGCCGGGTCCGGCAGGTGATAGAGCGGTCCGAGCATCAGCACCGCGTCGGCGCTCGCACCCGGTGCCGTCAGCGTACGGGCATCACCTACGACCGCGCTGGCCAGCGATATCCCGGCTGCCGCCGCGGCGGCAGCGGCCTGCTGAACGTGCAGCGGGACCGGGTCGATCAGGTGCACCTGGTAACCCTGCGCGGCCAGCGGCAGCGCGTAGACGCCGGTCCCGCCGCCGACATCGAGTATCACGCCAGGCGGTGCCGGCAGATGCCTGCTGAGCAGGTCACTCATGCGCAGGAACTCGATCCGCCTGGCGCCACCGCTCAGCCTGGCCTGTTCCAGGCCGTGGTTGTAGTAGTCGGTGATCGCGGAGTCCAGCATGCGGCCGACCGTATCGAAATGGCCCGAACCCGTCGAACGAATTGCGCGGTCACGCGCTACGGCTTGCAGGCGACCCCGCACCATGCGGACAGGTCGCCGCCGTCGACCGGGTCGTGCCGATCAGGACGCCACCGGTGTGGCTGGACGACTCCGGGCTCGAGGAGCTCGAGGCCGTCGAAGAAACGGCAGACCTCCTCGTAGTGACGAAAGGTTACCTGGTCGTCGGGACTCTGCCGGGCGTTGAGGCGCTTGCCCATCTCGGCCATTGCCTCCGGCATGATGTCGCCGGCGGGATGGGAGATCACCAGCCAGCTTCCCGAAGGTACCGCTTCCATCAGCCCGGCTACGATCGCGTGCGGCCTGGTGCTGTCGGGCAGGTTCTGCAAGATGGCCAGCAAGGTGACGGCAACCGGCTGGCTGAAGTCCAGCGTCGCCGCTGCCTGCCGCAGGATCGTGTCCGGATCACGCAGGTCGGCCTCGATATAGGCGGTCGCTCCCTGCGGGGTGCTGGCCAGGAGCGCCCGAGCGTGCACGAGCACGATCGGGTCGTTATCGACGTACACCACCCGGCAATCCGGGGCGACGGCCTGGGCGACTTCGTGCGTGTTTTCAGCGGCCGGAATGCCGGTGCCGATATCGAGGAACTGACGGATACCCCGGTCACCCGCCAGGAAGCGCACCGCCCGGCCGAGGAATGCCCGGTTGGCCCGGACGCCCTGCAGGACTAAGGGATTGGCCGCGACGGCGGCTTCGGCGGCCGCACGGTCGGCCGCGAAATTGTCCTTGCCGCCCAGCCAGTAGTTGTACACCCGAGCCGGATGCGCCACGCTCGTATCTAGCCCGCGCGCAACCCGAGCCTGCGGCTCGGTACCGAATCCGGACTGTTCGCTAGGCACGAGCGCTCCCTCCGTCCCGTCGACGGTCATTACCCGTTAGCAGGCAGTAGCCATTGTCCTACCATTCCGCTGCCGCACGCCCTGGCAGGCCCACCGGTTCTGGCACCATCAGCCACGTGATAAGCGCCGCTGCGACGACGCCGGAGCGCACTGCCGCTGCGACGACGCCGGAGCGCACTGCCGCTAGAAGCCGGAGCGCACGGCGGTGCCGCTCACAGCGAGGACAGGTACCGTTCCAGCTCGAATTCGGTAACGTGGCGGCGGTACTCCTGCCACTCTTCGCGCTTGTTGCGCAGGAAGAAGTCGAACACGTGCTCGCCGAGCGTCTCGGCGACGAGCTCACTGGACTGCATGACGTTGATCGCGTCCGACAGGCTCTGCGGCAACGGCGCGATGCCCAGGGCTCTGCGTTCGGCCGGAGTGAGTGCCCACACGTCGTCCTCGGCCCCTGGCGGGAGTCGGTAGCCCTCCTCGATCCCCTTCAGCCCGGCGGCCAGGATCACGGCGAACGCGAGGTAGGGATTGCAGGCCGGGTCAAGCGAGCGGAATTCGATCCTGGTCGCGTTCACCTTCTTCGGCTTGTACATGGGCACCCGGATCAGTGCGGACCGGTTGTTGTGCCCCCAGCAGATGTAGGCGGGCGCCTCGCCGCCCGCTCCGGCAATCCGCTCCGCGCCGCCCCAGAGCCGCTTGTAGGAGTTCACCCACTGGTTGCAGACCGCGGTGATCTCCGCGGCGTGGGTGAGCAGGCCGGCGATGAAGGACCGGCCGACCTTGGAGAGCTGGAACTCGCCGCCCGGGTCGTGGAACACGTTCCGGTCGCCCTCGAACAGTGACATGTGGGTGTGCATGCCGGAGCCGGGGTACTCGGTGAACGGCTTGGGCATGAAGGTCGCGTACACACCCTGCTCGAGCGCCACTTCCTTCATCGCCAGCCGGAAGGACATGATGTTGTCGGCCGTGCTGAGCGCGTCGGCGTAGCGCAGGTCGATCTCCTGCTGGCCGGGGGCTCCCTCGTGGTGGCTGAACTCCACCGAGATGCCCATGCTCTCCAGCATCGTGATCGCGGACTTGCGGAAATCGTGCGCGATGTTGTGCGGCGTATGGTCGAAATAGCCGCCCTGGTCGATCGGCCGCGGCTTGGCTCCTGCCTCGGGCCGCTCGCGCAGCAGGAAGAACTCGATCTCCGGGTGCGTGTAGAACGTGAAGCCAAGCCCGGCGGCCTTGGCGAGCGCGCGCTTGAGCACGTATCGCGGGTCGGCGTGCGACGGCGACCCGTCCGGCAGCAGGATGTCGCAGAACATCCGGCCGACGCCGACCGGGTCGTCGCGCAACGGCATCAGCTGGAACGTCGACGGGTCGGGCTTGGCGATCATGTCGGCCTCGTAGACCCTGGAGAACCCCTCGATCGCGGAGCCGTCGAACCCGATCCCCTCGGCGAACGCCCCTTCGAGCTCGGCAGGCGCTACGGCGACCGACTTGAGGTACCCGAGCACGTCGGTGAACCAGAGCCGGACGAACCGGATGTTACGCTCCTCGAGCGTGTGCAGCACGAACTCTTCTTGCCTGTCCACGTCGTCAGTCTGCCCCGTCAGTGTTGCCGTGCGGTAACGCGACCCGCCGGACCTAAGCTGTTCTCGTGCCTCAGCTTCGCATCGCGCTTGCCCAAGTCAATGCCACGGTCGGCGACCTGGACGGTAACTGCGCCACCATCATGGCTTGGACCGCGCGGGCCGCTGCGGCCGGGGCCAGGGTCGTGGTATTTCCCGAGATGATGCTCACCGGCTATCCGGTGGAAGACCTGGCGCTGCGCGCCTCGTTCGTGACTGCCTCGATCGCCGCACTGCGGCAGACGGCCGCGCGGCTCGCCGACGCCGGCCTCGGCGGTATCGCCGTGGTAACCGGCTACCTGGACCGGCAGGCTGGCCTGCGGCCCAGGGTCGGGCTGCCCGCCGGCGCGCCGCGCGATGCCGCCGCGGTGCTCTACGCAGGCACCGTCGTGGTGACGTCAGCCAAGCACCACCTGCCGAACTACGGCGTCTTCGACGAGTACAGGTACTTCGTTCCCGGCGACGTGCTGCCAGTTTTCCGGATGCCGACCAGCACCGGAGAGCCAGTCGACGTCGCGGTGGCGATCTGCGAGGACCTCTGGCAGGACGGCGGGCCGGTGGCCGTTGCCCGGCAGGCGGCGGCATCCCTGCTGGTGGTGCCGAACGCGTCACCCTACGAGCGGGGAAAGAGCCAGGCACGGCTCGAACTGTGCCAGCGCCGTGCGGCCGAGGCGGGCGCGCCGCTTGCCTACGTGAACCTGATCGGCGGCCAGGACGAGCTTGTCTTCGACGGCGACTCGATCATCGTGGCCGCCGACGGCACCCTGCTTGCCCGCGGGCCGCAGTTCGAGCAGGCGCTGATCGTGACGGACGTGCCGGTGGCCCCGGCGGGCAGCACCGAGCCGGGTGACGTGCCCGCCGACGCGCTGGACGGCACGACGATGACCATCCGCAGGCTCGCCCTGCCGGACGTGCCGCCGCCGGCTCCAGCGGGAGCGCCGGAGCCGGCGGCCGGCCCGGTCTGGCCGCGGCTGGGCGATCTTGCCGAGGTCTACGCGGCGCTGGTGACCGGAGTGCGGGACTACGTCACGAAGAACGGATTCCGCTCCGTCATCAGCGGCCTGTCCGGTGGCATCGACTCCGCACTCACTGCCACGATCGCGGCCGACGCGATCGGCCCCGAACGGGTCCACGTCGTGCTCATGCCGAGCCGCTACTCGTCCGGGCATTCGGTCTCCGACGCCGAAGATCTCGTCAAGCGCCAGGGCCTGCGGGCCAGGACGGTACCGATCGCGCCGATGGTCGACGCCTTCGAGGCTGACCTGCACCTGGAAGGCCTGGCCGCGGAGAACCTCCAGGCCAGGGTGCGCGGGATGATCTTGATGTCGCTGTCCAATGCCGAAGGTCACCTGGTCCTGACGACAGGGAACAAGAGCGAGCTAGCGACCGGGTACTCCACCCTCTACGGTGACTCGGCGGGCGGGTACGCGCCGATCAAGGACGTGCCCAAATCCCTCGTATGGCAGCTGTCCAGGTGGCGCAACGAGCATGCCACCAGCGCGGGGCAGGACTGGCCGATCCCGGAGAGCTCGATCAGCAAGCCGCCGAGCGCCGAACTGCGCCCCGGCCAGCTCGACAGCGACTCGCTGCCCGACTACGCGGTACTCGACCAGGTACTCGACGACTACGTGGAAAAGGACATGGGCGCCGCCGAGCTGCTGGCGGCCGGACACGACCCCGCGCTGGTCGAGCGCGTGCTGGCGCTCGTGGACCGGGCCGAGTACAAGCGCCGCCAGTATCCGCCGGGCCCGAAGATCACGGCCAAGAACTTCGGCCGCGATCGGCGGCTGCCGATTACCAACCGGTGGCGGGAGCCGTTCGCGGACTGAGCCATCCCGGTCAAGTTGACAGCTAGCCGCACGGATGCCGGATACTTGGACCGTCCCCCCGGCGACCCATTAACCTGGCAATTCGATCCGGTGACCCGGCGCCCGTCCGATGCCGTCCGGCGCCGCTGATCCGTGCCGCTGACAAGACGGGCGAGCCCCAGCTTGGATCCCCTTCGGAGGCAGTCGATGAGCGAGCAGCTACGCCCGGCGCTCGGTGACCTGCCTGCCGGGGCGCGGATCGCCAGCTACCAGGTCGAGGAACTGATCGGGCGCGGTGGCATGGCCGCCGTCTACCGCGCGTCGGACGTCCGTCTCGGCCGGCAAGTGGCGCTGAAGGTACTCGCGCCCGAACTGGCGAGGGACGACGCGTTCCGGCAGCGCTTCATCCGCGAGTCTCGGGCCGGCGCCGCCGTGGACCACCCCAACGTCATCCCGGTGTTCGAGGCCGGCGAGTCCGATGGCGTCCTGTTCATCGCCATGCGTTACGTCACGGGCCAGGACGTCCGCGCGCTGATCGCGCGCGACGGGAAGCTGCCGGCCAGCCGCGTAGTCAGCATCGTCACGCAGGTCGCATCGGCGCTGGATGCGGGGCACGCGCACGGACTCGTGCACCGCGACGTGAAGCCGGCCAACATGCTGCTGGCCGCTCCTGGCGATGGCTCCGCGCGCGACCACATCTACCTGTCCGACTTCGGCCTCAGCAAGCAGTCGGTATCCGCGTCGAGCCTGACCGGGACCGGGCAGTTCCTGGGGACGATCGACTACATGTCCCCCGAGCAGATCGAGGGCAGGCCGGTCGACGGCCGTACCGACTTGTATGCCCTCGGCTGCGCGACCTTCGAGATGCTCACCGGGCAGCCACCGTTCCGGCGCGAACAGAACCTCGCCGTCATGTGGGCACAGGTTTCCGCGGCGCCGCCTTCGGTGCTCCAGCTACGCCCTGCCCTGCGCGCTGAGGTAGACGCTGTGCTCGCCAAAGCGCTCGCCAAGGCGCCCGCGGACCGGCATGCCTCGTGCCTGGATTTCGCGACTGCGTTGCGAATCGCCTGCCGCGTGCACCCGATGAGCGCGCTCGAAGGCGGAGCGCCGGGCACCGGGCGAGCCGCGACCGAACTGGCCTACGGCCCTGCGGCGGGGGGCGGCGCGGTGCCAGGGCTTGGCATGGCGGCAGGAGCCGGCGCGGCGCCGGAAATACCCGGACCAGCGACCGTCACCGACTCGGTGCCCGGCAGCGGCCTGCGCGCTCTCGGCTTGGGCGGCGGGCCCGCCGGGCCGGCAGGCGGCTCAGGCTACGGCCCGGGCGGTCCCGGCTACGGCCCGGACGGCGCGACCGACCCCCCTGGTTGGCCGGGCGCGCCGCAGCAATCGCGACCACCACGACGTGTACTCCCGGCTCTGCTGGGAGTCCTGGCGGTGCTGGCGCTGGCGGGTGCGGCGCTGCTTGTCCTGCACCTGCGGGGTTCCGGCCAGCCGCAGGCTGGCCCTGCTCACACCGTCACCGAGACGGTGCCCGCCAGCCCCACTACCGCGAGCACGGGCAGCCCGGCAGCCAGCCAGGCCGGCACGCCACCGCCAGCCGCGGCCCCCGCGGACGTGCTGAACCGGTATTACGCGGCGATCAACAACCACGACTACGCCGCCGCATGGGACCTGCTCAGCAGCACCCAGCGGAGCGCCCGCCCCTACGCCACGTTCAAACAGGGCTTCGACGGAACCGCGCATGACACGCTGGACATCGTCAGCGTCTCCGGTGACGCGGTCAGCATGCGGCTGACCGCGTCGCAAACCGACGGCACGGTCAAGTACTTCGCCGGCACCTACTACGTGCAAGACGGCCTCATCACCGGCTGGAACGTCACCCAGACCGGTTAGCGGGCACCCGGCCGGCTCTAGATCTCCGCGCTGGCGCCCGGCTCGAGGCGGCTGTACCCGCCGGCCGGTCCGCCAAGCAAGCCTCCGGCTAGCTGGTCAGCCAGCATCAGGCCCTTCGCGTTGAGAAGCTCGTCATGAATGGCATAGCTCATCTTCGGCCCGACCGCTCGCGCATAGGCGAGCATCTCCGACGCCTTGAGCCACGGCCCGCTGATCGGCAGCAGCAGCGTCTGAACCCGCTCGCCTGGCACCGTAAACGCGTCGCCGGGGTGAAAGACGTTTCCGTCGACGGCGAAGCCGATGTTCGGGACGACCGGCAGGTCGGGATGGACCGGAGCATGGAGCTGGCCGTAGACATGCACGTCAAAACCGGCCGCGGTGAACGCGTCCCCGTCTCCGACCGTGTGCACGCGGCTGCCGAAGCCAGCAAGCTGTTCCGCGACCGGAGCGGTGGTCCACAATTCGAGCCCCGCATCGCGCTCCAGTGCCGCGTGCACGATGCCGCTGTCCAGGTGGTCGGCGTGCTCGTGCGTGATCAGGATCGCGGTGGCGCCGGCGAGCGGGTCGGCGCCGCTCCAGATACCCGGGTCGATCACGAGCCGTGCGCCGTCCTTCTCCAGACGAACGCACGAGTGCCCGAGCTTAGTCAGTCGCATCGCTGCTCCAGTTCCTGTCGCTTCCCAGTCGTTGTCGTGCCTTACCCGAGAACCTATCGCGACGCCAATCCGGTCAGCAGTTCGTCCACGACCCGCCGGGCGTAGCCTCGGTCCGCCCGGTCCTGGCCAAGCCTCGACCTGGCGAGTACGACGCCGGTGAGGATATCGACCGCCACCTCGATGTTGGCGCCCTCGCGCAGTTCACCGGTCGCCACGCCGCGGCGCAGCACGGCGCGCACCAGTTCGCGCTGCGGTTCGACGACGGTGGCGACGTACCGCTCGATCAGCCGTGGATAGCGGGTGCCTTCGCCGAGTACCATGGCGAACTGGCGCACCCGCCGCGGGTCGACGGCAGCTGCGCGCATGGCGTCGATCAGCGCCGCCAGATCGTCCCTGACCGACTCGCCCTTCGGCGCGGGCAGCGGCGTCTTCAGCTCGGCGAGCGCATCCAGCAGCAGATCTTCCTTGCCCGGCCAGCGGCGGTAGATCGTGGCCTTGCCGACGCCCGCACGGGCGGCCACTCGCTCGATGCACAGGCCCGCTGGCCCGGCTTCGGCGAACAATTCGAGCGCGGCGTCGATTATCGCCCGGTCGGCCTGTTCGCTGCGCGGGCGGCCCGCTCGGCGGGCCTGGCCTGGTGGCGCCTCATGCGCTGCTTCTAGTGGCGTTTCTTGTGGCTCTTCTTGTGGCGTTTCTGGCGGCATCCGCTTCGTATCCATTAGCTGGTTTAGTCTTCGACGAGCACCGGCTGGGCCGGGCGTTCGGCTGGCGTGACGACACCGCCGTCGGTTGCCGCACGCCTGGGCATCCACTTCGCGATGATGAGCGCTCCGGCCGCCGCGATCAGCGCCGAGATGACGGTGGTGACCCGCATGGCGTGCACGAACGATTGGTCCGCGGCCGCCAGCAGCGCGGGGCCGGCCTCCCGGCCCAGCTGGCTCGCCGCCACCTGGGTGGCGGCGATCGACTGCGTCACCGTCGACCTCGCAGCCGGCGGCAGGGCAGCCAGGTCAGGCGTCAGCCGGTTCCGGTAGGCCTGCGCGAGCACCGAGCCGAGCACCGCCACGCCGAGCGCGACAGCGACCTGCCGGGAGGTGTTGGTAATCGCCGATCCAGCCCCGCCACGCTCGCGCGGGACGACGGACATCACCGACTCCGTCGCCGTGGGCATGACGATGCCCATCCCAGCACCCTGCAGCAGGAAGATCGCCTCCAGCACGGCAATGGGCGTCGTCATGGTGAGTGCGTGATATCCGATCAGGGTCCCGGTGACGGCCACCATGCCGGAGACGACGACTGACCTGGGGCCGAACCGGCGCACCAGGCTCGCGCTCCGGCTCGACGCGAGCAACTGCCCGACGGCCACCGGGGTCGTCAGCAGCCCCGCCTGCAGCGGGCTGTACCCGCGTACGTTCTGCAGGTAGAAGCTCATGAAGAAGTACACGCCTGACATGGCGAAGAAGTTCATCGCGATCGCGGCAGCCGCCGCTGACAGGCGCGGATTCCGGAAGAGCCGGACGTCCAGTGACGGGTGCTCGATCCTGGACTCGTAGACGCAGAACACGGTGAGCACCGCGATGCCGGCCGCGACCGGTCCGAGCACGCCGCGGTCCAGCCACGAGCCGGCGTCGCCGCCCCTGATGATTCCGTATACGAGCAGGACCAGGCCCGCGATCGACAGCAGCACCCCGGGGTAATCGACCCGGCCAGGATGCGGACTCTTCGATTCGGGGACCAGGAAGGCGATCGCCGCCACGCCGACCGCGGTCAGCGGCACGTTGATCAGGAAGACCGAACCCCACCAGAAGTGGTCAAGGAGCAGGCCACCCGTGACCGGGCCGATGGCGATCGCCGCGGCGACGGCGGAAGCCCAGATGCCGATCGCCCGCGGCCGCTCCCGCGGGTCGAAGATGTTGGTGATGATGGACAGCGTCTGCGGCATCACCGCCGCGCCGCCGAAGCCCATCGCGGCGCGGGCCCAGATCAGCTCGTCCGGCGTCTGGGCGTAGGAGGACAGGAGCGAGGCGAGCCCGAACAGGGCCAGCCCGATCATCAGCATCCGCTTGCGCCCGATCCGGTCCCCGATCACGCCGAAGGTGAACAGCAGCCCCGCGAACACCAGGGTGTAGGAGTTGATCGCCCACTCCAGCTGGCTCTGGCTCGCGCCCAGGCCGGTCCGTGCGTCCGAGATAGTCTTGAGCGCGACGTTCAGCACCGTATTATCCAAGACGATGGCCACGAGGCTGATGATGAGCACGCTGAGGACGACCCACTTGCGGCGGTCAGCAGGCATCAGACGGGAACTGCCAATCTGCTCGGCATACTGCCCGGCAGCGCATTCCAGCAGGTAACGTGGCGGACCTGACGCGGACTCGGGCAGGCAGCATGACATATATCGATACGATACGAGAGCGTATCGCAATCGAGGCGCCGCTGCCAACACCTTCCGGTCGCCCAACCTCAACCCCTACCGCTCGCTCGCTCCGCCATGTCATGATCGAAGTGTCCGGGGACGCCACCGTGGCGCCACGAGACATGGAGGATTGTGATGACCGCAGACCGACCAGTCGCTGGGCGACCCCAGCCGGCAGCCGCGACCAAGGCGCGGACTCCGGCAGCCGAGGCACTCTACGGTGGCGTCAGCACCCGCAGGATTACCATTCGCGACCTGGCCGCGGCCAAGGCACGCGGCGAGAAGTGGCCGATGCTCACGGCCTACGACGCGCTCACCGCGCGAGTGTTCGACGAAGCAGGCATCCCGGTGCTCCTCGTGGGCGACTCGGCCGCCATGGTCGTCTACGGCCACGACAGCACGATTCCGGTCACAGTGGATGACCTCATCCCGCTGACGGCGGCTGTCGTCCGCGGCACCAAGCGCGCGCTGGTCGTGGCCGACCTGCCGTTCGGGTCCTACCAGGTGTCGGTCGGTGACGCGGTGCAGAACGCGGTCAGGTTCCTGAAGGAGACCGGCGCCCAGGCAGTCAAGCTGGAGGGCGGCCACCGGGTACTGCGGCACGTCGAGGAACTTGTGGCGGCCGGGATCCCCGTGATGGCGCACCTTGGCCTGACCCCGCAGTCGGTCAACGCCTTCGGCGGCTACCGGGTCCAGGGCCGGGGCGAAGAAGGCGAGCAGCTGCTGCAGGACGCCAAGTCGCTGCAGGCCGCGGGCGCGTTCGCGGTAGTACTCGAATGCGTTCCCGCCGAGCTCGCAGCCCGGGTGACGCAGGCGCTGGCGATCCCGACGATCGGGATCGGGGCGGGACCGGACTGCGATGCCCAGGTACTGGTATGGCAGGACATGGCTGGCCTGACGCCGAATGTCGCCAAGTTCGCCAAGCGCTACGCCGACGCGGCGGGCCTGCTCAAGCAGGCGGCCCGGTCCTTCGCTGACGAGGTCGTCTCCGGTGCGTACCCCACCGAGGAGTACAGCTACCACTGAGTTACCACTGAGTTACCACTGAATACGGCAACCACGGAGTACAAGGCGTCATGGAACCGACCTGGGACGGCCTGCCGGTCGCCGCTGACCAGCCGCACGGCGCCGCCGTCGTAGTCCGCCGTCCCGATGGCCGGGGAGGTCAGGAGTACCTGATCCTGCACCGCGCGCACCGCGGTCCTGAGTACGACGGCGACTGGGCGTGGACACCGCCGTCAGGTGCCCGGTTGCCCGGGGAGCCTGTGCTGGCCGGCGCCCAGCGCGAGCTGGCCGAGGAAGCCGGCATCAGTCAGGCCGAGCTCGTTCCGGTGGACCTGTCCTGGCACTGGGCGGTCTTCCTAGCTGAGGTCGCCGCCGATGTGGAGGTCCGGCTTGACGCGGAACACGACAGGTTCCGCTGGACGTCCGCCGCGGCCGCGCTGCGGCACTGTCAGCCTGCCAGCGTGGCGAACGGCATCGCCGCATGCGATGCCGTTCGCCGCCATCGCATCGCGTTCCGCCCGCTCGGCCGGGGCGACCTGCCTGCCCTGGTGCAATGGCAGCAGGCTCCGCACGTGGCCCGCTGGTTCCCCGAGCAGCTTGAGCTTGGCACGGCCGGAATCGACTACGCCATCGGCGACGCACGGCTCACCGGAATCGGCTTGGGCCCGCAACTGATCTGCGCTGCTCTGCGTTCTCGATCGCGGTCACATCTTCGGCTCAGGGCTCAGCGGCTGAGCTTCGGCAGCACCTCGCGGCCGAACGCCTCGATCCACTCCTCCTGGTTACGGCCCACATTGTGCAGGTAGATCCGGTCGATGCCGAGATCGAGATAACGCTGGATGTCAGCCCGGTGGGCGTCGAGGTCGGAGGTGATCAGCATCCGGCCATCGAAGTCTTCCGGCCGGACGAGCCTGGCCATTTGCTCGAAGTCGAACGGTGACCTGATGTCCTGCTTGGCAAACTTCATGCCGCCGTTCGGCCACTCGGTCACCGCGTTCCGCAGCGCCTGTTCGTCAGTAGCCGCCCACGACAGGTGCAACTGCAAGACCTTTGCCTGCGAGCCAGGCTCCCTGCCCGCCTCTTTCGCGCCAGCATCGAACCGGTCGAGCAGCATCGAGATCTTCTCGGCCGGCGCGCCTGGCGTGATGATTCCGTCGACCAGCCTGCCTGCCTTTTTCGCGGTCAGCGGGCCAGAGGTAGCCACGAAGATCGGCTGCGGGACCGGCGGCAGTGTCCACAGCCGGCAGGTCTCCATTCGGAAATGCGTCCCGCGGTGCTTGACGTCCTTGCCGGCGAACAGCTTCTGGATGATGTCGATGGCCTCCCACATCCGCTCCAGGCGTTCGGGAGCCTCCGGCCAGTAGTCCCCGGTGATGTGCTCGTTGAGCGCTTCGCCAGATCCCAGGCCAAGCCAGTGCCTGTCCGGGTACATCGCCGCTAGCGTCGCCGAGGCTTGCGCGACGATCGCCGGGTGGAACCTGAACGACGGGCAGGTCACGCCGGGCCCGAGGTCGCCGGTGGTGCGTTCTCCCATGGCGGTCAGCACGTTCCAGACGAACGGCGCCTGGCCCTGGCTGGGTACCCACGGCTGGAAATGATCGGCGGCCATCACGCCGGTGAACCCCGCCGCTTCGGCGGCGACGGTATAGCCGGTCACCTCCATCGGCCCGAACTGCTCAAGCATCGCTGCATACCCGATGTGCGCCCGGCTCATCTCCAGCCCCTCAGGATCGGCAAACTCAGGATCGGCAAACCAGTACATGCGTAGACTCGCACAGGCCGCGGCCGCCTTCGCCCCCGGGATTGTTCCCCGCACGATTTGGCGCGCTCTTCCTGCGGTTTGCCGGCAGTTCAGGCAGCATGAATCCGTGGACTCAGCTCAGGTCGAGGCGCTGCGGGCGTTGCTGGCCCCGTCCGGTTGGCTGGAGCGCACCAGGCACTTCGCCGGCGCACTGCACCGGCGGGCACGGACACCACACGGCCTGCTCGTCGTGGGAACCCCGGTCCACGAGCCCTGGCATATGACGGCGCACCTCGCTGACGAAAGCCGGCTGGCCGGGCTGCCAGAGCTCGCGCCCACCTTGGTGCGGTGGAATCCGCCGCCAGGAGCCCCGCGGCATCTGAGTATCGGCATTGACCGGATTGAGCAGGCAGGCGCGAAAGAGACGCTGCTCGTCGTCGGCCCCGATCCGGCGCCTGCCTCCCTTCTCGAGCGGGTCGCGGATGCCAGAAAAGCTGGGACGGCGATCTTCGCGCTCGACCAGGGTGATCAGGAACTGGAAAGCCTCGCGCACGAGTCACTCGCGATCCGTCCCGCTCAGGATCCGGTCTCCTTCGACGGCGCCCAGCACCTGATCAGTCTCGCGATCGGCGAATCAGGCAGGTGGGCCGGTCCGGGCCGCTGTGACCTCGGCCCCCGCGCAGCCGAGCCGGTGCGAACCGGCACGCGGGGAAGCCTCCGGGGCCAGCTTGCCCGGCTGCTGGACGCCGTCAGCGGCGCGCAGCAGCCCTAATTAGCCCGCCGCAGAGCCACCCGCCTGAGATTTGCCAGGGGCGTGCGGTAGAAGGCGAAGGCGGCGAGTCAGTGCCGGCGAGTCAGTGCCGGCGAGTCAGTCGGTGCGGGCGGCCGGAGCCACGAACGTTCCGCGGCCCTGCCGGGTGATGATCAGTCCGCGTTCGCGCAGTACCGCCATCGCGTGCCGCACCGTCTGATAGGCAACGCCGTACTCCTCCGCCAGCGCCCGCTCCGCGGGCAGCCGGTGGCTGATCTCGCCGATTTCGATCCTGGAGGCGATGTGGTTCGCCACCTGAATGTAGGCGAAATCCGGGCCCAGCGGGTCTATGACAGGCACGTGATCAACGTAGGCACTCTGCTAGCTGCGCAAACGTGCGCTAGCACCAGATGCTACTGGTGCTCTACAGACACTCGGCGATCACATTGCCGAAGCTCGCGCAATACCAGGAACTGGCCGGCCGCAGGCAACACGCCTGCCCGGCTACGCGTCCAGGCTCAGCACCATCGTGGGCCGCTCGATCACGTGATCCTCGCGCAACGGCCGGACCGCCGTCCCGATGGCGAAGAACTCGGTCGTGTGCCCGCCCCACGCGTGCGAATGCTGCCGGAGCTGAACGCCGACGATTCCTTCCGCGTGCAGCGCCTCCGCCTCGGCCTGCATCCGGCTCATCGCAAGCTCGCGCGCGTCATAGAGAGCCTGGGTGAACTGCTCGATCTCCACGTTGCGCCCGATGTTGCCGATCACGCTGCCGAGGCGCTGATGCGCGATGTGGTACACGCAGGTGCCCATCACCATGCCGAGCGGCGCATAACCCGCCCTGATCAGCGTCCAGAAGTCCTGGCCAGACAGATCGGAGGTGAACGGGAGGCCCTTGTTGTTGCGCCAGTTGGTCACACCGCCGCCGCCGGCGTTGGGCTCCGCCTTGACAGCGGTCCCGACCGCGATGAACTCCGCGATGTCGGCGCCGAACTCCTTCATCTCGACCTCAAGCCGGACGCCCACGATCCCGTCGGCACCGAGCGTCTGCGCCTCCACCTCCATCCGGCTCATGGCCAGTTCCCTGGCGTGATACATCGCCTGGGAGAGCACGTCGAGTTCCTGGCTCTTGTTCCACCTCGCCAGTTGCAGGCCGACATGGTAGATCGAGCTGCCGAGTACCAGGCCGAGGGGACGGAAGCCTGCCTCACGGACCAACAGGAACTCGTTGACGGTCAGATCCGAGGTGAAGATGGAGCCGGCCTTACCCGGCTGCAACTCTGCCAGCCGCCGCATCGCATCCTGCGGGACTCCCATCGCACCGGCGTCTGTGGGCTGTTGCGTCATTACTGCTCCTCGGCCGCGTTTTGGCTTGCTGTCATCGTGAGGTCAGCCACTCGCCAGCCGCCGGCCTCGGGCAGCCTGGCGGCGCTCGGGGTCCAGCGACAGAATCGCCAGGCTCGGGCGCTCGGCGCCCCGCCGGGATCTGGCGAAGTGAGTAATCGCGGTCCCGATGATGGTGGCTTCGGCGACATGATCCCGCGAACCCTCCTGCGCCGGGCACTCGTGCTCGCCGATCCGCATCTCCATCTTCTGGATCACCACGCCCTCCGCACCCAGCCGCGCCACGTCGTTCTCCAGCTGGCTCCTGGCGTCGTGCCTGGTCTCGGTGACCAGTTCGGTGTAGCCGTGGACCTCGGTATTCCCGGCCCGCCACCGGCTCTGGCTGGTGGTCAGCCAGTCGTCGTGCCTGGCGCCGATAGAGATGCCGAGCACCAGGCCGACAGGCACGACACCGTCCGCGATCAGCTTGGCGAATTCCTGGCCGGACAGGTCGGAGGTGAATGGCGCGCGGATATCCCCGCGCGGGCCGGTAAAGCCCGGCGCCCGCACGGCCGTGCCGATCGCCTGGAACTCCAGGCCGCCAGCAGGAAACCGGCCGATCGTCAGGGACACGCCCACGATGCCATGCCCGCCCAGCTCCCGGCACTCGGCCGACATCCGGGAAATCGCCTTCCGCCGCGCCTCATACAACGTCCGCACCAACGGCGCGTAGGCGGCGCTGGCGCCCGAGCCGGACACCACCGTGGTCGCGACCGGGGAGAAACCCGGCGCGAACCGGCTGAAGCTGCGGAACATCGCGTAGTTCGGGCAGCCGTAACCGCCGCGGTAACCGACGTTGTAGACGGCAGCGCCGAGCACCTGGCCGACCGGTTCGAAGCCGGTGCTCCTGATCGCGGCGAACTCGTCCGTGCTCAGAGCCGACCCCCAGGTACCGCTGGCCCTGATCTCTGCCATCCGAGCCTGGGCGACGGGTGGCAGCCCCTCTCCAGCCCACTGCGATGTCATAGTCGGTGCCTTTCGGCCGCTCAGCCAGTTCCGCCGCCGCCGGAAGGGACGTCAGCACAGCCGCTGAACCTCGGCCCTAAGTCGGCCCTGAGAAGTGCGGTCAGAGCCAATTATGCCCTCTCAACAAGCGAGCTAGCATCGGGTGGCCACGGCACGCCACCCGACGGTAGCTCGCCGCGCCCGGAAGAGGCGAGACGAGCGACGCGTCCCGGTTACGCCTCGCCGTCTCGCGCCTCCCAATCCTCGTTGCGCCGCCGCACCGTTTCCAGCGCCCTGGCGGCCTCCTCGCGGGTGGCATATGGGCCGAGCCGGTCCTTGCCGGGACAGCCCGCGTCTGGTTCGACCGAATGATGTTTGAGGCAGAACCACCAGTGCTGCTCAGTGTCCATGCCAACTAGACTCTCAGATCATGGTGACGACGTTGCGGCCCGGCAGGATTTCCCCGCCCCGCCAGGTTCCCGCACAGATCAAGCGGCCCGAGTATGTCGGCAAGCGCTATCCCAGGACCGGCGAGCCTGACGTCAAGGACGCGCAGACCATCGAGGCGATGCGGGTGGCCGGCCGGATCGCGGCGCAGGCACTGGTCGAGGTCGGAAAGCACGTGGCGCCCGGAGTGACGACCGACGAACTCGACCGGGTCGGGCACGAATTCCTCTGCGATCATGGCGCTTATCCGAGCACCCTGGGGTATCGGGGCTATCCGAAGTCGCTGTGTTCCTCGCTCAACGAGGTCATCTGCCACGGCATTCCTGACGACACGGTGATCGCCGATGGCGACATCGTCAATATCGACATCACCGCATACATCGGCGGCGTGCACGGCGATACCAACGCGACTTTCCTGGCCGGCGACGTCGACGAGGAATCGAGGCTGCTCGTCGAGCGGACCCACGAGGCCACGATGCGCGGGATCAAGGCGGTAGCCCCCGGCCGGGCGCTGAACGTCATCGGCCGGGTCATCGAGTCCTACGCCCGCCGGTTCGGCTACGGCGTGGTGCGGGACTTCACCGGGCACGGCATCGGTACCACTTTCCACTCCGGCCTGATCGTCCCGCACTTCGACGACCCGGATGTCGACATCGTCATGGAAGCAGGGATGACCTTCACGATCGAGCCGATGCTGACTCTCGGCACGATCGCCTACGACATGTGGCCGGACGGCTGGACCGCCGTCACCAGGGACCGCAAGCGCACTGCCCAGTTCGAGCACACGATCCTGGTCACCGCGGACGGGCACGAGATCCTCACGCTGCCGTAGCTCGGCGTGACCGCCCGGCCGGCGTGACCGCCCGGCCAGAGCCTAGAGTTGCGCCTGCGGCAGCCAGCGCAGCCATCGCGGCAGGTACCAGCTCCGCTCGCCCAGCAGGGCAAGCGCCGCGGGCACGCAGATCCCGCGCACGACGGTAGCGTCGACGAGTACCGCGAACGCCAGGCCCACCCCGATCATCTTCAGGTCGATGGTGGACAGCGAAGCGAAGATCGAGAAGACGGCCACCATGATCACCGCCGCGCTGGTGACCACCCCGGCGCCGCTGGAGATACCGCCGATCACAGCGCGCTGTGTGGGCTCTCCCCGGGTTCGCAGCTCCTTGATCCGGCTGAGGATGAAGACGTGGTAATCCATGCTCAGCCCGAACAAGAAGACGAACATGAACAACGGAACCCAGTCCATGACCCCGCCGAACGAGGCAAATCCCAGCAGGCCTTGCAGATGACCCTGCTGGAAGATGATGGTGATCAGGCCGTAGGCGGCGCCGACGGACAGCAGGTTGAGTCCGATCGACACGATGGGTATGGCCAGTGACCTGAAGGCGACGAGCAGGAGCAGGAACGCCAGCGCGGCCACGATCCCGAACACCACCGGAGCCGCCCCGCGCAGGGTGGTCTTGAAGTCGTAGCTGTTCGCCGCGTCGCCAGTCACCGCGTACCTGACTCCCCGCACCTGTCCGAGCGTCTCGGGCAGGATCGTGCCCCGCAGGGCAAGCAGCGCACCGGTCGACGCCGAGCCCGAACTCGAGCCGGCCAGCGGCACGGACACGAGCATGCCGCGCCCGGCGCCCACCGGGACAGCGGTGATCGGCCCGCGGATAGGCCCGTAGACCGGGCCGTCGGCCCGTGCGATCAGGCGCAGCCGCGCGATCGCACGGCTCATTGCCTGGCTGCCGACCCCGGGTCCCTCAGCGACGACCTGAGCCGGGGCAGGACCGCCGGGGAACTCGTGCTGGATGAGCTCCAGGGTCCGGACCACCGGCAGGCTGGACGGGAGGTTGATGGCCGGACTGCCGAGCCGCATGCCAAGAGCGGGTACGGCCAGCGCCGCCAGGACCGCGACCGCGAGCCCGCCCCAGATGAGCGGCCGCCGCACTACCTTGCCCACCAGGCTGGCCCACAGCCGCGAGCGGTCGGCCCGCGTCCTGCTCTTGCCGAGGAACGGGATCCGGCCGCGGTCGGCCCACGGCCCGAGCAACGACAGCAGGGCCGGAAGGACCGTCAGCGAGCCCGCGACCGCCACGCCCACGACGGCGATCGTGCCGATCGCGAAGCCGGTGAACATGTCGATGCCGGTAAACAGCAGCCCGGCGAGCGAGATCATCACCGTCAGGCCCGAGATGACGATGGCCCGGCCCGAGGTCGCCGCCGCCGTCCGCAGGGCGGCGTGCAGCGATGCCCCCGCGGCTCGCTCCTCGCGTTCCCGGCGCAGGTAAAAGAGTGTGTAGTCGACTCCGACCGCCATTCCGATGATCAGCACCACTTCCGAGGTGCCTGGCCCGATCGGCAGCCACCGGCTCGGGATAGCCAGCAGCGACACCGCGGTCATCACAGCCGTGCCTGCCAGCAGGACCGGGATGCCGGCCGCGATCAGTGCGCCGAACACGAGCAGCAACAGCAGGAGCGTGATCGGAATGGACGTCAGCTCGGCTTTGCGGAAGTCCTGGCCCATCATGGCCGTCGCGGCCCGGTCCATGCTGGCACCGCCGGCTTCGGCGACGATCAGGTCGGGATACCTGGCCTGGACCGCGGCGACCGCGTCCAGCGCGCGGACGACAGTGGCGTCTGCGTTCGCGTTCGGGCCCGCTACCTGGAAGGTGATCAGGACGCCGCCACCACCGGGAGCGATCAGTTCCTTCCCGTTCCTGCCGAACGGGGACTGGATGTTCGCTGCCGCCGCAGGGAGCGCCCGCAGCGCGGCCACTACGTCCCTGGCAGCGAGCCGCAACTGCCGGTCGACCTTGAACGTGCGCTCAGGGCCAGGAGCCCTGGACTGGATCAGCACGCTCTCCGACGGCGGGCTTACCACGTGCAGCCGGGTCAGCATCCGCTCGGCGACTCCGGATGCGCCCGGGTCGTACTGCGGCTGGCTCTGCGTGCCGTACAGATGCCCCGCCAGCAGCGCGCCGCCGACCATGGCAAGCCAGCCAAGCAGCGCCACCATCCGGTGCCTGGCACTCCAGCAGGCGATCCGCTCGACTACCGGCAGCCGGCCGCGACCGAGCACCGGCAGGTGACAAGGTAGCGGTTCAGCTGAGTCTCCCCCGTCGTCGGTCTGGCAGGCCGGCGGAGCACTCAGTTGCATCAATTCGAAACCTTCCGAACATCGGACTTATTTCACTTAGCGTGCCTGCACGGTATAAAGTTCCCAGGCATTCGCCGTCCTGTTGAACCCCCGCCACCGCACCTGCCGACCACCGCACGGCGCCGACCAGCGCAAGGAGCGTACCCGGCTGGCAGGCTGGCCAGGACCACGAAGACGTAACCATGACCTGACAGCGATATGGTTCTTACCCCGCGCACGGCAAAGAACGGAGACCTTTGCTGTCGGCAAAGCGACCGACATCACGGCGGGCCGCGGCCCCTGGCGGGAGCGGGATGGGCGCAGTCCGGCCACACAGGAGGTTGCGGCATGGGTGAACTGATTCTGGTCCGGCACGGCGAGACCCGCTGGAGCCTGGCTCACAGGCACACCGGCCGCACCGATGTGCCGTTGACCGCGGACGGCGAGCGGGAAGCGGCGGCGCTCGCCGGGCAAATGGCTGCCCGGTCCATTACCGCGGCGTTTACCAGTCCGGCGCGGCGCGCGGCGCGGACCGCGGAGTTGGCGGGACTGCCCGCTGCGAAGCCCGACCCAGACCTCGCGGAGTGGGACTACGGCGGCTACGAGGGCAGGACAACTGCCGAGATCAGGGCCGAGCGTCCCGGCTGGTACCTGTGGCGGGACGGGGTCATCCCCGGCGGCCCCGGCCACCCCGGCGAGACTGTCGAACAGGTGGGAGCCAGGGCCGACAGGGTGCTCGACCGGGTCCGGCCGCTGCTGACCGGCGGCGACGTGGTCCTGATCGCGCATGCCCACCTGCTGCGCATCCTGACGGCGTGCTGGCTCAGGCTCGCGCCAGCGCAGGGCCGGCTGTTCCGGCTAGATACCGGGACCTTGTCGTCGCTGGGCGCCGAGCACGACGAACCGGTGATCGCGAGCTGGAACGTGCCGGCTGCTAGCTAGCTGGTCAGCGCAACACGCTGCCGGGCCGTGCCGGTCAGGACGATCGCCAGGCCGAGCACGCCAACATCGCGCAGTGTCAGGTCGGTCAGCCCGCCGGTAATGGTCAGCGTGATCACGACCTGGGCCAGCAGGACCGCAGCGACCGCAGCCGCCAGCCGGAGGGCGAGGCCGGCGACGATGGCGACGGCAAGCATGAGCAGCGCCCAGCCGTGCACGAGGACGAGGGCCATCGCGAAGTCCGAGGTAGCGGAAACTCCGGGCACGTACCCCGTCCACAACTGCGGCTGCACCAGCTCGTGGTAACCGAACCAGGCCAGGACCAGGCCAAGCATGACCCGGCCGGCGGTCGGTGCCCACTCTGCCGCGAAACCCTGCGACCGGTCGACCAGGCTGGCGCCCGGCCGGATCGCCGGTGCCGACTCCGCAGGGCTGTTGGGCCTGCTCACCGGGATCCTAGCTCCGCTCACCGGGACCCTGGATCCGCTCGGCGGGGTCTTGGCTCCGCTCAGGCGGGTCTTGGTTCCGCTTGCCGCGGGACGGCCGTCGTTCTTGCTCATTGCAAGATCCTTCCCTGCGTATCGGTGACGACCAGGCCGTCATCGCCAAGGTTGTATTCGCTGCTTCCTGAGTCGTCACCCATCGACGCCTCGATGACCCAGACCTTGCTGCCGGTCGCGTAGTACTTAGCCGCGGGCAGCTTCTGTCCGGTAAGACCTGCCGCAACCGAGATCCCGGTACCTTGCTTCTGCACCGAGATCGCCAGCCCGGTCTCGGCCGCCTGCGCGGTGGCACTCGGCGTTCCCGGCCAGACCTGGAACGCATACGAGGCATAGGACTGGCTGCTGAGCTTCGGCCCTGCCGACACGGCAGGCGACGCGGCCGGGCCGGCGGTCGGGCCGGCGGTCGGACCTGCCGACGGTGACGCCTGACCAGGCCCGGAGGTCGCCGCCGGGGAGGCACTTGTCGTCGCCTGCGCGCCTGACAGCGACGACGGCGGCAGTCCGTTGTGGCGCGCGGACCAGCCGTGCACTCCGACTGCCAGGCCGACGACGGCGGTCACGCCGAGCAAGGCGAGTCCCCGGGTTCCGATCGATTCTCCAGCGATCCGCATCGCTCTCACGACCCATCTTTGGATATTTGGGACAGCCGAATGCTAGCAACCGGCGTGTCATGCATTGTTCAATCGATCCCGTCGCCGGGCGAGTCTCGGCTCGCTGCCGAGCTTGAGGTGACCGGTGCTGCGACGTTTTCTTCTCGCAACGCCGTCCGGCGAGTAAAAGTGCCAGCAAGTTCGCCGGCCGGGTCATGAAACAGTGCACCGGCTCACGCTGCCTGCGCGCGGCCGGCGGTCCCGGCCAGCTCGTCGGCCGCAGGACCAACGTGCCGTCCGGTCGCAGGCATGCCGAGCAGCTGCCGCGGGATATGGGTCGTGGCCTGGTGCAAGGCACGCAAGGACACGGTCGTGCTCAGGTCGGTCACCGGGCTGCCCGGCGCCCCGTACATCCGCCGCGCCCAGCGGGGCAGGCTGGCGAACGCCAGCGTGTTCAGCGGCGGCACGACGAGCCTCAGACCGGTAAACGGCCACGGGATGTCGGGGACGTACGACTTCGCCAGTGCGCGCCTGGCCTCGTCACACGCGCAGAGCTCCGGCCGCATTCGCTCGTAGTAGGCGTCGAGCTCGGCCATGCTCGCCGGCACGTCAGCCGGATCGAGTCCGACGACGGCCGCGGCACGCCGCTGCTCGTTCACGAACTCATCCAGCGCGGCGGCGGACAGCCGCATGCCGCACCGGCGCGCCACGTCGGCATAGGACGCGACCTCGCCGCAGTGCACCCACAGCAGCAACTCCGGCTCGTCGAGCCGGATCACCGAGCCGTCGGCGTCGGTGCCGGTCAGCGAGGCGTGGATCTTGCGCACCCGGCGGCCCGCGCGGTCCACCTCAGCCATCGTCCCGTAGGTACGGACCCGGACGAACTCGATCGTCCGGGAGAACCTGCCCCAGGCCTCGCCGGTCCGGGCGAAGGCGGAATTCTGCCAGGTGGCACGCATCGTCCGCGGGTGCAACGCCTGCAGGTACATCGCCCGCAGACCGGCTACCCACATCACCGGCTGGCCCATGACCTGCCAGGTCACCGAGCCAGGACCGAAAAGTCCCTGGCCCGGCGCGGACGCGCTGCGGCGCGTGGCGCCGGGCGAACGCATGGCTGGCATGCTGGCCTCCCGCGGTCCGAAGCTGGGCCACTTCGGTGCCGCGGGCTACCGCGGCGTGGTCTCCTCTGAGATCCAGTCTAGGTAGCTGGGGGAGCCGGCCACAATTGGTGTCGCGATGATTTCGGGCTCCTCGTAGCTGTGCCGCTCAAGCAAAAAGTCGGCGAGTTCGGCATACCTGGCGGCTGGCAGCTTGAGCAGCACTATCCACTCTTCGGCCCGCTCGATGCTGTCCTCCCACCAGAAGGTACTGGCCACGGGCCCGGACACCTGGGCGCACGCGGCGAGCCTGGCCGCGACCGCGTCATGGGCTAGTTCCACCGCCTCCGCCCTGGAGTCGGTAGTGGTCTGCACGTGCCAGAACAGCGCCTCGTCACTGGCTTCTTCGCGCTCGCCTGCCATACCAGAAGATAGTACGCCGCCATAGCGGTAACCTTTGCGTTCCTGGCAACCGAGGAGGTTTGCGTGCAGCGTCCGCTCTGTCTCATTGTCAACCCGGTTGCCGGCCATGGCCGCTCGCGGCAGTTGCTGCCGCAAGTCACCTCAGCGCTCGACCGGGCCGGGGCGAAGCACCAGGTTGTCGAATCTGCCAGCCTGGCGCACGCGAAAGAACTCGCCGCCCAGGCAGCCGGACGAGGCGAGGTGGTCGTAGCCGTAGGCGGCGACGGAATGGCCGGGGCACTAGCGGGCGCGGCGGCGGCGGCCGGGGCCAGCTACGGGCTTATCCCGGCGGGCCGGGGCAACGACCTGGCTACCGTGCTTGGCATTCCGGCCGACCCGGCGAGCGCGGCCGAAGTGCTCGCGACGGGGCGGCTGCGGCAGGTTGACCTGATCGGCGTCAGCACGCCCGACCAGCCCGAGGTGGTCGTAGCGGGCAGCGTCTACGCGGGACTTCCGGCGCTGGCCGGGGAGGTCGCCAATGCCACTCGCTGGCTCGGCGCCCCGCTGGTGTACCCGGTCTCCGCGCTCCGCGTGCTCGCGGCCTGGCGGCCGGTCATGTTCGCGGTGCGGATCAGCGGCCAGCCGGACCGGCATGAGTTCGAGGGCTACGCCGTCGTGGTGGCCAACTCGGCCTACTTCGGCGCTGGCATGAAGGTCGCTCCCCCGGCCGTGATCGACGACGGGGTCCTCGACGTGGTGCTGATGCGGCACGCGGCCAAGCTCACGTTCGTCCGGGCCCTGCTCAAGATCAAGGATGGTTCCCACATCACGCTGCCGCAGATTTCCCTGGAACGCGGTGCCGACGTGACGATCACGATGAGCCGTGACCTCCCGGCCGCCGCCGACGGCGAGCCGCTCCCCTGTGCCTCGCCGCTCACGGCGGGAACGCCGCTGCGCATCCGGGTCCTGCCCGCCGTCCTCAACGTGCTCGTGCCGGCTACCTGAGGGCTCAGCCGCCGTCCGCGCGACCGCCGCCGTCCGCGCGACCGCCGAGAAACGAGGTCACGAACGCGGGATCGGCGGCAAGCTCGTGCGGCGTGCCTTCCAGCCGCACCTGCCCGCCGCCCATGACGTAGGTGAAGTTGGAAACGGCCAGCACCGCCCTGGCGCGCTGCTCCACGATCAGCACGGCGGCGCCGCCGCGGGCCAGGCTGGCAACCTGCTCGCCGAGCAGGGCACGCGCGATCGCGGGCGCGAGGTTGGCGGTGGGCTCGTCGAGCAGGAACACTGCTGGCTGGAGCATCAGGACCCGGCCCATGGCGAGCATCTTCCGCTCGCCGCCGCTGAGCTTTCCCGCCGGGCGGCGCAGCATGCCTGCCAGCCTGGGGAACACGCCGAGGACATGCTCGATCCTGGCAGGCAACTGGTGGCGGCCCAGCAGGTAGCCGCCCATTTCCAGGTTCTCCCTGACCGTAAGGGGCGCGAATACGTCGTCGACCTGCGGGACATATCCGACTCCGGCCCGTGCCATCTCTTCCGGTGCCAGGTTGGTCACCTCACGGCCTGCCACGCTCACCCGCCCGGCTGACACCCGGAGCACGCCGGTCAGCGCCTTCAGCAAGGTGCTCTTGCCTGATCCGTTCGGCCCGACCACCGATACGACCTCGCCCGGGCCGACCTGCACCGACACGCTCCTGATCACCGGGTCACCACCGTAACCGGCTGCCACGCCCTCCGCTCGCAGCGCGGCAGCACTCGCAGTCCGGTCAGGCCGCCCGGCCGACAACGACGGCTCAGCAGCCGGGTGGTCAGCCGACAAGGTAGGCCTCCACCACTTCGCGGCGTTCCCTGAGGCTGGCCATCGTGCCCTGGGCGAGGACGGCACCGTCGGCCATCACGATCACCGGATCGCAGAACTCGTCCATCAGCGCAAGTTCGTGCTCGACCATCAGGATCGTCATCCCCTCCTGGCAGAGTTGCCGTAGCGCCGCGCCGATCCGCCTGGCGAGCGCCGGATGGACGCCGGCCAGCGGCTCGTCAAGCAGCAGCATGTCAGGACCCGCCATCAGCGCCCGCATGATCTCGACGAGCCTGCGCTGCCCGCCGCTGAGATCGCCCGCGTAGTCGTCGGCGTGCTCCGCCAGGCCGAAGGAGTCGAGCAGTTCGTATGCCCTGACGGTGGCCTGCCGTTCATCGGCCCGCCAGTACCTGCGGCCGGCCACCGCGCCGAGGAAGGAGTCGCCGCGGTGCCCGGGCACGGCGGACAGCAGGTTCTCCATGACTGTCAGCCGCTTGAACTCGCTGGCAAGCTGAAATGTCCGGACCAGGCCCAGCCGCGCCCTGCGGTAGGCGGGCAGCGAGGTGATGTCACGGCCTTCATACTCGATCTGACCTCCCGAGACCTTCTCGGTACCGGCCAGCAGCGAGAGCAGCGTCGACTTGCCCGCCCCGTTGGGGCCGATCAGCCCGGTCAGCGTGCCGCGACCGATCGACAACGACACCCGGTCCACCGCGTGCACCCCGCCGAAGTCCCTGTGCACTCGGCTCGTGCGCAGGATGGGCGCATCGGCTGCGCCGGCCTGGTCCGCCCGGACCGCACGAGTCCCGCCAGCGGGGCCGGCACTGGCCGCGCCGCCTGCGCCGAGCCCGGCCGGCCTCGGGCTGGCCATCCTCCTGCGCTCGGGCAGGATTCCGCGCGGCCGCACCCACAGGAAGACAACGATGAGCAGGCCGATCGCCACCCACTGCAGCGAAGGCAGCAGGTTCGGCGGCAGGTCCGGGTTGTTGTTCGTGATGAACCTGGTCACCTCCTCGAAACCGACCGGCACTAGCACCGCGCCGAGCACGGCGCCGATGTGGTTTCCCGCGCCGCCGATGATCACCGCGGTGAAGAGCACGATCGTCTCCGCGTAGCTCCACGCGGCCGGCGACCAGACGCCGATAACGCTGACCAGCAGGGCTCCGGACAGCCCGGCGATGGCGCCGCCGGTGACCAGGGCGCCAGTGCGCAGCGCTACCAGGTTCTTGCCCAGCGAATCGGCCACCTTGTCGTTGTCCCGCATCGCGCGCAGCGTCCGGCCGTACGGCGACTCCGTGATCCGCCGCACGAACCAGAACACGACCCCGGTCAGCGCGATCCCGCCGATCGCGAATCCATATTGATAGCGATCAGAGGTCGCCACGAACATGCCCTGCCGCAACGGTGCCGGGACGAGCGCGACACCCGCCTCGCCGTTGAAGAGCGGCCGGTAGTTCATCACGAGCAGGTTCATCAGGACGGCCGTGACCAGCAGCCCGACGGCGGCGAAGTCGCCGCGCAGCCGCCGCCCGACCAGGAAGGTGAACGGCAGCGCGAGCAGGCCCCCAGCCACGGCCGCGCCAAGCCAGGGAAGAGGGAACGCCAGCCCGAACCCGCCGAGGTAGCTCTGGAAGCCGCCGTTCGCGGTGTCGGGCGGAAGAGCCAGCACCGCTGCCACGTACGCTCCGGCGGCCTGGAAGATGATGAAGCCGAAGTTCGTGACGCCGGCCACGCCGAACTGCTGGCTGAGGCCGAGGCAGGCCATCGCGTCGACCGCCGCGTACACGAGCAGGATGATGAGGTAGTACATCTGCACCGCCCGATCAGGTCCTGGCGCCGAGCAGCCCGGCCGGGCGGACGGCGAGCATGGCGAGCAGGAGGACGAACGCGACCACGTACTTGTAGTCGGGCTGGATATAAGCCGCGCTGACCTCGGTCGCCAGGCCGATGACCAGTGCCCCGAGCATCGCGCCGTAGGCATTGCCCGGACCGCCGAGGAATACCGCGGCAAGGATCAGGATAAGGAAGATGTCGGTACTGCTCGGATCGAAGCTGCCCACGTCGATCGCGAATACCGTCCCGGCCAGCCCGCACAGCGCGCCGGTAAGCGCCCAGGTGGTCGCGATCACCCGGCTCGCCCTGATGCCGCAGCTTCTGGCCAGCATCCGGTTAGCGGCCGTCGCCCGCATGGCCTTGCCGAGCCGGGTATAGCGCAGCAGGACGTGCACGAATCCCATCACCAGGACGCTGACGGCCATGATCACCAGCTGCACCGTGGTGAACACCAGCCCGCCCAGCCCGACGGTGCTGCCCTGGCTCATCGAGTACGACACGCTGATGCCGCCCACGATGGCCGCGGTTCCGAACTCCACGATGAGCGCCATGCCGAGCGACACGATCACCAGCGTGATCGGCGCGGAGCCACGGCGCTGGAACGGCGCGTACACGAAGTAGTTCAGCAGCACCGACAGCAGCGAGCAGGCCGCCATGGCCGCGACCAGCCCGGCCCAGACCGGGTAGCCCGACTGGTTCACCAGGTAGGCGATGAAGGCTCCGGCCGTCATCACGGCGGCGAAGGCCAGGTTCAGCACGTCGGTCACGGCGAACTGCAATGTGAAGGCCACCGCGGCGATCGCCAGCACCGCCGAGGTGATCAGCCCGAAGCCGACCGAGGCGAGCAGCAGGCTCACCAGCGCGCCGCTCTTGCCTGCCCTGGGCCCGGCACGCCGGGCCCAGGGTTACGCATCGGCCGCCATCCGGTCACGGCGAGACCGCGCGGAGTTCGGCGGCGCTGATGTTGCCGGCAACGACGACCGCGCCGGCCGTGCTGTAGGTATCGATCTGGAAGATTCCCGGTGAGTCGTGATAGGCGTCGAAGCTAGTCGGGCCGCCCGGACCGATGTAGCGGATCTTCTCGCCCTTCTTCAGCGCGGCCACGCCCTCGGCGAACGAGCTCACTACGACCGCGCCAGGCACGCCGTTACCGATGGTGGCGATCCACGGCTTCCACTTGGCGACATCGGTGCTGCCGGCGGCGACCATCGCGAGCGCGGCCAGGTTCATCCCGTCATACAGGTGCACCGCGCCCGGCGCGGTGAAGTAGGTCGTGAAATCACCGGTCTGGGCCCCGCTCACCTTGCCCTTGACCGCGAGCAGCGACCCGGTGAAGGCGTCGTAGGCCGGGCCGCTGGTCGCGGTGACCAGGTTGTCGGCGTGGAAGTTCGCCGCGAAGTCCGCCGCGCCGACCGCCTTGGCGCACGCGCTGTAGAAGACCGGGGAGATGGCGGCGGAGGTCCCGATGACCGGGATCATCTTGTTGTTGTTGAGCTGCTTGATCTCGGCGAGCAGGGTCGGGTCGGCCGATCCGAGCGCCTCGGTCATGATCGCGTCCGGATGGGCGGCGACGATCTTGGCGGCCTCGGTGCGGAATGTCGTGGCATTCAGGTCGAGCGTCTCGTTGGCCACGAGCGTCAGGCCGGCCTTGGCGATGGCGGCGATCGCCGGCTGGACGAAAGTCTGGGACCCGATGTCATTGCCGAATGCCAGTGCGATCTTGTGGTAGCCGAGCCGCTGCGCGATCACCGTCATCGCGTAGGACTCGGCCAGGTCCGGCGGAACCAGCCGGTAGAAGTACGGATACATGACGTGGTCGAACTCGGACTGGCCGGTCATGCAGAACATCACGGTCTTGTGCTGGTTGATCACCGGCACGACGGAGGCCGCCTCGTCGGAGGTGCAGCCGATGACCAGTTCCAGGTTCTTCGCGGTCGCGAACAGGTTGCCGACGGCGGGGACCGCGTCGGCTGGCTCGCCTCTGGTGTCGGCCGTAGTGCAGGCCACCTTGTGACCAAGGATCCCGCCCGCCTTGTTGATCGCATTGGTCGTCCCGTCGCAGGAGACCAGGTAGATGGGGCCGAGCGCGGCATCCGGGCCGCTGAATGGCGCTACGTCCGCGAACAGCAGCGTCGATCCGGCGGCCGCGGACGGAGAACTGCCGCCGCCGCAGGCAGCGAGCGCGGCGGTGAGGGTGAGCATCGCCGCGGTACGGGTCAGCCGGAGCCAGCGGCGCTGGCCGGTCAGCCGGAGCCAGTGGCGCTGGCCTGCCCGGTGTGACCGGGCGTACCGGATCGGTGCGTGACACGGGCCTGCGGCCTGTGCTGCCAAGTCGGAAGATTCGAACATCGCTGTCACCTCAATGCCTGCGTTGTGCGGGGAGCAGGAATGGTTGCCTCAAAACCCGGACGGCGCCTGGTCGGTCGGCCGCCAGCGCCAGTCACTGAGGTCGACATCCTCGGCGACTACCCGGTTGCGGATCGTGCCGACGCCCTCGACAGTCACCTCGATCTCGTCGCCCGGCTCCAGCCAGACAGGTGGCTTTCTCGCGAAGCCGACTCCGCCCGGGGTGCCTGTCGCGAGGACATCACCAGGCCGGAGCCTTGTAAATGAGGAGAAAAACTCGATCGCGCTCGGGACGTCGACGATCATCTGCGACGTCCTCGCCGACTGCATGACCTGGCCGTTCAGCGTTGTCGTGAGGGCCAGGTCGCTGATGTCGACCTCGTCCGCCGTGACCACTTCCGGGCCGATCGGCATGCTGCCCTCGAAGTTCTTGCCCGCCGTCCACTGCGTCGCTGCCCGCTGCCACTCCCGTGCCGAAGCGTCGTTCAGCACGACGAAACCGGCGACCGCGGCCATCGCATCGGCCGCCCTGATATATCTGCCGCCGGCCCCGATCACGACCCCGAGCTCGCCCTCGTAGTCGAACTTGCTGGTGAGCGCAGGCTTGACCAGGTCGGCGTACGGGCCGATGACGCTGCCGGCCCCCCGGACGAACGCTTCCGGCCAGCTCGGCACCGCGCGGCCGCCCTCGATCGCGTGCTCGCTGTAGTTCACGCCCAGGCACAGGATCCGGGCAGGTTCTGGCACCGCCGGGCCGAAGTCGGCAGCCTGGTACTCGACGCCGTCCCGGCCCGTGACCCGGCGGATCGCGTCCAGCGCCGGTGCGCCGCTCGCGAGAACCTGCCCGAGCGAGCCGAGCTCCGGCTGGCCGGTGGCGTCTGCCACGTCGACATAGCCATGAACCGCGGCCACATGCAGCCTCAGTCCACGGGAGGTAACTATGGTCGCGAGCCGCACGGACGGCCTCCTGACAGCCAACTCGGTTTGGTTACTGCTGATTGGTTGATCGTAGATCTCGTGGTAAACCTGGTCAAGATGCTCCTGCAGTGCACATTGTGACCCGCCTACCCGGCGCCATGACTGCCAGCAAGCCATGGCGGCAGACCCGATTGGTAGGATTGGTTGGACAGTGGGCGGACAGTGGGCGGACAGAACAGTGGGCCAGGAGACCGTGTACGCGGACGAGCTGAGGACGACAGTGGCTGAGGACGACAGTGGCTGAGGAAGGCAGGAGCGAACGCGCTCTGCAGCTCGCTGAGCTGATCGTGACCCATGCGCTGGCGACTGGCCTAGGCCCCGGCGGGCGCCTTCCGACAGAACGCCAGCTCGCGCTGGACCTGGGCGTGACGAGGTCGACCATCAGGCACGCGCTCGACCTCATGGAGGCGCAAGGCCATATTTCTCGTGAGGTTGGCCGGGGTACGTACTTGCGTTCCGCTGGCCGGACATCCCTTTCCGTGACCTCCCAGGTTCCGGCCCAGGCACGGGCCGCGTTTGCCCCCGCTGACGTCATGATGGTCCGGCGGCTGCTCGAGCCGCCGGTGATGCCGCTGGCCGTAGCCTGGGCAACGGCGGCGGACTTCGACGAGATGGACCGGTGCCTGGCCGGCGGCGACCTCGCCGTCAGTTACGAAGAGTTCGAAGCATGGGACCTTGCCCTGCACCGGAGCATCATCGCGGCGACGCACAGCCCGCTGCTCGTCACGCTCTACTCGTCGATCGAGGTTGCCAGGCATGGCCACATCTGGGGCAACCTGAAGCGCCGCAGCGCATCGGCCGAGCGCCGGCACATGTACCAGGCCGATCATCATCAGATCGTGACCGCGCTCAAGGCCCGTGACGCCGGCTGCGCCGTCAAGGCGATGCGCGATCATCTCGCCCGGGTGTCCGATCACCTGAACGCGACTGACCCGGCCGCGGGCATCTGGCCGTAACGGCCGTGCCAGCCGGCACCAGCAGTGCAGGAGCAACAGTGCAGGAGCACCAGCAGCGGGACGCTGGACCGGATCGGGCACCGTCAGGAGATGCGCTCGCACAACCAGGCCAGCGCCAGCGGGTAGCGGTATTCGATAGCCGCATGGGTGCCGTCGAACAGCTCGAACCTGACGACGTCAGCCGGGACCCCGGCGGCAGCGAGTGCGGTGCTGAAGGCTTCCGCGCCGACATCCAGGTACATGTCGTCGGCATTGCCCGCGTCGATCCAGATCCCCCGCAGCGATGCGAGCGCGGCCGCGTGCCCGGGCACCATCCGGACCGGGTCCCAGGCTAGCCAGCGCTGCCAGATCTCGTCGCGGATGACACCGGTACGAGGATCGAACGGCAGTTCCGGGGTGCCGTCGTCCTTCGCGGAGAAACACGCCGCCACGCCGAGTACGCCGAGCAGGCCCCGGTCAGCTTTCTTGGTGAAAGCTATCCGGGACCGGAAATCGGCCCACCAGCGCATGATCTCGCCGTCGTACTCCCGGAGCAGCCGCACGCACTCGCCGAACTCCGGCAGGTAACAGAATTCGTACAGCGCGTCTCCCGCGTGAGTGGCGAGCGCGCCGAACAGATCGGGGCGCAGCATCGGCGTGATCATCGCCCCGAAGCCGCCGCTCGACTTGCCGGAGACCGCGCGGTGCGCGGGACTGGCGAGCGTCCGGTAGTGCCGGTCGACCCAGGGTATGACCTCGTCACACAGGTAGGAGTGGTACCTGCCGGTGCCCGGTGAGTCGACGAACTGGCTGCCGCCGTAACTGGTCCAGGTGTCGACGTAGACCACGATCGCCGGCGGCGCGGCCTCGCTCGCGAAAACCTGATCGGCAGTCTCAAGGAAAGGCTGCCGGAACGCTGTCCGGTTGCGCCACATCGTGACATAGCCGCCATAGCCCATCAGAACGTACACGCACGGATAGCGCCGCTCCGGCTGGCCGTCGTATCCGGGCGGCAGGTACACAAGCAACGGCCGCTCGAACGGATCGCCGAGCGGGTTGCCCCTGAGCAGGTCGCTCGTGATCATCCGCTCCTCGATCCGGCCGGCCAGTTCCGCGGACCACGGCAGCATGGGCGTCTCCTGTCTCCCCGATGTCCCGAGTGTCGCATGGAATCGCACGCCACAGAAAAGTGCCGGCTTATATCACTGATATCAAGTTTTATGCGTTCAGGACCGTAAGGGAGTTCTCGACACTCGTGCCGGACCGCCGTCCGCCGCGCGTAAGCCCGAAGGGACTGGTCCCCCTCGTCGGGGGCTGGAGCGGCGACGGCACCGACAGCCTCGGCTTCTACAATCCCCGCTATGGGACGTTCCATCTCTACGGGCTCGGCCGGTCAGGACGCCGGAGCGCGACGCTGCGATTCGGACCACCGCACATGATCCCGCTTACCGGCGAATGGCCAGGCGCGTAGGTCCATGGAGACCGGACAGCAGGACAACCGAACCGACCGGCCGCTCGTCGAGGCCATCCGCGCGCTCGGCACGCCTGCGGCAGTGCAGCCGGCCCAGCCGCGCGACTTTCAGCCGGTGCACGACTTGCGGCCGGTACGCCCTGGCAGCAGTCTCACCGTGGCGCGGTGCCTGGACCTGTTCGACGCGCAGCTTGCCAGCCGCCATATCGACGAGGCCGGCCGGTGGCTGCGCGGCCGCGACAGCGGTTACTACACGATCGGCTCGTCCGGTCACGAGAGCAATGCCGCTGTCGCGGCCGCCCTGCGGCTCACCGACCCGGCACTGCTGCACTACCGCTCGGGTGCCTTCTACCTGCTGCGGGCCCGGCAGGCCGGGCGGTATGCGGCCGGTATCGAGGACATGCTGCTGGGCATGACGGCGTCGGCAGCCGAGCCGATCTCTGGTGGCCGGCACAAGGTTTTCGGTCACCGGCAGCTGAACGTCATCCCGCAGACGTCGACGATCGCCTCGCACCTGCCGCGAGCCGTCGGCCTGGCGTTCGCGCTCCCGAGGGCCGGGCGCCTGCGCGTAGCGACGCCCTGGCCAGCCGACTCGATCGTGCTCGCCAGCGTCGGCGACGCGTCCGTCAACCACTCCACCGCCGCGGGGGCCATCAATACCGCCGCGTACTGCGCCTACCAGGGGCTGCCGTTGCCGATGCTGCTGGTCTGCGAGGACAACGGCATCGGCATCAGCGTCCGGACGCCCCCTGGCTGGGTCCGGGCCACCCTGGCGAACCGGCCCGGCCTGCGCTACCTGCACGCGGACGGCGCCGATCCGGCCGAGGTCTATGACGCGGCGGCGGATGTCGCCGGCTATGTGCGCCGGCACCGGCGTCCGGCGATTCTGCACATCTCTACCGTGCGGATCGGCGGGCACGCCGGCTCGGACGTGGAGTCGGCGTATCGCTCGCCCGCCGAGCTGGCCGCCGACGTCGCGCGCGACCCGCTGCTCGGCACGGCCAGGCTGCTCGTCACCTCCGGGGTGCTCACTGCCGAGGAGATACTGCGCCGGTACGAGCAATCACGCGACCAGGTGCTCGACCTCGCCGCCCGAGTCGAAGGCTCGCCGACGCTCACCTCGGCCGCCCAGGTCATGGCGCCGCTGGCGCCGCGCCGGCCCGCCGCCGTAGCCAAGGCGATCGGGCCGGCCAACCCGCTTCGGCGGCAACGTGCTTTCGGCCGCCGGCTGCCAGAAGACGAGGGCCCGATGACCTTGGCACAGGCGATCAACCGTACGCTGGCCGACGAACTCGCCGCCTGCGGGCACATGGTGGTCTTCGGCGAGGATGTGGCCCGCAAGGGCGGCGTGTACGGCGTCACCAGAGGGCTGCTCAGCGCTTTCGGTGCGGGACGGGTCTTCGACTCGCTGCTCGACGAGCAGTCCATCCTCGGCCTGGCGCTAGGTGCTGGCCTCGCCGGGCTGCTGCCGGTACCGGAAATCCAGTACCTGGCCTATCTGCACAACGCCGCCGACCAGATCCGGGGCGAGGCCGCGACACTCTCGTTCTTCTCGCAGGCTCAGTACCGCAACCCCATGGTCGTCCGCATCGCCGGCCTCGCCTACCAGAAAGGATTCGGCGGGCACTTCCACAACGACAACGCCGTGGCGGCCCTGCTCGACATCCCCGGACTGATCGTCGCTTGCCCGGCCAGGCCCGACGACGCGGCAGCCATGCTGCGGACTTGCCTGGCCAGCGCGCGCGAGGACGGAAGCGTCTGCGCGTTCCTCGAGCCCATCGCGCTCTACCACGAGCGCGACCTGCACGCGCCAGGTGACGACGGCTGGCTCGCGCCCTACGATCCGCCGTGGCTGTGGCCGCTTGGCCATGTGCCCGTCGGCCGTGCCCGCAGCTACGGCGACGGCACGGACCTGACGATCGTCACCTTCGGCAACGGACTGCGGATGAGCCTGCGGGTCGCGGCCAGGCTGTCGGAGCAGGGCATTGGCTGCCGGGTACTCGACCTGCGCTGGCTCGCGCCGCTGCCGGTCGACGACCTGCTCCGCGATGCGTCGGTCACTGGAGCGGTCCTCGTCGCGGACGAGACCAGGCGAAGCGGCGGCGTCAGCCAGGCAGTCATCAGCGCGCTGGTCGACTCCGGCTTCACCGGACCGACGGCCCGCGTCACCAGCGAGGACAGCTTCGTGCCACTCGGCCCGGCGGCGAGCACCGTCCTGCTGTCCGAGGAAATGATCGAGGCTGCCGCACGTCAGCTCATGCGGTAACCACCGACTCGCTGGCTGCCGTCTCCCCCATCCTGGCGTCGCCCAGCGTGCCTTCCGTCAGCACGCCATCCCCGAGCACGCCATCCCCGAGCACGCCATCCCCCAGCACGCCATCCCCCAGCACGGCACCGTCCAGTACGGCACCGTCCAGCACGGCCTCCACCGCATCTTCGATGCCCAGCGCCACCCGCATCGGCGGACGCTCGATCAGCATCTCGGCGTATTCGTCGAGTTGCACGCCACGGGCGGCCGCGACCGCGTGCAGATACGATCCTGCCTCGGTCTCGGTCCAGGAGTCGGCGGACAAGCCGGCGCCGACGCCCAGGCGACGTTGCATCGCCCGGACGAGCACGGCACGCAGCACCGCGTAGCCCATCCGGCTGAGGTTTCCGAGATCCTGGTGCCGGTTCTTCCGCATGCCGGCGTCGACCTGTGCCATAGCCGACAGGCCGCACCTGTCGAGCACGTCGATGAGCATCCCGACCTCGACGGCGTAGCCGCTGAAGAAGGGAACCGAGTACATCAGGTCTCGTGTCCCGCCGAACTCACCGGCCAGCGGCTGGACGAAGCCGGCCAGCTCAGGAAAGAGCAGGTTGAGCGCTGGCTTTGCGGTCAGCTCCGTCACCCGTCCGCCACCGTCAGGCACCGAAACCGTCGCCTGGGTGAAGGGCCGCCGGTACGCGGCCTTCACGAACTGGATGTCTGGCCTGGCTACCAGGCAGCCGACGACCCCGGTGACGAGCTGCCGGCAGAAGTTGCCGGTGTCGGTATCGGCGAAGGCGATGATATCGCCGCTAGCGACGGACAGGCCGCGCCACATCGCGTCGCCTTTGCCCTGCGCCCGGCCGTACTCGGGCATCAGTACGTTTTCCGAATACACTTCGACGTCGTAACGTTGCGCGATCTCGACGGTACCGTCAGTCGAATCGGCGTCGATGACTATTACCTGATCGATAAGCCGGCTATTCGGGCGACGCAAATTCTCGACTTCGTCGAGTACTGATGCTATCGTCTCCGCGACATTGCGGGTAGGAAGGATTAGTGAGACTGAAACTTCGCGTTCGCGCTTAATCCGCCCAAGTTCCCGGGCGTTTCCGAACTGCCGGTAGTGAAAGCTGTGCGACCGAAACCAGTCATGTGTTCGCATGAGGGCTCCTCGACATCCGGGGTGACCAGATCCCGCATCATGTACCGCGTCTCAGGCAGTGCAAGCGTTACCAAGTCACCATGAACTCTTCGGTGGGGCGATATGTCCCCATCTGCCCATCGAATTCGATCAACCAGATACTACAGACTCCACAGCGACGAGGGATGCTCATGGGAATTCCTGTCGCAAGAGTTCAGCTACAGTTCGTTAAGCGCCGGTTGAGCAGCGGCCCGCCAATCGGAAGTCCCGACGGCGGCTCAGCGCGGACCGCGCCGCATCGCCGCAGCGCCGCAGCGCCGCGCCGTATCGCGGCAGCATCACCAGCCCAGCATCGCGGCGCATCACCGCGGCATCGCAGCCGATCGCCGCCCGCCCGACATCGGACTGTGTACCCGGTCTATCCTCTGGCTATGAACCTGCACTCCACCGTCGGCGGCCCGGCCCTGGCTCAGCAGCGGCACCTGGTCACCGAGATTCCCGGCCCGGCCTCTCGCGAGCTGCTCGAGCGGCGGCAGCGCAGCGTTGCCAGAGGACTCAGTCACGTCCTGCCGGTGTTCGTGACCGCGGCCGGCGGCGGCGTGCTGATCGACGCCGACGGCAACTCGCTGATCGACTTCGGCTCCGGCATCGCGGTTACCTCGATCGGGAACAGCGCGGAACTGGTAGTCAGCCGCGTCACCGAACAGGTAGCGCACTTCACCCACACCTGTTTCATGGTGGTGCCCTACGAGGGGTACGTGGAGGTGTGCGAGGAGCTCAACCGGCTGACGCCTGGCAGCCACGACAAGCGGTCGGCCCTGTTCAACTCAGGTGCCGAGGCGGTGGAGAACGCGGTCAAGATCGCCAGGCACTACACCGGGCGGCAGGCCGTAGTCGTGTTCGACCACGCCTACCACGGCCGCACCAATCTGACGATGGCGATGACCGCCAAGAACATGCCATACAAGGACGGCTTCGGCCCGTTCGCCGGCGAGGTCTACCGCGCTCCGATGGCGTACCCGTTCCGCTGGCCTGGCGGACCGGAGAAGTGCGCTGCCGAGGCACTCGACGTCGTGAAGGACCTCATCCACGCCCAGGTCGGCGAGAACCGGGTCGCGGCTGTGGTGATCGAGCCCATTCAGGGCGAGGGCGGCTTCATCGTGCCGCCCGAAGGCTTCCTGCCGGGTCTCGCCGAGTACTGCGGGGAGCACGGCATCGTGTTCATCGCCGACGAGATCCAGTCGGGCTTCTGCCGCACCGGCGCCTGGTTCGCCTGTGAGCACGAAGGGGTCGTGCCGGACCTGGTGACCACCGCCAAGGGGATCGCAGGGGGCTTGCCGCTTGCCGCGGTGACCGGCCGGGCCGAGATCATGGACTCGGTACACGCGGGCGGTCTGGGCGGAACTTACGGGGGGAACCCGGTAGCGTGCGCCGCCGCGCTCGGCTCGATCGAGACCATGACCAAGGAAGACCTGCCTGCCGCCGCCCGCCGGATCAGTGACACGATGCTGCCGAGGCTGCGGGCACTAGCCGAAAAGTATCCGGTCATCGGCGACGTCAGGGGCCGCGGCGCGATGATCGCCATCGAACTGGTCAGGCCCGGCACGACCGAACCGGACGCGGCCGCTACAGCCAAGGTCGCCAAGGCCTGCCATGCGGCCGGCCTGATCGTGCTCACCTGCGGCACCTTCGGCAACGTACTGCGTTTCCTGCCGCCGCTGGTGATCAGCGCCGAGTTGCTGGACGAGGGCCTGGGGATCCTGGAAGGCGCCTTCGCGACCCTGTAACCCTCCGACCCGGTACGACAGCTTCGGCGCCGTGCCGGTTGCCCGGAGTGCGTAGCCTGCCGGGAACTCCATGATCTGGCCAAATTGGCTAATTGACGGATGCGCCGTTGCTTGTTACTTCTGAGTAGATAAGTGTGCGCCTCCGAACCCTTAGGAGCCCCCCCATGCCCCGACTCCGGAGTCACCGGCTGACCGCCATCGCGGCGGCCAGCGCCCTGGCAGGCATCAGTGTCTTTACCGCCGCCGGCGCCGCGAACGCCAGCGGCACCATTAACTACGTCGCGCTGGGCGACTCATACTCCTCCGGCGACGGTGCCGGCAACTACTCCGACGGTTCCTGTCTGGAGAGCTCGAACGCCTACCCGGTGCTCTGGTACGACAGCCACGGCGGCACTTTCACCAACGAAACCTGCGCCGGAGCCACCACCACTGATGTGCTCAACAGCCAGCTCGGCCCGCTCAGCGCGAGCACGACGCTGGTCACGATCACCATCGGTGGCAACGACGTGGGCTTCGCCAACGTGATGACGACCTGCGTACTCGGCGCCACCAGCCAGTGCGTGAGCGCGGTCCAGACCGCCGAGAACGAGGCCATCACCACGCTGCCTGGCGAACTCGACAACACCCTGTCGGCCATCAAGTCCAGGGCACCCAACGCCAAAGTGGTCGTCTTGGACTACCCGCAGTTCTATGACCTGAGTCTGTCCTCGGTCTGCATCGGGCTCAGCACCACCGACCGGACCTACCTGAACCAGGGTGCCGCCGTGCTGGACACCCAGATCCAGGACGCCGCAGCCCGGGCCAACGACACCTTCGTCGACGTGGTCCCCTACTTCGCCGGCCACCAGATCTGCGACTGGAATAGCTACATCATCTCGGTCGACTGGCTCAACCTCAGCGACTCCTACCACCCGAACGCCTCGGGCCAGAAGTACGCCTACTTGCCGGCCCTGGACTCCGTGACCGGCTAGCGCCTCGCTCTGGAGCCTGACGCTCTGAAGCCAGGCTGGCAGGCGGTACTGTTAGGCGGATCAGCCGGAAGGATTACTGTCGTGCCACCTGGTGTGCCGAATGAGCCGCGCCGCGGCAGCGAGCCCGCCACGGAAGATCTGCCGCTACTGCCGAGCCAGAGCCAGGAAGACACCGACGTCGGCTGGGGTGAGCGGCCGACAACCGATGACGACGAGCGGCTCCGCGGCGACCGCCCGCCGCACTGGGACGTCAGCTAGCTCCGTAGCCCTGATGCCGTCGCTTGGACGCGCTCTCGGGTCAGCCCTCGTAGTACGCGTCAACCTCGGTCAGCACCTCGTCCAGGATGGCCAGGCCCTCCTTGGCCTCGGTGTCCGTGATGGTGCACGGCGGGACGACGTGCAGCCTGTTGAAGTTGGTGAACGTCAGCAGGCCGCGCGCCCTGGCGCGGGCCCCGAGAGTGGCCATCGCCTCCGAGGACCCGCCGTAGGGCGCCAGCGGCGCCCTGGTCTCCCGGTTCGACACCAGGTCGAGCGCCCAGAACACCCCGAGCCCGCGCACCTCGCCGATCACCGGATGACGCTGCGCCAGGTCAGCCAGGCCAGGGGCGAGGGTCTGCGTTCCGATCCTGGCGGCATTGCCCACGATGCCTTCCTCCCGCATGGCGTCGATGGTCGCCACGATAGAAGCGCAGGCCAGCGGGTGACCGGAGTAGGTGAGGCCGCCGGGGAACACGCGCTCGCCGAAGGTCGCGGCGATCGGATCGGAGATGAGGACCCCGCCAGCGGGCACGTAGCCGGAGTTGGAGCCCTTGGCGAAGGTGATCAGGTCAGGGACCACGCCATGCGGCTCGAACGCGAACCAGCTGCCCGCCCTTCCGAAGCCGCACATCACCTCGTCGGCGATCCAGACGATGCCGTACTTGTCGCACAGCGCGCGCACGCCGGCCAGGTAGCCGGGCGGCGGCACCAGCACGCCGGCGGTGCCGACGATCGTCTCGATCAGGATGGCCGCGATCGAGTTCGGCCCTTCGAACGCGATCACCTGCTCCAGGTGCTCCAGGGCACGCTGGCTCTCCTGCGCCTCCGAGGAGGCCCAGAACGATGACCGGTACAGGTACGGGCCGAAGAAGTGCACGTGGCCGGTGGAGTACTCGTTCGGCCAGCGCCGCGGGTCGCCGGTCGAGGTGATCGCCGCTCCGGTGTTGCCGTGGTAGGAACGGTAGAAGCTGAGTACCTTGTCCCGGCCGGTGTGCAGCCTGGCCATCCGGATCGCGTTCTCGTTCGCGTCGGCGCCGCCGTTGGTGAAGAACACCTTGCTGAAGCCGTCCGGCGCGAGCTCGGTCAGCCGCTCCGCGGCCTGACCGCGCGCCTCGTTGGCGTGCTGCGGCGCGATCGTCGTCAGCCGGGCCGCCTGCTCCGCGATCGCGGCGACGACCTTCGGGTGCTGGTGCCCGATGTTGGTGTTGACCAGCTGGCTGGAGAAGTCCAGGTAGCGATTGCCGTCGTAGTCCCAGACGTAACAGCCCTGCCCGCCGGCGACGACGAGCGGTTCGAGCGCCCGCTGCGCCGACCAGGAGTGGAAGACATGCGCGCGGTCGGCGGCGTACACGGCCGCGCCGCGGGCAGGATCGGGCGTGATCTCGGGCGTCATCTCGTTCTCCTTCGGCCAGGTCAGCTGTTGACCCAGGTCAGCTGTTGACGGGGAAACCGAGGTTCACGCCGCCGTGGCTCGGGTCGAGCCAGCGCGAGGTGACCGCCTTGCCCCTGGTGTAGAAGTGCACGCCTTCGGTACCGTGCACGTGGGTGTCGCCAAATAGCGATGCTTTCCAGCCGCCGAAGGAGTAAAAGGCCATCGGGACAGGTATCGGCACGTTGATGCCCACCATTCCGACCTCGACCTCGTGGGTGAACCGCCGCGCCGCTCCCCCGTCGTTCGTGAAGATGGCAGTGCCGTTGCCGTAGGGGTTGCCGTTGACGATCTCCAGGGCCTGCTCGTACGAGTCGGCCCTGACTACGTTCAGTACCGGCCCGAAGATCTCGTCGGTGTAGCAGCTCATGCCCGGCTTCACCTGGTCGAGCACGCTCGGGCCGAGCCAGAAACCGTCGGCGGCGCCGCCGGTCACCGGGTGCTGCCGGCCGTCGACCACCAGCGTCGCGCCGTCGGCCACGCCCGAGTCCAGGTAGGACGCGACCTTGTCCCGGTGCGCTTTCGTCACCAGGGGGCCCATCTCCGACTCTGGCTGGTTTCCGGGACCGACCTTGAGCTTGGCGACCCGCTCCCTGATCTTGGCGAGGAGTTCGTCACCGACCGGGTCGACCGCGACGAGCACCGAGATCGCCATGCAGCGCTCACCAGCCGAGCCGAAGCCGGCCGAAACGGCCGCGTCGGCGGCCAGGTCGAGATCGGCGTCGGGCAGCACGACCATGTGGTTCTTCGCACCGCCGAGCGCCTGGACCCGCTTGCCCGCGGCGGTTCCTACCTCAGAAACGTACCGGGCCACCGGGGTCGATCCGACGAAGCTGACGGCCCGGACCCGCGGATGGGTGAGCAGCGCGTCGACTGCGTCCTTGCCGCCGTGCACGACGTTGAACACGCCGTCGGGCAGGCCCGCCTGCGCGAGCAGCTCGGCGAGCCTGACCGAGGCTGAGGGGTCCTTCTCCGACGGCTTGAGCACGAACGTGTTGCCCGCCGCCAGCGCGATCGGGAACATCCACATCGGGACCATGGCAGGGAAGTTGAACGGGGTGATTCCGGCCACGACCCCGAGCGGCTGGCGGATCGAGTAGGCGTCCACGCTGGTCGAGACGTTCTCGGAGAATGCGCCCTTCAGCAGATGCGGGATGCCGCAGGCAAACTCCACGACCTCCAGGCCGCGCGCCACCTCACCGGCCGCGTCCGAGGTGACCTTGCCGTGCTCGGCGCTGATCAGCGCGGCCAGCTCGCCCTGATGCTGCCTGACGAGCTCGCGGAAGGCGAACATGACCGATGCCCGCTTCACCAGCGAGGTCTCGCGCCAGGCAGGAAGCGCCGCAGCCGCGGCCCGCACGGCCGCGTCGACCTCGGCCGAGGTGGCGAAGTCCACGGTGCCGGCGACCTGACCGGTAGCAGGGTTGTAGATATTCCCGCGCTGGCCGGGCTCGGCGCCAGTCCACGGCTTGCCGCCGATCCAGTGCGTGAGGTGCTTGCTTGGCTGCTGCATCGCTCGCCTTCCGTGCCGCGCCGCGGGCGTGCCCCGCCTGTCGGTCCAGATTCCCCGTTGCCAGTCTCCCCCGCCGCCGACCCCGCAGCCAAATTACAGTACGTAAAATCAAGTCGGATAACTTGACGAAACGTAGCCCGACCGGCCCGGCCATCATCTGGAGGTGATCTGCTGTGCTGCCCACTGTCGCGGATGTCCTCGCGCTCGACGCGGTCAGGCGCGGTGCCCCTCAGGTCCTCGCCGGCGCTGACCGGCTGGACACGCCTGTCCGATGGGTACACGTCATCGAGCTGGCAGCGGCGGAACACCTGCTCAAGGGCGGTGAGTTCGTGCTGTCCACGGGGATCGCCCTGCCGCCAGACCCGGCCGGGCTCGCGCGTTACGTCGGCGGGCTGGCATCCGCGGGGGTCAGCGCGCTCGCGGTCGAACTAGGCTCCCGGTATCTGCGCGAACTGCCGCGCGCCCTGATAACCGCCGCGACCGCCCACCAGCTGCCGCTGATCGTGCTGGAGCGCGAGACCCAGTTCATCGCGGTCACCGAAGCGGTGCACTCCCGGATTCTGGCGGCACAGGTGGCCGCGCTGCGCGCCGCCGAGCGGCTGAACCAGGTGTTCACCGACCTAGCTGTCGGCGGCGCCAGTCAGGATGACATCGTCCGCCAGGCCAGCGCCCTGGCGCAGGCGCCGGTCATCCTGGAAGACCTGGCGCACCAGGTGCTTGCCTGCGCTGGCACGGGCCAGGAACCGGAGTCGCTGCTGGCCGGCTTCGCGGTCCGGTCCCGTGCGGTCAGGGTGCCGGAGCGTACCGGATACGATCGCGCCTCCGGCTGGCTGGTAGCGATGGTGGGCGCACGCGCGGTCGACTGGGGGCGGCTCATCTTCGTGCTGCCAGGACCGCCCAAACCCGCCGATTCGGTACTCGCCGAACGGGCCGCGACGACCCTGGCCCTGGCCAGGCTCACCGGCGGCCAGCCGGAGAGCCCGCTGCGCGTAGCGCATCGCGGCATACTCACCGTCCTGGCGGGCGGCGGCTACGCCGACCCCGTCGATCTCGGTTCGCGGCTCGCCGCGCTGGGCTTGCCGGTCGCCGGTCACCGGTTGCTTCCCGTGATACTCCGGCTGCCGGAGGCCGACCGTGCGCGGGCCGACCGTGCGCGGGCGGGTGTCGTCGCCGATCTGGTAGCGGCTGCCTGCCAGGACGCGGCCGTGCCTGCCATCACGGCGGCTCTCGACGGGGAGCGCGTCGCCGTGCTGCTGGCACTGCCGCCGGAGATCGATCCGGATGCCGTGCTGACCAGCATCGCCGCGCGGACCCGCGCCGCGCCGCTCGGGTCGCTCGGGGTCGGGCCGCTCGGGGTCGGGCCGCTCGGGGTCGGGCCGCTGGCCCACAGCCTGGCCGAGGTTCCCCGCGCTCTGCGCGATGCGGACGACGCGTCCGGAGCCGCTGCGGCGTCCGGCGCGGACCAGCCGTTCGTCCGGATCGGCGACCTGCGACTGCGCGGGCTGCTCTACCAGTTGCGGGACGACCCGAGGGTACAGGCCTTCACCGAACGAGAACTCGGCCCGCTGCTGCGGCAGGACGAGGCGGCTGGCACCGGCCTGATCCGGGTGCTCGCCAGCTACCTCCAGGCCGGAGGCAACAAGGCCGAGGCCGCCCAGCAAGCCCGGCTGGCCCGGCCGACGCTCTACGAACGCCTCCGCCGGATCGAGCAGCTACTCGGCGTGAGCATGGAGTCGGCGGACTCCCGCATCGCCCTGCACGTCGCACTGCTCAGCCTTGACCAGCGTCCACCTGCAGTTGGGCCAGCGCCCGCTCAGCCTTGACCAGCGTCCGCCTGGACTCGCGCCAGCTTGTCCGGGTTCCTGATCACGTCGAACGCGGTGATCCTAGCGCTGTCGATGGTGAACGCGATCACGGTCAGCACCCCCGACGCGTCGCGGAGCAGGAGGCCAGCTGGACTGGACGCGGACACCTTGCCACCGCCGTCGGCACGCCACAGCGCCGTGTGACATGCGCGCCGCTTGTCCCGCTAGCCTGCCGGCGGCCGGTCAGCAGCCGCGCCGATCAGGAGCGCGGCCGCAGGCACGAAGGCAGTGCTGACGAACAGGGCTCCTACGATTTTGCTGCCGAGCGAGGACAGCAGGACCGGGGAAACCGCCCACCCGACTGCCGCCGCGTAGCACACGGCCGTGCAGGCCAGCAGGATCAGTTTGACGACCCGGCCGGACCTCGCGCGGCCGGCCGACTGTACGCGGGCCGCCGCGGCAGGCCAGGCGGGAACGGTGCGCTCGGCCGCCACGGCGGCCGCGTTCCGGCGGCCCAGCAGAATGAATGCCGCGGCAAGCACGATCGTCGGGAGCAGCGACACAGTGACGAATTCGGCCCAAGTGACCCAGACGGGCCAGGTCGCGGCACCGCCCGCTGCCAGGATCGTCAGCATCAGCCACAGGATCGCGCCAACGGCAAGCACCACGATCCTGACGAGTACCAGCCGGCCCCCAGGTGGCCGGCCAACCTCGATCAGCGCGGCACCGGGCCGGCGAAGCGCCGCCACGGCGGCCAGCGCGGTCGGGGCAAGCACTCCGGTCGGACCCGCGGCGATCACGATCGCCTGGAAAGTCTGGCTGCCGTGGCTCTGGCTGCCGAACAGCACCGAGCCCGCCAGGAGCAGGCCAGCCAGCACCGCGGTCCCGGCGGCATACGCGAGCGCGGCTCGCCGGCACAGGCCGCGCACCGTAGCGAAGGCCTCGCGCGAGGTAGTCATCCGGCCGGCCGGCCGGGCCGCGGACAGCCACGCCGCCGCGGTCCACACCCGGGCGATGAAGTATCCCGCGGCGACGGCGAACGGCAACACCACCGGAGTCGCGATGTAGAGCAGCAAGACCGGGCCGATTGACTTGCCTGTCTCGTCCCCGTGCACGTTCACCGCGAGCTGCACGATGACCAGGAAGACGGACACCAGCAGCGACGCCGGCACAGTCCACAGCAACGTCGCCCAGATCAGCGGCTGGCCCCGGCCTGTCAAGGTCGGCCGGGTCAGTTACCGGCTTCGACGGCGTGCCAGGCGCTGACTGCCTGGGTGCCGTCCGGGCTGCCTCCCTCGGTGAACGCGTAGCCACCCTCAGTCAGGGTCGCGTCATACCAGTAGTCCCACATGAAGATGGGCTGGCTGGTAAAGCTCTTGAGGTAAGCGTCGTCGGCCTGGATCGCCTCGTAGGTGGTCGCGTCATTCGGATTGAAGCCGTACTGCTCGCCATTGCTGCCGTACTCACCGAAGCCCATCGGCTTCTGCGACGACCCCACGCAATTCATCCAGTTAGTCCACTCCTCGCCGAGACCACCGGTCTGGCTGGCCACATTCTGGCCGTTTGCTGGGTTCTCGTAATGATCGAGAAGATACATATCCACGTACCCGACCGGCGGGACGAACGAGCAGTTCGCACCGTTCTTTCCGTCCTGATACTGGTAGGAGCCTCCGTTGAAGGCCACGAAGACGTTGGGTGCGTCAGCCGCGGCCGAGCGGATCAGGTCGGACTGGTTCTCGAACTCGGCTACGTAAGCCGCGCCGCCGGTCAGGCCGTTGTAGCTGAACGTGTTGTCTTCTGGTTCCTGGTAGTAAGTCAGGATCACCGGGCGATCCGCCGGGATGCTGCTGACGAACGACGAGACGTTCGTGGTCATCGTCTTGTAGGAGATCTCGCACACCACGCCGGCGGGCAGTCCGTCGCAGATCGAACCGCTGAACGAGGTCGGCAGCGTTGTGGAATAGAAGACCTTGTCCGACCGCAGCGGCCCGATCGCGGAGTTCGCGTTGACGAAGGCGGCGGCGGTGTTGGCGTCACCATGCGCCCCGACCAGCGTCGCGGCGCGGAGCGGCTCGACGTGCACCTCGTCCAGCCGCATCAGTTCGCCTGCCGCGGCGTTCGCATAGCTGACCCTGGGTGAGCCGTAGGCGTAGCTGGCGTTGGCCGGGGCAGTGATCGTCCCGGTCACGTACTGCCAGCCGCCAGAAGAGCCGAGCGTGGTGGTGCCGGAAGACACCCAGCCGATCCAGGTGGCGGTCGAGTCGAAGAAGCCCGTCGCCCAGGTGAACGTCCGTCCGGTGACGGCCGGTGCCTTCACATACCCCCAGACCCGGTACTTCGCTCCGGCGGTCACCTGAATCCGGCCGGCACTCGCACCGAGCTTGAACTGGCTGGTGCCGGCCGCCGTGATCGTGTCGAGCAGCGAGTCCTTATGCAGGTAGGCGTGCGAGGTGTCCTGGCTGAGGGTCGCGTTCGAGATGGATACCCAGTCCGCGACCCCGGCCTCGAAGTCGCTGTTGGCGTAGCTGATCAGGTTCGCGCCGTCCAGCGAGGTGGTCGCTACCGGCGGCAACGTCGCCGCCAGCGCCGCGGGCGCGACCGATGCGGGCAGCGCGCACGTAGCCAGGATCAGCACGCCCGCTGCGGATGTTTCCAGGAACAACCATTTCATCGGGCGTCTCATTAGCCGTCATCTCCTTGTTTCACGCGATCGAGTGAGCGTGGAACGTCAATTACTGGCGGCCAAAGCTATCTCAGCAGGCGAACCCATGGCAGTAATAACCAGGAAATCCGGCGATTGCGCTGCGTTTGTGACCGCAGCGCCCCCCGGCTCAGGAGTCGAAGCCGAGGCCGATGCTGTCCAGCCCGCGCAGCCACAGGTTCCGGCGTCCGTCGTTGCGATCGGCTTGTGCCAGCGACCAGCGGGTCAGGCCGATGCCTGCGGCGCGAACTGGTTCCGGCGGGAACGGCAGCGGCTTGCTGCGTACCATCCGCAGCCTGGTCCGCTCGGTGGGCTCACCAGAGAGCAAGTCAAGCATCACGTTCGCGCCGAACCTGGACGCTCCCACGCCGAGGCCGGTATAGCCGGCCGCGTACGCCAGCCGGCCTGAACGTGCCGTGCCGAAGAACGCGCAGAACCGCGAGGACGTGTCGATGACCCCGCCCCAGGAGTGGCTGAACTCCAGCCCGTCTAGCCGCGGGAACGTCTCGTAGAAATGCCTGGCGAGGGTAGCGAATGTCCGCGGGCGCTGGTCCAGGCTGGCCGCGATCTTGCCGCCGTAGTAGTAGACGGCGTCGTAACCGCCCCACAGGATCCGGTTGTCCGAGGTCAGCCGGTAGTAGTGGAACTGGTTCGCCGAATCGCCGACTCCCTGCCGGTTCCGCCAGCCGAGGGCGTCGAGCTGGACCCGGGTCAGCGGCTTGGTCATCAGCACGTAGTCGTAGACCGGGACCACGAAATGCCGCAGCCGGCGCAGCAGCGGCGCGAACGCCCCGGCGGCCAGGGCTAGCTGATTCGCGTGCACAGTCCCCCGCGGCGTCGCCAAGGTCAGCCGGCCCGGCCCGTTCTCGATGGCCGTCACCGGGGTGTGCTCGTAGATCCGCACTCCGGCGGCCAGGCACGCCCGGCGCAGGCCCCACGCCAGCCGCGCCGGGTCCACCGTCGCGCAGCCGTCGGTGTCCCACAAGCCGCCGAGGTAGGTGGGCGAGTTCAGCTCGGCCCGGACCTGAGCCGCGTCCAGCAGCCGGACCCTGGCGCCCAGCTTGGCCGCGGCGGCGGCGGTCTGGGCGAGGCCGTCAAGCTGCCACTGCTCGGTCGCGACCGCGAGTTCGCCGGTCCTGGCGAAGTCGCAGTCGATGCCGTACCTGGCGACGGCCAGCTCGATCTGGTCCAGGTTCTCCCGGCCGAGCCGCTCCAGTGTCCGCATCTCGTCGGGAAAGCGGTCAAGCCCGTTGCTCAGCCCGTGTGTGATGCTCGCCGAGCAGAAACCGCCGTTGCGGCCGGAACCGCCCCAGGCGATCTTCCGCCCTTCGACCAGGACGACGTCCCTGCCCGGATCACGCTCCTTGGCCAGCAGCGCGGTCCACAGCCCGCTGTACCCGCCGCCGATGACGGCGAGGTCGCACTGCTGCGCACCGGTCAGCGGCGGCAGCGGCGGCGGCGCCGCGGGCTGGTCCAGCCAGTACGGCACCGGCCTGGTGTCCGCCAGCGACGACGGCTGGCGGACGCGTCCGGGCAGCATCGGATCACGCCCTGGCGCGGCGGGCCCGGACCGAGTTGAAGATGGCCAGCCCGGCACCGAACATGAAGATGATCGTGCCCATCACGTTCACCTGCGGCGGGAGTCCCTCGCGGCTGGCTCCCCAGATATAGAGCGGATAGGTCTGCACCGAGCCGGCCACGAAGTTCGTCGTGATGAAGTCGTCGATTGACAGCGCGAACGCCAGCAGCGCGCCCGACATCACGCCCGGCCAGATCAGCGGCAACGTCACCAGCCGGAACGTGGCCCACGGCCCGGCCCCGAGGTCGCGCGCGGCCTCCTCAATGAACGGGTCGAGGGTAAGCGCGCGGGCGCGCACCGTCACCGCGACGAAGGACAGGCAGAACGCGATGTGCGCGATCACGATCGTCGGGTATCCGGGCTGGACCCCAAGCGTCAGGAAGAACGTGAGCAACGAGGAGCCGAGCACGATCTCCGGCGCCGAGATCGCGGCGAACTGGAGCAGGTTGGTGACGTTCTGGCCGCGGAACTTGTGCTTGCCCAGCGCCAGGCCGATCAGCGTGCCGAGTACCGTCGACGCCACGGTGGCGATCACGCCGATAGTGATCGAGTTCCACATGGCCCGCGTCAGGTCCGGGTACTCGAAAAGCTTCGGGCCCCACCATTTGAGCGTGAAACCGACCCAGAGGATGTTGAGCCGGCCCTTGGGGTTGTTGAAGCTGAAGAGTGCGACCGCGGCGATCGGCAGGGCCAGCCAGCCGATCAGCAGCCAGGTGTAGACGTGCAGCAGCCGGTCGCCGAACCGGACCTTCGGCCGCCTGCGCCGGGCGGGCTGCTCGGGAACGCGCAGTCCGCTGCTGGCCGGGGTCAGGACTGAGGTGCTCATGCCGCCGCTGCCTCAAGCACGTTCTCGGTACCCAGCGCCCTGGCGTACGCGAAGATTCCGATCAGCAGGAACGCCATCAGGGTGAAGGACAGCGCCGCTCCCATCGGGTAGTCCGTGTTGTACAGGTACTGGTCCTGGATGATGTTTCCGATCATGGTGTTGTTCGGGCCGCCGAGCACCTGCGCGTTGACGTAGTCCGATGCGGCAGGGACGAAGTTCAGCAGCACTCCGGCGAACACGCCGGGCAGTGACAACGGCAGCACTACCCGGCGGAACGCCTCGAACTTGTTCGCGTACAGGTCATGGGCGGCCTCGACCACCCGGAAGTCGATCCGCTCCAGCGCGACGTAGATCGGCAGCACCATGAACGGCAGGTAGTTGTAGGTCAGCCCGCCGATCACGGCCCCGGTGGTCGCCAGGATCCGGAAGTTCTCCGGCAGCAGCCCGGCCGACTTCAGCGGTCCGAGCACCAGGCCGTTGTCGGCCAGGATGTACTGCCAGGAGATCGTCCGGAGCACGAACGACACGAAGAACGGCAGCAAGATCAGGAACAGGTACGTCGTCTTGCGCGTGCCTCCCTTGAAGGCGATCCAGTAGGCCGTCGGGTAGGACAGCAGGATGCACAGCGCAGTGGCCGCGCCGCCGTAGTACAGCGAGTGCAGGAACTGCTGGCTGTAGCCCTTCAGCCCGAGCCAGTACTCGGCGAAGTGCCAGGTGACGGTGAACCCGCTGGTCACATTGCCGGTCTGGATCGACATCGAGATCAAGAAGATCAGCGGTGCCGCGAAGAAGACGGCCAGCCAGAACCCGCCGGGCAGGATCAGCAGGTAAGGGACGAGCCTGGACCTGAGCTTGCTCACCAGCTACCCCGCGACCACTGGCTCGAAGATGGACGAGTAGGTCTGCTGCGCGGCGCCGTTCACGTCGACGTAGTTGTGCAGCCTGGCGTAGTCCGCGGCGCTCAGCCAGACCAGCGGGCTGGTGGCCACTTCCTGGAGCGTCGCCTTGTCCGACCCGGTCGCCTTCGCGGCGTCGGCGGCGATGATTCCCTGCACCGAGGGCACGGCCGTGATGTACTCGATCGCCTCGGTGAGCATGGCGGCGATCTCGGGCCGGTAGAACCAGTCCATCAGCATCATCGCGTCGACCGGGTTCTGCGCGTACTTCGGGATCGTCATGTTGTCGGTCCAGATCGTCCCGCCTTCTTCCGGCACGACGAACTGCAGGTTCGTGCCCGACGACAGGTTCTGCTGGAAGATGTCCCCGGACCAGGCCATCGTGATCCAGGTGTCACCCTTGGCGAGGGCGTTGATGTAGGACTGGTCGTAGTACTGCCGCACGATGCCGTCGGACTTCTGCTGCTTCAGCACGGCGGCGGCCTTCCGCCAGTCGGACGGGCCAGATTTCTCCGGCTCCACGCCGATCTTGTACAGGCCGAAGTTGCCGATCTCCTGGATGTCGCTCATCATGCCGACGTGGCCCGCGTACTTGGGGTCCCACAGCGAGTTGATGCTGGTGATCGGGTCCTTGATGTACTTGGGGTTCCAGGCGATGCCGGTGCTGCCCGACGCCCACGGCATGCCGTAGGTGTTGCCCGGGTCGAAAGACCGGTTCTTGAACTTCGGCGCGGCGTACTTGTAGAAGTTCGTCATCATCTTCTGGTTCAGCGGGGTGTACTCACCCAGCGCCACGAAGTCCGACCACTGGAAGCCGTCGGTGATGACCATGATGTCGTAGCCGATGTACTGGCCGGCCCGGATCTCCGGGTCGACCTTCGCGAACCAGCTCGGGTCGTCCTGGATCACCTCCTGGTAGTTCACCGTGATCCCGGTCGCCTGGGTGAACAGCTTGAGGGTCTGGTGGTTGGTGTCGATATACAGCGGCCAGTTGGCGAAGTTCACGTGGCCGTGCTTCTTCTGCTTGGCCCAGAACTTCTCCGCTTCCTGCGCCACCTTGCTCAGCGCGACGTGCTTGCCCGCGCCGGACACGCCGCAGGCGGCCAGGCCAAGGCCCGCCGCGGCCAGGCCACCGAACCGCAGCGCGTCGCGACGGCTCAGGCCGGCGTTCACGCGGCCCGGGCGTCCCTGCAGCAGGCCGCGCCGCATCGCGAGGTCGGCCACGGCACTCTCGTGCGCGCTGCTTGCTCCTTGGGGGGTGTTCTCAGTCATTTACCACACTTCCGATCGCATAGGAGTAGGGCGTTTCCCAGGTGAGCCAGACGTCGTCCCCGCGGCCGATGGCCTCCGCTGCCAGCTCGTCTGCCGCCGACGCGTTCTGCACGAACACGACGACGTCGGCGCCTGTGGACGTCTTGATGTTGAAGTTCGTCGCGGTTCCGAGGTAGACGACCTCGGTCACGGTGCCGCGCAGCGCGCAGCCAGCCGGGCCTGGCCGGTCGCTGGCGATCCGGATCTTCTCTGGCCGGACCGTCACCTCGAGCTGGTCGCCCGAGGCGACCTGACGCTGGCCGGTCGAGACCAGCACCCGCTCGCCAGCACCGAAGTCGATCACGGCCTCGCGGCCGGATACCCTGCTGACCGGCCCGGTAAGCAGGTTCGACGTACCGATGAATCCCGCCACGAAACGGGTGGCCGGGTGCTCGTAGATCTCGCGCGGCGTACCGAGATGCTCGATCACGCCGTCGTTCATGACCGCGATCCGGTCCGACATCGTCAGCGCCTCGCCCTGGTCGTGGGTGACGTAGACGAAGGTGATGCCGACCTCGCGCTGGATGCGCTTCAGCTCGACCTGCATGGCCTGCCGCAGCTTCAGGTCGAGCGCGCCGAGCGGCTCGTCCAGCAGCAGCGCCTTGGGGTGGTTTACCAGCGCCCGCGCCAGCGCGACGCGCTGCTGCTGGCCGCCGGACAGTTCCCTTGGCCTGCGCTTCTCGCGGCCGGTCAGGTCGACGATCTCCAGAATCTCGCCGACCCGGCGGTCGATCTCGGCCTTGTCCACCTGGCGGCGGCGCAGGCCGAAGGCCACGTTCTCGAAGACGCTCATGTGCGGGAAGAGCGCGTAGGACTGGAACACCATGTTCACGTCGCGCTTGTTCGGCGGATCCCAGGTGACGTCCTTGCCATGCAGCCACACCGTGCCTGCCGTCGGTTCCTCGAAACCCGCGATCATGCGCATCGTGGTGGTCTTGCCGCAGCCCGACGGCCCCAGCATCGAGAAGAACTCGCCTTCCCTGATCCGCAAGTCCATCGTGCGCACCGCGGTTACTACCTCGCCGCCCGAGTGGAACTCCTTGACCACTCCGGAGAGCTCGATCGCGGGAAGCGAGTCGCCCGGGCTGGCCGCCGGTGCCACCGCGCCGCCGGCTTCCTCCTCGGGCGCAGCGGCGGCGACCGCGTCGCCTACTGTCTCGGTCATATCAGTCGCAAGCCCCTCGCTGTCCTGGCAGATGCTAGACATTCCGTATTTATCATCCGATGCTGAAGTGTATGAGCATTTCATGAGTTCCGGCCCGCGGCTCAGCCGATGTAACTCATCACGTGCTTGACCCGCGTGTAGTCCTCGAAGCCGTAGACCGACAGGTCCTTGCCGTAGCCGGAATGCTTGAAGCCGCCGTGCGGCATCTCCGAGACGAACGGGATGTGGGTGTTGATCCACACCGCTCCGAAGTCCAGTTGCCTGGCCGCTCGCATGGCTCGGCCGTGGTCGCGAGTCCAGACGCTGGCCGCGAGGCCGTACTTGACCCCGTTCGCCCACCGGATGCCTTCCTCTTCGCAGGAGAACTGCTGGACTGTCACGACCGGGCCGAAGATCTCGTCCTGGATCATCTCGTCGTCCTGCCTGAGCCCGGCGACGACCGTCGGGGCGTAGAAGAAGCCGCGTTCGCCGAGCCGCTGACCGCCGGTCATGACCACGGCGTGATCCGGTGCCCGGTCCACGAAGCCGGCCACCCTGGCAAGCTGTGCCGGATTGTTCAGCGGCCCGAAGTACGCGTCGGCATCTTCCGGTCCCGCGGTTTTCAGCGCGGCGGCCAGTTCGGTGATCGCGTCGGTCAGGTCCGCGGCTATGCCTGGCCCGGCCAGCACCCTCGTTGCCGCGGTGCAGTCCTGGCCCGCGTTGTAGTAGCCGGCGTCCACGATCTGCCGGGCGGCACGCTCGATGTCCGCGTCGTCGAACACCACGACCGGCGCCTTGCCGCCCAGCTCGAGGTGCACCCGCTTCAGCCCGGCCGCCGCGGCCTGGGCTACCTCGACGCCGGCCCGCACCGAGCCGGTGATCGAGACCATCCGCGGGATGTCGTGCCCGACCAGCGCACGGCCGGTGTCCCGGTCACCGCAGATGACGTTGAACACGCCGGGCGGAAAGATCTCTGCCGCGATCTCGGCGAGCAGCAAGGTGGAGACCGGCGTGGTGTCCGACGGCTTCAGCACGACCGTGTTACCTGCCGCGAGGGCAGGCGCGAACTTCCAGACCGCCATCATCATCGGGTAATTCCACGGCGTCACCTGCGCGCAGACCCCGACCGGCTCACGCCTGATCATGGACGTGTGGTCACGCAGGTACTCACCGGCCGACTTGCCCTCGAGCACCCTGGCCGCGCCGGCGAAGAACCTCAGCTCGTCCGCCAGCGGCGGCACCTCATCGGTAAGGGTCATGGCGACCGGCTTGCCGGTATTGCGGCTCTCCGCCCGCGTCAGGTCCTGCGCCCTGGCCTCGATCGCATCGGCGAACTTCAGCAGGGCCAGGCTGCGCTCTGCCGGAGTGGTGTCCCGCCAGGTCTCGAACGCGGCCGCTGCCGTGCGCAGCGCGCTGTCGACATCGGCGGCTGTGGACACGGGCGCGTGCGCGTAGACCTCGCCCGTGCTCGGGTCCACGACGTCGCTGACCGCGCCGCTACCCGCTACGAACTCGCCGTTCACGAAGTTGAGCAGCCGCCGCGGCGCAGTGATATCCGATGCCGTAGCAGTCAAAGTCGGCCTCCCGCGATCGTGCCTGACGCCCAGCCCTGACGCGCCGTGACGCCCAGGCGATGCTTCCGTAGCTGCCCCCGCAGGCCTGCCACCCCTGGGGCCTTGCGTGACCGAACACGACTTTGGCATGGATTCATATCTAACACAAGCGATTCAGCATCTATTTGAGTCAATCGCAACGAAATCAGTTGACATACGCCAGTTGCATGACAGCATGGGGTGTCCTAAGGAGGCAGACCGATGGCACACCAGCAGGCCCAGGGGCCTGACGCTGGTCCCGCGGCGGGGCGGGAACGCCAGTCGGCGCCGATCAGCCTCGATGCGGTCAGCAGGCACATCATCGAGCAGTTGCAGCAAGACGGCCGGCGGTCCTATGCGGCCATCGGCAAGGCCGTCGGGCTAAGCGAGGCGGCGGTCCGGCAGCGAGTGCAGCGCCTGCTCGATCTCGGTGTGATGCAGATCGTCGCGGTGACCGATCCGATGTCGCTCGGGTTCCGCAGGCAGGCCATGATCGGAGTCCGGTGCAACGGCAACCTGCAGCGGGTAGCTGACCAACTCGCGGGTATGGAAGCCATCGACTACGTGGTGATCACCGCAGGCTCATTTGACCTGCTCATCGAGGTCGTGTGCGAAGACGACGACCAGTTGCTTGAAATACTCGGCGAAGTGCGCTCGATCCCGAGCGTGACTACTACGGAGACATTCGTGTACTTGAAGCTGCGGAAGCAGACCTATCACTGGGGGACGAGATGAGCGGCGACGACAGCCTGGCTGGCCTGGACCACGAAGCGCTGCAGCGGGCCGCGAAACGAAACCTGTGGCTGCACTTCACCCGGATGTCGACGTACCAGGAGTCGGACGTGCCCATGATCGTCCGCGGTCACGGCCAGTACGTCTTCGACCAGCACGGCAAACGCTACCTCGACGGCCTGTCCGGGCTGTTCGTCAGCCAGATCGGGCACGGCCGCGGCGACGTCGCCGAGGCAGGCGCCCGCCAGGGCGCCGAGCTCGCCTACTTCCCGCTCTGGTCCTACGCGCACCCGCGGGCTATCGAACTGGCCGAGCGGCTCGCCCGCTACGCGCCGGGTGACCTGAACCGGGTGTTCTTCACCACCAGCGGCTCGGAGGCCGTCGAGTCGGCATGGAAGCTGGCTAAGCAGTACTTCAAGTCAATCGGCCAGCCTGGCCGGTACAAGGTGCTGAGCCGGGAAATCGCCTACCACGGCACGTCGATGGGCGCCCTGGCCATCACAGGGTTGCCCGGGATCAAGGCACCGTACGAGCCGCTGCCGCCAGGTGGCGTCCGGGTTCCCAACACTAACTTCTACCGGGCACCCGATTTCGTGGCCGACGACCGCGCGGCGTTCGGCAAGTGGGCGGCCGACGAGATCGAGCGTGCCATTCTGCGCGAAGGCCCGGAATCGGTCGCGGCGGTCTTCGTCGAGCCGGTGCAGAACTCCGGCGGCTGCTTCCCGCCGCCGCCTGGCTACTTCGCCAGGGTGCGGGAGATCTGCGATAGGTACGGGGTGCTGCTCGTCTCTGACGAGGTGATCTGCGCCTTCGGCAGGCTCGGCTACTACTTCGGCTCCGAGCGGTACGGCTACCAGCCCGACATCATCACCTTCGCCAAGGGCGTGACCTCCGGTTACGCGCCGCTCGGCGGCATGATGGTCAGCGACCGGCTGATGGAGCCGTTCAGCCAGGGCCAGTCCACGTTCCTGCACGGCATCACGTTCGCCGGTCACCCGGTCTCGGCCGCCGTCGCGCTGGCCAACCTGGACGTCTTCGAGAAGGATGACTTGCTCGCCAACGTCCGGACCAACGAAGGTGCCCTCCGCTCGACCCTGGAGAAGCTGAACGACCTGCCGATCGTGGGCGAGGTCAGGGGCGACGGCTACTTCTACGGGATCGAGCTGGTCAAGGACAAGGTCACCAGGGAGACGTTCGACGACGACGAATCCGAGCGGCTGCTGCGCGGGTACCTGTCCGTCGCCCTGTTCGACGCCGGCCTCATCTGCCGTGCCGATGACCGCGGTGATCCGGTCATCCAGCTGGCGCCGCCGCTGACCTGTACCCAGGAGCACTTCGACGAGATCGAGCAGATCCTGCGCAGCGTCCTGACGGAAGCCTGGACCCGCATCTGACGCGGCGGCATTTTCTGCCGCCTGATCAGCGGCACGCCATGATTGTGGTGAGTTGACCGTGAGCGGGCCTGTCAAGACGACGCGCCCGCTGGGCGGAACTTAATGACGGGTAGTGCCGGCGAAGTCCTCGCAAGCTCAGACTGATTGCGAAGAGTTGCCATCTCGTTACATCGCATTTAAGCCCGCGGACGCCTTGATCGCGTCTGTATGAGTGAGGACGTATTCGGTCAGCATGTATTGGTGAGGGCCGCGACACAGAACCAGCGCGCCGGGTCCTGCCGCGGTCGGTCAGTTGGGAGGCACCATGTCGGTCGGTAGCTTCGTGGACGCGGGCAACTCAGACGGCAGGCAGCGCTGGGCTGCCCTTGATAGCAAGCACGAACGACTCGTCGACACCTCGGATCCGCTGCTGCGCGAACTCAACCGCGATCGCACCGACCGTGACCGTCCGCAGCAGCCCGTGGGCCAGTAACGGCGCAGGGCTAGCTAGCAGCCAGCAACTGCCGCACGTGCTCGACGGCGCTGACGACTGGCACCCGTTCCTTCTCGCCAGTAGCGCGGCTGGTGACCTCCACCACACCGTCGGCGAGGTCACGGCTGCCGACGCTGACCCGGAACGGGATTCCGGTAAGTTCGGCATCCGCGTACTTGACCCCCGGGCGGACATCCCTGTCGTCCAGCAGTGCGTCGATCCCGGCCTCCAGCAGACCCCCGTACAGTGCTTCCGCCGCGGCCCGGGCTTCTGCGTCCCGGACGGACAACAGCAGGACGGTCACTTCGGCCGGTGCTACCTGAGCCGGCCACGACAGGCCGGCATCGTCGTGATGCACCTCGGCGATGGCCGCCATCGCGCGCTCCACGCCGATGCCGTAGCTGCCCATGATCGGGGTGATCGTGCCGCCGTCAGGTCCGGTCACGGTGACCCCGAGCGACGTGGTGTACTTGCGGCCGAGCTTGAAGATGTGGCCGACCTCGATCGCCTGGACGAACTCCAGCCCGGTCCCGCACCGGGGACAGGGCTCGCCCTCGGTTATCTCGCGCACGTCCGCCCAGCGGCTCACCCGGATATCGCGCTCGACATCGACGCCTGTCAGGTGGACGTCATCGATATTCGCCCCGGTAGCCATCGCACGGCGGCCACGCAGCGCCAGGTCGGCGATGACCGGAAACTCGGTCACGCCCACTGCACCGAGACTTCCCGGCAGCGCGCCGAGGGCGGCCTTGATCTCGTCGGGCTGGGCGGGCCGGATCGCGACCGCGCCGGTCGTGTCGATCAGCTTCTGATCAGAAAGCGGATGGTCACCACGGAGCAGGACCAGGGTGATCTCGCCGTTCACGATCTGTACCAACGTCTTGATCTGCCGGTCAGCCGCCAGCCCGTAGCCGACAGCCAGGTCTTCGATAGTCCGGACTCCCGGCGTGTCCAGCCTGGCCGGCGCGTCCGGCGCTTCGGCCGGGTCTTCTATCGGCTCGAGTGTGGACGTCGCCTTCTCCAGGTTCGCCGCATAACCGCACTTCGGGCACGTCGCCACCAGGTCCTCGCCAGCCGGGGACGGGCACATGAACTCGACCGAGTCCGATCCGCCCATGGTGCCGCTGGACGCCTCCACGGCGATCGCCGGTATCCCGAGCCTGGCGAAGATCCGCTGATAGGCAGACCGGTGCGCCTCGAACGAAGCGTCCAGACCCGACTCGTCTACATCGAAGCTGTAGGAGTCCTTCATCGTGAACTCGCGCACCCTGATCAGCCCGCTCTTCGGACGCGGTTCGTCCCTGAACTTAGTCTGGAACTGATACCAGGACTGCGGAAGCTCACGGTAGGAAGCCAGTTCGAGCGCCAGGTGCGCGAAGATCTCCTCGTGCGTCATGCCGAGGACGACATCTGCTCCCTTGCGGTCCTTGAGCCGGAACATTTCCTCGCCCATCACGGCGAGCCTTCCGGTCTTCTCCCAGATTGCCGTCGGCTGCATGCACGGCAGCAGGAACTCCTGCGCGCCGATCCTGTCCATCTCCTCGCGGATGACCCGCATCACCTTGGCGCGGACCCGGATGCCGAGCGGGAGCAGGCAGTAATGGCCAGCCATAAGCTGGCGCATGAAGCCCGCGCGCAGCAGCAGCCGGTGGCTGGCCGCGTCGGCGTCGGCTGGATCCTCGCGGAGCGTCGGGATGTGCAGCTGTGACCAGCGCATGTCTGTGTCTTACCTCGCAACGGGAGAGGGGGACGGCGGTCCGCTCGGCCGGCCGGTGTTGGCCAGCGGTTACTCAAGTCCGCAGGACCCGATTGTTCCGCGGAACCTCATTCTAAGCCCGCTGCCAGCCACTGCGGCCGACGACCGCTGCCGGCCACTGGCTGGGCTCATGCCGCCGGAGCGGGTTCCCATCCGGCGGCATGAGCCACGATCAGAGCGGCGTCGTGACGCCGCACGCACTCCCACGGCTCAGGGAACGCGGACGCGGGAGGCGGCACCCCACCGCGCCGTCTCCCGCGCCGCGTACCCGGCTCGCACCCCCATGGGCCTGTCGAATAGGACGCGCAAGCTGGTCGGCTGGTTTACATCGGCGCTTGCCGCCGTGGCTTACCGGGTGAGGTGCGCGGTGTCGTTGAAGCCCCGTATGATCCACCGGCCCGCGGTAATAACGATCCGGGAGATCGATGCGTTGTCCGAGCCGATGAAGGCGAACGGCCGCGACTGGCTCGCCAGCGCGAGCGCCTGGCCGATGACGCCGCCGTGCGTGAAGGCCGCCACACACTGGTCCTGATGCGTAGCAGCGATGCGCTCGACCGCGTCCCTTACCCGGCTGGCGAAGGCTTCGGAAGCCTCGGCGCCGGGAATCACGTCCCACCGTTCCCGCTCGGCCATCAGGACGGCGGTCGGATGGCTCCGCGCCACCATCTTGCGGTACAGCCCGCCCTCCCATTCGCCGAGATAGACCTCGCGCAGTTCGGCTTCCACGCCGGGAACGAGTCCGAGCTGCCCGGCTAGCGCCGCGGCGGTCTGTGCCGTCCGGCACAGCGGCGTCACGTAGATCGCATCTACTCCTTCGCCGGCCAGCCGGGCGCAGACGCGTTCCGCCTGCTCCCGTCCTCGCGCTGACAGCGGCGGGTCGCCGTGTCCGGTTACCAGCGGAAACGGCTTTCCTTCTTCGTATGCTTCAGACTCGCCATGCCGGACGAGAAGCAGCTCCGTCGCGCCGGGCGGCGGCTGGAACCTGAGCTGCCGGTACAAGGCGGCCTGCTGCGGAGAACGAAATTCGGTCACAAGCCCCGTAGCGTACAAGGCCGCTGAGCCGCCGGCTCGGATGGCGGGCCGCTGGTCCGTGCGTCTTGCGGTCTTTGGCCCTGACCGTCGGCGCCCTCTCCTGCCGCGGACACCACAGCCACGGGGCCAGCATGCCATCGGTTCCCCGGCAAGACCGGTAGCTGCTCGCCGCCTCGCTCGCCCAGCCGAGGGATACCGGTGGCCAGCTCTTGCCGGGACGGCTGAGCCGGTGCGCCAGCCGGCGCTCAGTAGGATCACCGTTCATGAGCAGGATCAACTGGCGGATCACCGGGCGGAGGTTCGCGGCAGCGGCCGTCACCGCCACCGTGCTGGCTGCGTGCGCTCCTGCCGCCACCAGGCAGGCCGCGCCGACCGCTGACGGGCAAGCGGCGGTCAATCCGAACCTGGATCCCGGAACCTCACTCGGGGGCGTTCCGGCTCCGGGTTTCCGGCTGACCGACCAGTTCGGCCAGCAGGTCTCGCTCAGCGACTTTCGCGGCAAAGTGGTAATCCTGGCCTTCACCGACTCGCAGTGCACGACCATCTGCCCGCTCTCCACGGTCAGCATGCTCCAGGCGACCGAACTGCTCGGCCGCGCAGGCGACCAGGTGCAGCTCCTCGCTGTCGACGCGAACCCCAAGGCCGCCACCGTTGCCGACGTGATGGCTTACTCCCGCTCGCACGGCATGGTGAACCACTGGGACTTCCTCACCGGCACGCCGAGGCAACTCCGCTCGGTCTGGCGGGCTTACCACATCGCCGCGCAGATCCAGGCTGGGCAGGTCGATCACACGCCCGCCCTGTTCCTGATCGACCAGCAAGGCCGGGAGCGCAAGGTGTTCCTCACGACCATGGCCTATGCCACCGTCGCGCAGGCCGGCCAGGTGCTCGCGCAAGCGGCGGCGAACCTGATAGCCGGGCATCCCAAGCTGGTCAGCGTGCGCTCGCTCGGCTACATCAGCGGGCTGGCCCCCTCCGCCAGGGCCACGCTTCCGGCGCTGCCCTCCGGCTCCGTTACCGTCGGACCTGGCGGGCGGCACCTGATCGTGTTCTTCGCCACATGGCTTGGCCAGACCTCGGACCTGCGCGCACGGCTTCAGGCACTCGACTCCTACGCCAGGGCGGCCCGGGCGCGCGGCCTGCCGGGGCTCATCGCGGTCGACGAGGCGGTCACCGAACCGTCACTGGGTTTCGTCCGCGGCTACCTGGCCCGGCTGCGGCTGGGCTATCCCGTCGCGCTCGATACCACTGGCCGGCTGGCCGACGGTTACGAAGTGGCAGACCAGCCCTGGTTCGTGCTCACCTCAGCGTCCGGAAGCATCGAGTGGCACCACGACGGCTGGCTGCCGGCCGCAGCGCTGGAACTCGCCGCGCGCAAGAGCTGACAGCCCGCCGGGCCGGGCCGGCCACCAGTCACCGGACCCGCAGCAGCAGCGCGTCCGGGTCGACGCTGCCCGGTGCCTCGCGCCTGGCCGCGAGTACGTTCATGACCTGCCGCAACATCTCGTTCACCGGGGTGGGCACGCCGTGCAACCTGCCGAGCAGCACGATCTCGCCGTTGAGGTAGTCGGTCTCGGCGCTGCCGGACCGCCGGTTCAGGCTCTGCCAGGACGAGACGCCGCCACGGGTCACTCCATCCACCGCAAGCTCCTTGATCGAGTCGTCCCGTGCGGCGGTCGCGACCTGAAGATCCAAATACTCGATTCCGGCAGCTTGGTAGCAGGCGACGGCTTCCGCCACGGCGAGTTCGGCCAAAGTGCGGGCAGCGCTGGAGCTCGTCGACCCGCAGGCAGCGACGATCGCGTTGCGCAGATTGCGCAGCAGCTTGGTGTACTTGGCCGCCATCACCTGGTCGGTGACTCGCGCGGCGAAGCCTGAGCCGTTCAGGTCCGCGGCAAACCGTTCGGCCGCGGGACCGGTTCCCGCCGGATACCGACCGATTTCCAGCACGCCGGATACCGGCGACCCGGTCGCCAGGACCCCGCCAGGCGCGACGAGCTCGGCGGGAAGCTCTACACGCACTCCGTAGACCTCCGTGAACCGGCGTGCCGCGACCCGTTCGTTCTCCACGCCGTTCTGGAGGCAGAAGACCGGCAGCAGGTCCGCGGCCAGCCCACCCGAGCCGTCTAGCGGCAGGCAGTTCCAGCTGTCCAGCACAGCCGCCGTGTCCTGGCTCTTCACCGCGACCAGCAGCGCGTCGCCTGCCCGCGGCGCCAGCTCGTCGCGCAACTCGCGGGCGTGCGCGACGACTGGCGGCCGCACGGTGATCGTCCGCGCCGGAGTAGCTACCGTCAGGCCATCGGCGAGCAGCGCTTCCCGATGTTCTCCCCTGGCGACCAGGACGACGTCATGCCCGGCATGCGCCAGCAGTCCGCCTACTGTTCCGCCGACGGCACCTGGTCCGATGACGATGTACCGCACTGACTCTCCGCTCTGCTGTGCCGCCCCGTCCTGCCGCTACCGTAGACGGCATGATCTACGTCGCACTCGCCGGGTCGCACCGGGCCCGGTCCTGATGCTGGACGACCGGCTGCTCGTCGATGCTCACGTGCATGTGGCGCGGTTGCCCACGCTGTCGGAGGACTGGCAGGACTGGGCGCGCAAGTTCGGCGGCCAGACGCCGCTGGGCGATCTCTTCGATCCGGACGGCACCCCGCTTCCTGCCGCGCTCGAAGCCCATTTCGGCGACCAGGGCGTCGACCATGTGCTGCTCTTCACCGAATACAGCCCGAAGGCGACCGGAATCCAGCCGATCGCCGATGTGCTGCCCGTCGTGGCGGCCAATCCGGCCAGATTCCATCCGGTCGCCAGCCTGAACCCGCACCTGCACTATCCGGTCGACCGCGAACTCGCACGCCAAGTCGATCTCGGAGCGATCGCAGTCAAGATCCATCCGGTCCACGGCGGTTTCGAGGCACGTGACCGGATGCTCTATCCGGCGTATGCGTGGGCACAGGAACACCGGCTCCCCGTGATCGTGCACTGCGGTACGTCCACGTTCGCCGGCTCGGTCAATTCCTATGCCGACCCGATCCTGCTGGACGAGGTGTTCCGTGACTTCCCTGATCTGGTCGTCGTGCTCGCGCACGGCGGCCGCGGCTGGTGGTACGACCAGGCCGCGTTCCTCGCCTTGATGAAGCCGAACGTGTGGCTTGAAGTTTCCGGCCTGCCGCCGCAGCGACTGCCCGACTACTACGGAACTTCCCTCAGGCGGCTGGCGGACAAGATGATCTTCGGAACCGACTGGCCGGGAGTGCCGAGCGTGCGGCACAACGCCCGCGTGCTCGAAAAGGTGCTGCTCGGCGCTGGCTGCACCGCTGACCAGGTAGCCGCAGCCTGGGGCGGCAACGCAGCGCGGGTCTTCGGCCTGACGCCCGGCTAGCTGTCGCTAGCCCGTCACCCGCGGAGCCCGTCACATCCGGCCAAGCACCAGCACCGTCACCCGGAAGACCGTCTGTACCGTGCAGTGCGACATGCCCGGCCTGGCCGATCCGCTGCTGGCCTGACACGGCGGCTTGGTCGAGGTAAGCGTGGCGGTGCCCAGTTTCGCGGTAACGAAGAAGCCGCCGGTAACTCCCCGCATCAGCATCATCACGCCGCTGGCCTTTGGCGCCAGGACCGAGGAGCTCGGCTGGATGCGCGTCCACTGGACGGCTGGAGTGCCGTGCAGGAAGACGAAGATGCCGGTGCCGGCCTGGACGCAGAACGACTTTCCGTTGTCCTTGTTGGTGATCGTGAAGTTGGGGGCCGTGAAGTCGCGCACCGGCGCGCTCAACTTGGGGGTGACGCAGTTGGCGTGCGCCGCCGCCCGGCCGTTCGCTCCTGCGGACGCTGACCGCGAGGCCGAGTCCTGCGGGATACCGCAGCCTGCCGTGACGACCGACGCAGCCAGCGCTAGTGCTGCCGCGCCGAGCAGAGTTCCGCGCATCGCCTGTCTCCTGTTCTGCCGCTGCTCATCTCGCCCCTCCTGCTGCTGCACACCCCGAGGTGCACATCTCGAGGTGCAGAGAATTGGACGCCAGAGAGAGCGCGCTGGTTCCCGTTCCGCCCTGGTTGAGCGGTAACCTGCGGGACAGTGTTGGCTAACCATTCCGGTCACATATTGACCCCCTTTATCCATCTCGTTACCTTCAGGCCAAGGCGGTACGTGTGCCGTGCCGCTTTGCCCTGCGCCGACAACGTGGTTAGCGCGGGTGCGCAAGTACCGAGAAAGGAAAGGGAGCAGCATGAGCCTGCCAGCCCCCGCACGCCGATGGGCCATCCGCGCCGGGACAGCCGCGATCACCGCGACTGCCCTGGCCGCCGGCCTGCAATTCTCCGCCGGAGCAACAGCCGCAAGTCGGCCCGCGCCCGCCGGCGCCAGCCTGCTGACGAGGATGTACTCGTCAGCCGACCCGTTCTCCCCCAACTTCCAGCATGCCTACCGGCATGGCATCACTCCCACTGTCGGCCAGCTCGCCAAGATGCGCGCCTGGGCGATAGCGCACCCGAATGCTGTTCCCGCCGCATCGTCGAGCGACCTGGCATTCGGAGGCGGCGTCGACAACATCGGCGTCACCGACGGACCGGAGAAGGTCTACCTGGTGTTCTGGGGCTCTCAGTGGGGCACCCAGGGCACCGACGGCAGCGGCAACATCACGCTGTCGGGTGACCCGAACGGCGCGGCACCCTACCTGCAGAAACTCTTCAAGGGCCTGGGCGCCGGCGGTGAGCTGTGGTCGGGCGTCATGACCCAGTACTGCCAGGGCGTCACCACCGGATCGACCTCCTGCCCGACCAGCAGCACGCAGCACGTCGGTTACCCGACCGGCGGCGCGCTGGCGGGTGTCTGGGTGGACGAGAGCACCTCGGCACCGTCTGCGGCCTCTCCGGCGCAGATCGGCACCGAGGCCGTCAACGCCGCGTCACACTTCGGCAACACCACCGCGTCCGCCAACCGGCTCGCGCAGTACGACATCGTCTCGCCGCACGGCGCCAACCCGGACAACTACCAGACGGGCGGCTTCTGCGCGTGGCATGACTGGAACGGCGACGTCGGCGTCAGCTCGAGTGTCGGCGACATCGCGTTCACCAACATGCCGTACGTCACCGACGTGGGCACCTCCTGCGGTGAGAACTTCGTGAACTCCGGCAGCGCCGGCACTCTCGACGGGTTCTCCATCGTCAACGGGCACGAGTACGCCGAAACCGTCACCGACCAGAACCCGGCCGGCGGCTGGACCAACTCCGGCGGGTCGGAGAACGGCGACCTGTGCGCATGGAACCAGGGCGGCGGCTCCGTATCCCAGGACGTGTCCTTCACCACCGGCAGTTTCGCGATGCAGCCGACCTGGGCCAACGACGGCGGCGGCACGTGCGAGATCAGCCACCCGATCGTCTCCAACGGCGGCACCACCGGCAACACGGTCAGCGTCAACAGCCCAGGTAACCAGACCGGCACCGCAGGGACCGCGACCAGCCTGCAGCTAACCGCGACCGACTCCGCGTCCGGCCAGACCTTCACCTGGTCAGCCAGCGGCCTGCCGACCGGCCTGTCGATCAACTCCTCAACCGGCCTGGTCAGCGGCACCCCGACGACCGCCGGCACCTTCAGCGTGACCGCCACCGCCACCGACACCACCGGTGCGCACGGATCGACCAGCTTCACCTGGACGATCAGCACGTCCGGTGGTGGCGGCTGCACTGTCACGCAACTGCTTGGCAACCCGGGCTTCGAGACCGGCTCGGCCGCGCCCTGGACCTCGACCGCTGGCGTCATCAACCCCAACGGCGCAGGCGAGACCGCGCACAGCGGCAACTGGTACGCCTGGCTCGACGGCTACGGAACCACTCACACCGACACGCTCTCGCAGACCGTCACCATCCCCGCGGGCTGCACCAACACCACGTTCAGCTTCTGGCTGCACATCGACACGGCCGAGACCACGACCACGACGCAGTTCGACGTTCTGAAGATCACCGCCAACAACACCACCTTGGCGACGTTCTCCAACCTCAACCACATCAGCGGTTACCTGCAGCACACCTACTCGCTGAGCGGCTTCGCCGGGACCACGGTCACCTTGACGTTCACCGGTACCGAGGACTCCTCGCTACAGACCTCGTTCGTCGTTGACGACACGGCGGTCACCACCGGCTGATCGCACGACGTCAGTATGTACTGACCTGATCTGATCTGGATGTACTGACCTGATCTGGCACTGGCCGGGTGACCGCAATGGCGCCCGGCCAGCGCCATATACCCCCGGCCAGCGCCATATACCCCCTGGGTGCGATACACCAGGACACGGTATTGACCGTAATTGTCTGATGCGATGAAGGAGCGGAGCCTCCCGCTCCATGGCGGATGCTGGAAGTTGCAAGCGTCCGTCTCCACCAGGCAAGGGAGGCCCCAATGGAGACATCGTATGACGGCCGGCAGGTCGTCGGAATGGACCTGCACCGCCG
>DATLSX010000110.1:0-2419 GCA_035533915.1 Streptosporangiaceae bacterium
GTGGGCGCTTGGGCCGACATTCGCTGGCTCTGAGCTGATCAAGGCCGATGCAGACCTGATCGCCGCAGGACTGCTCCTGGACCTGAAGACTTCCGTGAAGCTGTCCCTGGGCATCATCGACGTGCTTCAGGTGGTCGGGTACGAGTGTCGTCGTTTCCTGTGCGTGCTCTGGTTTTCCCTGGTGCGAGCGGATGTCGCCGCGAAGCTGTCTGTAAGGCCGGGTCGGAGAGGGGGGCGAGCGCGGGAAGATGCGCCAGCCAGTCGTCGAGCGGGGAATTCCGGCGGCAGGCGGCCAGCAGATCACTGGTCGGCTGGATTGCCCATGCATGGCTGGCGGCTAGGTCGCCGATTGCGGGATCGAGTCCTGCGAGCGCAGTCATCAGCGGCGCGTCGGCCCGCTCTGCCAGGAGATCAAGGACGATCTCCCGGGCCCGGCGCTTTTCGTCCCTCGTCGGGGCTAGCCCGAGCAGCGCGGTCACCACCATGCCGGTCATTGTGGTGTCGGTCGGGCCGTCCAGCAGCAGTCTCAGGAGCCTGTCGCGGGCCTGGCGGATGTCGTGCGGCGTCGCCGCGAGCTGGGCAAGCGCGTCGAGCAGATCTCTGGCCGCCCAGTGCTCGGCCGGGTGACTCAGGAGGCGGAGGATCGTCTCGCAGGCATCGTGCTTCTCGTCGGCTGTTGCGGCGAGCTGCGCTAGGGCGCAGGCAAGCGGGGCAGCCGAGGAGCGGTCAGTTTCGCGGTCGAGTAGCCGGAGGACCGGTCCGCGAGCCCTGCGCCTCTCGTCTGCGGTCGGGTCCAGCCTGACCACGGCATCCACCAACTGATCCGCAAACGCCCAGGACACCTGTGCCTCTAGTTGCCAGAGCAGTGCTTCACGGGCCTGCAGTCTTTCGTGGGCTTCCAGGTCGAGATGGTGCAGCGCCGTCACGATCAGCAGGACGCCGCCGCAGGTGAATTGGTCCGCGAGCCGTGCGAGCAGGATCTGGCGGGCCTGCCGCATGTCGTCGGCTGTCGGGCCGAGGCTGATCACTGCGCGCGCCAGGTCTTCAGGTGCCGTGGGGTCATCTGGGTCGGCTAGTCGGCCGAGCAGGATCTGGCTGGCTTGGCGTCCTTCTTCAGCGGTGGCGGCGAGCTTGGTCAGGGAGTCCAGCAAGACGGGCACGTAGCCGACGGCACCGGGGGGCAGCATTCCGAGCAGCAGGTCATAGGTGTGGCGGCGCTCCTGTTCGGTGACGGCGAGTTTGGCAAGCGCGCACAGCATGTATGAGGCTGCCAGGCTGTTGGTCTCAGATCCCAGCAGGCCGAGCAGGATCTCGCGGGTCTGCCGCTTGTCGCTGGTGCTGACGGCTAGCTCGGCCAGCCCTTTCACCAGGTCACTCGCATCCCAGTGCCCTGTATCGGCTGCCAGCAGCCGGAGCAGGATCTCCCGGGCTTCCCGTTTGTCCTCAGCGGCCGGATCGGCCTGGACCAGCTGGGTGACGAAGTGGTAAGCCCACGTGGTTCTGGTCTCGCGGGCCAGCAGGCCGAGCAGGACCTGGCGGGCCTGCCGCTTGTCGTCGGCGGTCGCGCCGACCCGGATCATGGTGCCGACTGGCTCCCCAGGCGGAAACTGACCGGGCTGGGTGGTGAGCAGCCGGAGCAGGATATCGCGGACCTGCCGGTTGGAGGCCGGCCAGGACACTGCCCCGGCAAGATTGCGGAGCCGGCCGGACAAGGCGAGTCGTACGCGAGCATCGCCGATCACGTTAGCCATCTCGGGTGACCAGTCGTCCTCCCGGGATTCGGCGGCAACCTGGGCGAGGAGCTCTCGGAACTCCCATGCGGCATCGATACCCGACAAGTCAGGGGGCAGCTTGTCCGACCGGGCGGCCCGGCAGATCAGGTCCCGCAGCAGCTGATCGTGCTTGGGATGCATCGCTATGGCTGCGGGTGCCGCGTATTCCCAGTCGGGATCGAACCACAGGTGGGGAAGCAGCGCGGCGGCTGCCGCGTCAACGGGAAGGCCTGCGAGGTACTCCGCGACGAGGTGCTCACGGACCGACCGGTGGATGAACCGGCGCGGGAGCATCCCGGTATCGACGTTGGGAGGGCCGAGCGGCACCGCGACATGATCCACCGCGCGCACATCGGCCTCAGCCAGCCGGCCGGGTCCGACGCTGACGTCGTCAGTCCACGCTCCCACGCCGGAGACTGGGTCGTTCTTCTCCGTTCCGGTCCATGCCCACCCCCGCAGCACCCCCAGGCATTCATCGGGGTCGGGGGCGCTGCCGGTGCGTGCGCGCCAGAAGCCGGTGAGTACGCGCCTTAGCAGCCGGGTGTAGATATCGTGCCTGGACGCGGGCAGCGGCGCGCTGGTGCCGATGATGCAGAAGAACGCGAGGATCAGCGGCACGGTCGCGGCTTGCTGCAGGTCCGGGCGCC
>DATLSX010000111.1:0-2783 GCA_035533915.1 Streptosporangiaceae bacterium
CTCCTTCCTGACGGGTGTTTGTGCAGGTAGCTGCCTAGCCCGGGCCGGGCTCGGGCTGGAAGATGGTCATCTGCGGGACGCCGGTGACGGTCGTCTTGGTGACCGCGGTATGCGGGAAGCCGGGCCGGGCCTTTTGCGCCCGCGGGGAGTGCCGCTGCCGGCCTGTGCATACCAGGGTGTGCAGCGTGGCCCGGCTGGTGTCCTCGGCGAGGGCGGCCAGGGCGGCCAGGGAGGTGCCCGCGGTGACCCTGGACTGGATCATCGAGCAGACCGCGTGGTGCCGGGCGGCGGTGAAGGACACCTGGTCGGTGGTGACCGGGCCGCTGCCCTCGCGCCGCCGCAGGGCACGCGCGGCGGCGGCATCGGTGGCCAGGGACGCGGCGGCGCTGGCGCGGACCAGTTGGGTGGCGGTCATCCACGCCCAGAACTCCTGGATGACCAGCCGCGGGGTGCCCGAGCGCAGCACCGGCCCGGACGTGCGGTCCCCGGCGCCGGTAATGGTGGTCTTGTCTTCGCCGAAGGTGGTCTCCGACGCTGGCCAGCGCGACTGGTACGCGCCGCGGATCTGGTCCGCGCTGACCGCATGGTGATCCAGCAGCGTGCTGATCAGGGTGCAGGTCTCGGAGACTTCCTGGCCGTCGCCGCAGGGCAGGACCGCGTTGTGCTCGGCGACCCGGACCGGCAGCCGGTCGCCCGGCTTGCCGCTGGGCGCGTTCAGCCAGCTGATCCGGGACCCGTCGGCAAGCCATCCGCCGGGGGTGAGCGGCAGCGCGAGGCCGCTCTTGGCCCGGGCCACCACCTGCCCGCCGGCGTCCACGATCGCGCTGATGATCTTATGGCCAGGGAAGTTCCGGTCGAATGCGAAAACCCGGCCGGCGAACAACTCCGGCCGCCGCCGGATCAGCCGGGCCAGCAGCGTCTGCTCCCCGGCCCGGGCCCGCCCGGTGATCGCCCCCAGCTTGGCCCGGCCCGCCCGCGCGGTGACCACCACCGCCAGCAACTGCGGGAACGGCGCCGACCCCGGCCCCTTCTGGCTGCGGGTGCCCGTGCAGCCGAACATGGCCCGGTTCGCCTTCGTGTCAGCCAGGGCGACCAGCATCCCGTCGATGCCGCAAACCGGCATCCCGCCCAGCACCAGCACCGGGCCGCCATCATCATCATCATCGCTGCCGCCGCCGCTGGGGCCGGCCAGCGGCCCGGCTACCAGCCAGAACAGCTCCTCCATCACCGCCGGTGGCACCTTGCCGCGCCAGCCGGTGGCCACCCCAGAGGTGGGGACATGCCAGGCCCGGTCGAAGGGCACATCCGCCAGGTGCCCGGCCAGCCGCCGTATCGCCTCGGTATAGGACGCCTCCGGCATCAGCGTCATCGCCACCATCAGCCGGATCGTGAACCCGAGCGACATCAGCCGCATCCGCTGCGGCGCCGGCATCCGCCCATCGGCGACCGCGGCCTCGGCCAGGTCCTCGATCACCCCCTCGCCCAGGTGCCGTTCCAGCTCACCAAGGCGCACATGATCAGGCAGCCAGCCGCCAGCCCTCACCACACCGCCCCGGCTGACCACCGCAGGCGCGACCGTCACCGGATGAGTGAACACCAGCGTCTCACCCGAGGTCACCGGCCCCGCCGTAGCCACCATCGCCCCCGCCATACCGCCCGGGCAGGCCACATCCGCTGCCCGCACCGCGATCACCCCGGCCGGCAACCCAGCCGCGACCTGCGCGAACCCGCCTCCCGGCAGCCCTCCCGCCGCGCCCGGCACCTCCTTCGCGCTGCCTCCACCGGCATCCGGACCTGCGGGAATGGCACTGTCCGGTGAGATCGTGTACAACAAGACGACGGCTCCTGTAAGTCGCTGGACTAGACAACAGCACTCATACAGGAGCCGTCTCACTTCATACACACCAACACGCCCAGAACAGGCATCAGCCACGCGCGATCCGGCGCTCACACCCGCCGCCCGACGCCGAAGCCCAGGTCACACCGCCAGTCGCCTTAAGTCAGTGGTGTTGGCCACACGAGGCGCCATCTCACTAACCCGGCTGCGACACCATGAACACCACGGCCCCGCCCGGAGCGTGTCGTTCCAGGCCTAAGCCCAAGTAAGCACACGGATGCGCTGGCTGAGGCGGTCAGGTACGAGTATTGCGCGAAGCCCGTCCCCCGCGACCTGCCAGTGTCCAAGCGACGAGTTAACCTGCGCTGAAACTCTTGACGTCCGTAGTCGCAGCGATGATGGCACGGCTGCCTGCGTCCATAGTGCTGTTGCTGGCCTTCAGGTCATTGCTGGCCGTCTGGTTGTCACCATCCTGGAGGGCCTGCACCGCATCAAGTGTGCTCTGCGCGGTCTGGGTGAAATCTGACATCGCGGTGCCCTCATCAGCCCGCAGGCCAGGCACGCAGGCAGGTGCCGGGTCGGCCTGGGCGGCCTGCGCGGCGGCTTGCAGTGCGGCAGCCTCAGCTCCCAGCCGTGAAAGGCTCGCGGCTGAGTAGGAATCGGCCAGGACGGCGAAATCGGCGCGGGAAAGCCCGCGCAGCGTCTTGGTGACCGCCTGCATGTCCGAAAGGCCGCCGCCCTCACGCCAGGTGATGAACTGGTTCAGGCAGGTGGGCGCTGTCTTGTGCCCTTTCTCATTCGCTGCCACGCTGACCGCGATCACGCCGGCAATCGCGAGGATGCTGGCTGCGGTGATGAGGGCTGCGCCGCGACGTGGCCTGTGATCTGCCCCGAGCTTTCCGGACAGCGGTTTTGTGGTTAATTCACGCTGCGGACTGCCGTTCCA
>DATLSX010000112.1:0-34958 GCA_035533915.1 Streptosporangiaceae bacterium
GTCCAGCCACCGCCGCACAGTCGAGGCCGACACCGACTCCGCCAGCCCCTCGGCCTCAGCCTGCGCGGCCAGGTCCGCAGCCGACCACCGCGACTGCGGGACGCCCCGCTCCTCCGGCGGCTGACACGCCATCGCCTTGACTTGCGCCACCACCGCAGCGGCGAACACCCTGGGCCGGCCGCTGCCGGCGCGAAGGCGGATTCGCCGACCTGATCCCGCGGGCCTCCGCGATTCACCCGGGTACTTCTTCACCCAACACCTCGTCGATCCGGACAGACATTATCCGTACCCCCGCCAGACGAAGACCTCTGTGCTCGGCTGAAGTTCGGAGAACGTCCCCGCCGGGGAGGCCTGCCGCAGCAGCCGGCGAAGTTCTGCCTCGAAGTCGTCACGGCGCGCGCCGAACAAGTGCGGAGCAGAGGACGACATGGAGAACACCCACGCGACGACATCGTCATCCGTGCGTTCCAGCGCCTGGCCGCCGGGAACGACCTGGCGCTCGGGACCGGAGAATCCCGCCCGGGCGAGCACCGCCGCCTCGCCGCCGGGCGTCCCGTGCGGGAGCACCCCCCGGCCCGCTCGCCGGACCGGTCCCAGATAGTGCCTGATCAGCTCGTCCATCACCGCATAGGGCACCGCGGGATATGGGAGGCCGTTGACGGCCCGGGTCTCCGTCTTCAAGTCCGCGATGTGCACCAGCGTCCCGCCTGGCTGGAGCATGTCCCTGACGGTTGCCGCCACCAGGTCGCGGTCCATCCAGTGGAAGGACTGGCCGAAGGTCGCGACGGTGAACGTTCCAAGGCCCGCGGGCAGATCCTCGGCCCGGGCCCGCACCCACTCTGCCTTCCGGGTCACCCCTGCCTCGCCGGCCCGGCGCCTGGCCTCGGCGATCATCCCGCCGTCCGGATCCACGCCGACGACCTCACTGAACAAGTACGCCAGGCTCAGGGCAAGGGTGCCCGGCCCGCATCCCACGTCAATGAGTCGCCCCCGCCCGTCGAGCTTCAGGACCTCGGCGAGCACGCCTGCCAGCCCTGGGGCATAAGGGAGCCTCCCGCGCTGGTAGTAGACGGCTGTACCAGAAAACAACGTATCGTCCCACTCCCAGTCGGCAACCACATCGACCTCCCTCCGCCTAGATACGCCACAGCCCGGCGATCCGATAATTCCACGGCTTGACAGGGGTGGCAGCGCTGACGCCAGGCCGTTGCTGAGGGGCAGCGCGATGCCACCAAAATGCGCAATAATGGCATTGTGCGCGGAGCAGGCCCAGCGCGAGCAAAACCTCACGGTTACCGGCGCGGCGACGGAGGCGGCCTATGGCCAGGACGGTCCTGAGCGGCGGGCGAGTCTTTGATGGCACGGGCAGCGCCATCGCCGATGCGGACGTCGCGATCTGCGACGGGACGATAGCCGACGTTGGCATCGGACTGGACGGGGACGAGCAAGTCGACACCCGCGGCCTGACCGTGCTGCCGGGCTTCTTCGACTGTCACGTGCACGTGATGGTGTCAGGGATCGACCTGGCACGGCGGCTGCAGCGCCCGTTCTCGTACCAGTTTTTCCAGGCGGCGCGCAACCTCGCGGCGACGCTAGATTGCGGCATCACGACCGTGCGCGATGCTGGCGGCGCGGACCTCGGCGTGCAGCGCGCCGTCGAAGACGGCCTTATCGACGGGCCGCGGATGCAGATCGCGGTCAGCGCGCTGAGCCAGACCGGGGGCCACGGCGACGGCTGGCTGCCCTCAGGGGTGACGACGTCCCTCATGTCGCCGCACCCCGGGCGCCCGCCGGGCCTGGCCGACGGGCCCGAGGAGGTGCGCAAGCGGGTGCGCGAGATCATCCGCGCAGGCGCCAACGTCATCAAGGTGCACACCTCGGGCGGTGTGCTGTCGCCACGCGACAGCCCGAAACATGCCCAGTTCCGGCCAGACGAACTCGCCGCGCTGATGGCCGAGGCGGCTGCTGCTGGCCTGCCGGTGATGGCGCACGCGCAGGCGACCGACGGAATCAAGAACGCCCTGCGGGCCGGGGTGAGGTCCATCGAGCACGGCATCTACCTGGACGACGAGGCCATCGACATGATGCTCCGCACCGGGGCCTGGCTAGTCCCGACTCTGGTGGCTCCGCATGCCGTGCTGAACGCGGCTAGCACGGGCAGCCAGCTGCCCGATGGCGTGGTGGCGAAGGCTCAGGACGTGATTGCCGCGCATGCCAGCGCGTTCGCGCGCGCGGTAGCAGCCGGAGTCAAGATCGCCATGGGCACCGACAGCGGGGTCGGACCGCACGGCAGCAACCTTGACGAGCTACCGCTGATGGTTGCCGGCGGGATGCCCCCGGCCCAGGTGCTGACGGCGACCACCAAGTCGGCGGCCGAACTGCTGCGGATCGGCGACGAGACCGGCACTATCATGCCCGGAAAGCGCGCGGACCTGATCGTGCTAGCGGGCGACCCGTTCGACCTCGCGAGCCTGAAGGCGAACATCCGTGCCGTCTACGCGGGCGGATCGAAAGTGCGCGGCTAAAGGCGGGCGGCTGATCCCGGGCAAGACGCCGCCGGTGCCAGAGCTAGGTTGCCCTGACGCTGGACCCCGACGTCGCCCAGCTCGTCGACGAGGCCGCCCACCGCGCGCGGACATCGAGGAAACAGGTGATCAACGATGCGCTGCGGCGGGAGCTCTCCCAGCCACCGTCACGCCGGGCGCCCTATCACCTTCCTGCTCACGAGGCGATTCTTGCTACCGGTAAGCGCCCTGGCGCGTGATCGTCCCCGACGTCAATCTGCTGCTCTACGCGGTCGTGTCGGCCTTCCCGCAGCACAAGGCCGCTCATGCTTGGTGGGAGGAGACAGTCAACTCCTCCGAGGAGATCGGCCTCACCTCCCCGGCCATCTTCGGGTTCATCCGGATAGCGACGAATCCGCGAGTTCTGTCCCCGCCGCTGATGGTCGACGCCGCCGCGGGATACGTATCCGAGTGGCTCGGCCAGCCCAACGTCAGCCACCTCACCCCCGGCCCGCGCCATGTTGAAATTGCCTTCAGCCTCCTGCACGATGTCGGGACCGGCGGAAACCTCACGACGAACGTTCAGCTAGCCGCATTCGCGTTCGAATACGAGGCGGACATGTTTTCGAACGACACCGATTTCGCCCGCTTTCCCGGCCTGCGCTGGCGCAACCCGCTGGCCTGATCGCTGTACCTCATTTTCGGCTCCGTGACCGTTCCGGTACTGCGCCTCCGACGCGATCATGACGCTGAGCGGGTGTGCCATTCGAGCGCGCTCCGCCGCGACCCATCGAGGTCCGCACCGACCGCACGTGCGGTCCGCACGGGCGGTCCGCACGGATAGAGCAGGTCGATCTAGCGCATTCCGCGTGGTCAGTCCAGGACGCGTCCGCCGTAGGAAGCCGCGAGCGTGACCGCGACTGTTCGCGCGTCGGCCGTGCTCACCTCCGCGGGGATCGCGGGCAGCAGGTCGTCCCAGAGCACGAAGCTGGATCCACGCAACTGCAAGAACCCCTCCGGGCGGGCGAAGAAGAAGACGTGCAGGTGCGCGCCTCCGTCTCCGACCCGGTAGACGTGGGCGCGGGCGACGTGAGGCAGCGCCTCGATCGCTCGGACCAGGTGCACGGTGAGCCGGCCGAGTTCGGCGGCCCGCTCATCGGGCAGGGTCGGCATGTCGTAATGCCCGCGGCTGAACAGGATGAGCACGAGCGGCGCACCCGACTCCTCGGAGCGGGTCAGCCGCCAGTGCTCGTCCTGCCAGATTCCCTCGTCGCGACGCGCGCAGGTCTTGCAGCTCGGGCTGTCTTCGTCGTTGCGGGCTGGTTCGGGTAGCACCGGCTCGTCCAGGGGCACCACGCGGAGCCCGTCCTGTTCGAACGGGAAGATGCCCCAGCCGGACATCTCCGCGAGCGGCAGACGTCCGTCGGCGTCCGCGGCCGACCGGGCGTGGGCCAGGAACTGCTCAGGCGACATTGGCATCCCGCGAGTCTATCGAGGCCTCGTCCCCATCCCTCAGTGGCAGGTGGTTCTCCCGACGTTCCCTGTGAACTTCGCGGGCGAACGGCCGCTCAGGCGAACAGGTTGCGAATGTCCTCGGCGTCCAGGCCGGTACCGAAGACGTTGCCTTCGTCCATGACGCTGGCGAAGAGCTCGGCCTTTCTCGCCTTCAGCGCCATGACCTTCTCCTCGATTGTGCCTGAGGCGATGAGCCGGTACACCATGACGTTCCTGGTCTGGCCGATCCGGTGGGTCCGGTCCACTGCTTGCGCCTCGGTCGCCGGGTTCCACCACGGATCCAGCAGGAAGCAGTAGTCAGCCTCGGTCAGGTTCAGCCCGAACCCGCCCGCCTTGAGGCTGATCAGGAACACCGGGGCCGTGCCGGACTTGAACCGCCGAATCACCGCGGCCCGGTTCGGCGTGGAACCGTCCAGGTAGCAGTACGTCAGCCCGTTCGCATCGAGCCCCGCGCGCACCTTGGCGAGGAAGCCGGTGAACTGGCTGAAGACCAGTGCCCGGTGGCCGCCGGTGACGACGTCGCGGACCTGGTCGAGCAGCAGCTCGATCTTGCTGCTCGGCAGGTCGGCGTACCTGTCGTCGACGAGCCCCGCGTGCAGGCTGAGCTGACGGAGCAAGGTCAGCGAACGGAAGATAGCGAACCTGTTGGTGTCCATGTCACCGATCAGGCCGAGCACACGCTGCCGTTCTCGCTGCAGGTGAGTCTCGTAGATCTTGCGGTGCTGCGGGTGCAGGTCCACGCTGAGCACCTGTTCCTGCTTCGCTGGCAGGTCACTGGCCACCTGCTCCTTGGTCCGCCGCATGACCAGCGGCTTGATCCGGCGCCGCAGCTGGGCGAGGAGCTCGGGCCGGTCGTCGCGCTCGATCGGGCGGGCATAGTAGTCGCGGAACCGGGTTGGGCTCGGGAACAGCCCGGGTGCGGTGATGGACAGCAGCGACCACAGCTCCATCAGGTTGTTCTCCATGGGCGTGCCGGTGATCGCCATCTTCACCGGCGCGGTCAGCCGCCGCGCGCACTGATAGACCTTGGACTGGTGATTCTTGGTGAACTGAGCTTCGTCCAGGATCAGGCCAGACCAGCCCGACGCCTGGTAGGCAGGGAAATCGATGCGCAGCAGGGCGTAGGTGGTGACGACGGCGTCGGCGCCGGCGACCACCTCGTCCAGTTCCTGGCCCCGCCGGGCCATCGTGTCGGTGACCGGCACCACCTTCAGGCCCGGTGCGAACCGGCTGGCCTCGGCGCACCAGTTCGGGACGACGCTGGTCGGCGCGACAATGAGGAAGGGCGGGGCGGACGGATCGGCCTGCCTGGCATGGCAGATCAGGGCGAGTGACTGCAGCGTCTTGCCCAGTCCCATGTCGTCGGCGAGGATTCCGCCGAGCTGGTGCTCCCAGAGGAACGCGAGCCAGTTGAACCCGTCGCGCTGATAGGGCCTCAGCTCTGCCTGCAGCGTGGCCGGCGGCTGCCTGGCCTCGACGGAATGGACCGAGAGCAGCCCGGCAACCTGGTCCTGCCAGGCCCGCGTCTGGTGGCCGACGACGCCAAGCTCGGTCAGCTCCTGCCACAGTCCGGCCTGGAACCGGCTGATCCGCAGGCTGCTGCCGAGCGAGTCCTGCAGCGCACGCGCCTCGTCGATGAGCCTGGCGAGCGCCTGCAGCTCGAGCTTGTCGAGCGAGAAGTAAGCGCCGTCATCCAGGAGCAGGTGCGTCTCGCCCCGGCTCAGCGCGACGAAGACGTCGGCGAAGGGAACGGTCTTGCCATCGACGGCAATGGTGATCCCGAGGTCGAACCAGTCCGTGTCACCGGCGATCTCCCCGGCCGAGATGCCGATGCGCAGCGAGTCGCTGGCCTCGCGGTAGTCGGCGGGAGCACCGGTGATCTCCGCGATCAGGCCGACCTGGCCCCGCAGCAACGGCAGCAGCTCGGTGCTGAACCGCATCGTGTCGATGCCATCCAGCCGGACCTGCGGGACCAGAGCCTGCCCGAGAGCCTGGCCGGTCGGGTCAGGACGGATCAGGCCAAAGCGCTCCAGCGGCAGGTCCAGGCCGGCCAGGAGCGCCCGCTCTGCCTCGGCGTCACGGTAGTCCGCCTCGTCGGCTCGCGCGAGACCTGGAGCCGAGCGCACTTGTGATTCGCCCACACGGTAGGCCCACTCCCAGGCAAGATCGACCTGGTGGCGGTCGCCATAAGACACCCGGAGCACCAGGGTCGGCCCGGAGATCTCGGGCGGGGTGAAGGACCCGTCGCTGGAGACGATCGCGGCGGCGCGGCGCAGGCGCGGGTAATAGGTGTCGCGGAACCTAGCCTGCTGGTCGGCGGGAACGGCGAGCGGCTCGCCCGCGAGCGCCAGCCGCTGCAACTCCGGCGAGACCGGCACGGAAAGCCGGGCGAGGCGGAACCGGACGCCGACCGGGCCGCCGTTGGCCCGGACCTCCGCACGATCGGCGTAGACCAGGCCGTGACCCTGCGACCCGATGAACGTGATCGGCACCGTGTCGGCGCCCTCCGCGCCGGTCCGGACCAGCGGCGTGATCACCAGCCCGGATGACGACCCGACAACATCCAGGCAGAGATCCGCCTCGCCATGCTGGTCGACGTCACCGAGCTTCCTGCAGTGCACCAGCCGCAAACCGATCGAGCGTGCCTCGTCGAGCAGCGGCCACAACTGGCGCGATTCGAACGCACTCAGCTCGATCGTCTTCTGGTCGCCGTAGGAGTAATACCCGAAGCCGCCGGCGGCTGCCCGGTACAAGGCGTATATCTCCTTGAGCAGCCGGACCTGGGACTTGCTGTAGCTCTCGCTGCCGTAATGGCTCAGCGAATCAAGCTTGGACCAGGTCAGCGTCCCGCCCACCCAGCCGCCGTTCTTGCCGGGACGGACCATCCGGGCAACGAGCCTCAGCCCCTGGTCACCAGCCGTGGCGACGTGCGCGTGGTACCTGTGCCTCGCGTTCTGGGCCAAGGACAGCTCGACCGCTAGCGGCGTCTGCGCCGGCTGGCCCGCGGCCAGCGACGGCGCGGCGGATAGCAGCGAGCCGAGCGACTGCTCCCAGGCTGACGACGGAGACTTCGCCCCACGAGACTTCGCCCCGGCCGGCGGGCCGACGACGTCGCCGGCCGCCGAGATGGATTCCACCGCGGAGAGGACCAGCGCCACGGTGTGCTTGCAGTTGTAGCCGACCGGGCAGGTGCAGGTGCCCTGGTCGAACTCAAGCCGCCCGCCTCCGGCCAGACTGAAGTACGCGGTGGTCGAGTAGATCTCGTGGTCGCTCCCGCGGACGATGCCGTTCAGCGTCTCGTCGGCGGGGTCCCACCACATCTGCGCGACCGCTTTCTGCCGCAAGTACTCCAGACCACGGGCGTAGGACCGGGAATCGACGGCGTGCGCGAGGGTCGCGGGGTCGAGGTCGGGCAATACGACTCGCTGCATGAGGCGAACTTAGCGGTCGGCACCGTCAAGCCGCTCCGGACTCGCCCAAACCGCCGAGCACGCATCCGGTCCAGACGGCAACCGCTCAGCCGTGGTGCCCGCCGCCTCCGCCGCCACCGCTGTCTCCGCCGCCGCCCCAGCCGCCACCGTGATGGCCGCCACTGTCCCCGCCGCCCCAGCCGTGACCGTGGCCGTGCTGGTCGGCGGGCGACCAGATGTTAATGGCATCGTCACGCGAGAAAGACCGGGTCCGGCGGTTGCGCCGCACGGTCGATACTGTGGCGGTGGTGAAGAAGACGATGACAGCGACGACCAGCATCGCAATGGCCAAGGACTTATCGCTGTTCATGGAGCGGTCCCCTCCCTAACGCGCGCCCCAGCGCCGCGCTGGCATAAGCGTAGATGGTGGAAAGCCGCAGGAATAGAGGAAAGGCACCCCAAGCCATTAGTCATGCCGCCGCTCGGTCGAGCAGGCGGGCCCGGAGCTAGCCACCGCCTGGTCGCCGCGACCTGCGTAGCGCGCAACGACCAGGCGGTGGCAGCCGGTCAGCTTAGGAGCTGCGCACCCAGCTGACGCTGAACCCGTTGCCACTGCTGTTGAGCGACCCGGGCTGAGCCTTGACCAGGCCGGACGAGTCCACCATGGTGATCTCGTCGTCGGCGAACGATGAAATGACACCGGTGCCCGAACTGCCCGTTACCGACGCGCTGGACTCAGACCAGGTGTGGAAGTCGGCAAGCGGCAGGACGCCGCTGGAACTGCTCGGTGCCTCCGCGATCCACTCCGCGCTGGAGTTCGCGCAGTTCGAGCAGCTCTGCGAAGTGCTGAAACTGTCGCCGGACCGGCTGGAGTCGGTGACCTTGAGCGTGTAAGTGGTGCCGCTCCTGGTGACCGACGCGGTGATGCTGTCCCCCGCCTGCAGGGTGCTGCCGACCACCTGGATGCTGTTCTTCGGGTACATCTCCCACCAGGTGAAGTAGAAGGCGGAACCGCCGGAGCACTCGGCCAGCGTGCCGTCCTGCTCGACCGAACCGCTGCTGAAGCCGTCGATGCCGACCCAGAAGGCCGCGTAGGAGGTCTGCGACGTGCAACTGACCGACGGCTCGGTCCAGTGCCCGCTCGCCGCGGAGAAGGTGCTGCTCGTGTCGGCGTATCCGGACCAGTTCGTGCTGTGTACCTGGGTCAGGCCGTTGATCCGGCGGGCGCTCCCGGACACCACGTGGTTGGTGGCATGCGTTCCGACCGAGAGGTGCTCAAGGAAGGCCCGGGCTGCCGCGACCGCACGGGCGTGCGCGGACATGGGCGAGGCGGCCGTACTCGCGCCCGCGGCCGGGGTAAAGGCGACCAGGAGACCCAGCGTCGGCACGCCGACGGCTAACGAACGGGCCGCGATCCTGGGAAGACGTAGCTGCATAAGATTGCCCTCTCACTCAAGGTGACCGTTGACGGTCCCTTCTACTCTGAATTTAACTTCGGCCTTCTTCACCATCAACTGCCCTAATAGAAAACCACCCGGTGCCTCGAGAAATAGTTTTCCGTCTGGCTCTTGTGATTCGGGTGAATGCGCGTTGATCCTGGAACGCGACAGGACGCGAGTTCGTGCCGGGGAATATGGGGGGCGTAGGAGCAGCGCGCCGCGCCAGTCACGCCAGGTGCCAGGCCTGGCGGATTCCTAGCCGCCCGGTGACGTGCAGGACCGCTCCGCGATAGACGCGGCCGCCGATCCGGACGACCACGAGAATGGCCAGCAGGGTAAACAGCATGGCGGCGGCGATCTGCCAGGCGGGAACGTCGACGACGGAGGCCCGGAGCGGCATGAAGATAGGCGCGGTCGGCGGGAACATGGACGCGGCGGTCACCCACCAGGCCTGCGGGGTGCTGAAGGCGGCGAACGCGCCCAGGTAGGTGAGCGTCAGAAAGACCGTCAGCGGGGCGGACGCGGCCTGGGCGTCTTCCGGGCGCGAGGCCAGGGCACCGAACGCCCCGTACAGCATGCTGTAGAAGCCGTAGCCGAGGATGAACCAGACCACCACGCCTGCGATCAGCGGCAGCGTGGTGGCCGGCAGGTTGGGCGGCCGGATGATCTCGAGTACAGCGGCGGCCGCGGCTCCCAGGGCAGCGAACTGGGTGAGGCCGAGCAGGCCGATCCCTGCCACCTTGCCGACCAGCAGGTCGCCAGGCCGGACCCGCGCCAGCAGCACCTCCACGACCCGGCTGGACTTCTCTTCGACGACACCGGTCAGCACGTAGCCGCCGTAGAAGTTGATCGCGATGAACAGCAGGATCATGCCGACCAGGGCGATAACCGACTGGGGTCCGCGGTCAGGTCCGGGGTGCAGTTGGGTCACCGTCGGCCGGGTCGGTGTCAGCAACAGGGCAAGCTGTCCGGGCGTCAGCCCGAAGTCGGCCGCCCGCTGGCTGACTTCGGCGCTGGCGATCGCCGCGTTGAGAACCGCGGACAGCCGGGCGTTCTCGGTGCTCTTCCAGATCAGCTCCCGGTCACCGACCACGGCGGCGCTGACAGTTCCGGACTCGACGAGCGCCGACGCCGACGCCCTGCTGGCGGTGGTCCGGACGGTGACCGTGATCCCGGCGGAGGCCGCGGACCGCGTGATCGCCTCCCGCATTCCCGCACCGGAAGCCGTGACGGCGACAGCGAAACGGCCGGCGTTCCGCGTCACGACGGTCGGAACGACGATGCCTACGATAAGGCCGATCAGCAGCAACGCCGTCGAGATCCGGAACGCCTTGCTCCTCCCCCTGGCCAGGAACTCACGCAGCGCGATGACGCGGATGGTGTGAAGTCGTGGTCTCATGGCGCGATCGCTTCCGTGAACAGTTCTTCCAGCGACGGGGGCTGGTAGTCGAACCGCAGCAGCGGCCCGGCCGCCTGGGCGGCCGCGAGCACCTTGCCGGGATCGGCCTGGCTGTCGACCGTGAACCTGACGTGGCAGCCGTCCTCGACCGCGACGCCAGCGACTGGCAGGCCGGCCTGCCAGTTCCGCGCCGGGGGCCGGGCGAAGATGACCTCGATGTGCCGGCCGGCCGCCGCGGCCTGCAACCGCTCCAGCGGCCCGGCCAGCACCACCCGGCCGCGGCCGATGGTCACGATGTCCTGGCACAGATGCTGCACGAGATCGAGCTGGTGGCTGGAGAACAGCACCGTGGCGCCGTCGTCGGCGAGCGATCTGAGCAGCTCACCGAGCGAGGCGACACCGAGCGGGTCGAGGCCGGCGAAGGGCTCGTCGAGTATGAGCAGCTCCGGCTGGTGCACCAGGGCGACAGCTAGCTGCACGCGCTGCTGGTTGCCGTGCGACAACTGCTCGACCCGCCGGCCGGCCAGCTCGGCCAGGCCCAGCCGGCCGATGACGTCCTGAGCCCGAGCCCGCGCGGCTGCCTGCGTGAGGCCGGACAGCAGGCCGAAGTAAGTGACCTGTTCCCGTACGGCCATGGCGGGGTAGAGCCCCCGCTCCTCTGGCATGTAGCCGAAGCGACGCCAGGTGCGTTCGGTGATGGGCTCGCCGTGCCAGCGGAGCGTGCCGGCGTCCGGCACGACGAGTCCCAGCAGGCTGCGCATCACGGTCGTCTTGCCGGCCCCGTTCGGGCCGAGCAGGCCGGTCAGCCGCTTGGGGACGGCACTAAACGTGCAGCCGTCCAGCGCCCTGGTGCTGCCGAAGCTCTTCGTCAGCCCGTCGACCTCTAGCACGGTTATCACCCCGGTCCGGCATACTGCCGCGGTCGCGCGCCCGCATCAGGAACGGCTTGTCCCTTTGCCGGAATTCTGCGGCGCCCCGGATGCCCCCGTGAGTGGCAAAGGTCCCAGCCCGCCGGGCGAATGTCCTGACCAAGCGGAACGACCGGAACAAGCGGAACGACCGGAACAAGCGGAGCGGCCTGTGGCCAATGTGATTTGAGTATGATCGTCAGCGGCTAGTATCGGTGAGTTAGCAGGCGGCTACACACCGGTCCGTACTCGACAGATCGGCAGCCGGACGATGAGGGGGTGCCAGCTGTTACGCGGCAGGGAGCGGCGACCCGTCGCTAGCCCGCTAGCCCGGACGCCGAGGCAGCGCGGTCAAGTCGACGCTGCCGGATCGGCTGCGGACGTGCAGCCGTCCTGGACAGAGAAGCTGCGGGACATCCAGTCGATCACCGACGCCGCGTTGTCCGTGCTCGACCCGCAGTCGCTGCTGGAAGCGCTCGTCGAGCGCGTGAAGGAAGCCCTGCAGGCAGATGCCGCCGCGGTCCTGCTGCTCGACCCGCTGGCCGGGCACCTGGTCGCGACGGCTTCCAGCGGTCTTGCGGAAGAGGTGCGGCAAGGCGTCCGGGTCCCGGTCGGCCAGGGTTTCGCCGGGCAGATCGCGGTTCTGGGCCACCCGTTGGTACTGGAGGACGTCGACCGCACCAAGGTGGCCAACCCGATCCTGCTGGCCAAGGGCATCCGCTCGCTGATGGGCGCACCGCTGCTGGCGGACGGGAAGGTGACCGGTGTCCTGCACGTGGGCACGCTGGATCGCCGCTCGTTCACGCAGGAGGATGTGGACTTGCTCCAGCTCGCGGCCGACCGCGCCGCCCTGGCGGTGCAGGCTCTCGCCGTTCCCTTCGACCGCGCTGCCGCCGCCACCCTACAGTGCAGCCTGATGCCGTCGGTGCTGCCCGCGATCAGCGGCCTTCAGATGGCCGCGCGTTACGTTCCCGGCAGCGGGAACGTGGGCGGCGACTGGTACGACGTATTCCCGTTGCCGTCTGGCGAGGTCTGCGCGGTGATCGGCGACGTGGCCGGCAGCGGGCTGCGAGCGGCGGTGATCATGGGCAGGATGCGCAGCACGCTGCGGGCCTACGCCATGGAGACCACCGATCCGGCCGAAATACTCGACCGGCTCGACCGCAAGATGCGGCACTTCGAGCCTGACGCGATCGCCACCGTGCTGTGCGCGATCTTCAGCCAGCCGCTGGACCAGGTGCGGATCTGCGCCGCCGGGCACCTGCCGCCTGTCGTGGCCCGCCCCGGCGAACCTGCCAGGCTCGCCGAGCTGCCCGCCGGACTGCTGATCGGCGTGCCCAGCGCTCCGAGCCGGCAGACGACCACCCTGGACGTGCCGCAAGGCACGGTGCTGTGCCTGTATACCGACGGGCTGGTCGAGCGGCGCGACCGGACGCTCGACGACGGCCTGGCCAGGCTGCGCGCCGCGGTCGCCGCGCAGGACCCGGAGACCGGTTGCGCCGCGGTGATGGCGGCCATGTCCGAGGCCGACCCGCACAGCGACGACGTCGCCTTGCTGATCCTCCGCCGGGATCCGCGCGTACTGCCCGGCGCGGTGAGCCCGGCGCGCAACGGGACCGCCACGGCCGGGCCGGAGTGGGACCTGAGCTGGTCAGGCAAGCACGCCATCGTGACCATGCCCAAGGAGATCGACTCGACCAATTCCAGCCGCCTCTATCAGGCGCTGACGTCGGCAGCCGCTCACTCTCCCGACGTCATCACCGCCGACCTGACCGGCACCGCCTTCTGCGATTCGGCAGGCGTGCACGCACTCGCGCTCGCTGACCAGCGCGCGGCCGAGATCGGAGCAGAACTGCGGCTGGCGACCGGTCACTCGCCGGTCGCGCGGATACTGCGGCTCACCGGCATGGACCAGGTGCTGCCGCAATATCACAATGTCGAGCAGTCATTGGCCGCTCGAAGGACCGGGCTCGTCAGCCGCTGCGTCGACGCTCGGGTAGACGCGCAGGATCCGGACGAGTTCCAGGAGTTCAAGCACCCGCATGACCGGCCCGTCGGTGGCGACTGCCAGACGTAGCTGGACGCCCGCGGCGACGGCCTCCTGATGAACCAGCGTCAGCATGCGGATCCCGGCGGAGTCGCAAAAAGTCGTGCCGGTCAGGTCGGCGATGACGACCGTCACGCCCGGCGTGGAACTTCCGCGCAGCAGACCAGCGGCGTGCTCGGCATTGGTCACGTCGATCTCGTCGGGTAGGGCCACGATGGCCGGCCGTGCCGCGGCTTGAGCCTCATCCACACCACTGAGTCTGACATGCCGCCTGGCCCGGCGCCGGGACGACGAGGGCACCGCACCCGCGACTACTCGTTCAGCCGCACGTGCACTCGGATGATGGTGCCTGCTGAGCCGGTACGGAGCTGCACCAGGTCGCTGACCTGGTGCACGAGCCACAGTCCGCGTTGCCTGCTGGCAGCGGTGGCGTCAGGACGGGACATGCCCGCGAGCGGATCACTGATCTGGCCCGTGTCCCTGACCTCGCAGACCACTTCGTCGCCCGTGGTCCATATGGTCAGGATTCCCGGGCCGTCCGTGTGCGCCAGTGTTGGCCGCTAATTCGCCCGCGGCGATCAGCAGGTCAGTGACCCGACGTACTCGGGTGCCTGGCCTGCGCTGGCCGCGAGCTGGCTAGGCCGCCAGCGACCGTCCCGCACCTCGATCGGATGACTGCGCTGTGCCCTGATCAGCAGGCTCGAGTCCAGCCCGAGGTCATACGCGCACAGCAGGCTGACGGCCGCGGAATCAAGTGCCCGGCTCGCCAGGAGTTCGTAGCGCAGTGCCTCGGTCAGTTCTTCCGGTGGCCTGCCCGGCCAGTGCAGATCCTGCACGCAGCGCACCGTCTCGCCGCGATGTTCGGTCACGAACATCGCGATCATGGCAAGCACCCGGCCCGGATTGGTGCCCAGATCGGTCAGGTCGGCTACAGTGACGAGCTTGCCCCGCGCGTCCAGCGGTGCGCGCAGCGACTTCAGGTTGGCCGAGGTCAGCACCACCAGCACGGCTTCCCCGGCAGCCGCGCCTGCCTGGACGAAGTCAAGTGCGGCAGCGGTGAAGTCATCCGGATCGCGGTAAAACAGGGCGGCGTGCCGGAAACCGTGCGGGTCGGCCGCTGCCGGATAGTCCACCGTATGCCTTTCCGCTCACGGTCCTGTCCTGCGGGCTTCACCTTACGGGGTCGGCATATCGCAGGGATCACTGGTCAGGCTTTCCTGGCCCGGCTCGGGGCGACCCGCGGCGGCTCGTCCGGCTGCTTCGGGTACACCGGCGGCCACGGCGCGTCGAGCAGGCCGGCGGCCCGGTCGGCCGCGCTCATCGCGAGCAGCGGTTCGAGTGACTGGGGATCGTCGTTCATGCCGAGCCACGGATCACCAGCCGACTCCAGCCGGGCGGGCAACGACGCGACCGTGAACTGGTCCGGATGGATTTCGCCGAGTTCGTCCCAGCCGATCGGCGTCGATACCTGCGCGCCCGGCCGCGCCCGGACGGACCAGGCGCCGAAGACAGTCTTATGCGGCGCGTTCTGGTTATAGTCGACGAACACCCGCTGGCCCCGCTCTTCCTTCCACCACGCGGCCGTGATCAGGTCAGGCCTGCGCCGCTCGAGCTCCCTGGCGACGGCCACCGCGGCCGCGCGGACCTGATAGGAGTCCCAGCGCGGCTGCAGCCTGACGTAGACGTGCAGGCCGCGGTTGCCGGTCGTCTTGACGTAGCCGGAGATCCGGTGCTCGGCCAGCAGGGAGTGCAGCTCGCGGGCGGCCTGCCGGATGTGCCCGAAGTCCACGCCGGGACTCGGGTCGAGGTCGATCCGCAGTTCGTCCGCGTGGTCTGGGTCCTCGGCCAGGTTGGGCCAGACATGGAAGCCCAGGCAGCCCAGGTTGACTGCCCACAGCACATGGTCGAGATCGGCCGCGACCAGCGCCTGGGAGGTGGTGCCGTTGGGCGTCGCCACGGTCGTCGTCCGCAGCCAGTCCGGTGCGTTCTTAGGTACCCGCTTCTGGAAGAACGAGGGACCGCCCGCGCCCTCGGGGAACCGCTGCAGCAGCACCGGGCGCCCGCCCATCGTCCGCAGCAGCGGCCCGGCGACCCGCACGTAGTGCTCGGCCAGGTCGCCCTTGGTCTGCCCGGTCTCGGGAAACAGCACCTTGTCCGGGTGGCTGATCAGCCCGCCGTCCATCGCTTCGCGTTCCTCCCCTGGCGCAGGCACTCGGGTGTCGTACCGCACCGTCCCAGCATGCCCGTTCCGCCCGTCAGGGTCACGGGCGGCGCCGGGTGCGCCGGTCAGCACGGCGAATTGCGCCGCGGCCCGGCCGTGTGCCAGGATTAGTAAACACGCATTTACTAATGAATCAGGACCGCACCGCGGACCTGCCCGCGGCCCGCGATCCGCGGCCCGCTAGGCAGCGGCTCGCCAAGGAAGAGGACAGCCTCATGTCGCGACAGTCGCCGGAGCGGCCGTTGGCCGGAAAAGTCGCCCTGGTAGCCGGTGCCACCCGCGGCGCCGGCCGGGCCATCGCCGTAGAGCTCGCCAGGGCGGGCGCCTATGTCTACGCGACCGGGCGGAGCAGCCGCCGCACCGGGCCGTCGGAACTGAACCGGCCCGAGACGATCGAGGAGACCGGCGAGATGATCAGCGCCGCGGGCGGCGCGGGCCAGGCACTGCGGGTGGACCACCTCGAGCCCGGCGAGGTCGCCGGCCTGGTCGGCGCGATCGGCAGCGAACAGGGCAGGCTCGACATTCTCGTCAACGACATCTTCGGCGGCGACCGCTACGCCGAGTTCGACAAGAAACTGTGGGAGCACGACCTGGACGGCGGCCTGTGGATGCTGCGGATGGGGATCGACACCCACCTCGTCACCTGTGCCAAGGCGCTACCGCTGCTGCTGCGCGGCGACAGCGGGCTGGTCATCGAGATGACCGACGGCACCTCGGAGTACAACAGGAACTTCCGCGCCAGCGTCGGCTTCTACTACGACCTGGTCAAGGCCGCCGTCGAGCGGATCACCATCGGGCTGACCGCCGAGCTCGCCGGCACGGCGTGCACGGCGCTGGCCGTCACGCCCGGGTGGCTCCGCTCGGAGAGCATGCTGGAGAACTACGGGGTCACCGAAGCGAACTGGCGTGACGCTATCGTGCGCGAGCCGCACTTCTGCATCTCCGAGTCGCCGACCTACGTGGCCAGGGGCATCGCGGCGCTAGCGGCCGACGACGGCGTCGGCAGGTTCGCTGGCCGGGTGCTGTCCAGTCACCAGCTCGCCAGGACCTATGGCGTCACCGACACCGACGGCACGCGGCCGGACTGCTGGGGCTACCTGGTGGAGATCCAGGGGACGGGCAGGCCGGCCACCGAGGCCGGCTACCGCTGAAGGGCCGGCTACCGCTGATGAACCGGCTACCGCTGAGCCGCCCAGGACCGCAGGATCGCGTCGATGTCCGACTCGGCCCGCGCGACGAGCGAGCCTTCGGGCAGGACGCACCAGGTCAGCCGGATGCCCTCGGCAGCCGCGTGCAGGACCCGCGCGATCTGCTCCGCTGACAGGTCACCGGCGAGCTCGCCTGCCGCGATAGCCTCGCTGGCGAGCTCGGTCAGGTGGCCAAGCGCGATTCGCCAGCCTGCGGCCAGCAGTTCCCGCATCTGCTCGTCCTGAAGGTCGAGCGCGAGCGTGGCGAGCTGATTCGCCGTGTTGGCCGGGGAGTCCAGGTCGTCGAATCCGCACAGCGCCGCGGCCCGGAGCCGCGCCAGCGGGCTGTCCTTGCCCGCGCAGGCCGCCGCGAGCTCGGGAGCGATCGATGCGACCCAGCGGCGGTTCAGCGCGAGGAACAGCTCCTTCTTGGACCCGAACCGCTTGATCAGCGTGGCGGCGGAGACGCCCGCGCGGGCCGCCGCGCGTTCCAGGGTGAACGCCGCCGGCCCCAGCTCGTACATCAATCGCTGAGCAGCAGCCAGCAACTGCTCGTCGTCGACTACTCGCGGTCGGGCCACGGTCGGAGTAAATCACTGATCCGCGATGCCGCGCGCCCCGCGCTCACGCGGTGCACGCGGTGCACGCGGCCTGGCCGCCTGCCTGCCCGGCCTATTTGGCCTGCTTGGCCTGCTTGGCCTGCTTGGCCTGCTTGGCAACTCGCTTAGCCTGCTTGCGCGGTTTGCCCGCCGACTTGGTCGATGACTTGGATGACTTGACCGAAGACTTAGCTGACCTGGCCGAAGACTTGGATGACTTGGCCGGCTTGGCCGACTTGCCGGGCCCAGGCGGCTTGCGCAGCGCGAGCTCCGCGAGGCCGCCGGTAATGCCGTGCGTCAGGACGCTCAGCTCCGGTACGGTGACCCCCCGGTAATCGGCGGTGATGCCGAAGGCGAGGTCGTCCAGATAAGAGAAGATCGCCACGCCGATCCGCAGGTTGTCGCCGATCGGCACGTACGGATAAAGCTCGGCTAGCCTCCTGCCGAGTATGTACAGCGGCAGCGGCGGTCCGGGGACGTTGGTGGTGACCGTCTGCACGAGCGGCTGCGGGATCCGGAATGCCGCCCTGGCGCCGAGCGCGAGCAACGACGGAGCCGCGAAGCCAAGCACTCCGGTGAGGAACTCCGCGCCCACGGCCTGACGGGTGTGCTTCAGGTCGTTCATCTGGTCGTGCAGCAGCCGGAGCCGCCGGACCGGGTCAGGCTCGTCGACCGGCAGGTTGACCAGGATCGCCGAGACGCGGTTGCTGACCGGCTGGTGCTCGTCGTCCCCGCGCAGCGAGACCGGCACCAGGGAGCGCACTACTACCCCGTCCTCCAGCTCGCCGCGCGCATCGAGCAGGTCGCGGAAACCTGAGGTGATCGCCGCGAGCACGATGTCGTTGACGGTCACGTCCAGTGCGTGCCGGATCTGCTTCACCTCGGTCAGGCTGGCCGTCGCCCAGGTCCATCGCCGGTGCGGGCTGATCGGGCCGTTCAGTGACGAGGCCGAAGGCGTGGCCAGGCGGCGCGCGCTTCCGGTCAGCCCGCGGCCGTAGCCGAGCAGCTCGGCCGGGGTCCACAGCCGACGACGGAGGAGCCCTGGCATGTCGGCGAGCTGCCTGGCCGGCCAGGCGAGGGTGTCGAGCGCGCCGCCGGCCACCATCGTGGCGACGGACGGCCCGGGTTCTGGCTCCCAGGGCACCGGTTCCGGGCGCTCGGAAATCGGCCCGAGGTCGAAGACCGCGGCCATCAGGTCAGATCCGCCGATGCCGTCGACCATACAGTGATGGACCTTCGACAAGATGGCCCAGCGACCGCCGGCCAGCCCCTCCAGGAACCATGCCTCCCACAACGGCCTGGCCCGGTCCAGCCGCCCGCCGAAGACCCGGCCCGCGATCTCGCGAAGCTGGTCCGGCCCGCCGGGCGGCGGCACCGCCGCGTGCCGCAGGTGGTAGCGGAGCTCGAAGTGCTCGTCATCGGCCCAGAACGGCCGGAAGAGCTGAAGCGGCAGGGTCCTGACCACCTGACGGTATCTCGGGACCAGCGCGAGCTTCGCCGCGTAGAGCGCGTGCAACTCGTCGTAGGACGGCGCCGGGCCCTCGAACACCGCGAGCGAGCCGATGTGCATCGGGACATTCTGGTGCTCGACGAAGTAGAACCCCGCGTCGAGGGTGCTCATTCGTTCCACGGACGACTTCCGGTCCACCGCCTGTCCCCCGTTCCGAGAGGCTATGCGCCGGCCCCTCTCCCCATCATGCCCGCTGCGCGGTGTGGTCTGTCCCGGCCGGGTAGGGACGGACAGCGGTGGCCAGCAGGTGCGGCCCGATGCCCAGCAGCTCGGGTACCCGCTCCGTGGCCCGCGCCGCGTCGGAGCCACGTCGTCCATTGCCCTAGAGTGCCGGGTTGCCCCGGATTGATCGACTGCTCTATTCAGCCGATCCGGGGATGCAACGCGGACCAGCGCAGGCCGCCGTCGCTCGTCACCCAGATCGTCGGCGCCTCGTTGTCGCCTGAGTCCAGGCCGACGACGATGCCGTCTGACTTGCTGGTGAAGGCCACCTCGCCGGTGCCGCCGTCGGTTCCTGCGGTCACCGCGCGCACGGCGCTCCAGTGGCTGCCGCCGTCCCTGGTGACCAGCAACGGACTGCGGTCGCCGACCAGGTAGACGGTGCTGGCCGAGACCGCGTCGATCGAGCCGAGGTAGCCGGAGCCGAGCGGGTTTCCCTGGCAGGCCTGGCTGAAGCAGGCAGCATGCCTGGTCCACGACCGGCCGCCGTCGGCGGACCGCGCGACCCACTTCGGCTGGAATCCCGCCCCTGGCTGGGAAGCACAGACAGCGAACAGCGCGCCGCCGCCCAGCGCGGCCGGCAGAGTGGCCGACAGCGCGGCCGACATGCCCGTGCAGGGCACCGGCCTGGCCGACCACGACCTGCCGCCGTTGCCGGTGAACCATAGCCCGGGCCGAGCCGCCGGGCCTGGCCCCGTCAACAGCGTGCCAGCATCCAGACCGACCGGCCGGACGGAGCGATCGCCAGGACCTGGCCGCTCGGCCGGCTGACCGCCCAGCTCCGCCCGCCGTCGTGGCTGACGAAAAGCCCGTGCCCGTACAGGAAACCATCGCCCTGACCGTCGAACGCCAGCGTCCCGGCTGGTTGGCTGTCCGCGCAGTTCCAGGACACGACCTGGACGGGGGCGCTGAACCGCGCGCCGCCGTCGGAAGTGCTGCCGACCCCGGCCCGGCAGGCCGCGCCCCGCTCCGCGACGAACTGGCCGTAGCCGCGCAGGCTGGTCAGCAGGTCAAATCCGGCCAGCCGGTACGGCGCCGCGGCGGCGTAAATGTTGTCATGCCCTTCAGACGCCATCCCGGCCGGATCGGTTAGGGCTAATCCGCTGGTCAGGCCGACGGCCTGAGGTTAGGAGTAAGGCGTGCGGGTCAGGCTCTGGTGCACCATCTGGGTCAGCGTCACGATATCGAAGACCGGCACGCCGATCCTGGCCTGGATATCGCTGGCGAACGGGACGAGGTCCGTGCACTCGATCACGATGGCGCCAAGCTCCGGGGTGTCCTGAGCTAGCCGGTCCGCCTGAATCAGCACCTCGTGCCGCAGCTTGCCGACGTCGAGCTCGGTCCGCCGCCCTTCGAGCATGACCTCGCGGAACTCCGGCTGCCCTGCCATTCCGGCGACGCGGACCGGAACGGACTGCGCGCCGACCGCCGCCAGGTGCGCCGGCGTCAGCGACTCCTGCCTGGCGACCAGGAGGCCCACTTTCTGATCGCGGCGCAGCATGCGGTGGACCATCGGCACCTGGACCAGGCTGGAAGCGAACAGCGGAACACTGACCGCGTCCGCCAGTTGCCGCTGGAACAGCACCAGGAACCCGCAGGCTCCGGTGATGGCCGCGACTCCCTGCGCCTGAAGTTCCCTGGCCGCGGCGATGAACGGCTGGAGCAGGCTGGGGTCGGCCTGGCTGACGACCCGCTCCGGGGTCGCACCGCTGACCACCCGGTAGACGACGGGGAAGTCGAAGGTGGCCGGGTTACGGATGTGCCCGGGAATCTTGGTGAACGCGGTCTCCAGGCACAGCACGCCGATCGCCGCGTCGCCGCCGGTCATGTCAGGCCCTGCCGAAGCGGTCGGCGCGGAACGGCGCCAGGTCCATTTCCGGTTGCTCGCCGGCCAGGACCTGGGCGATCATCCTGCCGCCGACCGGCGCCAGGCCCATGCCGATGTACCCGTGTCCGCAGGCCAGCGAGAGGTTCTGGTAGCGGGTGACCCGGCCGAGGAACGGCAGGCTGTCCGGGGTGCACGGGCGCAGGCCGCTCCACACCTGCCTGGTCGGCGAGATCTCCAGCCCGGGCAGGTACGACCGGACGGTCGCCACGATGCCGTCGACCCGCCGCTGCGCGACGGAGGTGTCCAGCCCGGCTAGCTCCAGCGTGCCGCCGAACCTGAGCCGGTCTCCCAGCGGCATGAGCGCCACCTTCCCTTCGCTCAGCAGCACCGGCAGCCTGGGTCCGGCCGGCGGCGCGGGCACGGTGATGGCATAGCCCTTCGCGGCTTGCAGCAGGAGCCGGACGCCGAGCAGGCGGGCGCACCGCGCCGACCACGCACCGGTCGCGACGACGACCTCTCCCGGCGCGAAGTCGCCGTGCGCCGTCCGTACCCGCTCGATCCTGCTCCCGGCGACGCCGAAGCCGGTGACCTCCGCGTCACCGACGATCTCCACCCCGAGATCCGCCAGCATCGCGGCGAAGGCGAGAACGAACTCCGGTACCCGCAGCGCCGCGCCCTCGGCGTTGAACAGGGCACCGCTGATATCGAAATCGGTGTCCGGTTCGAGCTCGCGCAGCTCCGCCGTGCCGAGCACCCGGAGCGGCACGCCGCGGGCTACCGCCTGCGGCACCGACCGGCACGCCTTGTCGAACCCCTGCGCCGTCTTGAAGGCGACCACCATGCCCGGCATCAGGAAACTGCCCGCCAGGTCCGGCTCGGCGCAGACCTCGCGCAGGATGTCCAGGCTCCGCCGTTTCATCTCCAGAAGCAGGCCGAAGCAGGCACGCGCGTCCGCCTCGTTGCACCGGCGGCGGAACTGCCACAGCCACGACGCCAGCTCGGCCGAGGGCCGCGGCTTGACCGAGAACGGGCTGCGCGAGCTGGCCAGCCAGCGCAGCCCCTGGGCCAGGACTCCGGGCTCGGCTAGCGGGGCCGCGCCCTGGGTTCCGACGAATCCGGTGTTCCCCGACGAGCAGGTCTGCGGGCCGCCGACCGGGCCGCGGTCCAGCACCGTCACGCTGGCGCCGCCGCGCCGGAGGAAATAGGCGCAGAACAGGCCAGCGATGCCCGCGCCCAGGACGAGGACATCCGGATCGCGCCGGGCCGGCCCGGCGTCGGGCGGATTCGTCGCGGAGCCGTTCATCGCGGGACCGCCGGCCCGCTACAGGGTGACCACGAAGAACGTCGCTGGCAGGTTGACCACGAGCCGCTCGTAGATCTGCGCCATCAGCGCGATGCCCGGCTCGGCGAAGGTGCCGGGCGGCGGCTCGGCGAACTTGATGACCGACCGGCCCGCGTCGAAGAGCAGGGCGCCATGACCGAAGTCGCCGACGATCGCGGTCCCCGGGTCGACCAGGCGGGTCCGCACGATGAACACGCCGTTGCGCTCGACGTCGTCCATCAGCGCGCCGTTGCCAAGGAAGGCGTAGTAGTCGGCCGGATTGATGATCAGCCCGTCCGCGGTACACCCCATCTGCTCGACCTCGTTGCAGGCCGCCAGGATAGTGGAGCTGAACGAGCGGGCGGATTCCATCCTGGCGATCTGCGGCAGCCGCAGCAGGCCGCCCGCGCCGCGGATGATCGTGTAGTTCTCGGCGGTGGCCAGCCGGACGATCAGCCGGTAGTTGATGAAGGACTCGAACGTCTCTGGGTCTTCCCACAGCCCGTCGGGCACCTGCACCCACGCGGTGGTTTCGAGCAGTTCAGGGACCGGCGACTTGCGGAACTTGTTGGCCGCCTCGCGCCGCAGCTCGGATCCGTCGACGACCGGATCGCCGGGTGCCGGCGTGGTTTCGTGCCAGTAGTACTGCCGCGGGTCCCTGGACAGGTCGACGACCTTGAGCATGTTACGTGCCGGGTAGCGCGGCTTGCGCCGCGAACTGGTCAGCGAGTCCGTGATCGTGACGTCGTACTCGACGCAGGCACGCGGCCCGTCGGCGACGCACGCCTGCACGAACCTGCGTCCAGGGAGCATCTCACTCTTCCGGCCGGCCACGACGTCGGCCATCGTCGCCTTGATCGCTTCCGCTTGCTGCATGGGCTCCTCGCTTGAGTGACGGTGTCCGGGGTCCGCGGGCCGGGCACCAGGCCGGGCCTGCACGATCAACCTGCGCTATGAACCTGCGTCGTCCGGCTTTCTGGCAACGAAGATCCCCCAGCCGAACTCCCCCTCGTCGATGGCGATCTGGATCTGCTCGCAGGACCGCGCGAAGGCGCGGATCCAGTCCCTGGCCGCGCCATCTCCGGTCGTCCCGGCACGCTGCGCCGCGGTCTTCCCCAGCACGCGATAGGTCTGCCTGATGTGACTGCCGAGGTTATGGGCCGCCACTAGCTCGAAACCCGCGGCTTCGAGCGCGGCATGATATCCGCTGAACGAGTAGCCACTGCTCCACCGCACCCGGTCGTAGACGTGCGTGCGCGCCCGCTCGCTGATCTGCTCGCTGGGCTGGAGGAAGTCGGAGAAGGCGAACACGCCGCCGGGCCGCAGCACGCGGTAGACCTCCGCGTGGCTGCGCGGCTTGTCCGGCACCAGGAACAGCGCGTCCTGGCTGACCACGTGCGAGAAGCTGTTCGCGTCCTGCGGCATCGCCGTCGCCGATCCGTGCAGGAACCGCACGTCCAGCGGGCCCGGCTGGCGCAGCTGTTCCAGCCGCTGGCGCGCGAACTTGATCCGCTCGATGCTCAGGTCAAGTCCCTCGCAGGCGCAGCCGAACTTCCCGGCGAGGTGGAACAGGAAGTTGCCGCAGCCGCAGCCGACGTCGAGCACCGCGGCCGACCCGTCGATGCCGGCCTCGGCGGCCAGGATGTCCGAGGTCCTCGTCGCCGCCGCCCGGTAGTCCTCGTCGTCTTCGCCAGCGAAGTAGCCGGTGTGCAGGACCCCTTCGGCGTCCCAGAAGCTCAGGTAGGTCTGGGTCGTCTCGTCGAAGAACTCGCCGACGTCCTGTTCGGAGTAGGTCGCGGTGCCGCTCATGCGTAGGTGTCCTTCCTCGCCGCCGTCAGGTGGGGCAGGTCCGCGCCCATGACGCTCGCTCCCCCGTCGATCAGGTGCACGCCGCCGGTGATGTAGGAGGCTCGCTCGCTGGCAAGGAAGGTCGCCAGCGCGGCGATCTCGTCCGGGCGGGCGAGCCGGCCGAGCGCGCTGTGTTCTCCCATGGCCGCAAGGGTTGCCTCGACGTCGCCGTCGCCCGCGGCGGCCAGCCGCGCCGCCGCGCGCTCCATCGGGGGGGTGCGCACGCCGCCGGGTGCCAGCACGTTCACGGTGATGCCGTCCTTGCCCACGTCGGCGGCGATGCCCTGGGCGAAGCGCACGATGGCGGCCCGGGTGACACCGGACAGGGCGAGCGGGGCGACCGGGGCGCAGGCGGTCTCCGAGGCGACGAACACCAGGCGGCCCCAGCCAGCCGCGCGCAGGTGCGGCAGTACCGCCAGGGCCAGGCCGACCGCGGGCAACAGCACCGTGCTGGCCGCCGCCTGGTACTCCTCGAGCGAGAACGTGCTGGCGCTGCCGATCGGCGGGCTGCCGCCGCTGACCACGACGATATTCAGCACGCCGAACTCGGCCGCCACCTCCTCGACCCAGCTCCGCGCCGCGTCCGCGTCAGTGATGTCGACGCTCGTCGCGTGGACCAGGCCACGGGCCGCCTCTTTGATACTGCGCTCGGCCGCGGCCAGCCGGTCCGGGTCGCGCGCGCCGATCGCGACGTGCGCGCCCTCCATGGCCAGCCCGGTCGCCACGGCCAGGCCGATGCCGCTCGATCCGCCGGCGACCAGCGCTACCTTGTGCTCAAGCCCGGTGTCCAACCACCCGCTCCCTTCGCCCGGATGCTGCTGGTCTGGCCGCGTGATACCGGTAGCCGTACCGCCGCCGCAGCGGCCAGGACAGGGCCAGCGCCGCCAGCTTCGCGGCCGGCCGCAGGCCGGTGATCCAGCCGTCGTCGGCCTCCCGCACGATCGTGGTCCCGGTGCGGAACCTGTCCGGATTACCGGTCACCGTGTGGTTGCCGCGCAATTCGACCGACCGGCCGCTGACCGGATTGGCGGCCGGATCGGCGCCGCAGAGCCGCAGCAGCCGGTCGACGGCGCCAACCGGGTCGGCGATGAAATCCTCGTAACGCAAGAACAAGGAGCGCTCGGAATGCCGCCGGGTGATCGCCCTGGCCGCGAGGTTGAAGCCGTGCCAGTAGGCGGTGCTCTTGCTGGCGGACATGGCGTAGACGTACTGTTTCGGCTCGCGCCAGGACTCGGCGACCGCACGCGGGTCGCGCACCAGGTGGACGAAGTACGTCGTGATCCCCTCCAGGTACGGCAGCAGCGCCGCCTCGCCAGGGATCTTCGTCGTGTCGACGATCACCCGTGCGCCGCTGCGCTGCGCGATGGCCCGGTAGACCTGCGTCATCAAGGCGGCGTGCGCGCGGATGTCGTCGCGGTCCGGCCCGCGCCGCAGCACCCGCCAGGTGTGCCTGGTCCGGACGCTGGACCGCTGGCGGCGGATCACCTGCGCGGCGAAGCCGTCGGCGCCGACCCCGGCTGGCCTGCCGACCGGGAGAACCGCGGACCAGAACGGGCAGCGGGTCAGCTCGGCACCGCACCCGCACAGGCTGTTCGCGCCGCGTCCGGCCGCGTTCTTCCACAGGAAGTGCAGCTCCCCGACGTGCATGAAACCACTGGTCTCGCCCAGGATGTTGCCGATGATCGTGCTGCCGTTGCGGCACCAGCCCGTGATGCACAAGATCGTGAGCGGCGGCTCCGCGGCCTGCTGGCTGACCAACTCACACCACCGTCGCCGGCCGCAGCGCCGGCCGGTCGATCCACAAGGCCATGACGGCCGCCGCGCCGGCACACGCCGCGCCGACGACGAAGACGACCGAGTAGCCCAGCCCGGACGCGATGATCCCGGTCAGCGGCCCCCAGACGCCGATGCCCAGGTCCCAGAACGAGGTGTAAGCGCCCAGTGCCGTGCCCTGCTTGCTCCGGTCAGTCCGGTTCATCACCATCAGCGCGAGCGACGGGTGCAGCAGCGAGAACCCGACGCCCATGATCAGGCTTCCGGCGATGGCCACCGGCAGGTTCGGGGCGACCGCGATGATCGCCAGGCCGGCCGCTTCGCCGGTGCCCGACCAGGCCGCCACCTGACGCGGACCGAGCTTGTCGGGCAGATGCCCGATGAACAGCCGCGTCCCGGCGTAGACGGCGCTGAAGGTGCTGAGCACCACCACGCCGGAATGGATGCCTCGTGCCTTCAGCATGAGGACGACGAACGACGCGAGCCCGGCGTACCCGGCCGCTGCCAGGGCCAGCGCCGTCCCCGGCAGCACCGCGGGACGCGGCAGGAAGCCGCGCGCCGCCGCGGCCAGCCCGGGCCGGCCTTGTACCTGGCCGTTCCGCCGCGCCCGTTCCCGCTGGCCACGCGGACCCGGCTCGCCCGGCCGGTCCGGCCCGTCCGGCTGGCCCGGCTCGCCCGGCCGGTCCTGCGACCGCCGGACCGCGCTGATCAGCACCGCCCCGGTCAGTGGCGCGGCTACGCTGAGGGCCCAGACGGCCTGGTAGCCGAAATGCAGGAGTACCGCTCCGGAAAGCGTCCCGAGCGAGATCCCGCCCCACATGCTCACGCCGTAGAGCCCGATCAGCTGGCCGCGGCGGTGCTGCGGCGCGAGCGAGACGGTCCACACCGCACCTGCCGTAAAGAGCGCTGCCTCGCCGATGCCGAGCAGCAACCGGACTCCGATGAGTTCCGCGACGCCGAGCGGCAGGAAGTAGAGCGCGCCGCCGATTCCGACGGCCAGTGCCCCGGCCCGCATCACCAGCCGGTGCCCGTACCGGTCCGCGAGACCGCCCGCGATCGGCCTGGTGACCAGTGCGCTCAGCGCCGTCGCCGTGATCACCAGCCCGACGACCAAGTCGGTCGCGCCGAGACGGTCCCTGACGAAGCCGGGCAGGACCGGGATCACCGCGGTCAGGCCCAGGTAACCGGCGAAGAGGCCGCCGAAGACTCCGACGAGCGCCAGCCGCGGCAGCACGGCCCGCTCACCGACCGTGCTGGTCACGAGCGGCCGGCCGGAGCGGTCTGCGCCAGCACGTCCGGCCGCGGACGGCCTTCCTCGCGCCGCATCGCCGCTGCCACCTTGCGGACCGCTGCCACCAGGTGATCGCAATCAGCAGGCGACAGGGCGGAGGACAACGGAACGTCGACTGCCTGCTCCAGGTAGCCGGCCGTGTTCGGCAGCAGGCTCTTGATCTGGGCGACTTCCATGTCGCCGAACAGGAACCGCCAGTTCCAGAAGGCGCGCACGTTGGCGTCCACGCCGCAGCCGAGGTTGCGGGCATCGATGCCCTCGGCGCACAGCGCACGGGCGAACCACCTGGCATCGGCGGCCCGCACCCGGAAGATGAACGCCTCGCCGAGGTAGGCACCGCGATCAACTGGCTGCCTGATCGCGATCTCGGGCAGGTCACCGAGCGCGGCCGCCACGTGGTCGTAGTTGCGGCGGAAGCAGTCCAGCCGGACCGGCAGCGCACGCAACTCCGACCGGAGCAGCGCGGCCCGGATCTCGTCCATCCTGAAGCTGAGCAGTGGCAGGTCCAGGTCGGTGCTGATCGGCGGCTCGTCGTCGGGGAAGTGCCGCCGCACGCGCCCCTCGTAGGCACCGGACAGGACGGCCGCGCGGGCGAAGAGCTCGCTGTCGTCGGTGACGAGGAAGCCGCCCTCGCCACAGTTCAGCGACTTGTCGGATTGCGTGGAAAAGGCACCAGCCAGGCCAAACGTGCCGAGCTTCCGGCCGTGCAGCTCGGCGCCAAGCGCCGGCACGGCGTCCTCGAACACCGGCACGCCCACCTGCGCGGCGAAGTCGGTGAGAGCGTCCAGGTCGGCGGCGAAACCCCGCATATGGACGACCAGGATTGCCCGGATCGCCGGGTTCCAGCGACCGCGCAGGTCTTCGAGGTCCAGGTGCAGGTTCTCGTCGACCTCCACCAGGAACGGCTTGCAGCCGGCTAGCACTATCGCGCTGGGCGAAGCGACGAAGGTGAAGCCAGGACAGGCGATCAGCGAGCCCGGCGGTATCCGCGCGGCCATGATCGCCAGGGTGATCGCGGTGGTGCCGCTGGATACCGCAAGCGCGTGTTTGCTGCCGAAGTAGCCGCACACCTCGGCTTCGAACTTGCCGCACTCGGTCTCGTGCTGCGGCCGGTGGTCATACCGGAAGTACAGATGGCTGCGAATGGCGCGCAACGCGGCCTGTTCGTCCTGCTGCCGGACGAAGACGGCGCCCTTGTCGTAGGTCGGCCACGGCGTCGTCCGGACCGGGGCTCCGCCGTCGATGGCAAGGCGTCCGCGGCCGGCCACGCCATCCGGCCCGGCTAATGCTGACTCGTTGCGCGGTTGCGCACGCACAGATGCCGGTCGGGGGAGTACTAAGCCGCTCGCAGCCGCATCATCTACTGGTCCGGTCACCGTCCGGGCTCCCTGTTGTCGACCGTCGGCTTTCCTGCCGATCGTTGCCGGATGTCCTGAACGTGTCAATAGACAACCCACTCAGACCAGGAAAACCGACCCCTCTGCTTCAGCTACCGCCAAGATACGCCAAAAGGAACCGGCCGTGTCCGACATCCGCGAAGCAGCCAGCTCCAGCCTCGCCACGGGGCCAGATCAGCCTGGCATCCGGCCGCGGCTGACCAGTTCGGCTACTCCCGGGACAGTGCCGTCGGCGGCGAGCGCGACCACCTGACCGGACTGGTCGTCCAGGTAAGCGTTGAGGAAGTCGACGGTCACCTTGGCGACGAGCGGCTCCGGGGCGCTGTGGCCTTCGTATGGCGCGAAGTGGTCGGCGCCGACGAGGTTCAGGTAGTACCGGATGCCGCCGGTGTCGGCCTGGTAGAGCTGGACGCTCCCGGGCGGCGGGTTCCAGGTGTCGTTGGTGCCCTGAACGAAGAGGACGGGCGGCGGCGGCGTGCCTGACGGAAAGTACCGACCGCGCAGCGGCGGCCACTCCGCGCCGGACAAGACGAGCGCGGCGACGACGCGGGGATCCCGGCAGCAGGTGTTTCCCGCGACGGCCGCGGCGGTGTCGCCCCCGTCCGAATGCCCGGCCACCGCGATCTTGCCCGGGTCGACGAGTCCGGACAGCAGGCCGGCTGGCCGGGCGCTGACCGCGAGCAGCCGGGTGATCACGAACGACACGTCGGCTGGCTGGTTGACCAGGTCAGCTTCGTCCGGAGCGGCCACGTGGCAGTGGGTGCGCGGGAACTCCACGGCGGCGACGACGTAGCCCGCGCTCGCCCAGGCATGCAGCAGGGCGGCATAGCTGGCGCCGCACTGCAGGTAACCCGGTGCGAAGACTACGAGCGGAAACGGGCCCTTGGTGAACTTCCCTGACCTGACCTGGCCCGCGGGAACGACCGGGTAGCGGACGAGCGTCGGCAGCCACCTGGCGCCGAGCTTGGGCCTGGACCTGTCCACTATCCGCAGCGGGGTGCTGGCCACCGGATAGCGGCCGATCATGCCGACCGGTGGCGGGTGCGGGTGCCAGGCCGGCCGGCGCGGGGCGGGCGAACGGTCCGCGAGCGTCCGGGCATGCCGCCCGGCCGGCGAGGGGATCACGTGCAGCGCCACTAGCGTGCCGACGGTAATGACGCCGGCGCTCAGTACCGCCGCGACGGCGAGCAGTGCGTATCCGCGCCGGCGCCTCCGTGCCGCGGTCCGCCGTCGCGATTCCGTGGAACTGCCCAGGTTCACCGTAAAAGGCTACCTCCAGCTAGCGATGCCGGATGCGGCATGGAAACTTCTTACTTCTTAACCGGATCTGAAGCGCTGCTGCGGGCTTCCTTAGTAGTTACATTGCTAACCTGGCCCGGTGACAGACTCCGAGGTGACAAACCACAAAGCGACCGATAATGACGTCACTGACGGGAAACGCGTTAATAATTCCGCATCTCCCCGTGACCAGGCAGGTGGCGCTGATTCGATCGGCCGGCTGAGTCGCCTCGCCACGAGTACCACGGTCCGCCGCCAGCGGCGGGTCTGGTCACGCCGGGTTAACAGCTGGGATCACCATACCCCCTCCGGTCTGGAGAAGGTCACTGCCGCCGTGCTGGCTGCCGCCGTCGTCAGCCCCGGTGACCAGGTCGTCGACCTCGGCTGCGGCACCGGCCAGCTCAGCATCCCGTTCGCCGAGCGCGGCGCCCGCGTGCTCGCGGTCGATGTCAGCCCGGCGATGATCGAGCGGCTTCAGGAAAACGCGCGTTCCCGGTCGCTGCCTGGCCTCGATGGCCTGGCCATGCCAATCGAGAGCCTCTCGCTGCCTGCCGGCAGCGTGGACGTGGTCGTGACCAGCTATGCCCTGCACCACCTGCGGGATGCGGACAAGGACCGGCTGGTGGCGGCTGCCTACCACTGGCTCAGGCCAGGCGGGACGCTGCTGGTGGCTGACATGATGTTCGGCCGCGGCGGGACCAGCCAGGACCGGGCGATCATCAAGTCGAAGGTGCGTGCGCTGGCGAAGAAGGGCATTGGCGGCTGGTGGCGGATCGCCAAGAACAGCTACCGCTACCTCATCCGTGTCCAGGAACGGCCGGTCTCGATCAGTGCATGGACGACGATGTTCGCCCGGGCGGGGTTCGTCGGCATTACCGCTTCCTCCGTCGTCGCCGAGGCTGGCCTGGTATCCGGCCAGCGGCCGTCGAAGAAGGCCTCCGGCGACTGAGCGGGGCGCGTTGGAGCCGGGCGCGACTGAGCCGGCCGCATTACCCGAAGCTAGCGCCGTGCTATTTATTAGGTGCGCTGACTGCCCGGCCTGTAACTCCCCTTCAGGCCGGGCTTCAAATTCGAGCAACTGGATAGGTCATAAGGACACAACATTGCGACAGGATCGGCTATGCCGACCCTGTATACGGCGCCAGCTCATAGGAAACCCCGCGCCTGCGGGGAAAAGGACGCGTGTGGAGCGGTTGCGGCCCAGCCGGCCTGTCACGTGCATGATGGCGGATGTCGAGGGGTTCAGGCGTGCGCGTCGGAGTGCACCTGACCGGCCGCCGGGACCGCGCGGATGACGGCAGCCTCTACCTGGCGGCTGATCTGATCTGCGTCAGCCAGCGGCATCGATCCGTCAAGCCGGGTTTCCACTTCCAGCAGCAGGGTCCGGCCCATCCAGCGGCCCCGCACGGCGGCCGACCGTATCCCCGGCACGGCCGCCGCGGCGGTCTCGGCGGCGTCCAGGTCGCGGGGGTCCAGGCCATCCATCAGCCGGGCGAGCATGTCCGTGGTCACCTCGTAGCCGACGTGGCAGATGAACAAGGTGATGGCGAACCCGGCGACCGGGTCGCCCCACCGGTACCCGGCCGCGACCAGGACCAGGCCCGCGAGCGCGCCGAGGGAGGAGATCGCATCCAGCCACGAGTGCCGAGCGTCGGCGATCAGGGTGAGCGAGCCGATCCGCTTGCCGACCCGCCGCTTGTACCATGCGACGGCCTGGTTCCCCGCGATGCCCAGGACCGCGCCCGTCATGCCGAGCCACACATCAGTGGTCTTGCCATGCCCGGTCAGCTTTCGGTAGCTCTCGTATCCGGCGAATACCGCGCTGAGCCATATCACTATGGCGACGCCGAGCCCGGCCAGGTCCTCCGCACGCTCATACCCATAGGGGTGGCTGCGGGAGGCGGGCCTCTTCGACACGCGGAAGCCGAGGAACACCACCGCCGAGGTGGACACGTCGGACAGGTTGTGGATGGCGTCGCCGAGCAGCGCGACGGACCCGGTGATTACGGCGAGCAGAAGTTCCACCAGACCGGTCAGCGCCAGCCCGGCGGCCGACAGGCCGACGGCCCGGTTGGCGTCGCGGCGGTGCGCGGCATCGTCACGGCGGTGCGCGATGTCGTCGCGGCCCGCGCGCTGGTTGGTGACCGTAGCATCGGTCATCACTGGCTGGCCTCCCTGGTCCGCCCCGCCAGGGGCACGGAATGTCGCTTGCCCGTGCACTCTACCGGATCGCATGAAGAACTGATCATGCATTCATCAGTGGTAGGCTCGCGCCATGGGACACGGGGTCCGGGGCAAGGCCACGCCAGCCGCCCGCATTGATGAGCAGACCGCCGCGTCGGTTGCCATGACCATGCAGGCCCTCGCCACCCCGAGCAGGCTGCGCATCCTGGGCCGCCTGCGGCAGGGCCCGGCACCCGTCGGCGAACTGGCCGCCGACGTGGGGATGGAGCAGTCAGCGGTCTCCCACCAGCTGAGAATGCTGCGCCACCTCGGCTTGGTCACCGGGCACAGAACCGGCCGGACCGTCGTCTACGCCCTGTTCGACAGTCATGTCGCGATGCTGCTGGACGAAGCCGTCTACCACGCGGAGCATCTGCACCTCGGAGCCCGCGACACTCCCGACCTTGACATCCAGATCAGCTAACGCGCTGCGATGACGGCTCAGCGCACTCGCCCGGCTCGTGACCGACCACCGCATGCGGATTGCCGGTGTGCTTACGCGTTCCTACCGGTAAGGGCGCCGTCCGTGGCCACCGCGGCCGCTAGCGGGCCGCTAGAGCCTGCCGATGGAAGCGGGCGCGCCGAACGGCCGCAGCACCTCGGGAACGGCGACCTTGCCGCCCTCGTCCTGGAAGTTCTCCATGATCGACAGCAGCGCCCGGGCGGTCGCGCCCGTCCCGTTCAGGGCATGCACGAACTCCAGCTTGCCTTCCCGCCGGAACTTGATGTTCAGGCGGCGGGCCTGGTAATCGGTGGTATTCGAGCAGGAGGTGATCTCCCGGTATCGCCCCTGGGTCGGGAACCACGCCTCGATGTCGAACTTCTTCGCCGCAGGCGCGCCGAGATCGCCCACCGCGATGTTCATGACCCGGTAAGGCAACCCGAGCTCGCGCGCGATCTCCTCCTCGTGCGCGAGCAGTTCCTCGTGGATCTCGGCTGAGCGTTCGGGCACGCAGAAGACGTACATCTCCACCTTGTCGAACTGGTGCACCCGGAACATGCCCCGCGTGTCCTTGCCGGCCGCGCCGGCCTCGCGCCTGAAGTTCGTGGTGAACCCGGCGTACTTGGCCGGCAACTGGTCTTCCTCGAGTCGCTCTTCGGCATGAATGCCCGCGAGCGCCACCTCGGACGTGCCGGTCAGGTACAGATCGTCTTTCTCCAGCCGGTACAGGTTGGATTCCTCGGTCGGCAGGAACCCGGTGCCGTACATCGCCCGCTCGCCCACCAGGATCGGCGGCAGTACGGTGAGGAAGCCCTTGCCGCGCAGCTTGTGCAGGACGTACTGGTACAGCGCCATCTCGGTGACCGCGACGTCGCCGATCCGGTAAGCGAACCGCGAGCCGGACAGCCTGGCTCCGCGTGCCATGTCGACCCAGCCGCGGCTCGAGCCAAGCTCCAGGTGGTCCTTGGGCTCGAAGCCGAAGATCGGCGGCTCGCCCCAGGTCCGGACGAGCTGTGCGTCCTCTTCGTCCATGCCGTCGGCGGCAGTCGGATCGGGCAGGTTCGGGATGCGACCCAGAATCTCGTCCCGGTACCGCGCCGCCTGCGCCTGCTCGGCCAGTGCTCTCTCGATCCGCGCCGAGAGTTCCTGTAGCCGCGCGAGTTCGTCAGGACCAGGCTTGCCTTTCGACGCACGCTTCTGCTCCGCGCGCAGCGACTCGGCCTGCTCGGTCTGCTCCCGCCAGGTGGCGTCGGCGGCCAGCAGCCTGTCGAAGTCTTCAGCCGCGCCGCGCCTGGCGAGAGCGGCCCGGAAGCCATCGGGATCGGTACGTGCCGCCTTGAGGTCGATCATTTTCGCGATTCTAGTCGCGTCCGGTCCGCCGGCGGTGCCGATGCGGTCTGGCCAGCAGCGCTACGCGCCCGCCCGCCCGCCCGCCACGGCACCTCTTCGGCCCGGTGACCCAGCGCTCGCAGGCTGCCACCCCGGCCCATGCTGACCACTGCTGACCACAACGGATTCCGACCAAAGCCGCTCTCAACAGACTCGATGAAGCAGTGAACCCAGGTGAACTGCTGCGCCCGACGCCTGGACGTGCTTTGCAGGCAGGGCCAGGGTTTCGTCAGGGTTCGAGCCCTCTCAGCTTCGCCACCGATGCAGCCTGCCGATATGCGAACACGGATGGATCGCCAATGAGAACCGCGCAGCGGCTCGGCTCACACTTCGGGACAGCGGCAAACCGGGAGTGGTTATGGAATACCGTCGATGCTCCGCCGTTGGCTTGCTGTACAAAACGGCGGCACCGTCTGTCTACAAGTCGCGCGTCAACTCGGCGGCTCAACCGCCGCGATCAGGCAACGCATGCCAGATGATGGGTTGTCGTGCGGAAAAGATGTCCCATTCTCATGGTGCCGCTTCTCAAGTGCTGCCGCACGACTCCGTGCTGTGCTCCTGAGCGGCATGTACTTGGCTGCGTCAAGGCCCTTATCGTCTGCCCCGTCTAGACTTCGGCGGAGTCTGCGGGCATTGTCGTTGTCCAGCCATGCACCAGTGTTCTTGTGGTGCAAAATCAGCCAAAGTTCAAAGCACGGATTGGATACCGCGAGTCGAATATTGTTCTGGCGTGCTCGTTCAATAGCATCTTTGAGACCGGGATGATTTCTCGGCCATTCTACATCAAAGACGCACCAGAACTCGTCTATCTCACCATCCTCATCGACAGCCCTGCTGCGGGCATCTACAGCCAAGGAAACTAGGGTCATAGGTACTGATCCTCCTTGGCCGGTCTCGACCCGAAGATCGACAGCAGCCACGTCACGCACAGACGGTTGCCTCCTCAGAGCGTTCAGGTATTCCGGGCGTTCAGGTATTCCGGCTCAGTCCTTTCACCTTCACAGAACACCAGGAGCGTCTTCTTAGGTTTACGGGTGGCAACGCTACGTTTGAGCGTAAGCATTCACGCCCCCCGCATTGGTTCGTGTTTGCGTTACTTGTGAGTTGCTGTGTGTGACGGGTTTCGGGCGCGGTTCGGGCGCGGTTCAGGCGCCGACGGGGATGGGTGGTATCCAGGGGTTCCCGCCGAGGGCGTTGCGGATGGCGGTGA
>DATLSX010000113.1:0-6837 GCA_035533915.1 Streptosporangiaceae bacterium
TGGGCTGGGTCTGCGCTCGGGAGGACGGCCAGCTTGCGGGCTTCGTCAACGTTGCCTGGGACGGGGGCGTCCACGCCTTCCTGCTCGACACTCTCGTGACCGCCAGAGTCAGCCGCAGCGGGGTCGGGACAAAGCTCGTAGTTGTTCGGTGACAGCGCAGATTGCTCGATCCGGCTCTCTGACCTGCGCTGAGGAATCTTCATTGACAATCCGCGGAGGCCAGGATGCCTGTTTTGCCCGTTTCAGGTAGTGACCGGGAGTTGCTTGTGCCGATGAAGATTGCTCGAGCTGAAGCCCAGCCAGCCTCGGCGTTGGTCCCCAGCCTGCATCAGGGCGCATGCGCTGCTGAGTTGGCGGCGAATCGGGCAGAGTTGAATGACAGAGGATGCCAGACGAGCAAGATTCAATGACAAAAAGGAAAGTACGTTGGCACGGGACAGCTTCTTCGGCCCGGTGCTGGTGCGTCGTCCTGTCCCGAGAACTCGGGTCCTGTCTCGTTGGTCTCTCAAGGCCGATGACTTAATCTGGGCAGAAACCAGTGGCTAAGCGCCGGAGTCGGTCCGTAGGGTTGCCCGGTGATCGATTACTCGTGGCGCGGCTCGTTCACTAATGTCGAGCTCAATGAGCTGCATGCTGAAGGCTTCGGTCATCGGCTCCTGGATGATGACTGGCAGGGCCAGGTGAGCCGGCACAGCCTGGGCTGGGTCTGCGCTCGGGAGGACGGCCAGCTTGCGGGCTTCGTCAACGTTGCCTGGGACGGGGGCGTCCACGCCTTCCTGCTCGACACTCTCGTGACCGCCAGAGTCAGCCGCCGCGGGGTCGGGACAAAGCTCGTAGTTGTCGCCTCGGATGGTGCCCGCGCGGCGGGCTGCGAGTGGCTGCATGTCGACTTCGAAGACCATCTGCGCCCGTTCTATTTCGACAGCTGCGGGTTCAGCCCTACCAATGCCGGGCTCATCGCGTTGAAGGGCTGACGCAGAATCCGGCGCCAGGACGACACCCGCTGCCCGCAACTACTGAGACTGGACAGCCTGGTCGCCTTGGAGAGGCGATCCGGATTGCGCTGCGAGACGGGAGCTCCGGATGTAGTCCCTGATCGCCGCGTATGAGGCATCGGAGTCGTGCTCGTCGGTCACGGTGGTCCAGATTTCCCAGACGGTGAGTGGTTCGTCGGCCAGTTTGTCCAGGACGTCCTGGATGGGGCCGGTAGCGGGTGCTGGCCGTGTTCCCCGTTTGCGCGGCGGCGGCCCGGTGGGGTCGGCGAGTGCCTGGCGGACCATGCGGCGGTGGATGTGGTGGCGGCCGGCGATCTGCCGGATTGACATGCCGCGGGCGGCGTCGTCGCGGATGATGCCGAATAGCCGGGCCTTGCGGGCTGCCTGGGATTCCGCTGGTGACGGCGGCGGCAGCTGGCGCTGGCTGGCGGGAGTGAGGCCGGTGAGGGCGAAGGCGAGCGCGGTGCGGGTGCTGCCGCTGACCGCGGCGAGCCGCCGCGGGCGGATCGCCCCGGTGGGGACGCCGGGGTTGCGGACGTAGACCTGCAGCAGGCTCGGGCGCAGGTGGTTGGCCTGGGCCAGGCGCCGGATATAGGACTCGGCGGTTTCCCCGGCGGCGGGCCGGACCCGGATGGGCAGCGGCGGCGGGAGCGGCCCGTCGTCAGGTGTCACCACGGGGTGCTCCGGGCCGGCGCCGGCCAGTGCCGGCGGTCTCGGACGCGATGTCGACGCCGATGGAGTCGAGGCTGGTGCGGGTGATCTCCTCGGTGCCGTCGAGGACGGCCTGGATCGCGGTGCCGCGGATGAGGCGGAGCAGGCTGCCGATCATGCCGCCGGTGCGGCGGTGCAGGTACTCCTCGAGCCCGGTCAGGGTGCCGGGCTGGTGGCAGTGCGGGCGGAGGCTGTCTTCCAGGGCGGAGATCAGCCCGGTCCAGTACTCGCCGCGGGGGAACGCGCTGGTCCTGACCATGCCGAAGCGCCCGGCGATCTGCTCGCCGCGGGTCCCGGACAGCAGCCCGTTGCGCTCGACGTCGATGCCGGCGTAGACGAAGGTGGCGGGGATCCGCTCGGAGAAGTACTTGAGCATGTCGGACGCCTCGGCGCCTGCGCGGGTGGCGAGGCTGATGTTGTGGATCTCGTCGACTTTACCGACCGCAGGGAGTCTCAAATGGCCTCTGACCTGCGCTAATACTTAGCTTACATGTTCTCGATGGGGATAGTGAGGTTTCAGCGGAATCGCCGGATCCAGGATGTGCGGGCTGGCCGGGAATGCCCGATGGCCCCCGCCATCAGGTGTGGCGGGGGCCATCGGGCACGTATCGTCCGGTCAGGTCGCGGTAGAGGGGTCTGCGAGCTGGGCTTCGAGGTCGGCGAGGCGGCGGTCCTGGAACCGCATGTTGGACCGGGCTGCTTTCAGTCGTTCGTCCAGGGTTCGGTTGTCGGTGGCGAGTTGCCGTACTCGCTGCTTGAGGGTGGTGTTCTCGGTGGTGATCCGCTGAATGGATCCCTCGGTCCATTCAGCTTGCAGGTCCCGGACTTGTCCGAGGAGCTCGCCGAGCCGGGTGCGCTGCTGGAGGATCTCGGCGTGCGTGGTTTTGAGGGAGTCCTCGGCGTTGAGTGCGCGTTCCCGCCAGGTCGCTTCCTGCTCGGTGTCTTGCGCTGTCCGGTCTGTCGTTCGCTGGAGGCCGCTGGCCGCCGCGGCATCGGCCACCGCTGCCCTGGCTTCGGGGCTGGTGTAGAGGAACGTGCGGGAGACAGCCGCTCGCCGGGCGATGGCGGCCACGGTGATCGGGGCCTTGTCCCGGCGCATCTGGGCAAGCACGTGGTGAACACGCTGGTGAGCGGCCTGTGTGGTAGCGCGGCGAGCCTTGAGCGCGGCTGCGGTCTGTGGTTCGTCGCGGCCCTTGGCGATGCTCATGCGCTCGCCTCGGCGAGGTCGCCGTGACCGGCTCCGGGAGTGTCATCGTCTTGGCTGTTGCCGGCCTTGGCGAGGTCGGAGGCCAGGAAGGCGGTGTTCCAGACGCGATGGAAGTAGTCCTGGGGCTTGCGCAGGTCCAGGGCGAGGGCGTCGTCGAGGAGCCCGAGCCCGGCCAGGGCCTTCTCCAGTCCGTCGATGGCGCGGGCGGTGGGCTCGAAGTAGTCGTGCAGGTAGGAGGCGGTGGCGTCGTCGGGTGCTCCCTCGGCCAGCAGCCGCCACTGTTCGCGCTTGCGCCGCCAGTAGAGCAGGTCAGCGCCGGACAAGACGAACTTGTCGCAGTTGTGGCAGTCCAGGTTCCAGGGGCAGGCGCCGCCGTCGACGACGGGCTGGAAGGTGCAGAAGCCGCCCTCGGCCGGGGTGCTGCGCCGCGACAGGTCCACCGCCAGGGCCTGGGCCTCAGCCTGGCTGAGCGGGGCCGCGGTCCCGGCGAGGAACTCCCCGGGGCTGGCGGTTCCCGGCCCCGCGACCCAGACGTGCTGCAGGACGTTCTCCATGTCCGAATGGGAAAGGTGGACGTAGTGTTCCGCCATCCGGTCGCTGACCTGGCCGAGATACCTGCGGATGTGGGTCAGGGTCGCGCCATGGCGGAGCAGGCTGGTGGCCAGGGTGTGCCTGGCCTGGTGCGGGACGAAATGGCCGAGGTCCATGGCGTCCACCCAGGGACGGAACCTGCTGTAGAACCACTGGTGAGTGAGCGGCACCGTTCCGTCGTTGCTGCGGTAGGTCGTGGGGAACAACGCGAGCCCGGCGCGTTGCGTGCCGGCCGGCCGGTAGCCGTATCGGGCGGTGAACCGGTCCAGGGTCTTGCGCTGGCGTTCGGCGAGAACATCGTAGAGACGTTCGGGGATCCGGATCGCGACGTCGTAGTTGCCGACCTTGGTCTGGTCGTGCCAGAACATCGCGAGCCCGCCGTAGCGGCCGATGCAGTCCCACCGCACCTTGATGACCTCGCCGATCCGGCGGCCGGTGGTGACAGTGGTCTCCCAGATGTCACGGGCCCCGTTGTCGCTGGGGTCATACGCGGCGGCGAGTTCCGCGAGGCTGGCTTCGGCTGCCAGCGCCCGGGCGACCTCGTCGGGGAAGGGCCGGCGTGCGGTCCTGCCCGTGGTGGCGCCGGCGGCGGGGAGCGCGGTGATGAACTCCCTGTCCAGGCCCAGATTGTCGGCGGCGCCGGTGTCCAGCGCGTCACGCAGCAGCTTGCGGATCGCGTTGAACACCACCGACCGGGTCGTCACGGTCACGATGCCCGCGGCCCCGCCCGGCCGTTTGACCGCCAGCGATTCCCGGCCCTCGCGTTCACGGTGCCGCTGGTCGGCGACGAAGCGCCGGGCGTGCTCACCTCGCAGGACGGCGGGGTCATGACCTCCGCCCGGCGCCTCGAGCTCCAGGAAGACCCCCAGCTCCAGGGCGGCCCGGCGGTAGCCGTCGAACGGGCCGCCCGATCTCGGGCAGCGTGGTGATCGCAGCAGGTCAGCCAGGTAGTCCCAGGTCAGGTCCCGCAGCCAGCGCTGCGGGATGCTCGTCAGGTCGAAATGGCTCATGCGATGCGGGAACAGCACCCCGAAGTGCTCGGTCTCCAGGAACCCGGCGTCCCTGGCCTCGGCGGGAGTGAAGTAGACGAGTCTCAGCTCGTGCAGGATCTCCTTGGCGATCGCGCCAGTGAACTCCGGGGAGCTGCCGGCCCCGAACTCGAAGTCGACCAGCGAGCTCACCTCAAGGGCCCGGCAGGTAGTCACCAGGGCGCGGATCCAGCCAAGATCCCACCGGGACGGCCGGGCCCGCCGGGTGTGCACGAACAAGCCCCACTGGATCTCCGCTCTCACCAGCGGGCGCAGCCCGCGCAGGTTTATCTGCCCTGGCCACGGCTGCGCGGAGACCGTCTCGCACCAGCGCCGGAACGCCGCCTGGTCGGCGTACTCAAGCGGGACGGGCTTCCCGCACCGCTCATACCGCTGCCACCAGCTCCCCGGCATGGCCGCCCTGCCGGGCGCGCCGTCACGGCGGTAGCGGCTGCCGTGCCAGGCGCACAGCCCCAGCGGAGAATCAGCCAGGCTCGGGCAGATGACCGCACCGCAGGGCCCGTAGCCGGGGCAGGGCTGCTCCTCGCTCACCCAGAGCGCGAAGTCCGCACCCTCGCCCGCCTCGTTCCTGCGGAAGGTCCACCTGCTCAGATGCCGCTGGCATAGCCGCAGGTCGCTGTGCGCCGCGGGCCGCCCAGGACAGATCCGGCAGATAGCCTCCCGCGATCCGACCCGCTCGTCCAGGCCGTCCGCGGCGGTCACGAACGCGGCCATGCCGGTGCCGCGCGCGCTCTCGCCGGCCCACTGCCCCTGATGAACCGAGCACAGGTCCGACCCGCCCGTGCGCGGCCGCTCGCAATCGGCGACCACGCAGGCCCACCGGTAGACCGGGTGACCACCCGGAATCGTGATGATGTCGGGCCGGTAGACCGGATCGAAGGACGGCCCCGCGATCAGCGCGGCCAGGATCTCCAGCCGGTCCCGGCCGGCCTGGCCCGGACGATCGGCCAGCAGCGGCCGCAGGTACTCCTGCCGCCTCAACGCCCCTCACCCCAGACCTTGCGCAGCGCAGCGTCGAACGCGCTGTCGTGCACGTCGACGTGAGCGTAGATCTCATCGACCACCGCGGTGGACGCCCACCCGCCCGCATCGCGGGCGATCAGCAGGTCACCGCCCGAAGCCTCAAGAAGAGCACTCGTGAACGAGTGCCGGAACTCGTGCGGTTTTACCTTTCCCAGGCCGGCTCGCTCCCCTGCGCGGCCGAGCATCCGCCGGGCTCCGGCCGTCGCCCGCGGCTGACCATGGTTCTTGCCGTGCAGCTGGACCAGCAGCATCCCGTGCCCTGCCCGGTCGCGGGGATATTCGCTGGTCATGTAGTCGAAGTAAGTGTGCACCATCGCCGGGCTGACCCGCTTGACCAGCCCGCCGGTCACCGTTCCGTCCTCGGCCCGCCACGGATGCTTGGTCTTGGCCTCGGCGCCGTTGGGGTTGCCGGGCCGGTGGCAGACATGGACGTGCGGGGTGCGGCACTGCCCGCAGGCCGCCCCGTCCCGCAGGTGCAGGTCCACCAGGTGCAGCCCGCAGAGCTCGCCGATCCGCAGGCCCCCGTCGGCCAGCCAGGTAACCGTGACGGCGTCGCGGGCGCTGTTCACCGCGGCCAGCAGCCGCTCTCGTGCCCCGTCCGGGAGCATCCTGGGATGCCGGCGGTGCGGGCCCCGGGGTGCCAGCGGGTTCGCCGGCATCCCGGTCTTCACATGGCCCAGGAACGAGCGAGACCGGTCGGCCCTGGTCGGCAGCCTGCCCCGGCCGAGTTTCCCGCCCAGGTCACTGTTCACCCCGAGCGCAGACTGGTGCAGATAGAAGCCCTTCAGGCAGGCCGCTGCCGCGGAGAGCGCGGCCCGGCCGTACGGACGCTTGCCGGCCCGCCACGGCTCCCCGAGCGGCATCGCGACCTCAGCTCCGACGATCCCCATGTACCGCTCAAGATCCCGCAGCGTCACCGCCCCGAACTCCAGGCACTCCCGCTCCAGCCACCTCAGATGGTCGACGAGCAGATAGGCATAGGTCCGCTGAGTGCCCGACCCCTCGTGCTGGCGCAGGAACCGGTCCGCTTCCGGGTGCTCCGTCCCCTCCGGCCAGACGATCGTCCACGACCGCCGCCCGTTCCCCCTCGTCAGCTTCTGCACCCTGAGCTGACCGATCACAACTTGCCGAGCCACATGTCCTCCGTACCGGTACCTGCGAACAAGACGGACGTCCCGAACCAAGTCGGTAAATGATCACGGAACGTCCCGGAACGCAAGCCGGACGGACATCAAGAACAGCTGTGACTACGGTCGGTAAA
>DATLSX010000114.1:0-5167 GCA_035533915.1 Streptosporangiaceae bacterium
TCGAGCCGCCAGATCAACGCCGGGCGCTTCGTCACGCATCACTTCGGCCTGGACGACATCACCGAGGCCTACGACGTATTCAGCCGGCCGGCCGAAACCGGCGCGCTCAAGGTCGTGCTGAGCCGGTAGGCCCAGCGAGCCAGACAGCCGGCCCCGGGTGGTCCGGATAGCAGCCAGCGGTCACCGTGTAGGTACGGCCATGCGGCGCCGTCCAGGTGAGGATGCCAGGCCGGGTCTGGGCCAGTTGCCAGCCTGGCGACTGCTTAGTGGCTCGTACTTAACACACATGACCAACGATGTACGCTGCCTGATCTACACCCGGATCAGCAAGGACAGGCTGGGTGACCAGCATGGCGTGGCGAACCAGCTCGCGGATCTGGACAAACGCGCGCAGGCGCGGAGGTGGACGGTGGTGTACCGGCTGTCGGATAACGACATCGGGGCCACCAGGAAGGACCCGACCAGGGCGGGGAGGTCCCGGCCGGGGTGGGAGGAAGCGCTGCGGCTGGTCGACGCCGGAGCGGTGGACGTGGTGCTGTGCTGGCGGTGGGACCGGGCGCTGCGCGAGCCGCTGGACCTGGAGTACCTGATCCCGAGGTTTGATAAGGCCGGGGTGCGGTTCGCGGAGGCGGACGGGATCATCGACCTGGGCACTGACTCGGGGTGGCTGGCGGTGCGGATCCTGCCTTCCCGGTCTCGATGCGTGACAGGGTGCTGCCGGCGATGCCGAGTTCGGCGGCCACGTCTGCCAGCCGCAGCGCCCGGGCCTGGCGTAGCTGCCGCAGTTGCGTGCCGAGGCGATGCCGGCTGACGGCCGGGTCTGCTGGCGGACTGCCGCTGTCGGCTGGGTGGATGGTCACAGGCGGTCCCGGTGCTGTGTGGGTGGCTCCTGGGAAGTGTTCCTGGCCAGAGGGGATAGCGGCCCAGGGCGACCAGGGCGGCTCGCATCGCGATCCTGCGGTCCCCACCATCCGGGCTGGCATGACGGGTGGCGATCCTGCCTGTCACGGTGCCGGACGTATCCCCCGTCACCGGCACGGCGTTAGCGACTTGTGCGCCTGGCTGGGTCATTGCTTGTGGTTGTCCGTTGGTACGGGAATTTCGCTGATGCCGAGAACGAAGTAGATTGTCTTGCCCCCTGATGGCGGGAAGAAATAGGACCACTCTTTGCTGAGTGCCTGGACAAGAATCAGGCCGCGGCCATTATCGGCTTCCAGGTCGGCGTCGGCTACGACGGGGGGATTGGGATCGGGATCTGATACCTCGATGACGAGCCGGCCGGGCTTTCGCCTTAAGGTCTGCTCGATCAGTCCGGCGGCAACTGCTTCCGGTCCTGCGTGCCTGGCTAGAGCGGCGACTGAGTTGGTGACCAGTTCGGACACGAGCAGGAGAGCTGTCTCGGCGACGTCAGGGGGTACGAACCATGCGCCGAGCACGGCCTGGGCGTGTCGCCTGGCCCATCGGGGCGTCACTGGGAGTGCGGGTAGCTGGATAAATGCAACTGCCTCGCCGGGGGCGGCCCAGGGTGACCCGGCTGGTGCCTGGCCTGACCGGGACTCAGCCTCGCGCATGGTATTAACCGCCTTACTGGTTTTGAGCGTGCTTCAATATCGCGCATTCACGACCGTGACAGTCATGCGCGTTTTGATGCTTTCCATTTTCAATCTGGTCCTGGTGCAATAGGCTCGTATTCATTGAAGGTCCGCGCGGAGCGGCGAGGAAGAGGACACGTGAGGACACGGGCGAAAGGCGGGGCGGGATGACGGGTGACCTGCCGTCGTGGGCGGCCCGGCTTCGCGAGGAGCGGACCAGGAGATTGTGGAGCCAGAAGGTGATGGCAGCCCGGCTTCGCGCGGCAGCCGATGATCATTCGCGTGCCCGGCTGCCGAGCACGGAGAGCATCAGGCGGCGGGTTCGCGGGCATGAGGCGGGCCAGAACCTTCCGAGCGATCTGTACGCGGAGTTGTACTGCCGCGCGTTTGGTATCACGCGGGAGGCGCTGTTCGGCTCGGCGGCAGCGAGCGGTGAGCAGGTGCAGGCGTTGCTGCACAGTGGCCGACAGCGGTCACGTCAGACGCGCGAGTTGCTCCGCATCGAATCCGACTTGCTGGCGCACGCCAGTTTGCTGCTGGATGACATCGATCGTGATGGGACTGCCGGGGCCTGCGGGCGGGCGGCTACCCTCTGCGCTGAGGAGGCCGGCTCCAGCCCGGCGCTCACGCTGAGCGCCCAGGCCAAGACCGCCAGGTGGAAGGGAGTCCGCCTGGGAGGCGATGAGGGCGCAAGATGTTTCCAGCGCTCGGCCGACCTGGCCCGCAGAGGCGTCGAGCACAGTTCGCGAGCCCCGGTCGGGGTGCTGCTGGCGTCTCAGGAGGCCAGCGCGGCGGCCCTGCTGGGTGATGCCACGCGCGCCCGCCAGGCGCTGCGGTGCGCGCAGGACGTGGCTTCGCGCCTGCCCGGCGGAGTTCCGTGGCTGTCAACCTGGGCGTGCCCTGGTCCACGGCAGGCGCTCTACGCTCTGTCTGTGGCCATCAGGTTGCGGGACCCGGACGAGGCGCTGCGGGCGGCGGCAGCGGCGGACGCCGGGTGGGCTTCGGGTGAGCCGTGGCTTAATGGGGTGTGGTCGCTGATCAGGATCGGCGCGGCGGCTGCCTGGGTCATGAAGGGGGACCTCGATGCGGCGTTCGGGGAGCTTGGCCCGGTTCTCGTGCTGGCGCCTGGGTTTCGGATCTCGACGATCACGAGCTACCTGTCTGATCTGGACAGGCTGCTGAGGCAGCGCAGGTTCGCGGGTGCCGAGGTAGCGCGGAACTTGAGAGCGGAGATCGCGGCGTTCGCGGTAGCGGCGGCTCCGGCAGGGGCGGGCAGGGAAGGGCGGGACGTGTGAGTCCGTTTCCGGTGCAGATGGAGGATCACTGGCGTCCGGAGCCAGGCGAGGACCAGGACCGGGCGCGGCTGATGTGGTTCATACGGGTCGGCGACTACCCGGCAGTGGCGGCGATGGCGGAGGTTGCGTGGACGCGGCTCGCGGGCCTGCACGGCCTGGATCTGGTGCCACGGGAGTGGCTGCACGTGACCACCTTGATCACGGGATTCGCGGACGAGATAACCGGCGATCAGGTCGAGGACATGACGAATCACGCGCGACGGGTCCTGACTGGCCTGGTCCGGCCGAGAATCATGCTGGGGCGGGTGCTGTACCATCCCCGGGCGGTGATGCTTGACGCTGGCCCGGCCGGGACGCTGGAACCGGTGCTGCGGGCGGTTCAGGATGCCACGGTGGCCGCGACTGGGCGGGAGGGCACCTTGCATAGGGCGCCGTGGATGCCGCACGTCACGCTTGCCTATGGCAGCGCAATGCGGCCCGCCGGCCCTGTGATCGACGCGCTGGGCAAGTCGGTTCCCGGTGGCGAGGTGGCTATCAGCGCCATCAGCCTCGTGTCGCAGAAGCCCAAGCAGATGTTCAAGTGGGATCTGATCGCCACAGTACCGGTAGGAGTCGGCGCGCCAGGTGTCAGCGTTGATGACCGGCGTGACGGAGCTTGCCGGGGTTGAGCGATCAGGGCCGCGTGGGTGATCTCGCGCTCCGCTGACTCGAACTCGCCGACAGTCCTCAGCCCGAGCTTGTTCAGCAGGATCCCGGTGACAGGATCGGTGTACGGGTCTTCAGGCACTACCGCCGCCGATAGCGCGCGACCGTCCTGCGGTACAGCTCCGCGGCGCTGATCTCCCCGTCCACGTAGGCTGAGACCTCCCGGCCGTGCTCCGGGCTGAACGGTCCCGGCAGCTCGACCTGTACCGACTGGGCACCAGACAAGGCGGAGTCCAGGCGCGTACGCTGGCGCGCCAGCGCTTCGTACCGCTCGTAGGCCTCGTACGGCAGGAGAATAGCCTCGGGCTTGCGGTGCGATCCGAAGGCGACCGGCTCGGCTACGGCACCCTCACGGCGGAAGCGCGCGAGAATACCGGAGAGCCGCCGCCGGACCTCCGACAGCGGGTGCACCTGGATCACCACGGGATTAGTCACGATCGATAGTGTACTAAAAGTTGTACAAGTATTGTAGGCGGGACCTGTTTGTTATCGCTTACACGTTGAACTATGACATCGTTCGCATCGCCTGGTCGTGAGCCCGGGCCATGTGCAGGCCGCCTCCGGGGCTTCCACCGCAATGCGAATGCATTATAATGATGGTGTGCTCAAGACCGTCCGGGACAGCGGCTGGTCCGCCGACCATGTCGCGGTTCACGGCGTCATCCTGGACGAAAGAAGACCTTCCGCAGGAAGGCGCGATGACCATGACTGAATCATCCAGAACAGCTCCCCCAGCCCGCCGCCGCGCTTGCGCGGCGGACTATGGTGCCACTCGCACCGGCTTGAGCTGATCCTTCGCGACGCGGCTTAGCTACGCCAGGCCACCGCTGGTACCGGCGCGATGCCGATTATGGCTTTGAGCATGCAGATGCGGGTGTTCTGGATAGCGGCAGCCAGTACGGACTCCGTTCGCTGTCAGGACGGCTTTGCGAAGTGACCGATGGCCGCCGCAAGGAGCATGATCACTCCAACCGCCGCGCACGGCTGATCCCGGTGTCGGGCATCAACGGCGCAATGAACTGAGAACCGCGCAGATCGGGTCCTACCTGGATCTGGCACGCCAGCAAGGGTTCGATGCGGTGCTGACGATTTCTAATCGGCTGGTCACCGCCCCAGACAAGCATCCCGTGAACGTCGACGGGCGGAAGACGCCCTTGGTCGTTAACCTCGGGCATGCCCGTGCCCGTGCCATCACGCCGCAATGACCGATCGCCGCCCGCCCCCAACGCCGGCGTCGTCGGCCGTGCGGTCAGGCCCGGCGACCCGCTCGGCAGTGGCCTTTCCCTGCCGAACCTCTTGAGGTAAAGGTGCTCGATGAACTGAGGCAGCGGCGCCTTCCACGGCTCCTGCCGATGATTGTCGATCTTGCCGAGCTTTCTCGGGTTCAGCCCGAGCTCGCGTGCCATCTGCACATGCATATGCGAGAGATGATGTCGCTTGCGCGCGTCGACCCAGGCCTGAGCCTGCGGCGAAACCGCTTTCTGCGTCTTCCCCACGGGTCTCAGCCCAGCCAGTGATGGTAGGCATCGATCCACTCCGCGCCTGCCGGCGGTGGCGTCGGCAGCGGAAGATCCA
>DATLSX010000115.1:0-6028 GCA_035533915.1 Streptosporangiaceae bacterium
TCAAATCCTGCCCCCGCTACCAGGTCAGAGGCCCCTTCCGAACGTGGGAGGGGCCTTCTGCATGCGGTTTGTAAACGGATTTGTAAACGAGGGCCGCCGGTCACGCGCGGCTCGACGTGTCGCCGCTGCCTTCCGGGTCGATCACGACGGAGGCGAGCGAGCCGCCGACGATCAGCTCAGCTAGCGCGTTGGCGACCTGGCGGTCGGCCTCTAGGTCGGCCTGGACGTACTGCTTCATCGTGAACGCTACGTCAGCGTGGCCGAGGCGCACGCTCAGCGCCTTCCAGTCGATCTTCGCATCGCGGCCAGCCGTGGCGTAGCTGTGGCGTAGCTGTGGCGAACGTCGTGCAGATCGATGAGCGGAAGCCCGGCGCGCTCGGATAGCCGCTTGAACCGGCGGGTGATGGTGTCTGGGTGCGGAGGTCGCCCGTCATCCCAGCAGAACAGCAGCCCGTGATCCTGATAGTCCGGCCCGTGCTCCTTGCGTTCGGTGTCGAGCTGGTCGACTAGGCGGGCCAGGGCGGCGAGGGTGAACGGGTCGAGCGCGATCACGCGCTGGGCGTTCTCGGTCTTGCCGTCCGACTCGATTACGCGGCCGTCGATCACCACGCGGGTTATCTCGATCGTGAGCGTTCCGGCCGTCAGGTCGAGTCCGTCGCGGCTTGTCCCGGCCAGCTCGCATCGCCGCATGCCCGAGGTCGCCTCCAGCACCCATAGGGGATAGAAGCGGTCGGGCCGGGCGTGGTCGAGGAAGGACCGGAGTTGTGCGACGGTCCAGACCGTGCGGCCCTGCCGGGGCACTGTTGGCGGGTGAGCGTCTTTGGCGACGTTGCGGTGCACCCACTTCCAGGCTTCAAAGTCCGCCCAGGCGCGATGCAGGATGCGGTGAACGTTGACGACCGTCTTCGGCGCCAGCCCTTGTCCCTGGCCCTGTGGTTTCCGGCCGTGCCGGAACCGGGGGAGCGCCGCGCGAGCCGCGTAGATCGTGACGCCGCAGGATTTGACCAGGTCGGCGACCTTGGCGTCCGGGTTGGTCAGCCAGTAGTCATACATCAACGAGTTTTTGTCGGTCTTGCGACGGCCCTCGGCCAGCAGCCGGGCATAGAGCGCGTCGAGCACTGCGCCGTCGATCTCCTGGGCCTTGCGCTGGCCAATATGCGGGATCACGTAGTAGTCCGCGTAATTGCGCCAGTTCTGCCACATCGACGGCTTGACCGAGTGCCGGATGCGGGTCAGCCAGTCGTTGAGCGCGTCCTCCACCGTGCGCTTTGAGGGCTGGACTCGTCGGCCGTCCTCGTACTCCTTGAGCGCCGTCCGGCACGCCCGCCAGGCGGCTTTCTCGGTCGCGAAGCCGCTTCCGTTGGCCTGCTGGCGCTTGCCGGTCAGCGGGTCCGGGTCAATGTCGAAGATGTAGGACCAGGCGCGTCCGCGCTTGTACACATGGCCTTTCATGCGGCCGGTACCTCCGTATCGATGAATTCACGCAGCCGCGCGGTGACGACGTACAGCCGACGACCGAGCCGCTTGCACGGCAGGTCTCCGGCGCTGGCATGGCGGTAGGCCGCCGCACGGCTGATGCCGAGCAGTTCGGCCGCCTTCGGGACCGGGATTAGTAGTGGGAGACCCGCGAACGGGTCGACGGGGCGAGGGTTATCCGTGGCGTTGGTCATGCGGGCCGCCCGGTTGCCGAAAGATCGGGGGCGGTGCCCTGGCCGCTCGCTCTGGCTCGGGCCAGGGTTAGCGCGGCGTGCCATCGCTGGCGGTCGGCGACGACGTGGAGCAGCCGTTGTGCTGGAGGCATGTGGTCGGGGTCGCCTGGGGTGACGGGCTCCCAGGTGTAGCGGGCCGGGTCGGTGTCGGTGATGCCGAGGGTTTCCAGGAGCCACGCTTTGCGGTCGGCCCGGTGATCGGCCAGCGTCTTGCCGGACCACTTGCGGGACACCAGGACGCGCCGCCCGGCATAGCCGAGGTACTCGCGGCAGTGGGCCTTGCCCGAGCAGCGGCCGGGCCGCAGGCCCTCGCGGGCATTCTTCGGCTGGACACCGTAGCGGAGCCAGTTGGAGCAGGTCGGCGAGCACGGCTCGTACCGCAGCGCATCGGCCAGGCGCCCGGCGTGCGCAGCCTGAGCGCCGGTCTGCGCCTGGTGGCAGTCGGCTATCTGCTTGGTCAGGTACTTGGTCAGGTATCCGATGCAGCGAGCGGAGTCCCGTGATCCGGCGAGGACGCCCTGAGCGTCGAACCGGGGTCCGAACCGGGCGACGTGCAGCGGCTCGTCATCGTCGCCGATGGCGTCCAGTGCCTCGTCCCAGGTCGGCAGGAACTCACCCGTAGCCGGGTCGAGATACCGGGCCGATGCCTCGTGCCAGACGGGCAGGTGCGCGTCGTCATGCCGGATCTCGTCGGCCGGGGGCCACCACACCTGGTGGTAGGTCGCCGCGAGCACCTGGCGCAGCTCGGCGCGGGACACCGTGCTGCGGATCGCCACGTGCACGTGCGGGGCGAGGCGCTTTTGCGGCTCGACAGCGGCGAAGTACTGGAGGTCATAGCCGAGGAACCGGCGCAGGTTCTGGATGAGCCGGTCGAACAGCGCGGCGAAGTGCAGCGCGTCACGCGCCGCCCGCTGGTAGTCGTAGGAGTCCAGACCGGCCGGTGTGCCGTCCGCGTTCACCTTGCCGTAGCTGTCGCAGGTGAGCGTGAGGAACATGGACGGCCGGAATATCGCCCCGTCTGGCGCGGTGTAGGTCTTGCCGATCGTCGTCGGAGTGACCGGCCGCCGGGGGAGGTCCGGGGCGTCCTGCCGCCGCCGGGTGGACCGGTGACGGCGGGCCATCCGGTGGGGCAGGACGTTGCCGCGTATCCCCGATCGGGTGATTTCCTCGTCCAGCTCGGCGGACAGCTCGTCCAGGTCGCCCGTGTCGTCCCCGGCGGCGTCGGCCTGGTCGCGGTGCTGCTGGGTCTCGGCGCGGTGCTCGACCCACATGCGCTGCTCGTCGTCGGCCGGGTCGGGGGTGATGACGGGCTCGGTGTCCAGGTGCCAGCCCTCGCGGCACTGCGCGGCTCGCAGCGTCTTTGCCCGCTCGGCGCAGGATGGGCAGACCGTGGCGAGGGTGTGCCCGCAGGGGACGAGTACCTGCTCGACGTGGCCGGTGTCGAGGTCGGTGCGGCGGAGCTGGACGGGCCGGACGCAGCCGCCGTGCTCGGCAGCCAGGTCGCGGATGACATCGCGGGCCAGGGGCATAGCGAGCCGCTGTGCCCTGGTCGTGCGCAGGGTCATGCAGCCTCCAGGGGGTCAGTGCCGGTCGGGTCGCCGGGGTCGGCCGGTGCGGGGTCGGGGTCGGTGGCGTGCCAGGTGATCGTGTAGCCGCAGCCGGGGCAGGCCAGGGTCAGCAGCCGCGGGCCGGTGCTGGTGTCCAGCAGCGGGCCGCCGCAGTCCGGGCAGTCCTCGGGCGAGAGCCAGCCGGTAATCACGCAGCCTCGCCAGCGGTCAGCGCGGGAACCCCGGCCACCAGCCCGGCCGTGCAGGCGGCGGTCATGTCGCGGATGTCGTCGTCGGAGACGAACGCGGCCCGGACCCGTACCGGATCGGGCGCGGCCTCCAGGCGCACATAGGCCACGCCCGCGCCGGTACGGGGGTCAGCGGAGATCTCGTCGCAGAACGCGCCACGGTCCCGCGCGCCGTCGCCGAGCACCATGTCGACCTGGGACGGCTCGTCGAGGCGCAGCGCGAGCTTGTCGGGGAACAGGTTGCGGATGTTGAGGACTTCCTTGCGCGGGTCCTGGAGCGCGGCCACCACGCAGTAGCCGACCGCCCGGCCCTGAGTCGTCAGCGTGGCCAGCGCGGCGAGGATGCGCTCCTTAAGTTTCCGGTCGGCCTGGTAGGCGGTCAGGAACGCGATCTCGTCCACCAGGACCACGACGAACGGGTGCTCCGGGGTCGGGGTGTGATCGCGCTGCTTGCCCGCGAACCGCTGGGCTCGTGCCTGCATCTCGCGCACGGCGGCTTCGAGCAGCCCGGCGATGTCGGCGGGGTCGGCGGCATGCCGGCCGTAACGGTCGAACAGCGCCCGGCCGAATGCCAGCTCCATGAGCTTCGGGTCACACGCCCAGATGCGGACGAGCCCGGCCGCCATCGCGGGCAGCATCGCGCGGACCAGGCCCCACAGGTACGAGCCCTTCCCCGCCCCGGTCGCTCCCGCGATGAGCAGGTGGGTTCCCTGGAGCCGCATGGCGAACGGCGTGCCGTCCTCGCACTGTCCGACCGGCAGCGCCCGCAGGTCCGTCACGTCCGGGATGGGGAGCGCGGGCATCGGGTCGGCGAGCGCGTCGCGGCGGACCAGCTCCAGCACGACCGCGCCGGGCGCGGACGAGCGGACGCGGCACAGGTACGCGCGGAAGCCGTGCGCGAGACCCTCGGCCCGCGCGGCGAAGTCGGCCGGGGACTGCCCGGACACCAGGCGAACGGCCACGCGGTCGGTGCACCCGGTGACGGTGACCTTGCCGAGCAGCGGGACGACGACGCGGCCCCGGTAGACCGGGGCGAGCCGGGCAATGGTCATCACGGCGTGCCAGTGCCGCCGGTAGAACCACCACCGCCACCGGTTGCGCGCCGGGCCGGACACCAGCCGCGTGAACCAGGCGGGCCGGATCAGGCGCAGCCCGGCCAGCGCCGCCAGCACGCCACCGGCCAGGCCAGCGAGACCGGGCCAGCCCGCGCGCAGCCAGGCAAAGGCCACGAGCCCGGCGACGGCATCGGTCAGCGGATGGCGCACCGCGAACCATACGAGCCGCGCGAGCAGGCGCAGGAGCTGGACGAGCCAGATCACCGGTTCGGGGGTCCGGTAGACCGGGGACCGCCAGACCGGCGAGGCGAACGGGTCGGGGTTGTCGACCTGGGCGAGCTGCTCGCCTGTGACGTTTCGCATTACGATCAGGACCTCTCCGTGTTTGCAGATCTGGGGAGACACCAGGGGCGGCAGGAATTTGGCGTTCCTGCCGCCCCGCCCTGCTATGCCGCCGCGTTCCCGGCGGCCTGATTGCCTGCGGCCGTGTCCGGCGCAGAACCGGACAGCGCGGCGTTCAGCCGCTCGCACTCAGCGGCGAACCGCGCGGCCTGAGCCGCCAGCTCCCGCGCGAACTCCACCGCCTGCGGGCCGGGAGCCGACCGCCCGGTGACCGTGATCGAGACTGCCGTGTTCCCGGCGTCCACGGTCAGGATCGGCGCCTGGTCGGGGTAGACCGAGCACCGGACGCCCCAGTCCGCGCCGACGTGCACGCTGGCGTGCCCGAAGGAGCCTCCGTCGCTGCTCATGCCGCACTCTCCTGAGCACTACCGCCGCCGCGCCCGGTGCGGCCCGGCACCCGGACCCCGGCGGCCTTGAGGGAATAGGCCAGCCGGCCGGCCTGGCTCACGTACGGCGTGACTGTCAGCCCGGCGAACTCGACCGGCACGAACGGCAGCCCCGCCGCCGGGGGCGCGGGCAGCACCGGCTGGTCAGCCGCCGCGACCTTGACCCGCACTGTCTTGTCCCGTGCTGCCGGGTCGGCGTCGATGGCGTCGACCTGCCACAGCGGCAGCCCGGTCACCTTGTCCTTGGACTGGACGAACCGGCCGCCCGCCTTGGACGCGTCGAAGTCCCGCACCGGCTCGAACGTGCCCGCCGCGAACAGCCCGCGCGGGAACACCCGCGCGAACTTGACGGGGATCGGACCCTGCACCGCCATGAAACCTCCAGAGAGAGTAACTGCTTGGCCACTTGAGTAACCAAGTAGTCCAAAGACTAAGCGATGCAGCTTGGTTGGTCAAGTTATCGGGCTGGATTAGCTGACGGAGTAGGCATCCTCTAGCTCATGCAGGTCGCCGGGCATCGCCAGATCCAGCGCGACCACCGGCTTACCGGCGGCATCCCGCGCGGTCACGTACAGGGCCAGGACCGGAGCCGACCGGGAGATGCCCAGCAGCTTCGCCTCGTGCGGGGCGGCCCGGCGGGCGGTGATGTGTTCGATGACGTGATCGATGCGCACGCCCTTC
>DATLSX010000116.1:0-3276 GCA_035533915.1 Streptosporangiaceae bacterium
GCCATGAACGTGTTCGGGCCGGTGCTGGAGGCGAAGGACGCGGAGATCGTCCGGCTGCGCACGGCACTGGGCCGGGTGAAGCCGGCCGCCCGCCGGTCACGGGCCAGGTCCGCCCGGGCGAGCTGACCCGGCCAGCCTGACAGCCGTTCGGGCCTGACAGCCGTTCGGGCCTGACAGCCGGGCCGTTCGTCCCTGGGACAGGTGCCCGTCCAGGCGCGATCGTGGCAGTGGCCGGGTTGCGGGCTGGAGGTTGTCATGTGGCTGGCCGCCGGGTTCTCCGCCGGGGTGCATGTCCCATCCGGCCGGGCACTGCTCGCGCTCGCGCCGCTGGCGCTCCTGCTCATCGCGTTCACGGCGTTCTGCCTGATCGACCTCGTGCGCGCCCCGGCCGTCCGCTACCTGCCAAAACCCGTCTGGGCGCTGGTGATCGTGGCCGGCAGCTGGCCGCTGGGGGCGCTCGCCTACCTCATCATCGGCAAAGACCGGACGGGCCACCGGGAAAACATGGGCCACCGGGAAAGCATGGGCCACCGGGACCGGGCCGGGCCGGACGGCGGGCCAGTCGGGCACGGCAAGCGGGCCGCCGGGCTGGCTCGGGGCGAGCCTGCCGCCGCCGGGCCCGCTGTCCGCACCGCGGGGCTGACCCGCGACTACGGCGGGACCGGGCTGTTCGACGTAGACCTGGCGGTTCCCCACGGCAGCGTCTACGGCCTGGCCGGCCCCAACGGGGCGGGCAAGACCACCCTGCTGTCCATCCTGGCCGGAGTGCGCCGCCCCGGCAGTGGCACGGTCACCCTCGGGGTCCCGCGCCGGGAGGTCGCGGTCTGCCCGGATGTCCCCGAGTTCGACCGGTGGCTGACCGCCTTCGAAGTGGTCGACCTCGCCCGGTCGCTGGTGGCGCCCCAAGCTGACGGTGACGACGTGCGCTGCGCGCTGCGGGACGCCGGCCTGGCGGACTCGGCTGGCCGGCAAGTGGGCGGGTTCTCCCGTGGGATGCTCCAGCGCCTCGGCCTGGCGTGCGCGATGGTCGGCGATCCGCGGCTGCTGATCCTGGACGAGCCCACCGCCGCGCTCGACCCGGCCGGGCGCGCCGACGTCCTGAACCTGATCGCGGGCATGCGCGGGCGCCGGACGGTCATCTTCTCCAGCCACATCCTGGCCGATGTGCAGCGGATCGCCGATCACGTCGGGATCCTGCGGGACGGGCGGCTGCTCTACCAGGGCGCCACCCAGGAGCTGATCGAAGCGCACCTGCGGCCGCGCTGGCTGGTCCGGATCGCCGGGGACACAGCACCGGTGACCGCCGCGCTGCGGGCACAGCCGTGGGCCACCCGGGTGGACCCGGCCGGGGCCGGGGCAATCCGCGTCGACGCGATGACCCTGGAGGAGGGCGAGCGCGGGATCCCGGCCGTCGTCGCCGGCTGTGGTGCCCGGCAGGTGTCATGCGAGCCAGTGGCGGCCGACCTAGAGTCGGCGTTCCTGTCGCTCACCGCGCCGGCGGCTTCCGCGCCGATGGCTCCGGCCACGCCGGTGCCCATCCCGGCAGCACCACCAGACGGAATGCTCACGAGGAGGCCGGGCGCATGAACGCGTGGCGGCTGGAGTGGCTGCGGCTGACCCGCTCCCCCCGGTGGCTCGTCCTGGCCGGGGTGTACCTGTTCTTCGGGCTGCTCGGGCCGGTCATGGCCAAGTACCTGCAGCAGATCGTCAGCCAGGTCCAGTCCGGGGTGAAGGTCTCCTTCCCGCCGCCCACCCCCGCGACCGGCATCACCGAGTACATCGGCCAGGCCAGCCAGACCGGGCTGATCGTCGTGGTGGTGATCGCCGCGGGTGCGCTCAGCTTCGATGCCCGGCCGGGCCTGTCACTGTTCCTGCGCACCCGCGCCGCGAGCATCTGGCAGATCGTGACGCCGCGTTTCGCGGTCAATGCCGCGGCTGCCCTGGCCGCCTACGTCCTGGGTACCCTCGCCGCCTGGTACGAGACGGCGCTCCTGCTGGGCGCGCCGCCGGCCGGGGCGATGCTCGCCGGGATGGTGTGCGGCTGCGTCTACCTGGTGTTCGCGATAACCGTGGTGGCCGTGGCTTCCTCGTTCGCCCGGAGCACCCTGGCCATCGTCGGCCTCGCCCTGGCGGCGCTGCTGGTCCTGCCCGTGCTCGGGACCGTCCGGCAGGTTCACGACTGGCTGCCCAGCACGCTGGTGAACGCGCCCGCCGAGCTCGTGACCGGCGGGCACCTGTACGACTACCGGCCGGCTCTGGCCACGGCCGCCGTGGCCGGGGCGCTGCTGCTCGCCGCCGCCGTGGCCCGCCTGCGCACCCGCGAGCTGTAGACACGGGAAGCCGCGCCCTGGGCGGTGAACCGGAGGTCCGTGACCTCGGCCTGCTGGACTCTGCCGCCGCACGCCCGCAGGCCACCGCATTCGGCAAGGACGCCTACCCCGACCTGGACGCCAAGGCCGCGGCGCTGCTCCACTCACTCGCCCGCAACCACGCTCTCGTTGACGGCAACAAGAGGCTCGCGCTCGCCGCGGTCATCGTCTTCTACGGGGTCAACGGGCGCCGTCTCACCCTGACCAACGACGAGGCATACGACCTCATCATCGGCGTCGCCGCCGGCCACCTCGATTCCGTGGACGGCATCGCCGCCAGGCTGCGGACGGCCACGCAAGCACGGCATTGAGCGGGGCGCGGCCGGGCGTGCGATAGTCGTGGCGTGGTGATCTTTGACGATCTTCAGGCGGAGCAGGACAGGCTGGAGGGCATTCTGGCCGGCCTGGACGAGGCGCAGTGGACGTCGCCGTCGGCGGCGGCTGGATGGACCGTCACCGACGTGGTGCTGCACCTGGCCCAGTCCGAGGAGGCCGTGGTGGCCAGCGCAACCGGCGCTGACTTCAGCGTCCGGCCTGGGAACGGCGCCACCCTGGACGAGGTGATGGACCAGCTGGTGCAGGCCGAGCGGGCTGCGCCCGCCGAGGTCTTCGCTAGGTGGCGCGGGGCCCGGCTCGCCGCGGTGGCAGCGCTGCGCGCGGCTGATCCGCAGCGGCCCCTGTCCTGGGTGCAGGCGGCGCTCAAGCCGGCCACGCTGGCGACCACCCGGCTGGCCGAGCACTGGGCGCACGGCCTGGATGTGACCGCGCCCCTGGGCATCGCCTTCCCCGACACCGCACGGCTGCGCCACATCGCCTGGCTGGCACACCGGTCGCTGTCCTACGCCTTCGTCCTGGCTGGCGGGCAGCCCCACGAGGTCTTCTGCGACCTGACCGCGCCCGATGGCAC
>DATLSX010000117.1:0-14896 GCA_035533915.1 Streptosporangiaceae bacterium
TGCGCCTAGTGACCGTCGCCTGCGCGATTGCGGTGTGCTGCACTTCAATGTCGGTGGCAACCTGGCCACCGGTGATTGCGACGTCGAGCCTCCCACCCGCCACCGGGAACTCCGTGGCGGCAGTCAAGCCGTAACCAGTCAGGCCCCCTGTTGATCTGCGGCGTGTCGGTGCTGGCGCCCGCTTTGTGATCATGGTTTGGTTCGGGAGTGCCAAATCCGGAGCGCCTGTCGCATGAGCGGCAGGCTGCCCAGATCGCTGAGCTGACGGCGCGGGTGACGGAGTTGCTGGCGGTGGTGGCGGAGCAGGCCGCGCTGATCGGGTCGCTGCGGGCCGAGGTGGCGGCGCTGCGCCGGCAGGCGGGCCGGGATTCCTCGAATTCCTCGCAGCCCCCGAGCCAGGACGGCCCGGCTGCGGAGGCGAAGGCTAAGGCCAGGGCAGGCGGCCGGCGGGCGCGGCCGGGCCGGCCCCGGGGCGGGCAGAAAGGTCATCCGGGTTCGAGCCTGGCGCGGGTGGCCCGGCCGGACCAGACCCTGGTCATCGAGCCGCTGGCGTGCGGCGGATGCGGCGCGGACCTGGCCGGCAGGCCGGGCCGGGTTGCGTCCGGCGTGCAGGTCTTCGATATCCCGCCGGCCGCGCTGACAGTGACGGAGTACCAGATGATGCGCCGCACGTGCGGGTGCGGGCACGTAACGGCCGCCCCGGCCCCGTCCGGGGTGGCCGGCGGCCCGGCGTGCTACGGGCCGGACGTGACCGATGCGGCGACGCTGCCGGCCAGCACCGACGTGATCGGGATCGAGCGGGCCGCAGGCCTGATGGGCGCCCTGCTCGGGGCACCGGTCTCTACCGGGTTCGTCTCCCGGTGCCTGGCCCGCCTGGACGCGGCGTTAACCGCCGCCTGGTTTGAGGACGCCCTCAAGGACGCCCTGAGGGCGGCGGACGTGCTCGGCACCGACGAGACCCCCGCCCCGCTCACCACCGCGGCCACCAGCGCGGAAGGCCGCGGCAACCCGCACGTATACACCGTGCGCACCATGCGCGCCTATGCCGGCGGCGGGCCGGACCTGATCTGGTACGGCGCGGCGGGCAACCGCACCAAGGCGGCGATCACCGGGTTCGGGATCCTGGACGGCTACCGCGGGGTCCTGGTCCGCGACGACTACGGCGGCTACCTCAGCTACGACGCCGGGCTCGCCGGAGTCCAGCAGTGCCTGGCCCGCCTGTACAGATACCTCGACGACGCCTACGCGACCGGCCCGGCATCCCAGGCCTGGACCCGGCAGGCCGGCGACGCCCTCCGCGCGGCATCCGCCGCCGTCCGGACCGCCCGCTCCCCAGTGACAATCTGGGTCGAACAAATCTGCGAAAAACCAGTGGAGCTACGGGGACTCGAACCCCGGACTTCTTGCATGCCATGCATGATGCCCTGCCGGCGGGTTCTTGCCCGTTCTCCTGGGCTGCCGAGCTGAGGGTTGAAAGAACCAGGCGCGCCGCCGCCGACGGCCGGATCAATCCGGAGGATCAATGGCATCCGGTCCACCTCGGACTGTCGATCAGCCGTGCGCTCGAACTCGCCGCCGATATCCCTCCGGTCGACCTGCTTGTCGTCTGCCATGGTGATGCTTGCGCGCCGAACACTCTGCTGACCGGCGACGGCCGCTGGTCGGGCCACGTCGACCTGGACCAGCTCGGCGTCGCCGACCGCTGGGCCGACCTGGCGGTCGCCACCTGGAGCACCGAGTGGAACTACGGCCCCGGCTGGCAAGACCTGCTGCTCGACGCCTACGGGATCGACCCCGACCCTGAGCGCATCAGCTACTACCGCCTGCTCTGGGACCTCGACGCCTGATCGATGTCGCGCCGGGCCAGGCTGCGCGGTGGATTCGCCGCGTCCTCGTCAACGTCCACGGTGCCACCGCTGCGCCAGTACTCGTTGTGTTTCCGGCTCATGAGACCCTCGTCGACGAGATACCGGCGCAGTGCGGCGTAATCCTCGTACACCGTTCGCAACGTCCGGTTCACATCCGACTCGCTGTAACGCACGCCTATCTCGAACCGTTGCGCCACATGGTCGAGCAGCACAAGGCGCTTGGAACGCTTGGCCGGCATCGCGGTGATCTGGCCATCCGGCATGAAGGTCCTGAGCACCGCATCATCCGACGACATCAACTGCCCGTCCTCTCGCGCGACATTTGCCATTGCCGGGCGCCAACCGCATGCTACGTCGCAAGGCAGTCGCTGATCCGGTCCTGCGCTAGAACAAGCCGACGTAGTGCTTCCAGTACCTCGCGATGAGCCTGCGGCCGGCGAAGCCGCCCTTGCCGTTGCCAGCGAAGAACCAGAGCCGTCCTTGCGGGTCCCGCGCTACCAGGTCGTTGAACCCGTCATTGTTCAGGTCACCGATCCCGATGATCGCGTTGTATCCGGCCCAGCCTCTGCTGACCCAGACTGGAGCACGGAAACCGCCGTGCCCGTTGCCGGCATACAGCCACATCGCCCCGCGCCGGTCGAGCGCCAGCAAGTCACCGGCACCTGCGCCGGCGAGACTCCCGGCACCGATCACCCGGACATACTTGCTCCAGCCGCGGCCGATGAACCGCCGCGCGGCGAACTTGCCGTGACCGGCGGCGGCGTAGAGCCACAGCCGGCCCCGGGTGTCCCGCGCCACCAAGTCCGGCCTTCCGTCCCCGGTCACATCGCCAGGTGCGGCCAGCAGGTTGTACTGGTTCCAGTTCCGGCCGATCACGAAGGACTTCGTGCCCTCCCCGAACCACGCCTGCCCGATCCCCCGAAACGCACGCAGCACGCCGTTGCGGTACTTGACCAGCAAGTCCGCGAAGCCGTCACCCGTGAAGTCGCCGAACGGCACGATGTCGGTCACGCAGCTCGGTCCGGCGGCACCGGCCGAGCACAACGGCCAGTAGTCCGTCGGGCCGCCAGTGGCGAGCTTCCCGTTCTGGCCGCCCTCGTACCAGTAACCGGACCAGGTCGCGTAGTGCTGGCTCGGGCCGTCTACCGCCAGCAGGCCGGGCGCCCCGTCGCAGTCTTCAGACCGGAACGGAATCCGCCCGCAGTACACCAGCACGGTGCCGTGGGCGAGCGGTGCGGAACTCGCGGAACCGTCGGCCGTCGCCCGCGCGGTCCACGTGTACCAGCCGCTGTAAGGCCTGAGGCCGTGCGGCAGCAGTCCATTCCAGGAAAACGCGGTGACCATGCGGGCCGACCCGCCGGACGTCTGGTAGATGACAGGGCCGTTGGCGTACCTGCGGATCCGCACTGTCCATGAGGTGATCGGGCGGCCCGGAGCGAGCCAGCCCAGGAAGCCGCCGTTGGGCGAGTAATACACTGCGCCGTTGTCCCACGACTGCGGATACTGGCTCGCCGCCGGGGTGCGCGGCACGCCGGGGTCGATCACATGCACCGCGTTCCCGGCATCCACGTAGGCGATGTCGCCGCTGTACTTGTCCACCGCCCAGGTGATATCCCGCGAGTCGGCGGCCGGGCCGGCCGGAATCGTCGCGAACCGCACCGGGGCCGCCAGCGAATCGGCATGGAAGTCGTAGAGCGTCAGGTTCAGCGTCGATGCCGCGGCTGGCGTCGCCTGCACCAGGTACCCGTCGCCCAGCAGCGACAGCCCGGCCGGCACCGCGAGTCTCGCGCCTGTCCGCAGGTCGATGACTCCCGCCGGCCCGGAAGCACCGCACGACCAGTACACCCACCGGGCTGCGGCCTGGACCTCCGACGCGGTGCAGGACGACCCGGTGCTCAGCGTGCCGGTGACCACGCCGGTCAGCAGGTTCTTCGCGACCAGGCTGCCCGGCCCGCTGGCCCGCCAGAGGGTGAAGAAGAACAGGCCAGCACCGGTCACCGGACCCGTGCTCAGCAGCGGTTTCAGCGAGCCAGGCTCGACCACGTACTGCCGGGCGGGATCAGTCCCGTCCACGATCTCATACTGCATGGAAGTATCGACGATGCTGCCGCCGGCCGAGGGCAGCGCGACCGGCTGGACTCCGCTGACGTTCAGTTCGATGCTGGTGCCGGGCTTGCTGAGTACGCTCACGCCGTAGGTGTTGCCGTCCCCCACCCGTACGCAGCCGACGTTCGCGGCACAGGGCAGCGGCTGGGCCGGAATGGCGGCGGACTGTGACCCGGCGTCGTAGATCGAGGTGTCGGGTACCAGCAGGTGGTTGAAGATCTCCAGCCCGATCCCCTGGCCCCACTGCGATGTGCCGAAGTACTCGACATGCCGGACCAGTCCCTGGGTGATAGTGAGACCGCCGTCGGACTGCGGCTGGTTCAGCGCGAGCAGTTCGCTGGCGGTCGTACCGCCGCTCCCGTCGCCGGTCATCCGCTGCACGCCCCAGTCACCCGGGCCGCTGGACCCGACCGCGACGACCGAGCCGTCAGGCGTGCCGGCCATGTCGAGCGGCTCGGCCGAGCCCAGCACCGTCGTCGGCGCTCCTCCGCCGTCCGGGTACGCCTGCACCGGGCTGGTCTGGTCCGGGCCGCCGACCAGGACGGCACCGTTGACCAGGGCGACTGTGTAGGCGACCGCGTCCGGCAAGGTGACGGTCTGATAGCTGGTCTGGCTGCCGTCGAGCAATCCGCTCAGGGAGTACACCAGGACCTGCTTGCCCGTGATGCCGCGGAACCCGACCTGGCTGGGAGTCAGGTCGACGGTGTTGACGGTGAAGCTGGGCGGCAGCGGGATGACGGAGGCCGTGGCGTTCGCGAGGCTTACCAGCATCTCGCCTGAGGAAGACGGGATGATGACCGCGTCGGCATGACCGCCGGTCCAGTAGTAGGCGCCCTTGAACTGCGTCGGCATGTTCGTGACTGCGACCTGCTGGTAACTGGTCGTGCTGCTGTAGGTCAGCACCGCCAGCGGTCCCGAGTTGTTCCCGGCGGACGCCAGGACCTGGTTCCCGTAGATGGCCCCGGCCCGGTAGCCGGACGGTATCGCGTAGTGCGTCCAGGTCATCGTCGCCAGGTCGAGCTCGGTCACCTCTCCTGACACGGCACCGGGCCCGACTGCTTGCCTGAGGGCGATCGAATCCGGTCCGGCCGCGAGCACGTCGGCCGGAAGCACCACAGAGTCCAGAGCCGTGACCGGGACCGTCAGACCTGAACTGGTGCTGGTCCAGTAGTACTTCCAGCCGCTGGCAACGGTGAGGAATCCGCTCGACCCGGCGAACACGATGCTGACTGAGACATTCGTCGGCGACGGATCGGGCGGGATGACCGCGACCTGCACCGCGCTGGCGGCGTGCCCGGCTGCCGCCGGCATCGCCCGGCCAGCCGCAGGCACGGCGAGGACCGCGGCCGCGGCCAGCACGGCGGCCAGCACGGTGAGACGGACTCGGGGAATGACACGCATGACACCACTCCAGGTTCCCGGCAGGCAGGACACAGCATGCCATAAACCAGTTTTAGCGGCCATGCGGTAAAGCCGCGAGGGCAGGCAGGCGGCTGCGGCCCTGGTCATGACCTTCGACCCTGCCAAAGATGCCGCCGATCTCGGAAAATCAGAGTTGGCGGATCTTGGGCAGTCCAAGTCCAATGGCCGAAGGAAGGCTCGCCGTGGTCTGGGTCATCCTGCTCATGCTCGTTACCGCCGCCGTTGTCGCCGGCGCCTTGTACTACTGGGCGCACCGGCAGGGGCTGCTGATCCCGGAGACGCGGAACGTCACAGGACGGGGTCGCATCTCCCTGCTCACCGAGTCAGTCGCCTACGCCGGGGCCGGCCTCGTGCTCGTCGGCAGCGGCATCACCGTCGGCCAGACCTGGCACGACGTCTCCGCCTGGGAACATGTCTGGCTCTTCGCCGGCGCCGCCGCACTCCTGCTCGCGATCGGGCTTGTCGCCTGGCGGTTTACCGATCCCGCGGTGCAACGGCTCATCGGAGTCACCTGGTTTGGCTCGGCGGCATGCGTCGCTACCGCGACGGGAGTCGCCGCACATGACGTTTACGGACAGTCCGGCGCCGTCACTGCCATCACCGTCGGCCTCGTCGTCACGATCTATTCCACCGCGCTCTGGCTGTTCCGACGCCGCGAGCTGGAGATGGTGGCCGTGTTTACCGGGCTGATCATCACCATCTGCGGCGCTGTCCTTACCGCAGCGGACAACAATGCGCCGTGGCTCGCCGTCGCCCTGGGCATGTGGGGGCTGGGCATCGGCTGGACCGTTCTCGCCTGGCGGTATCCGGAGCCGCTGTGGACCACTGTCCCGCTGGCGGGCGCGCTCGCGCTGGTGGCACCGAGCATCGCGGTCTGGAGCCACGGCTGGATGTTCGTGATCGGCATCACGACGGCAGCGGCTGCCCTGGCGACCAGCTTCGCGTTGCGGAACCCGGTGCTGCTCGTGTTCGGCGCCTTCGCGCTGGCCGGCTACATCGCTGCGACGATCGTTCGTTATTTCCACGACCTGCTGGGAATCCCGGAGACGCTGACCATCGCGGGCGTGATCCTGATCGCGCTCGCCATTGTCAGCACCAGGTTGCGGCGCGAGAGCCGATCGCGGCAGGCGCACGAGAATGCCGGGCACGAGAATGCCGGGTACGACCACGCTGAGCAAAATCCCACTGGTCAAGGTCCCGCTGGGCAAAGCCCCGTTTACCAGGGCCCCGCTCGGCAGGACTCCACTCAGCAGGGTCCCACTCAGCAGGGCTCCACTGAGACTCACCCGACCGGGCTAGACCTTCCCAGGGCGTCATAGATCTTCCCGCAGCCGCCTGAGAGGACTTTGCCATGAAGAAGCCCAGGAGGGCGTGGATCGCCGCATCCGCCGCTGGCCTACTTCTTTCCTTCGGCCTGGGGGTCGCGTGCGGCGTTGCCGTAGCCCCGTCTGCCGCACCCGCGCAGGGCCGGGTGCTCTGTTCGGCCAACCCGTGCCGGATCAGCATGAGCAACAACGGCATCGACGGGCTGGTCATTCAGGACGCACGCGGGCCGAAAGTGGAGAATGCCCTGCTCATCATCGACCCGATCGGAATCCCGGAATTCTGGCAGAACGCCAGCGGGGCCTACGAAGGGCCGAGAGGCGAGATCTGCACCACCGACAAGGCGCTCGCCCCGGTCGCGTGCCTGGGCAGTGACGGGAAGACGGGCTGGGTGCGGATTGGCGGCCAGAAGCTGACGCAGGCTGACATCGCCTGGCTGCACCGCGCCGAGCACGCCGCGCCGCGCCGCGCCGCGACAGCAGATAAGCGGCGCTGGTTCCCGGCTCGGCAGTCATCGGTGAGCATCGACCCGTCATCGCGCTGACAGGCCGATGCCTCGCCGGCACGCGAACGGGACCCTGCGCGGGACCTACGCCCCTCAGCGGCCGCCTGCGGCTACGTGAAACATCGGCTACGGAAGGACTAGCCGTTACCGGAGAATCATGAGGGACCGAAATGAAGAAGGCCTTGACCGGACTCACGCTTGCACTTCTCACCATGCTCGCCACAGCCGGAACAGCGAGCGCAGCCACGCAACAGGTGAGTCAGTACCATTTCAACGGCACCTTCGCCGAGACTCTCCTGTTCGCCAGCACGGCTAGCAGTGAAACCAGCACTTACGTCAGGTTCAACGAGACCAGCCGCGGCGACGACCTGGTGGCCGAGCAGTTCACCCAGAACTATGACGCGCAGCACAACTTCACCGGCGCCACGGACAAGCTGGCCGAGGTGACGAGTGGTTTCGCCGTCAGCATCGACACACCAGGCCTGGCCACGGCCAGCGTGACCGCTTTCGACCTGCCTGCGACGACCTGCATTTACGACGCCAACTTCAACCAGGTCAGTTGCGGTTCAGGAACCATGAACCTGGACGTGACCTGGACTGGCGAGGGACCCATCACGCACAGCACGTCGGCCAGTCACGTGAAGGCCGGCGGATTCTCGGTGACCGATCATCTGAACGGGACGTCCCGGGACGGCACGGCCACCGGAAACCTCGACGGACAGCCCGTCGGCGCGAGCCAATATGCGATCCTCGGCAAGGCTGTCAGCGGCAGCACCACCATCTGCATCGGCAGCAACTGCTGACCAGACCCGCTCTAGATATCCGGCAGTACGGCGGTATATCTGATCGCCCGAGGGCACTGGCCGCCGGTAGCGTCGGCGATCGTGCGCATCCTTGTACTCGGCGGTACCTCCTTCGTGGGCCGTGCCATCGTGGCGGACGCCGTGCGTACCGGGGCCGAGGTGACCTTGTTCGGCCGGGGCAGGACGGGAACTGACCTCTTCCCTGACCTGCCCCGGCTCATCGGCGACCGGGACACCGGCGATTACGCCGCGCTCGGCAGCGGCGGCGGCTGGGACGCGGTCGTCGACGTCAGCGGCTATGTGCCCCGGCACGTCGGGCAGGCTATGGATGCACTCGGCGACCGGGCAGGACGGTACCTCTTCATCTCCAGCCACGCGGTGTATCAGCTCGCGGGTGTCCAGCCAGGGTCGACCGAGGACACTCCTCGCCGTCCCCCGGTACGGGACACCGAGGAACTCGACGACGCCACTTACGGCCCGCTCAAGGTCGCGTGTGAGGACGACGTGCTGGCCAGGTACGGCTCCCGGGCGACGATCGTCCGGCCAGGGAAGGTAGCCGGGCCGCATGACCCGCAGAACGGGCTCACCTACTGGGTGCGACGGGCCGCCGGCGGCGGGCGGGTGGCGCTGCCCGCCGACCCGCTACAGCCGGTTCAGGTCGTCGATTCCCGTGACCTGGCCCGCCTGGTGGTGCAGCTTCTGGCCGACGATCGTCCTGGCGCGTTCCACGCGGTCGGCCCGGCCGAACCAGTCACGCTCGGCGGGCTCGTCGAGACCTGCGCGCGAGTGGCCGGCAGCCAGGTCGAGATCGTGCCGGTGTCGCGCGACAACGTGTCGCCGTTCTTTCCGCTGGTGCGGTCAGACTGGCCATCGCAGCAGCGCAGTGCGGCGCGCGCCCGGGCGGCAGGCATGCCAGCGACTCCGCTGGAAGTCACCGCCGCGGATGTCCTGGCCTGGGATCGCCGCCGCGGCCAGCCGCCGCTGCCGGGCGGCTTCACTCCGGAAGAGGAACGAGCAGTGCTAGCGCCGGCTTAGAACGGCGTCTTAGTTCCATCACCGGATGAGCGACCTGGTGCGGTTCGACCCGGCAGCCAAGTGACGAGTTCGACCGAACCGCCATGGCGCCTGGCACCCAGGCCCAGCAGCAGTGAGCGGCAGGCTGTGTTCGCATCGTCGATCTCAGCGGTGACTTCGGTCTTGCCGCGTTCATGCAGCACGCCGAACGCCCGGGCAAGCAGCAGTTTGGCGAGCCCGCGGTGGCGGTACTGGCGCACAATGGCGATCAGGCCAAGCCGCGGCATTCCAGGGCTGTCCCACACGCGGACCAGGCCCAGGTAGTCGCCGCTGGCCGCATCGACGGCGATCAGATATGTCGCCCGGTCGAAATCCTGGCTGAAGGTCTGTTCGCGGAAATCACCAGGATCCCATTTCCACCCGTCGGTTCCCGGCACATCCTGGCGCAGGACATCGTCAAGCAACCGGAGTTGGTCTTCATAGGCGTCAGCGGCGGAGATAATAACGATGCCCGCTGGATCAGCAGTGGCCCGCAGGCCCGTGACCTGGGGATCGACCGGTATCAGATAATTGCCCTCGCGCCGGCTCACAGTAAAGCCGAGCCGGGTGAACAGTTCCAGCGCCGCGTCATCCGATTCCTCGACGGTCGCGTACAGGTCACTGACCGCATTCCCGGCAACGGCAGCTAGTAACGGTCGGTAACTGTCGGCCCGGCTGGCCGCATCGAAGTGCACGAACCATCGGTCATCCGGGCGTAAAAAGGCTGTGACAGCGCCGACCACCTGATCCGCATCAAGGGCGCGCCAGACCAGGCCGGGTGAGGCGCGCACGATACGCAGCGGGGCGGAGGTCACAGAACTGGACGGTAGCATCAGGCCCGCAGCTCGAACCACTGGTTAAGCCCGCGCGCCGGACTGTCACCGAGGATATTCATCGTGCGACGGCACCTGATTGGCGTCGATAGCCGCTCGCTCCCCGTCGGTCAGTCCTGCGGCTGCGAGAATCCGCTGGACCATCGCGTTCTTCCCCCGGCCGTACTCGTCGATGTTCGCGGCGGTGGCGCCGACCCGCTTCTTGACGGCGGCGTACTGCTCGCGCAGACCTGAATCCGTCCGCAGCACGTCCCGGACGGCGAGGTGGTTGCGGAGCGACAGCGAGCCAGCGACGACGACATAGGTGTTGGTGCCAGCCAGTCGCGCTGGCTCCTTGAATGCCCACCTCAGCGGGATGCCAAGATCGCCAAGGGGCGTGAACCCGAGTCCGGTCAAAGCCTGCGACGCCGCGGCCACGTCCTGCTCGGCGACCACGATGTCACAGTCGATAACTGGCTTGGCTGCCAGCCCAGGAACCGAGGTGCTGCCGACGTGCTCGATGGCCACCACCGGTATGCCGGCGGCTGCCATCGCCTCGGCGTACTCGCGCCGCAACTGCTCAAACCGCTCGGGCCAGGTCGGGACATACTCGACAACCGAGATCACGTCCGGCAATGTACCGCTCAGACGAGGCTGTATGGCTGCGACCTGACCCTGCTTCCGAACTGGATGGTTTTCTTAGCGCAGGTGATGATGGCTGCCATGACGTTATGCACTCCGTTTACAGAGTTCTTCTCGTTGCGGCACCCGATCGCCCTGGCGCCGATGGGCGGATCAGCCGGCGGTGCCCTGGCGGCAGGGGTCTCCAATGGCGGCGGTCTGGGGCTGGTGGGCGGCGGCCCGGGTGATCCGGTCTGGCTGGACCGCGAACTGCCGATCGTTGCCGAAGGTACTGACAAGTCCTGGGGTGTGGGGTTCCTGAGCTGGGCAGTCGACGCCGGCACGGTTGAGCGGGCGCTGGCATATCAGCCAAAGGCCGTCATGCTCTCCTTCGGTGACCCTCGGCCGTTCATCGAGTCCATTCGCGAGACCGGCGCGGCGCTCATCATTCAGGTCACTGACCTTGACGAAGCTAGGCAAGCGCTCGACGTCGGTGCCGACTTCATCGTGGCGCAGGGAACCGAAGCAGGCGGGCATGGTGCCCGGCGGGGCAGATCCACGCTGGCCCTCGTGCCTGTAGTGGTCGATCTGGCGGCCCCGACGCCAGTGCTGGCTGCTGGCGGGATAGCCGATGGACGGGGCATTGCGGCAGCCTTGGTCCTCGGTGCGGCCGGCGCGTTGATGGGGACCCGGTTCCAGGCCACTCCCGAAGCGCTTGTCCATCCTTCCGTCACCAAGGCGATCATCGAGGGATGCGGGGAGGACACCGAACGCAGCACGGTGCTCGATATCGCGCGGGGCGTCCCATGGCCGTCGAAGTATCCGGCCCGCACCCTGTGCCACCCGTTCCTCGACTCGTGGCGGGACCGGGAAGATGAGCTTGCCGCCGATGCCGCTGCCAAGCGGGCTTACCAGGAGGCGGTGGCACGAGGTGACCTGCCCCCAGTGCCGGTGTGGGTCAGCGAGGCTATCGACCTCATCACCGACCTGCGCCCGGCTGTTGATCTCGTAGGTGCCCTCGCCGCTCAGGCAGAGGAAGCTCTGGCTCCCACCACCTGACCGCCCGTTGGCATTGCTGCCCTGCGCGGCAGGGTCTTACAAGGCCCTGCTGAGCACCGAGTCGGGCGGACACTCTGGATGAGCGGGACGATCTCTCGCTGGAGTGCCGCAAAGGTGTCAGGGCTGACTGACCGGAAGGGTGGCCAGGAGCACGTCACAGACGGGCGAGCTGGGGCCAGGATCGCGGGTCCTGGCGACCTTGCGCCAGCCCCAGGAGCTGAAGGCGCGCTGCGCCGGTGTCGCCGCGGGCAAGACGGTGAGCGTCGCCCGTTCCTCCGGCCGGCCGGTGAGGATGAGGTCGTGCAGTGCCCGCCCGACGCCCTGCCGCCGCCAGGACGCACGTACCAGCAGGTCGGTCAGCGCGAAGGTGCGGCCCGGATGCTCGGCGGTGACCTCCCCAGGCAGCGGGGTAGTCAGGTTCCGCCACCAGGAGGTGGAGAGCCGCAACGGCATTCCGGACGCATAACCGACCAGGTAGCCGCCATGGCGGGCCTCGGCCAAGACGAAACCCGGCTGGCGGCAGTGAACCTTGAAACGGCTCGCGAACACGACGGCGTCATCCTCGTGCCCGTACGGCGGGTCATGGTAGACCTCAGCGTGCAGGGCCTGTAGTTCGTCAGCGTGCTCGGCGGACTGTCTTCCGCTGAGCAACTGGAAGGTTATCTCGGGCGCGGACACGGTTACCTCCCTCGCCCAGCCATGCTTCCAGCCAACATCGCATCGTGGGCAAGGACGGGCGGGGACGCCGCAGGCTACCCCTGGACGATGCGCAGCACGCGGAAGCCGACCCAGATGAGCACCGCCGCCACTACGAGCAGCAGCGGTCCCAGCCAGTTGCCGATGGACCACAGAAGGGCGCCCAAGAAGAGCGGCCAGATACCAGCAGCAAGGCGCACTCCCCAAAAGACATAGGGGTGGCGGTAATCCCATGACGTGACCAGACGTTTCATGAGATCGGATCGCGAAGGAGGGACATTCTCATTCGGTGCGCGCATCGCGCACCCCTTTGAGTTGCGGTGCCGGTCTTCCGGGCACTGACCTCGCTCGTCATCTGGCCAAGGTGGAGAGATCCTGCCACGCATACCGGAACGAGAAGGCATAGCCACCGCCGGGGAAGGGCCCGGCTAGCTCGCGCTCGACGTTGCTGCCACCTTGCGCTTGGTAGAACGCCTGGGCGGCGACGTTCTGCTCGAGCACCCACAGGTAAAGCCCCGCCTGCGGCCTGCGCCTAGCGACTACTCGTGCTGCTTCGGCCAGCAGCCGGGCGCCGGTCCCGCGGCGCTTGAGGTCGTGCCTGACATGCAGGTTATCGAGGTAGGCACCCCATACCGGGTCAGCGTCGAACAGCGTATGAGCGAAGCCCGCCGCGGTTCCGCCGCGGTCAGCGACGATGGTGTGCCGGTCCGGCGGCGGGCGCGTGAGCCGGTCGGTCCATACCGTCCTCAGGTCGGCGAAGACTTCACCGTCGAGATACGAATCCAGGTACGCGCCCCGATAGTGGCGCCGCCAGCTGTCAGCGTGCAGGGCAGCGATAGCCTCCACGTCGCCTGCCGTGGCCTCCCGGTAGTCCACACCTCGATGGTTCCCGATTTCGCCGAAACCCATCCAGGTCGGATCGACACGGATCTCCCCGACGATGTCACCATCTGCCAGCGCGACAAAGATACCGTCGATTCTCCAGCTCTCCGCCAGCGGCGTTCAGCTAGCGAATACGGCCAGATTACCCGTGCGACTTGAACCAACTACGATGTAGTCATGAGCAAGCGTTCAGCGACACCCGTCAGATTCGATCAGCCCGTAGCCGACAGGCTGGTCTCCTTCGTTGCGGCGAACCCGGGCATGTCGCTGTCATCTGCCGCCAACCGGCTGGTTGACGAAGCCCTGCGGATGACCGAGCATCCCGGGGTTATTTTCCGGCCCGGTCCCACCGGAAGGCGCGCAGCCCTGGCCGGTGGCCCTGATGTGTGGGAAGTCATCCGCGCCATCAGATCCGCTCACGCGGCCGAACCCGGACTGGATAGCGATGACCTGCTGAGCCTGGTCAGCGACAACGCCGGGATAGCACTGCGGCTGCTTATCGGCCATGCCGTGCCATAGGCTCACCGGTGCTGTGATGGTGTCCAGGTCAAAGCCCCACGGACTCAGGAAGGCGCTCCAGTCGTCCCACCAGCCTTCGTCGCCGCGTGTCCACCCATCCTGGAATACCGAGGCGAGATGATTCGCCGCGTCCTGGCCGTGCGCAGCGTCTGTGCCCGCGCGATCGCCCCACATGCGCAGCCAGCCTTCGGGTTCGGACAGGCGGTTATACATTTCTGCCGCCTCCGAGCGGAACTTTTCCCGCGCGGCCGCCCGGTCCTGGAAGAACAAGCGGACTTCGCGCAGGACAGCCTCCACATCAGGCGCGCAGTCTGCGATTACCCGGCCAGTCATGGGAGTCGACCCGCCATAGGCAGGACGGTCATAGCTGATGAGCCGGAGTTCGTAACGGCGGGCGTCCCTCACGGCGGAAGGTTCCAAGTGCCGAGACCCGCCGCCGCAATGCACCAGAACAGGGAAACCGCCGGGTGGCCCCGCATCCTCCACAGTCAATGTCCGGCCGTCGAACTCGATCGAGTGAGAATCTGGATACATAACCGAACCTTACAGAGTATATCGGCGGAAACCGGCGCACGTAGCCATGCGCGCCTGACACGGAAGCCGATGGCAATCGACGCGGAGTGGCGATCCGGCCTGGCGGAGACGCTCGACGAGCAAGGCTTGAGTCACCTATAGTAAGCCTAATGTAATCAACATGTCTGGGGTATGCAGGTAACCCTGAGTACCCACAAGACACTTAGGGGGGACAGATCATGGCCGAGAAGTCATTAGAAGATAGGGCACAAGACGCCCTTGCTGAGCTCCTTTCCGCCGCGATAGGAGGAGGCGTCGGATATTACGCTGGCAAGAAGATCGACCCAGAGGGCGGTCTCGGGGGCGCCGTTGGGAGCGTGGTCGGGTCAACTGCCGCAAGGGACGTGGTCAAAGCTGCGGTCAAGAAGCTCTATGCGACGACCAAGTCTCCCTCAGATCAAGCCGTTCGTGACATTGTCCAAGCTATGTATGACCAACAGAGTTCGTTGCACGAGATGGTACAGCGAATGCAGCAAGGGAGCTAAGTAGAGTCTCCGGGTAGAAACATTGAGACTTACGACGTGGTGCGTAATTGAGCTCGGGACGTCGTTGCCTGGGGTGCTGGCGTGCTCGCGGTGCTCCGGCGGGTTACCGGGCCGCAGCGCGGTCGGATACCAGTGATCCGATTGCCTGGATGGTTTCGGGCAGGTACTC
>DATLSX010000118.1:0-6972 GCA_035533915.1 Streptosporangiaceae bacterium
GCTTGAGAGAGGACGCCCTCATGGCTCAGCCCGACGAGTCGCTGATCGCGAGAAAGCGGCGTCTCGATACCCGAATCATGGACGTTCGATCCGCCGTCGAGGCCGCTGACAAGACCGGTGTGCCCGACGCGGTGGCAGGGGTGTCGGCGATCACGATGTCGCCAGGCGGCACCAGCAGCTCGCGGTCGCGTGGCGGGCCATGCAGGCCCAGGCCACCCGCATCGCCGACGTTCTCGCGGAGGCTCAGGAGACTCGGCGGCAGTGGGACGCGCTCACCGAACCGACCCGGCGGGCCGCCCTGGCGGCGGACGCTGAGCTGCGCCGTCGGCACCCGGACCAGGTACTTGAGCCGCTGAAGTCGGCCGAGCCCGACGGCGGGACGGTTCCGGATCCGGCCCATCCGCCCCGGAACGATGTCTGGATCCAGCAGGCCCTCGATGGCTCGGCCCATCTGCCCGGTCCCGAAGCTGAATTGTCGGCGGATGAGGAGCCGCCGCGCTCCGGTATCCCTGGCCAGGAAGTCCTGAGCCCCGCGCCGGAAGCGGCGGGGGAAGGCATCCCGGAGCGGATCGAGCGGATTCGCGAGAACGCCCGCATGGCCCAGATGAAGATTGACGAGCTGCGCGACGCCCGCGTACCGAGTGAGGACGCCGAGGAATCCGACCTCGGCCGGGCCTGGACCGTGCTGGCTCGCCGTGACCGTGACGCGATCGTCCAGCCCGCCAGGCCCGACATCGTGCCCGCCAGCGAGATCCTCCGTCAGGCCGAAGCGCGACAGGCTGCGGCAGGCACCCATGACCATGAGCACGCCTAGCCCCAATGCCGGGTAGTTAAGGTCCTTCGGTGTTTGTCACGGATGTCGCCCGGCGTGTCAGGGGCTGGTAGTGCCTCGGATCGATGTTGCTCGTGATGCGTGTTATCCGCTTGCTTGCGCGGGGCTTGCCGTCGGGGTGCTTGTTCCAGCGGCTGAGCGGGGATTTGACCTTGCGGGCGCAGACGCGGGGCCGGCGGGGGCCGTGCAGGCGGGCGAGGACGGCGCGGCCGATGTCGCCGGGCAGGTCACCGGCGGGGCCGGTGATGTTCGCGGCGGTGGTGAGGAGGTTCTGCGCGGTCTCGACGGCGAGCTGCCAGCTGGCACGGTCGGGGTCGGTGCCGGGGACGGACTGGACGGCGTCGGTGACCGCGATGCGAAGTGCCTGGCAGACGGCGAGCAGCGCCCAGGTTTCCTGCTCGATGCCCGCGGGGTCGCCGGAGCGCAGGGCCCTGCCCTGGAGCAGGGTGTGGCGCAGCGCGAGGTAGGCGACCTCGTGCTCCCAGCGCTCGTGGTACAGGGCCATCAGTGCCTGCGCGGGGTAGGCGCGGTGATCGAGGAGGGTGGTGGCCAGCCGGTAGGTGCCGCCGTAGCTGGTGCCGTCATGGCAGGTCACGGTCACCGCCGCGGTGATGACCCGGACTTTCACGCCGCCGATGACCGACAGGTACGACCCGTCGGGCAGGTAGCGGAACACGGGCGGGCGGCGGTTGGCGTTCAGCCGGGCGAGGAACTCCGCCTTCGCGGCGACGGCAGCGAGGAAGCCCGCGCCGTCGAACCCGCGGTCGGTGAGCAGGAGCATGGTCTTGTCCAGCAGGTGCAGCAGGCTCAGGGCCTGGCCTGTTTCCCCGCCGGCCGCCGGGCCGAAGACCGCCCCGAGCAGCGCCCGGGTGCCGGTTTCCACCAGGGCCATCAGTGACAGCGCGGGGTAGCCGGTCTCGCCGTTGGCCGCGTTCTGCTTGCCGAGCCATGCCCGGTTCGCCCTGGTATCGGGCACCCTGATCGACTTGCAGCCGTCGAAGGAGACCGTCCGGTAGCCGCCGAACATGATCCCGGGGGTGCGCGGCCGTCCCAGCGGCCCGGCCAGGATCTCGAACAGCCGCCGGACCGGGCCGGTCCCGATCCGGCGGCGCACGTCCCGCAGTGCCTTCGGCGACGGGGCCGGCAGCCCGAGCGCGCGCATACCCGCGGTGAGCTTGCCCCATACCCCCGGGTAGCCGGGCTGCGGGAACAGGCACATCGCCAGCAGGAAGTACAGCCCGACCCGGGACGGCAGCAGCCGCACCCGCCGCTCCCTGGCGCCGGGGACCTCATCGAGCACGGCGTCGGCCAGCTCGAACGGGATGATCCGGGTCAGCTCGCCCAGGTGACCGGGAGCGAAAGCACCACCGGCGACCGTGATCACCGAGGTAACCGACATGACGGCAGAACGGATGGCAGACTGGACGGGCAACGGAGGTCTCCGGTACGCGGGGGTTTTGGTCGACACCCGTCCTACCGCGACCTCCGTTGCCATGTCCGCCGCAACCGGCAAACCCGCCAAACCACTTGACTACACGCCGCAACCCTTAACTACCCGGCATTGCGCCTAGCCCTGGACGATCGCTCTGCCGGCGCTCGGCGACGGCGATCCGTGTGCCTTCTCCCACGGTGACCGCCTGCAAGTGAGATAACTGGTGGCCATGGCATGCGGCGCACATGGCCTGGTCATCGGCGGCGATCATGGAAGCTCGCCTGAGAAACCCGGGATGATCGATGGGTCAACCATTCCATTGCGTTGCGCGTCGGACATATACACCGAGACGGCTGAGACAGTGCCTCCAATGGTACAGAGGATGACAATAACCATCATTTACCGTATATGTGCTCAGGTTCTGGCGCCCTGACCGCGCATCGGCCGTGTCCCGCTGCCTCCTAAACTTTCGTGGCGGGCCGTCGCAGATTTCGGTTTGGTGGCGATAATGCAGTGGCCAGCGTGTCCGGATATCGCAGGATAGTGTGCCGTGCAGTACTTCCGGTGGCGGGCGGCGCCCTCCGACATAAGCAGAAGTCGCATGCGCGGCACGAGCCGGGATGGGCCCAGTCCCCGGACGGGCCTAAGCGCCGCCAAACCGGTCGGCAGAGGGTGGGGTTAAGGCATGGCAGGTACCGCGCAGCCGCGCAGGCATGGCCGAAAGTCGTGGCTCAAGTCATTCAGCGGGATTCTGGCCTCGGCGGCGACGATCGTCGCCGCGGTGGCGTCCGTCGTCGCCGCGCATCAGACCAGCCGGGTAAACCAGCTGACCATTGTCGTCAGGCAGCAGCGCCAGCAGCTGCAGCGGGCCGCACCAGCAGCAACTGAGCAGTCCGGGTCGGTCGGAGGCGCGACTCTCAGCGGCGGAACTTACCTGTCGGCGCTGCAGCCCACGGTCGACCACGCTGACCTGCAGACCGGTACGCAAACCATGTCGGCGAAGACCTACCCCAATAGCATCACCTTCGGTTGCGATGGTCCCGCCAACACCGATCAGCCGGACGAGGCATTCAACGTCGGGGGCCACGCCCTGTTCCGCGCTGTCGTCGGGATCCCGGATAACGCGCAGAACGCGACCAGCCTGAACGAGACGGTGACGTTCGCAAACCAGGGCGGTACACAGCTGATCAGTCCTGTGGTGGTCAGCCTGGGAAAGCCAGCCACTGTCCGGCTCAGCATCGCCAGGGTCACGCAGCTAGAGGTCACCTGCTCGGGGACCGACCCGCGTACTCAGCAACCTGATAGTAGCAATGAGCTGACTCTCGGCAATGCCTACATCTCGGGATGACGGATTGCCAGGCGATATCGGCGGCGGGCATCCCGCCGTCGCCACGGTCACGGCCGAGATCAGCAGCGGTGCCCGCCAGCGCTCCTGACGGGCACCGCTATGCGTTCCTGGCTGGCTTCCTCAGCCCGTTCCTTCCGCCTCGGCCGGCCGAGCTGGGCCGGGCCCATGGGCGGGATATGCGGAGCCGCGGCTGACGAAGAAGTAGTTTGGCATGCTGTACACCGCCAGCTTCCCCTTCTCGGGCGCGTCGAGCATGGGAGCCTCGGTCAGCTCGCGGAGCCTACCCCAGCCGTCCTGGCGGCCGGGGAAGCGGGCCAGCCGCCATGATGCCGCCCGCTGGATGCAGTCCCGTGCCGCCTCCAGCGCGGGAACGGCGCCGGGTACCGTCAGGTCCAGCCGGTAGAGCCTGGTCTCGGTACCGCTTCTCGTCTCGCAGACCGCGCGGATCGTGCCGGAGCTGTGGGTCTTCCCGTTCCCGGGCTCAGCGGCGATGGCTTTCGCCCACTGCCACCGGACGTGCCCCACGAGGACCTTGCCCTTCCTGCGGTGTGCGGCGCGGGCCTTGCTGATCCCGGTGGCGGCCAGTCCGACAGCGGCGCCGACGCCGCCGAACCCCACGTACGTGCTGCCCTTGTCGAAGTTCTCGATGGCCACCACGAGCCGGGCGTCGGTTATGTACGCGAAGCCGCTTACCCTGGGCAGCTTGTTGAGGGTCTTCGCGCCGCCGGGCAGTACCTCCTGCTCAAGGACGCCCGTTACCGGCATCCACCTCATCCGGGCGGGGTCCCCGTCTCCCTCCTCAAGGTCGACGAGCCAGCCCCCTGGCTCGCTGGACGGCACCGGCCAGCGAGCCCCGTCGTCGGTGGCGTCGCCGATCTCGCGGACCCGCAGGATCATGACATCCCCCCGGCCGGGAGTGCCCCGCCTGGCGTTTCCATCTTCCGGGCCGCCGACAGCTCGGTCATGTCCCCGGCGATGAAGGCAACGTTGGCGAACAGGCTCACGATGGACCACCAGCCGAGAATGGCGGTAAAGATCAGGTCGCCGGTAAGCTGACGGATCGCGCATTCCCGGCAGAGCAGCGCCTGCGCGCGGAATGTCTTGTGCCCGAACAGGAGCCCTAGGTTCTTTGTGCTCGTGATCAGCCGGGCCGGCGCCTGGGCGCATTTCTCACATGTCGATCTCACGTGCAGTCTTCTTTCCGTTAGCGCGCCACCCGGCACCGGACGGCAGCTTTCCCTGGCCGATGCTCCCGCTCACGTGCCGGGCACTCGTGCAGCCCCCGGCCGGTCGCGGGCCGATGGCGCGGAAGGCTCAGTAGGACTGGCCGCCGGGCGGCCTGCGGGTGCTGCCAGCCGGGCTGGCCGGCTTGCGGTTGCCGGTCATCAGAATGGCGGCGGCGGAAAGGAGAGCGAGGACGCCGCCTGCTACCAGCCAGCCGGTGAGACTCTCCATCCCGGTGTACAGCGTGCATCCCCGCGCGGCGCTCTGGTCGAACGCCTGGCCGAGCTGTCCGAGACCGGAGTTGCAGATGGCTGCCGTCTGAGCCGCGATGGCGTGATCGATCGTGCCGAGGATGAGTAGGATGATACCCAGGGCGCCCGCGCCGGCGACCTTCGCGGCGGCGGGCACTGCGGACCCGGCTGGCCGCAGGGCGCGAGGCTTGGCCGGGCCTAGCAGCGGTCGCACTTCCCGGACCTCTGCACGCAGCCGGGCCTTCTCCTCGTCCGTGCCGTAGCTCAGCAGGTAAGCCTCCTGCGCAGTGGCCACTCGCCGGGTGTCGGCGGGTGGCTCCGGCGCCGGCGACGGTGCCTGACCGGTTAAGGGCGCCTGACCGGCAGGGATCCCCTCGAAGAATGCATCCATTGTTTCTCCCCTTTCACAAGACAGCAGCAATGAGCCGAACTGTCCTATTTAGCCCTGATAAATACCGGAGATGACGGCAGCGGCCGGATGGACGGCGCAGTAAGCATCCGCGGACATCTCGGTCAGGCCTACATTGCCCGCAGACGTGTCGCCGCCGTGCGACTTGATCATCTGCGTGACCGCCGTCAACTGGCCGCTGGTATCGAGGCCCCGGTAGTTTCCGCAGGTCGTGGAACCCCCGTCAGGTCCCGCTCCACAGGCAGCGAGCAGCAGGACTGCCGCCGCAGCTAATACCAGTACCGGAATGCGTACTTTCACCAGAATCCCGCCCCGTTAGCTAGTGACCTTGCTTCCGCCTCTCAGATAAGACGCACAACGTCCCTATCTGGTGCACACCCGGATTTGAAGCGATCAGTGCCAAATAAGCGTGGCTGCGCACAGAACGTGCCGCGCAGCACCCACTCCATCGCCGCCGAGTGCTCGATGATCATGACGGGCGCGATCAACCGGTCGGTAACCACGTTGTGCCCTGCGATCTCCATGGCCGGAACTACAGCCAACCGACTAGCGGAGACAATGCCCGAATGAGGGCGGTTCGGCGTTGTCGAACGATCCACCTTGTCAGCGTTCCGTTGTCGACGTGGCCTGGCCGTCAACGCCCGCGTACCGTAAGCGGCATGGGCATCCTCCAACTGCTCGACGAGCTGCCCGACGCCATCACGAGGACCCCGCCCCGCCTGTGGTCGGTGCTTGCTCGCAGCCTCGGCGAGCAGGGCGCGAACGGCAGGACCGCACTCGCCTGGCGCTGGGCGCTCACCGGGACCTGCCCGTCCCCGGTGACCCTCACCATGGCCATCGGCCGGCCACCGAGCCGCGCCGAGATCCTGGGCGAGGTATCGGCCCCCGCTGAGCTGGCCAGTTCGGCGGCCGACCCCGGCGGACAGGTGGTGCAGGCCCGATTCGCTCTGGAGTGGGTGTCCGGGAAGATCGACGCACTGCCGTTGTGGAACGGCGGTTCCGAGGAACTGCCTGTCACAGACGGTGCCGCCTTTTCCCGCAGCAGGTATGAGATCGAGGCTACGTACTTCTGGGGGTTACTGGCGCAGCAACGGTATCCCTGGCGAGATCGCTCGGCCCCGGCCGATAGCCGGCTGGCCTTCGGCTGGGCCTGCGGTGTGATGGACCTGATGGCGTGGGTCTGCGGCGAAGCGAGCGAAGGCCCGCTATCCAGCCGCCGCGTCTTCGGGAGGCCGACTCTTTACGAGGTCTCGCTGGACGCCTGCCGCGGAATGACCGGTGTCCGGCTAGCACGTGAGGTCGGCGATCCGGTACGTGCCAGGCGCATAGAGGCCTACATGCAGACCTTCCTGTGGCTGGCCGGCTGGAGCCAGCTTCCGCCGGTTGACCGGCACGGGCACGGTTCCTTCGAGAACTGCCCCGACCGTGAAGCGCCCTGCGGCTGTGATGCCGCCGGGCAATGCCTCGGGGCAGATT
>DATLSX010000119.1:0-14564 GCA_035533915.1 Streptosporangiaceae bacterium
TCGCGCGGATGTGCCAGTCCGGTGGAGAACCCGCCCGGGCCGTTTGATCACACCCGATCGGTCGGCCGAACGAAGCGCAGGCCAGCCGTGTGCCCCCTTAGCTCAGTCGGCAGAGCGTCTCCATGGTAAGGAGAAGGTCTACGGTTCGATTCCGTAAGGGGGCTCTGCAGGTCAGAGGCGGGTTTCGCCGGATAGTCAGCGGTTCCGGAGCCAGGCGAATGGCACTTTGAGTGGCAAGATCACTAGTTTGGCTCTCGTCGCCACGGCGCGCGGTCATCGGCTCGCTGGCACGCCCGGACCATCTACCGCACCGGCACGGCTCAGCCGGTTTACACGATTCGCAAGGTGCCGAGGCGGATCAGTGCGGCTTGCTTCGAGACCTGGAAGACGTCGGCGATCGCCGCTGCGAGGGTGTCAGCGAGGTCCGGGCTGGATGGCAGGCCGCTCAAACCGAGCTGGATCATCTGCTCGAAGGCGACGTCCTTGAATATCCTGCCCGGCATCAGCAAGGCGGCCATGCTGCGGTTGGCCTGGACCTCACGCCAGTCCCGCCGCCGGCTGATACGCCCCCAGTCCTGGGTGCTTACCGGAACGACGTCGCGATGGAGGCAGCGCATGACAGCGCCACAGTCCGCCGGGGTATCGCTGGGCTGTCGGCTGGGCAGCGGCGCCATGTTGGGGTCGAAGAGGTAGCGGTGCAAGAAGATATGGCTGGCTTCATGAGCTAGCGTGGCGCGCCATCGGCCGATCTGTCCTGGGCGTGGCGGGTCTTCCTCGGCCGCTTCGGTAAGCGCGCTGCTGATCGAGACTTCGGGGCGGCGGCGCGCGTCGAACTGCGTGAGCCCGAGGACACCATCTGGCAGCTTTGCGTATTGGTCCAGTTGGGCCTTGAGATGTCCTTCGATCAGCCGCTCTAGGTCTGTCACCGGATGGTCGGGTGAGGGTATCAGCCCGGCGCGGCGCAGCTCATCTTCGGCGATGGTCTCGATCTCGTCGGACTCGTACCAGATCCGCTGGTCACCCTCGGGGCCGTAGTACCACTGCATGCCGCTACTCGCCCGCGTTCTCATCGCGCTTGCTGATCATCTTCTCTGCCTGCTTCAGCAACTTCTTGAGGTCCTGCTCGTCCAGGCCGGCGTCAGACACCCGACGGAAGAGCACCCCGGCGGTGGGATTGGCCCTGATGTACTCCCGGGCGCCTTCTCCGACCCGGCCTGCCGCGGCCAGCAGCAGGTCTGCATCAAGGCCGAGTTCGGATGCGATCCGCCTGAGCACGGCTTCGGACGGCACGCGCCGGTCGTTCTCGATGTCGTTCATGTACGACGGCGCCACCTCCAGCTGCCTGGCCAGTGCACGCAACGACAGCCCTACGGCCACGCGAGCATCGCGGATCTGCTGGCCGAGGGTTGTCTCAGAAGGTCTGCCCGTCATGTTCGCTGACGAGCGTACAACATGTACGCCGAGCGGCACAGGCTCGGTTGCACCCGCTGACAGACAGGAACCCCGGCCGTGGCGAGGCCATGCTAGTGTGTACGCATGTCCGCGAACACGCGGTCAGACGTACACAGGCCCGGCACGGGCCACGAGCACAGGAAGCAGGAACCGCAGATGAGTGAAGCCGCCGTAGCAGAACGCGAGGACGAATCGCGCGGCACGGAGTACGCCATCGTGATCAACGGCGAACTGGCCGTCGTGCCACACGAGGTCGTGTCCTATGCCGAGGTCGTCGCCATCGCCTACCCGGTGCCGCCCGGCCCGGACACCACCTACACGGTCACCTTCAGGAAGGCGATGGGACCCCGGCACGAAGGCATCCTCGTCGAGGGTGAGACCGTCGAGGTGAAGAAGGAGGGCACGACCTTCGATGTCGTCCCTACTGGCAAGGCCTAGTCCCGATCTCCAGCGCCTCCACCAGGAGGGTTACGACATCGAGATCCGCTCCGGCTACCTGCTGGTCAAGCGCGTGCCGTTCGCGACCTCTGCAGGGGAGGTCGCGTTCGGCACGCTCATCTCCGAGCTGTCGACCAGCGGCACCGCCACGATTAAGCCGGCCACCCACGTTGTCTCGTTCGCTGGCGGCATCCCCTGCGACAACCACGGCAATCGGCTCTCGAAGATCATTAACAGCATCGGCGAGAACCGCCTGGCCGACGGCATCACAGCGGACTGCACGTTCTCAAGCAAGCCACCAGACGGCTACCCGGACTACTACGCGAAGATGACCGCCTACGCGAACATGATCAGCGGTTGGGCTCAAGCCATCGACCCGAAAGTCACGGCCCGGTCGCTCCTGCCGGTCAAGATGACCGAGGATGAGTCGGTGTTCCGGTACCTGGACTCGGCGTCCAGCCGCGCCCAGATCGGCCTGGTCACCGGCAAGCTCGCGCTGCCCAGGGTTGCCATCGTCGGGGTCGGCGGGACCGGCGCTTACGTCCTGGATCAGCTCGCCAAGACGCCTGTCGGCGAGATCCACCTGTTCGACGGCGACACGTTCTACGCGCACAACGCCTTCCGTGCGCCAGGCGCCGCATCGGTCGAAGAGCTGGACGCCATGCGCAACAAGGCCGAGTACCACCGGGACCGGTACGACGCCATGCGCCGCGGGATCATCGCCCACCCCTACCACGTCGACGAGTCGAACATCGGCGAGCTCCAGGACATGGCGTTCGTGTTCCTGACCATGGACCCAGGGCCGGGCAAGAAGTTCATCGTCGAGAAACTGGAGCAGCACGCGCTCCCGTTCATCGACACCGGGATGGGCGTCCGGAGGACCGGCGACACGCTGCGCGGGATCGTGACGGCGACCACCAGCACCCCCGGTCACCGTGAGCATGTCTGGGCGAACAAGCGCATCACCTTCGCCGACGGCGGCGATGAATACGACCACAACATCCAGATCGCGGACCTGAACATGCTCAACGCGGTCTTCGCGGTGATCAAGTGGAAGAAGCTCTACGGCTTCTACGCGGACGACGAGCACGAGCTGTTCACCGCCTACACCATCGCCGCCAACCAACTCCTGAACGACGACCAGCCGTCATGAGGCACACCACGCTCATCCACGAGTTCGTCGAGTACGTCCCCACGCAGTTCGCCGAAGGCATCCTGTACATCTCGATCCCCCACCGCACCGCCGTGCACCTGTGCGCATGCGGATGCGGCAACAAGGTCGTTACTCCCATCACACCCGCGGACTGGCAGCTCTTTTACGACGGTGACACCGTCTCCCTCACACCATCCATCGGGAACTGGGGCTTCCCCTGCCGCTCGCACTACTGGATCGACGCCAGCCAGATCCGGTGGTCGCCCAAATGGACTAACGATCAGATCGCCGCCGCCGGGCGGGCAAAGGATGGCTCTGTGCGTGCCCAGTACTTTGCTGAGCGGAGGGTCGGCGCCAGGAACGCGGTGCGCCCCGAAGAGTCACCAGCGGAGCGCCTGCCCTGGTTCCGGCACCTGCGTCGTCCGCTCGCGACATTGCGTACGCGGCGCCAATCCAAGGAAGATAAGCGGCGTGCTGATGGCTAGGCGTTCTGGGCACCGGTGGATCGGGAGACGCCAGGCCCTGGTTTATCGCTTCGGGTAGTAGCCGGTATGCGTGTTGGCCTGGACGAAGGCGCTGATCTGGTCGCGGCTGACGTACCGGCGGGAGCCGATCATGACGTGGGCGATTTCCCCGCGGTTGATCAGCTCGTACAGCACAGCGGTGGACAAGCCGAGATACTTGGACGCTGCCTTGACCGATAGCAGGAAGCTGCCGTCCTGGCTGATTTGCGCCGGGGCCGTGTCTCCGAGGGCGCTCTCGACGGTGACGATGTCCATGTCTGTTCCGATCGTGGTCCAGCCGCCGAGGAACCCGTAGGGCCGCTCCAGCTCTTCTTGGACTTTCCGGGTAGCGTCTTCCTCGCTGACCCCCCGGACATGGCGTTCGGCGGTCTGCACGCGGCTGACGACGATCTTGTAGCGCATGGGGATGTCCTTCAGCAGAGATGGGTGCGCCGCTCGCTGAGCGGCGCGAGCACGGGCGGCACCAAGCGAGCGGCGTTCCTGGCTGGTAGTGGCTTGCCGGATAGCTTGCCGAGCGGTGACTAGCGATGCCTCCTCCGCTGTCCTCCCAGAGGCTGCCAGGCTGCGGGAGGATCCGAGGCCAGCTGCGGGCGGCTCCGGGTAGCGGCCGCGCTCGAGGTAGTGTCGGCCGTCGGCGGACAAGACGGCATGCCAGAGCTTCCCCTTCCGCCGTACGCGGGCCAGGCCGCGCGACTCCAAGGCGCGCGCCGAGTTCTTGTGGCTCTCATCGGGCCAGTCACGGTCCGGGCATCCATCCGCGATCCACTTAAGGACATTGAGCTGGCGGGCGGACAGGGGCTGGCGATGCGGCACACGCAGCGTTCTACCGGAACAGTCCCGGCAGTGAGGTCGCATTGAGCCTGACAGCCCGGAGATTGCCGGCGCCGGGTACAGCTTCCCACTCGGGTAGCCGGTGGCGTTTATCGGGTCGTAGCCGTGCGGCGACTGTGCGGGTCGGTAACGAATTCCCGCAAGATCTGGGCGATGGCCAAGGTTTTCTTACGTAGGGATCCATCAGGCGCGCCCTGCTCGTCGCTGCCGGGGCGCTGCCGGACACCACGACCGGCCGGCGCGTTGAGCGGCTCGGCGGCTTCGCGGCCGGGCTCGTGGCAGCCGCCCGGATCGACGCCGGTGACGCCAAGATCGTGCGGACCTGGCTGCGCTGGCAGGTGCTGCCCCGGCTGCGCCGCCGGGCCGAGACCGGGGCGTCGACAGCGCACAGCCTCAACAACGCCCGCCGCGCCCTGCGCGCCGTGCTGGCCCTGCTCGAGACCGTCCACCGCGACGGGCACACCCTGGCCACCCTCACCCAGGCGGACGTGGACCGCTGGTTCGCCCAGCCCACCGGGACCTGCTGGCTGGCCCGCGGGTTCCTGTCCTGGGCCCGCGACCGCCGCCACCTGCCCCGGACGGTCACCATCCCGCCAGCCCCGCCCAAGGTCCTGCGCCTCCCGCTGGACCACGAGGAACGCTGGGCCATCGCCCGCCGCCTGGTCACCAACGACACGATCCTGGCCGGCGACCGGGTAGCCGCCGTTCTCCTCGTTCTCTACGGCCAGCCACTCACCCGCATCGCCCGGCTCGCGCGTGACGATATCCGTCGCAGCGGCGACGGCACCGTGCTGGCCATCCTCGGCGGCACCCCCGTGCCCATTCACGAGCCGTTCGCCACCCTGATCACCCAGCTCCCGGCCCGCCGCACCAACGGCGTGGCCGGCCAGATCGAAGGCCGCTGGCTGTTCCCTGGGCGACACGCCGGCCGCCCGGTCGGGCCGCTCATCCTCGCCAGCCGGCTGCGGGCTCTGGGAATCAGCCCCGCGGCTATACGCAGCACCGCCCGCGCCCAGCTGGTCGCCGAGATCCCGCCCGCCATGCTCGGCGAGCTCATCGGGATCGGCGCCACCACCGCCAACCGCTGGGCCACCATCGCCAACGGCACCTGGCTCGCCTACGCAGCGACACAGCCGGGCCAGGCCTGCGGGCAGCGCGTGCAGGGTGACGGGTCATTGCCCTGCGCCTCCGGAGCCGTGACCACAGCCGCTGATCCTCAGCCCACCAGTCCTCCCCGAACAGCGGCTCGCCCACCTGTTCCCATGAGCGGCGGCGTCTCACCGGCCCGCCGCCCAGGCGTGAGGTGGGCCCGGGCCGCTAGTACCGACGGCGGCCGGGGGCGGGCAGTGGAGGCGGAAGCCAGCTACCGGTTTCATGATGGTCTCCCGGCTCGGTCTGCTGATCCGTGCGGGTGATCCGGTCAACAGCCCGCCTCCCGTTCCGGGCTGCGGTCAACGGCGTTCGGGCGAGGGCTGGTGTTCAGACGGCACCAGGTGGAGCGGCCGGCAGGGCCGGTCTGGGTGCTCCACTCGGCCGCCAGCGCCGTGACAATGGCCAGGCCCCTGCCATGCTCGTTGTCAGGGCCAGGCGCGGCCGGGGCCGGGGCGTCCAGCCCGCCGTCGTCGCGGACCTGTATATCCACGTTCCCCGGCCGGAGGGCCGTCTCGACCGCGATGGCCAGAGTCCCGCCCGGCCGGCCCGATCGGCTATGCGCCACCTTATTGCTCACCAACTCGGAGACGAGCAGATCACGGACCAGCGCGCGGGCCTGGCCGGCTGCCTGCGGGATGCCGTCCAGTTCGGCGTAGACCCCTCTGCCGGGGCCCGGCCGGGCGGGCACCGGGTGGCTTTCCGTCCGGCCTGCTGCCGACGGGCGCTGGATAGTCCGCCTGGCTGAGGCGATGGTCCGGGCGATCTCGCGGTCATCGAGCCCGGCGCTGGCGGCTGCGGCGGCGAGGTCATCGAGCCCGCCGGGCTCACCCGCCTCCAGGGCCCGGCACGCCGCCCAGAACAGCCCGCTGTTGCGGTTCCCCTCACCCAGCCGCTCGACCCACGCGGCCAGGTGACCCAGGTCACCGGGCGCTAAACGGCTTGGCGGGGTTGGCTTGTGCCGCCTGGGGTCCAGCAGGCCGACGGCGGTCGCCCAGTCCAGCACGCCGGACGCTGCCTGGCGGGAGACGACGCGATAGGGCCTGCCGTTGACCTGGGACGGCGGCGCCAGGACGTACCCTCCGCTGGCCTTTGAAGTCCAGATGGTGGCCCGCAAGCCGGCCAGATCCCTGGTCGCTGCCGGCGAAATAGACGTGCAGGCCGCCGCCCGGAGTGGCGGCGACCGCGCCCGCGCCGCTGAGCAGCCCTTCGCGCTTGAGTCTGTGGTAGGCGGCGAAACCGCTTCCCGCCGGGCCGCGCACGTCGACGTCCACAGGACGTCGGGCCCTGGCAGGCCCGTGGCGATGGCGAGGTTGGCGGCGGGCAGGCGTTCCCACCACCGCCGGACCTGGCCCGGATCAGTAGTGGCGTCACGGAACCCGTGCCGGGTGGCGGGCTCTTTGCCGCCCGGCTGGCAGGGGAACACCGGCCAGCCGTGGCTGGCGTAGGCCAGCGCCCAGGTCACGGTTCCCTCGGGTTCGGTGGTCATCGTGCGGGCCTTCGTTCTGGGCGAAGCTTGTGCGCACGGCCGGCCTGGCAGCGCTCTGAGACATCTTATTTAAATCAGACTTCTAAACGCAAGCGGGCGGCTCGGCTGACTGCTGATGTGGAGCCAGTCCACGCGTTCGTCTGTTGGCTGGCTGGCTGGCTGTGCTCAGTCGTCCGACGACGCTGGTTGTGGGGCCCCGGACCCGTCTGCGCCGTCTGAGCAGGACTCAGCGGCTGCCCGTTGCCGTGGGCATGCGTTCTCGCGATTCGCCGAACGAGTGCTCGAGGTAGCGCACCGAGTAGTTCCGGAAGAACTTCTCCGGGCTTTGGGCCCAGGTGCTGACCTCGTCCCACAGCATGGTCAGGCCGGCGGGTCCGAATCGGTCCTCGAAGGCCTGCATCGAGGTCCAGGTGGGCGGGACGTCTGCGTATGTGCCTGCGGCCAGGTAGATGGTCTTGGAGAGTTTCGCGCCGGAGTCGTCGAGTATCTGGGGCGTGAAGATATTGAACGGCACGCTGCTGCCGCTGCAGCCGAGCTGGTGGAGGCCGTCGAAGTAGACACGCTGCATCCACGCCCCGGACCAGTCGCCTCCGTTCAGCACGATCGTCTCGATGCCATGCTGGTGCCGGTCGCGGGAGAAGCACAGGGATCGCAGCACGGTGCGGATCGGCGTGTTGGTGTCGATGACGGCTGCGGGATCGTCCAAGCGGGCCGCCTGGATGCCGTGGTAGCCGCAGGTGAACAGCAGGGCCGCTCCGCCGTCGTGCGTGATCTGGACGGTGCGCGCCGTCTTGTCGACCAGGCCGCAGCGCGGGCACATGGGACGGATGCGCAGCCGGTGTTCCGACGGGCTGAACAGCGGCTCGAACACGTCAGGGCTGGACAGTATGCGTGCGAGGCCTTGCCTGAATGTCGGCTGGGCCTGTATCTCGCGATACCGGCGCAGGCGGAACGGTATTCCGGCCTGCCGCGACGCCCATGCCGCGAGCCGCCTGACCGGCTCGGTGTTGGCGTCCGCTGCGCTCTGGCCACCGTGCCAGGCGTGGGACAGGCACAGGGTGTACTCGACGTCGTTGATGACAACTCGCTGCGCGGGAGCGTTGTCGAGCATGTCGAGCAGGACGGTTGCGGGCGCGGCGAAGGCGTCCTGGAAGAGCCGGGCCAGTGCGAACGCGCTCATGAGCACGATCCCGGTGCCGAAGTGCGGGGCCGCTTTGGGCTGCATGGCGCAGGCGACCTGTATCCGCGTCCCTGGTTCCATCCGGTCTGCGATGAGATCGGGTATCGAGGCGGTGATGTGGACGATCCCGGTCGGCGGGTACACGATCTCCATGCTGTCCCCTCAGGTGGCAATCGCGAGGCAGATGAACCGCGCGGACTGCGCGGTGTATGCCGTGCCGGCGTAGTCGCCGAGCAGGCTGACGACCTTCAGGCCGTTGTCTTTCAGCGTGCTCAGCACGCCAGCGGCGTCGACCCTGCACCAGGAGGCATCGGTTTCGAAGTCCTGCCATCCGCCGCTGGCGCCCCGGTCCATCTCGTACTTGAGATGGACAGTGACGCGGTCGTTCAGCAGCCTGCTTGTATAGGTCCGCCGTATCCGGGTGTCTCCCGTTTTGATGTAGCTGGATCCCGCCAGGTGCGGCTTCCTGGCGAATCTCATGAATGGCGGCAGGTGCCTCGTTACGGCCGGTGCCGCCGTCCAGGGCATGGCCACGTCGAGGTAGAGGATTCCCCGGTCGTCCAGATTGGCCGCGCTGGCCGTCAGGGCCTGGGTGACAGCAGCTTGTGAGGGGAGCATCTGAAGGCCGCCCCGGGCCACAACAAGCCGGGCCGCGGGCCTGGGCGTACGCCAGGTAGTGATATCGCCTTGCATGGCCGTGACGCGTGAGCCGAGATTCCGCGCCGCTGCGCGCGCTCGGCATTGCCCGACCATCGCGGGCTCGATGTCGACCATGATCACGTCACGGCCATGGGCCTGGTGCACGGGCAGCAGCCGCCCCGCTCCCGACGGGATGTCGATCACCGAGCCATCACTGTCCGCGAGCAGACGCCCCAGGAGCGTGAAGTCGTCGCGCACCGCGAACTCGCGCGCGTAAAACGGTGCCCGGCGGGCATAGGCGCTCATTTGCGGAAGCCACCTTCATAGTGCCGGCGGACCTGGCAGTTGAGGATCTTTCCGCCGGCGATGATCTTGCCTCGCTGGCCGACCGGGTCGTCCGATCCTTGCGCCAGGCTGGCGATCAGACGGCAGATGTACGGCGCGTAGGTGTGGCTGATCTGGGCCGCGGCGGCCTGGTGCACGCCGAGCGGCAGGGTGCGTATCTTGATGTGCTTGATACCGCCGACCAGGTGGTAGGGGTCTGCTAACGAGGTCAACTGGGCGGAGGTCTGGATGTAGCCCGCGCCAAACCCCGCCGTGACATCGACGATCACCGAGCCCGCACGCATGCGGCTGACAATGTCCGCCGTCACGATCGGGGGAGTGTCGAAGGTGGAGACGCGGATCGCGCCGACGATGACATCGGCGTCCGCCAGGCCGTCGGCGGTGGCGGGATCGTCCAGAAGCCGGAACGCCGGCGATGCCGCGTCGCCGGGGTCACCATCGGGGATGCCGTGCCGGGTGTAGACGGTGACGTCGGCACCCAGCGCCAGCGCCGTTATCGCGGCGGCCCGTCCTGCGTTCCCGTAGCCGATGACCGCCACGCGGGCGCGGGGAGCGCAGGTGCACGCGGGCAGGGACACGCCGCTGCCGTCCAGGTGGGATTGCAGGTGGTAGGCGGCGTAGATGACCGCCATCTGGCCGGCGATCTCCCCGGTGGCGGCCATGAGGGGGAACGACCCGCGGTCGTTCTGGAAGTACTCGAACGAGTAGGCGCAGATGTCCCTGGCCAAGAGCGCGGCGACGATATCGGGGGTGCCTTCGGCGTGGAACAGCGCCGCGACCGAAGCCCCGCGTCTGATCCGCCGCACCTCGGCAACGGTGGGGGCCTTGAGCTTGAGCAGGAAGTCCGCGCTGCCCCAGGCGGCCCGCATGCTGGTGATGCGCGCCCCGGCCTGTGCGTAGGCGCCGTCGGGGATGCCCAGGCCACAGCCTGTTCCGGTCTCCACCTGCAGGTCGCAGATCTGGGCCAGCCGGGCGGCGTCGTCGGGGAGCAGCAGGGCGCGCAGTTCGCCTGGGCGGCGTTCCCGCAGCAGCGAAACGATCACGAGCGCTCCTCGATGAACGGGCAAACCACGGCTGTCCGGTGGTGCGGGTGGCCGCGGTGCTGGCCGATACCGCAACCATCACCCGGGGGGTGAGGCCCGGGCCAGCGCATGCGCTGGCGGCTGGTTGCCGTGTGCTTGCTGTCGCGCTGCTGACGGCAGTGACGTCGCGGCAGGTCAGGCTGGCTGCAGCAGGCTGAGCAGTGCCTGGTGGTAGGTGGCCTGGACGAGCGGTATCGAGTCCAGGCGGATGCGCTCGTCGGTGCCGTGCAGGTCCCGGTAGTCGACGCCGAACCCGGCGGTGGCGGGGATGCCCAGCCCGGCGAGGTAGTTGCCGATGTTGGATGGCCCCGCGACCTTCGCGGCAGGGGCCAGGCCCACCTCGGCCGCTGCTTCAAGCAGCGCGCCGCGCAGCGGCGAGCTGTCCGGCAGCGCGAACGGTGGCCACCGGGTGGTGATCTCGATATCGGTGGGTGGGGTCCCTGGCCATGCCGCGTCAGCGCCCGCCGCGGTTGTGCGCAGCAGGGTGGCGGCGGCCGCGTCGTCGAGGGCTGGGGTGAGCCGGATATCGACGTTGAAGGTGCACAGGTCCGGCACCATCGAGTATCCCTCGCCGCCGCTGACCGCGGTGACGGTGAGTTTCGCCGGCAACGGGAAATCGGGGCCGGCGGGGCCCGGCAGCGGCAGCTCGTTCAGTGCGCTGATCAGGTGCGCGGCCTTGGCGACCGCCCCGGCCCCAGTGCGGCTGGACCCGGAATGCCCGGCGACGCCATGCACGCGCACGCGGGCGCGCAGCACGCCTCTGCCGCCGGTGACCACATGACCCAGCCCTGGGTACCCGATCATCACCCCGTCAACCCGGCCCGCAGCGCCGGTGCCCTCGAAGTAGGCCCGCGCGCCGCCAAACCCGCCGGTGTGCTCATCGACGTCGAACAGCAGCACCACGCTGCCACTAAACCCGCCCTTGCTGTCCTGGAGCCGGGCGGCGACGTGGGCGAAGATCGCCGCGCCGGCCTTGGAATCCGATGAGCCGCGGCCATGCAGCCACCCAGCCGTGATCTCCCCCGAGACCGGCGGGTGTGCCCATGCGGTCTCATCGCCGAACGGGGCAGTATCCAGGCAGGCGTCCAGCACATACCGCGGCCCAGGCTTGCCCCCGTCCACCTCGCATGTCAGTGCCACCGTGGTGCCCTCCGGCTCGGCCAGCTGGCGGCATGCCAGGCCGTGCCCGCCCAGCCACGCTGCCATGCATTCGAGCACCGGGTCGTAGGAGTCGATCCCGCCGCGACTGGGGATCCGCACCATTTCGCGGGTCAGCTTCACCACGGCGTCGTGGTCCTCGCGCGCGGCTTGCAAGGTGTTGATGACCGCTCCTTCCGTCCCTGTCATGCTGACGTCCTGTCCCCCGGGGCAACCTTAAGATCGCGGATCTCGCCGAGGGTTTCGACCCGGCGGGCCGCGGCGTACGCCTGCCGGCCGTGATCGAGCAGGCGAGCGGCCACGGCAGGGCCGAAGATCACGCCGCTGTCGAACGCCTCATGGGACGTCAGAGACGGGATCGGTACCACCGCCATCTGCTCGCTCGCGCAGAAGAACCGTTCGGGTGACCCCCCACCATCGTCCACCAGGCCGAGGTGCAGCGTCTTGACGCCCAGGCTGCGGTCATCAGGGTCGCGCAGCTCCAGCAGCCGGACCAGGTGATCGTGCAGTACCTGATGACGAGGCGGGCCGAACAGCACCCGGTAGCAGATCAGGGCGGGCCGCCGCGCCAGGGCGGTCTCGATGGCATCGAGGTAACTGGCGTCCCGGGACCGGGATCCCAGCGCCATCAGGCACTGGCGCGCGCCGGTCACCGTGGCCAGCATCGCCCGCTGCAGGTCCGCGAACCCAGCCACCAGCCGAGGCGCAGCGCTGGCGGTCAGTCCCTGGTCCTGGTGGGCGAATAACACGTCCGCGGTCTGCTGGTAGATCTCGCAGAGCATCTTGCGATGGCCGATGCTGGTCGTGTGCCGGCCGAGTTCCCAGCCTGACACCATGCTCGGGGTAACCCCGGAATGGCCACCGGGCGTGCGCAGGCCGATCTCCTCGACCACATCTTCCAGCGTCCAGTTCCTGGCCAGCCTCGCCCGCCGCAGCGGCGAAGGCTCCTCACCCGGGCCTGACTGATAGTGCGGCATCCCGGTCACCTCCCGCCAGCGAGTCCTGACAATCGCTCGATCAACGGGGACGCACTTGCAACTGCCGGACCGGGGGACCGGCGGCGACCTTCTCGCAGACGGCCAGCAGTTGCGGGTGCTGCCAAAGGCGTACGTACCCCTGCGGCGGGTGAAAACCGCCCAGTTCCGCCTGCAGATCGCTGGCCCGCAGGCCCCGGTACTCGGTGACGTCAAGGATGGGGATGGCGAACGCACGGCCAAGATCGCGGACATACGCCAGCACGCTCGCGCCGTTCCCCGGCCGGGTTGCCTCGGCGATCGCGGCGATCCGCTCCGGGACATCGACGATGGCCGGGCCGAGATCGATCACCGCGGCCAGCCGGGACACCGGAGCGTTCAGGTACACGAACCAGCGGACCGGGCGGCCCTCCAGGAACCGGCGCCGGAACTCATGCGTCTTCTGCCCCCGCCAGATCAGCTCGTAGAACTCGGCGTTCAGCGCCATCAGCACCGGCTCCGCCCCGGCCCTGCCATCCGCCCCGGCGAACAACTCCTGCTGAAGCTGGCCCACGCCCCTACCGTCTGCCACGAGTCCCATCCTGCCCGCTGCCAGAGCGGCCGGTAGCGGTATCGCGCCCCCTCAGCCGGTGTGCAGGAACGGGGGACGTTCCAGTCACGGGGCCGGCTGGGCCGGGCTGGATGCCCGCTGGGCGGCGATCTCGGAGCGGATGAGCTCGAGCAGCCGTCCCATCCAGTTACGTCCCTGGCCACGCTCGGCGTTCCAGTAGCTCGAGCCGAAGCCGGTGTGCTCGATCCGGCCGTCGCCGGTGGCGAGCAGGATCTCGGCCAGCTCGGGGTGCTGGGCGAATTTGGCCCGCAGCAGCCGCGCCATGACCGCGATCCGGATGACCGGCCAGTCCGGGCGGATGGTGGCCTGCTCGGCGAGTGTCCTGGCGTCGTAGGGCCGGTCCGCTGCGCGGATCTGCTCGGCTGTGGCCGGGTCTGTGGCGGCGAGCGCCCAGTAGGCGTGGACGATAGTGGGGTAGCTGACCGAGTCGATCACCACAGCTGCGGGGTACTCGTTGCGCAGGGCCAGCACACCCGGGTCTTCTGGCCACCCCTTGGAGTAGAAGACCTGGTTCAGGTGGACGGTGGGCGAATCGGCTCCCTCTGGCCCGTCAGGGTAGGTGCGTCGTTCCCATTTCTCCCGCTCTTGCTGCCGGTCGGCGAAGTAGTCAAGTGCCTGCTGGTGCGTCTGGCCGGTCACGGTCACCGCGTTCCCGTCGGGATAGTCCAGCCTTCCGCCTTTGCCAGCGGCAAGGACGCGAAGCGGCCAGTCCTTGGAGTCCATGTCACCGAGGGCGTACCGGCGAAGGTGCTCAGGGATGGCCTCGTAGGCGGCGCGTAGCGCGGCCCGGTCCTCTTCCGAGCGGCTCTGGAGGTAGTGGTCCAGGGCCAGCAGGCAGCGGCCGGTCGAGCCGGGACGCTCGTTGAGCTTGTCGATCTCGTCCGCCACCTCGCCAAGCAGCCACTCTGGCTTCATCCAGGACTGCGGGTCGGCGAACTGCCAGGACGCGAGATGGTGCGCGGACGCCCGCGCGCCAGCCTCGAAGGAGGTGGCGACCCAGCCGGAGGCGAGCTTGGCCTTCAAGCCGGCCAGATCGACCCATTCCCAGCAGAAGATGCTGCCGTCGGCGTAGATCTCCAGGTCGGTCAGGAAGTAGTCCTTGCCGTTACGGATGAAGACCGGCCGGGTGACACCCTCGATCCGCTCGCCGTCGACCTCACGCGAAATCCTGATATTCGGCACGCCGTCATTGTAGGAAGCCTGGACGTCAAGCCCCGCCCACAGCGCCCAAGCCTTCAGCGCCGGCCAGCACCACACAGTGCAGCGGTGTTGTGGCCACCAGCCGCCGGTCGCCCGGTTCCGCCTTGCCGCCTCCGCATCCAGATCCCACTTGCTCTCAGCCTGTCCATCCTGCACCATCATAACTATCTGATTTAAATCAGCACACCTACGCATTACGAATGATCTTGGGAAAGCGCCGGGATAAACCGGCATGGAGGAGGAGATGGAAGAGCTCTACGTCGAAGGGCTAGCGACCCACGGCGGCCCCGAGCTATGCGTCGACGACTCGCGAGGGCGTGGCGAAGCGTTAGCAGGGGCA
>DATLSX010000120.1:0-6154 GCA_035533915.1 Streptosporangiaceae bacterium
GCGCCCTCATCGCCAACGGCGACTTCGACGACTACTGGCGCTTCCACCTCCGCCGCGAGCACGAACGCATCCACCACGCGAAATACCGCGAGACCTACGTCCTCGCAGCGTAACCAGCTCACCTCAGACGAGCCGCACCCATCACATATGGCCTGGAAGAAGTTACAGGGAATCGGCACGGGCTAAACACAAATCCGCCCAAGGAGCCAACCCTAGAGGTCATTGCGAGATTTGCAGGAGACCGGGATACTATAGGTGGGATTAATTTTACGACGCCCAGCGGAACGCGCGGGAATCATTTTATTTATGCGAGAGAGCCAGTCAATTTTATCTACAGCTACCTGTCCAAGCGCAAGGTGATGACGTTTGATAGGGTGGTTGATCAGACTAAAACGCTGACCGTAAGCCCGAATCTGCATAACCTCGTCTCTAAGGTTGCCCGCCTGTCGAATCCATCACATCCGAAGTTCAGCGAGTACGACGAACTGTGCAAGAAGGTCCTTGGGTTCAGCATAAGCGAGCATCCCGCCCTGGGCGGCCAGCAAGCGGGCATACCGATTGGAAACTTTGACTATATTCCCATCGAGGCCATGGGCGAGGGCGTATCTAGCCTGCTCGGTCTTATTACAGATCTGTGCATGGCGAATAAGAACCTGTTCCTCATCGAGGAACTTGAGAACGATATTCACCCAGAGGGCCTCAAGGCAATTTTGGATGTCATAGTAGAGAAATCGGCAGACAGTCAGTTTATAGTCTCAACTCATTCCAATATTGTTGCCAAATACCTCGGCGCCGCCCCCGGCAGCCGGATCTTCAACGTATCCCTTGACTATGAGCCTGGCACCGTGCCCACTTCCCACATTGAACAGGTAGAGAACACTGCTGCCGCAAGAATCCAGGTACTTCGAGGACTCGGATATGAACTGTACGATTTCGATCTCTGGGAAGGCTGGCTAATCCTGGAGGAGTCTTCCGCCGAGGTTCTTATTCGCGATTACCTTATTCCTTGGTTTGCGCCTAAGATGTCGCGCGTTCGCACGATAGGCGCTGGTGGAACAAGTAAGGTCGGGCCGACGTTCGAGGACTTCCGTCGCCTGTTTCTCTTCGCGCATCTAGAGCCTCAGTATGAACGACGAGCCTGGGTGGTGGCAGATGGCGACGAGTCGGGCCAGAATATAATACGTCACCTGAGAGACAAATATAGCTCCTGGCCAGCGGATCACTTCCGAACCTGGAGCGAGCGCGACATTGAGCGGTATTACCCAGAGAGATTTGAGGAAGCCGGACACAGCGCGCTTAACAGAAAAGGCGACGAGAAGAGGACAGCCAAGAAGGAGCTGCTTGATGAAGTAAGAGAGTGGTGCGATGAGCATCCTGACGATGCCAAGCTAGAGTTTCAGAAGTCCGCTGCCGAGATAATCGGTGTGTTGCGAGACATTGAACGCTCACTTTGACTCAATCTGGCCAAAGAAGACGCTGACGCGTACGCCTCAATCTTATACCGACTCGGGCCGAGCGTGCTGGTCGCCAAGCCGCCTGAGTGCTGCTCGCGTCACATCGCCTGGCACCTCGGTGTAGATCTCCATCGTGATGGAGGTCTGAGCATGGCGATGGATCTGCATTGCCACTGGCGGGTGCACGTCGAGTGCGGCAAGCGCTGGCGCACCGGCTAGGCACTCGGCGTGTCGGCGGCTTGGCCGCCGAGCTGGTCGCCCAACCGCTTGAGCGCTGCGCGGGTCACTTCGTCTGGCACCTCGGTGTAGATCTCCATCGTGATGGCGATCTGCGCGTGCCGGAGAATGGCCATCGCCACGCGTGGGTGGACGCAGGGTGACCCGCAAAGTCGTTTTCCCAGGTCAGGTGTTATCTGGCCGACGGGTGGTCTTCTGGGGCATCAGGCGGGTTGCGCTGGGATCTGAGGCTGCCGCGACCGGATTTCCGTCACTTCAAGTGACCGGCCGGTCCTGGTGCCCGGTCCAGGGACAGCGGCGTTCCTGCACGGACTGTGACGGCCGGTGCGGCGTGTTTGCCACGGTTTCGTCACGTTGCGTGCGTTGCGCGTGTTGCTGCGGGGAATGCAGCGGGGTCCCGGCCAGGACAAGGGATTGCTCATCTCTCTTCTCCGCCGGGAGGCCCCGTTGCCCGTCCAGTCTGCCATGCCCGTGCCCGCCGCCGCTGAGGAAGCCCTCGCCGAGCTGGCCTCCCGTGCCGCCGCGCTGGCCGCGGCGTCCGGCGGGAACCTGCCGGAATGCTTCGCGTCCGTCCCGGATCCGCGGGACCCGCGCGGGATCCGGCATTCCCTGCCGTGCGCGCTGGCCTTGTGCACGGCGGCGGTGCTGTGCGGGAACACCGCGATCGAGGACGTGACCGCGTGGGTGCACGCCGCCCCGCAGGAGGTGCTGGCCGCGGCCAGCGCCCGGCGCAGCGCGCTGGGAGTGCTGGCGGCGGCGCACCCGGACACCGTGGTACGGATCTTCACCGCGCTGGGCGCGCAGGGCCTGGCACAGCATGCCGGGGCGTACCTGGCGGTCCGCGCGCACCCCGGCCCGGTCACGTTCCCCGTGGCAGGCCCCGGCTGGCTGCCCGCGGTCGCCGCGGACGGCAAGGCGGTCCGCGGCGCGGCCGGGGACGACGGCCTGATCCCGTACCTGCTGGCCGCCGTCACCCGCGGCACCGGGGCGGTGCTCGCCGAAAGCCTCATCGGCCCGAAAACGAACGAGGTCCCGGAGCTCGCGCCGCTGCTGCGGGGCCTGAACGAGTACTACTGCCTGGCCGGGCACGTCATCACCGCCGACGCCGGGCACACCGTCCGCGCGCACGCCAGGCTCATCTGCGAGGAGCTCCTGGCGCACTACGTTCTCACGGTGAAGCTGAACACCCCCCGGCTACAGGCGGAACTCGACGCCCTGGACTGGGCATCCGTCCCCGTCCAGCACGCCACCGAGGAGCACGGCCACGGGCGGCGCGAGCGCCGCACCATCCAGGTCATGGACGCCCCCGCGCACATCAAGGCCCGGTTCCCGCACGTCCGGCAGGTGGCCCTGATCGAGCGGTACGTCACCCGCACCGTCCGGGCGAGGAAGGGAAAGCGCTGGGTGCGCAAGCAGGTGAAGTCCGCGATCGCGGTATTCATCATCACCAGCCTGGACGCCCGCGAGGCCGCCCCGGAGCACATCGCCGGGTACGTCCGCGGTCACTGGACCATCGAGAACAAGGTCCACTGGGTCCGGGACGTCACGTTCCGTGAGGACGCGTCCCGGGTCCGGACCGGCCCCCGCCCCCGCATCATGGCCACTCTCCGTAACCTCGCGATCGGGCTCATCCGCCAGGCCGGCTACACCAAGATCGCCGCCACCATCCGCAAGATCAAGTACGACACCGCCCTGCTCCTCACCATCCTCGGCCTGGAAACCCCCTCATGACCAGCACAAAAGACTTTGCGGGACACCCTGGGCCGGGTCGTAGTAGGCGCGGCCGTGCTCGTCGAATATCAGCTCAGCTGCGCGCCCGCTGCTGACGTAGCTGTCGATGACGTCCCGCGGGGCGGCGATCGGCTCGAAGTCGCCCGGCTCGGGGTAGAACTGGGCCGGGAGGCCCTCCGCCTGGCAGGCGTTGAAGACCGGGTACATGCGAGCGAAGCCCTGCTCACGGGGCTCGCCCGTCTCGGGATCAGGCTCAGCGTCCTTCGGCACGAAGGTCTTCCATAGCGTGATCTTGGTGGCGCAGGCGTTGCTCGCGGCGTTCTGGCCCTTGCGGACCATCCCGCCCTGAGCCTTGATCTGCTCGAAGGTGCCCCAGAACGGGCTGGTATAGCCGCGCTCCAGGGCGGTCATCCCGGTCAGCAGCGGGTTAATCCCGTTAGCGCGGATTTCCGCGGAGCCGAATCGGGGCAACTTCCACACTCGATGGCTGGCCGATGATCACGCTGATTAGCTGCTTACCTGGGGAGACGGCCGGCCCTGCGGCGAAGGCCGAGCCGGCTTAGCTGCTCCGATCCTGCTGATGAACTACACGAATGTAGTTCGTTATAATGTTGTTATAAAAACGTGGGCACGCCTGGGCAACGGGCATCGCCCCGGGTGGCGGAGGCATGAGCAGGCAGTTCAGGGCATGTTCCGGGCACGACCGGGATGTGGCCGCGCCCATGCCGCCTCTGGTAGAAGTGTCATGTGGCAGCAGGATCACGGCAACCTGATGAAGCGGCCTGGTTTACCTCCCCCGGCCAGGTGAGTCAGCGCCGGTACGAGGCGCTGCGGGCCTACTTCGTGGACGGGCTGTCCTACGCCGAGGCCGGGGAGCGGCTCGGCTACACCCGCTGGGCGATGATCAACCTGGTCCGGGAACACCGGGCCGGGAAGCTGGAGCTGTTCGCCCCGGCCCGCAAGCCCGGCCCGCCGCCGGGCACCGCCCCGGCCAGGGACGCCGCCCGCGGCCGGGTGATCGAGCTGCGCCGGCAGGGCCTTTCCACCTACGAGATCTCCGCGCGGCTGGCCGCCCGGGGCACCCCGCTCAACCGCACCGGTGTCGGGGAGATCCTCGCCGAGGAAGGGTTCGGCCGGCTGATCCGCCACCCCGAGCCCGCCGAGTCGGTCTCGGCGGCCACTCCCGGCCGGGACACCACCCTGCCCCGCGCGGCAGTGCTGGACCTTGACGCCTGGCCGGAGCGGCTGGACACCGTCCGGGCCGGGCTGCTGCTGGTCCTGCCTGACCTGGCCGCCCTGGACCTGCCCGCCCTGATCAAGGCAGCCGGCTACCCCGGCACAACCGTCATCCCCGCCGTCTCCTGGCTGCTGTCCCTGCTCGCGCTCAAGCTCACCCGCACAAGGCGGGTGAGCCACGTCCATGACCTGCTGTCCGACCCCGCCGCCGCGCTGCTGGCCGGGATGGCGGTCCTGCCGGAGAAGTCCGCGCTCACCGACTACTCCTACCGCCTGTCCCATGACCACCAGCAGCGGTTCCTGGCCGCCCTCGACGCCAAGATGATCGCCTCCGGGCTGGCCGCCAGCGACCAGGCCATCTTCGACCTGGACTTCCACGCCGTCATGCACTGGGGCCGCGACCCGGCGCTGGAGAAGCACTACGTGCCCACCCGCTCCCAGCGGGCCCGCAGCGTGCTGACCTTCTTCGCCCGGGACTCCGGAACGCACAACCTGGTCTACGGCAACGCCGACATCTCCAAGGCCACCCGGGCACGCGAGGTCATCGCGTTCTGCGACCACTGGAAGCAGGTCAGCGGCAAGGACCCCGCGATGCTGGTCATGGACCAGAAAGTCACCACCCAGCCCGTGCTCGGCGAGCTGAGCGAGCGCGGCGTCAAGTTCCTCACCCTGCGGATGCGCTCACCCGCCCTGATCCGCCACATCAGCAGCCTGCAGCCGGCGGACTTCAAGACGATCACCCTGGACCGGCCCGGCCCGCACAACAAGCCGAAGGTGCACGAAGACCCCGCCGTGACACTGACCAGCTACCCCGGCACCGTCCGCCAGCTGGTCGTCACCGGCCCGGGCCGCGACGCCCCGGCCGTCATCATCACCAGCGATGACGACACCAAGGTCAGGGCCCTGACCGAGCAGTATGCGCGGCGGATGACGATCGAGCAGCGGCTCGCCGAGATCATCCGCGCGTTCTGCGCCGACGCCCTGTCCTCCACGGTCAGCCTGAACGTGGATCTCGACGTGATGCTCTGCGTGCTCGCCCGGGCGCTGCTCGCCGCGCTGCGCGCCCGGCTGCCCGGCTACGCCGCCGTCACCCCCGACACCATCCAGCGACGGTTCCTGGAAACCCCCGGCCAGATCATCACCACCAGCGACGCCATCACCGTCCGGCTCGAACGACGCGCCTGCTCACCGGTCCTGCGCAAGGCCAGCCTCCCCGCAGACACCCGCGTGCCCTGGCTAGGCGGCCGGACCCTCCGCTACGAGTTCACCTGACCTTGCGCCGAACCTGCTGCGTGGAAATCCGCGTTAGCGCAGGTTGCTGCGGCACCGCCGAAGAGGTTTGCCGGCGGGGGTTACTGGGAGGCGATGACGGGCGAGATGACCGGGTGGTTTGAGGTCCGGGTTGACGGGCCTCAGCGTCACCATTACCGGTTGTTCTGCCGACTGGACTACGACGCCAAGGACCGGCCGAAGCCGCTGCTGGTCGTCATCGACGG
>DATLSX010000121.1:0-12068 GCA_035533915.1 Streptosporangiaceae bacterium
TCGAGCCGCCAGATCAACGCCGGGCGCTTCGTCACGCATCACTTCGGCCTGGACGACATCACCGAGGCCTACGACGTATTCAGCCGGCCGGCCGAAACCGGCGCGCTCAAGGTCGTGCTGAGCCGGTAGGCCCAGCGAGCCGGACATCCGATCCGGCCCCGGCTAGACCGGATAGCAGCCAGCGGTGACCGTATAGGTACGGCCATGCGGCGCCGTCCAGGTGAGGATGCCAGGCCGGGTCTGAGCCAGATGCCAGCCTGGCGACTGCTTCGTCTGGTGATGCCGCCTGCACAGTGGCTCGTGGTTGTTATATTAACACACATGGCCGATGGTGCTCGCTGCTTGATCTACACGCGGATCAGCAAGGACAAGCTGGGCGAAGGGCACGGGGTGGCGAACCAGCTAGCGGACCTGGAGAAGCGGGCGAGGGCGCGCGGGTGGACGGTGGTGTACCGGCTGTCGGACAACGACATCGGGGTGACCAGGAAGGACCCGACCGCGGCTGGGAGGCACCGGCCGGGGTGGGCGGAGGCACTGCGGCTGGTCGATGCGGGAGCGGTGGACGTGGTGCTGTGCTGGCGGTGGGACCGGGCGCTGCGCGAGCCGCTTGACCTGGAGTACCTGATCCCGAGGTTTGACAAGGCGGGGGTGCGGTTCGCCGAGGCGGACGGGATCATCGACCTGGGGACGGACTCAGGGCGGCTGGCGGCGCGGATCCTGATCGCGGTGGCGAAAGCGGAGCAGGAGCGCAAGTCCGAGCGGCAGAGGCTGGCGAACGAGGCGGCTGCGGTGCGCGGGAAGCGGCGGCTGGGGACGCCGCGCCCGTTCGGGTACTGCGAGGACCGGGTGACGGCGCATCCGGCGGAGGGGCCGGCCGTGGCGCAGGCGTGCGCGGTGGTGCTGGGCGGCGGCACGCTGTCCGCCGTGATGCGGGAGTGGACGAAGGCCGGGGTGCGGCCGGTGCAGTCCAGGTCAGGCCGGGGCTGGACGAGGCAGTCGATCCGGGTGATCTTGATGAACCCGCGGATCGCCGGCCTGTCCGCGTACCGTGGCGAGATCGTCGGGACGGGGCGGTGGGAGCCGCTGGTGAGCGAGGAGACGTGGCGGGCGGTGCGCGGTGTTCTTGATGACCCGTCGCGCAAGCCGCAGCACGGGGTGCGGACGCTGCTCGGAGGGCTGGCGCTGTGCCCGTGCGGGAACGTGGTGACCGGCATGCCGTCCCACACGGGGCATCACATCTACCGGTGCGCGCCGGCGTCCAAGAACCAGTCGTGGCGCGGCGGGCACGTGGCCAGGCTGGCGGCCCCGGTGGAGGACTTCATCGCCAGGCTGGTGATCGGCCGGCTGTCCCGGCCCGATGCCGCTGACCTGGTGACGGTGCCAGAGGGCGGGCCGGATGTGGCGGCGTTGCGTGAGGAATCGGCGGCGATCCGGCGGAACCTGGAGGACCTGGCCGCCGACCGGGCGCTCGGCCTGGTGAGCCGGGCGCAGATGCTCGCCGCGACCGAGCGGGGGAACGTCCGGCTGGGCGAGATCGGCACCGACCTGGATGCCGCCGCGCGGGAGAACGTGCTCGCGCCGCTGGCCGCAGCCGAGAACGCGGCCGCCGTATGGGAAGACCTGGACCTGGCCCGGCAGCGCGCGGTGATCAAGACCCTCATGTCGGTCACGCTGTGCTCGCCGGGGAAGGGTGCCCGGCGAGCTTTTGACCCTGGCACGGTTCAGGTTGCCTGGCGGCATGGCTAGCACGCCGGGCCGTTCATCCGTCCTGGCTCAGGGCCGAGGGCTTCCGCCTGGTCGAAGAGCCGGATAGTCCGCTTGCGAAGTTCGTGCAAGGCGAGGAAGTTGACATGAATGTCCAGGCTCTCCGGGTGTCCTCCGTGCATGACGAGCCCGCACGTGACATCCAGGAGAGCGTTAAGTGACACCTCGGCAGGCTGGGCCAGGCCGGTGGTCGTCGGCCCGGCGGTCACGACCACGGTCACCGGGCCCGCTGCGGGTGCGCCGTCCCCGGCGGTCGCGGCGTCCTGGCCGGGCCGGATGGTGAGAGCCAGTCCGTGGGCGGTGGCGTGGACGAGGTGGCTGCCGGTCGCGTACAGGTAGCGCAGGACATCCATGTTGGCCTTGGCTTCCAGCCGGGCGAAGGTCAGCTTCGGCTTGATGAGGCTGGCAGCCCACCCGTAGGGCTCCAGGTACGCCTTGCCGTAGCGGGAGGTGAGCCGGTTGCGCTCGCGCCTGAGCGCTCGCATCGTCTCCTGGCTGACGGGCGGCCAGCCGAGGCGGCTGCTGGAACGCTGGTAGTGCTCGGCACACTGCCAGTGCTCGATGTGGGTGTGGCTGAGGTAGCGGTCCGCGAGGTCGGCGTGCTCGGGCGTGCGGCCATGTTCGGCGATCACGGCGGTGGTGACGGCGATCTCGTGCAGGGTGCGGTAGCGGGCGTAGGCACCGCCGGGGAACCCGGCGGCAAGCAGTGCGTGCACCTCCGCCGACGTCTGGCAGGCCCTGGCATGCAGCAGCACGAGCGCATTCGACACGCTGTCGGCCGGCGCAGCGACCTCATCGCGGCGTTGTGCGCACCGCGTTCCCAGTTCCGACGCCGCGATCGTCACGGTGTAGTACGCGTCTAACGCAGTTCCCCACCGGTCCGTGAGTTGCGCGGCCCTGGCCTGCCTGCGGGCGGCAGCCAGTGGCGCCCTCTGCTGCATGTGATCCGCCAGGACGCTGGCGCGGTCCTCAAGCAGGTCGGCGGCAGCCTCGCCCATCTGCCGCAGAGCCTCTTCCCGTGGCGTTCCGGCGGCGAGTGCCGCCGCGAGGTCGTTGGTCATCTTAGCCGCGTGGGCATCGATCTCCTCGTCGGAAAACAGGTGGAATCCCGGCACGCCGTCCTCCCGTCACCGTGAGCTACCTGTCCTTGACGATAAGACACCCTGGCGCACGTGGCCATAGGCCCGGTCGTGTCACAAAGAAGGCTGTCAGGACCCGCTGCCTGGGCGAACCCGCGGTCTGAACGTCAACTGCCGGGGCGGCCGGGCGCGCGGAGCAGCAGTGCGAGGATGTCACGCTGGGTGGCGGTCAGCGGCGGGGCGGTATCGAGCAGCCGGGTGATCCAGTCGTTCAAATGCTGGTCGTGCTCGCCGTGGGGCGGGCTGGCCTGGCCGGGCACGGCGTCGGGGCTGACCGGCGGCCTGCTGGTCGTGGTCCGCCTGGTCACCGGTTCGTGATTTCCGGTACGGCAGGCAGGCTTTCGCGCACGATCCGATAATAACCACGACTTTCCTGTGAACGGTAAGGCTAATTCGCAGAACAAAACAACACTGTGCCCCATTGAAACGCAGCGGACCGCACTGAACGCCAATCATCAACAGCGAACTTACTGGTCCGCCGGAAACTCATCGGCCCGCGTCGCCATTGATCGTCCTTAGCTGGCATCAAGAGAGCTGTCCTAAGGTGATGAGCACCCTCGCAGGCGACCTGGATCACGCTACTGACCAGGACGTTCCCGCCCGTCAGCTCGCGCAGCCACTCCTCGCTCAGGCCGCATCGGGACCTGACCGCGCCCTGGACCTTGAATACCCTGCCGACGTCATTCCGTGCCCGCTGCTTACGCGCGGATAAATGGCTGGAGCAAGATGTGCCGTAAACCCGGCTTAGGACTGGACCGGGCGCGGTCCGTGAATAGACTGACACCAGGAATGCGCGCCATTTTCCCTGCCGGGATTACTGGCGCGGCGAGGCGATTACCGGGCTGCCGGCTGATAGCTGACGGTCGGCGGGGAGCGTGTCAGTTGGCGGACACCGCGGCGAACGGCAGCCCTGCCCGGCGGCGGGCACGGCGTCCGGGTGCGCCGCGCCGGTACCGGGTGGAGTTCTGCCTTTCCGCCGAGGAGTTCGCCGCCGTGCGCGAGGCCGCCGAGCGGGCAGGGCTGTCACGCGGCGCGTACGCGGCCGGGGCGGTGCTCGCCGCCGCGACCGGCGGCGGCGCGGGTGAGCAGTCGGAGTTCCGGCAGGCGCTGGGCGAGCTGATCCGGGCTTCCGGCCTGGTCCGCCGGATCGGGGTGAACCTGAACCAGGCGGTGGCCAGGCTGAACGCGACCGGGCAGCGCTCCGGTGACCTGCCGGCGTACGCGGCCGAGAGCCTGCGCCGTGCCCAGCGGCTCGACACGGCAGCCGAGCAGGTGCGCAGGGCGCTGCGGTGATCGCGAAGATCAGCGTGCCGCGCGGGGTCCGTGCCGAGCCGCTCATCTACTACCTGTTCGGGCCAGGGCGGCGCGAGGAGCACACCGACCCGCACCTGATCGCCGGGTGGCGGCACCCCGCCGAACTGGAACCGCCGCTGCGGCCGGACGGCAGCCGGGACTTCCGGCCGCTGCTCGGGCTGCTGAAGCAGCCGCATGCCGCTCTCGGCGAGCGCGGGTATGCCCGGCCGGTGTGGCACTGCGCGGTGCGTGCGGCCCCGCAGGACAAGATGCTCTCCGATGATGAGTGGGCGCAGATCGCCTGCGACGTGATGGACCGCACCGGCCTGGCCCCGTGCGGGCAGGAAGACGACGCGGTCCGCTGGGTCGCGGTGCGGCACGGCGCCGACCACATTCACATCGTGGCGATGCTCGCCCGGCAGGACGGCGGCAAGCCCCGGCTGTCCTGCGAGCGGTACCGCGTCCGGGCTGCTTGCCTGGCCGCCGAGAGCCGTTACCAGCTACGCTCCACCTCCCGCGCCGACCGCACCGCGCCTCGGGGCCCGTCCCGTGGCGAGACAGAGAAAGCAGCCAGGCGCGGCCTGGCCGAGCCTCCCCGAATCACGCTGCGAAGGCATGTCATCACCGCGGCAGCGGCCTCGGGCGGCCAGGAGGAGTTCTTCACCCGGCTGCACGCCGCCGGGATACTGGCGCGCAAGCGGTACAGCACCACCACCCCCGGTCAGGTCACCGGATACGCCGTTGCCCTGCCCGGCGACACCAGTCCGCGCGGCGAACCGGTCTGGTACGGCGGCGGCAAACTCGCGGCCGACCTGACCTGGCCCAAGCTCACGCGCCGCTGGACCAGTCCCGGCACCGCACCCGCCCGCCAGGAACGGTGGACCGCAGCCGAGCGGCACGCGATCTGGGAACACGCGGCCCAGGCCGCCGCCGAAGCGGCCGCGCACATCCGTGCCGATCCGGCCACCGCGGCCGACGCGGCCTGGGCAGCCAGCGGCACCCTGCACGCCGCGGCCGCCGCGCTGCGCAGCCGTGCCCTGCGCCAGGCCGCTGACACGTTCGACCGGGCCGCCCGCGCACCCTACGGCCGCGTCCCACGGCCCACTCCGGCGGGAAACCAGCTCCGTCAGACAGCCCGGCTGATCAGTGCCTGCGCCCATCTCACCCGCGACCCCGCGCTTGCCACGGTCACGCTGATCACCCGCCTGGCCGTGCTCGCCGAAGCCGTCGCCGAACTGCGCGCGACCCAGCACCGCGCTGCCCAGGCCACGGCAGCCCGTACCGCCGCCCGCCAGTTGAACGCGCGGATTAGATCGCGGCCGGCCCCGGTCACGACAGCCAGCAGGCTCGCCGCGCAGTCGTTCCCGCCGTCCCCTTGGTCACCCGCCTGGCAGCCCCCGCCAGAGCGGCAGCGTGCCGGCCGGGACCGCATCAAGTCGCCGGCCAGGCACTCCGCGCGCCGTTACTAGCCGGCGTGCGGCCCGGCCTGGTGGCCTGGACTGGTGCCGATTGGAACAGTATTAACGGCCGGCTAGGTCCTTGGGTAGGTAGAAGAAACCCGACTCACTCGCGATATTTCTGCGGAATTCTTTGATCCATCTCGTGTTCCAGCCGCGTCTCTCAAGTCCGCCGTCGCCAATTTTGATCAACAGGGTACGAGGATATTTTCGATGGTTGGACCACAGTCGCTGATTAATGAATTCACGCATATCAACATAGCTTTCGTACGCGGCTTCTGCCTCGGCCCAAGTAGCCTGATGACCTCTGTGTACGATCTGATTACGAAGGCGATACAAGCGATGCCAGTATTTTCCGACCGGTGTATCGAGTGCCTTTGTGTCCCATCGCCCGCCAAGCAGTTCCGGAAGTATGGTCACGAGCAGAGGTTTAACGCCTGGAGTGGACCCTAGTCGGCTGCTGATCTCGGCGTATGTATGCCCTTGGTCAACAAGAAGCATCCCAAAAGTTCTGTATAGCATGCTTTCCATTGATATCTGAAGGCTGATTATTATGGCCGAGTTGTCGCCAGTGTAGCGGCGAGCGTATTCCGCACGGCGAAGCCATTCCGATGAAGTAAGGAAAGGATGCAAGTCCAGTTGCTTGTAGCTGGCAAGGAGATCATCGAGCGAGTCGTGAGGATCGCGGTGATCTGGGTCTCGGGGATACGCGTCCGGATGCATGACCATCGGCCCGATGAAATGCCATTCCCGCCCGGTTTGCGCATCGTACGCGCCTCTAAACACGACTGGGCCGACATCGCGCGTCGTGATCGGCCGAACGCGAGTATCCCTGAAGATCGTATAGTGAGCGCGCAGAAACCGGTTCAGCACCTCCAGGCAGCGATGGAATGTGAATCCGTCATCCCTGGAGTCGTCAGAGTCCAGGCGAGCATCGGGGGTTTCCAGCGTGATCCACTGCTCATACGCTTCATCGTCTTGGCCCAGTTCGCTGACCTCAGGCGCCGAGTCAAGCTGGTACAGCTTCGCGAGCACTTCGCCGGCATGCGGGAGCCATGGACCTCTGGGTGCCGTGACATTGCAGAGCCTGATGACGACGAAGGCTGTGTCGCCGAATGTATCCGACGCATCTGGGGTCATCCACTGACCGGGGACGCCGAACACGTAGCTGCCTCCATCGGCGAGCCCGAGCGGGAAGGGCAGCCTTGCCGTGAAGGTCATCACCAGCGGCCCCTGCAGGCCGTCGGCACCCTGACCCTCACCTGGCTCACGCTGCTGGTCGCCGGGCCCTATGATCTTCACGATCGGCCAGCGCGGCAGAGGTGCGTCTGGCGGCACGGCGTCTGCGCGGCCGGACCACGCCTTAGCCAGGCTCAGGGCGTCCAGGGAGCGGGAGAGTTCGGCGCGGTACCGGTCCGGATTCGCCTTCGCCAACTTCTGGTACAAGGTGACTGCCTCGCTACCGATGGTGAGCGCCTCGGGATGGTGGTGAAGCTTGACGAGAGTCGGGCCGAGATTCGCTAGCGAGTGCGCGAGATCTGGCAGGTACAAGCCAGGATTGTTGAGAGCGAGGTCACGTCGCAGCGCTACCGCTTCCTCGGCGGCGGGCAGAGCCTTCCTGCGGGCGATCGAGTTCCGCGAGGATGGAGCCCAGGTTGTTCAGGCAGCGGGCCAGTTCGCTGACATACTGCCCAGGGTTTGCCTCCGATAGCTCGCGGTAAAGGGTTACGGCTTCTTGCGCCGGTGCGAGGGCGTCCTCACTCTGATCCGCTTTCCAGAAGGTCGCGCCTAGGTTGCTCAGTGACATGGCAAGGGCCGGGCGGTGCCGGCCGGGCTGTTGACTTGCGAGATGGCGTCGGATTCGTACTGCTTCCTGTGCTAGTGGCAGCGCATCTGCCGGGCGATGCACCGTGACCAAGGCGGCGCACTGCCTTTCCAAAGCACCGGCGAGGACGGTGCCGTGACGGTCGGGATCAGTCGCCTCTATTTCACGAGAAAGGATGACTACTTCCTGGGCCGTCACCAGCGCTTCATCCGGGCGGTCCAGATCTGAGAAGACGGTGATGAGGTTTTCAAGCGAGCGAATCAGGAAGATGCCATAACGCTGCCAGTCCGCCGCGGTCAGGTCACGACGTATGGCGACGGCCTCTTGCACCAGTGGCAGAGCCTCAGATGCGCGGTTGAGTCCACAAAGCACGGGAGCGAGGTTATTGAGCGATATCGCAAGATCGGGGAGATACGAGTCCGGATCCTGTTGGGCAAGCTCTCTTCGGATTTTGAGCGCCTCTTGCATCGGCTTCACTGCCCTTGCAAATCGGGCAAGCTTAAGAAGATAGCCTCCGGCATTTGACAAGCACGCGGCCAAGTTAGCCCTCTGAATCAGAGAATTTGCCTGACCCGCCACGATCTGCCGGTAGATGGCGGCTGCGTCCTCCGCGCACCGAAAAGCACTATCCACCTCCCCGGTCGATGAGAGGTAAACAGAAAGATTAGCTAACGACGCGGCCATCTGAGAGTCGCTGGCTTCCAATCCGCGAAGAAGGTCGATGCATTCACGGGCTGCTGATATAGCATCATCGTAGAGCCTCTCGCCCGCAAGCTTGGCTGCACGAATGTAAAGTTCTCTCGCACGTTCCCACTGATCGATCTCTTCAACCGGCGTGCCATCCAATAGTTTGCTGTCTTTCGCTAATCGGGAACTCGTCCGCAGCCAGGCAGCATTCTACTTTCGGGTCGTGCCGACGCAAACTATTTCCAAGACGGGAGTGCGTGCCGGGGCAGCCGCGTGATAGCCCTGACCACGGGACCGCCGGGTCCTGAGATAGGGGCGGTCAGCGGTGGGGTTGGCTGTTGAGTGCCTGCAGGGTGAGTGCCCAGGGGAAGGCGTTGATGTGCTGCCCGCCGGTTCCGGGTGCGTGGAGCGGGTAGACGTCGGGGCCGAGTAGTACCTGGACTCCCCAGGAGCGGAGCCTGGCCACGCTGTCGGGGAAGGCGGGGTGGGCGGCGTGGGCGTAGTTGGTGAAGGGGAGCGCGGCCACGGGGAGTTTCTTGCCGATGGCTTCGACGAGTATGCCGAGGGGCAGTGTGTCGCAGATGCCCAGTGCCCATTTGTTGATGGTGTTGACGGTGGCGGGCGCGACGATGATGGCGTCGGGTTCTGGCAGGGAGTCGGGGGTGCCTGGTTCTTTGTACTGGCTGCGGACCGGGTGGCCGGTCAGGCCGCGGAGCGCGGCGGGGTCGAAGAACCGCAGTGCGGAGGGGGTGGCGAGCAGGCAGGCGTCCCAGCCTTCTTCGTGTGCGAGGCGGATCATCTGGTCGATGTTCTGCGCGGGCGGCGCGGCGCAGGCGATGACGTAGAGCACCCTGGTCATTACGCGTCCACTCCTGCCCGTTGTGCGAGTGCCCGCAGGGATGGCGCCGGCTTGCCGCGGGAGCGGCTGATGAGGTTCTCGATTGTGCCGCGTGCCATCGGCCGGCAGGTGACCTCGCGCGGTGCGAGCGTTTCCGCTTCGAGCAGCTTGCCGAGGGCCTCTTCTCGCATGCCCCACTGGCTGTAGCCGCGTGCGACGTCCACGAGGTGGTTCGCCCGGCGCTCCCGGCGGACGAGCCTGACTCCCGCGCTGTCCATCCGGGACGCGACCTCGACGGCCAGCCCGCCTTCGCCGAGGCTGACCAGTGCCGCGACGTGATGGATTCCCACGTTCGTCGGCCCGAAGGACAAGCGGTAGTGGTTGGCGCTGTCCGGGTTGCTGGCCGCGACCGCGCGGGCCTCGCGGATGAGATCACGCACCGAGATCGCGTTGCCGTCGCCTGCCGCTGCCATCGCGGCCTGCAGCAGCATGTGGCCGTAGACCGACCTGGCGGCGGCGGTCCTGGCGCTGACCTCGACTCTGGACGCCAGCGACACGTTCAGGTCCAGCGCTGCCTTCGGCCTGCCCAGCGCGGTGAGGGCGTTCGCGACCCGGAAACCGGTCAGCGCGGCCAGCACGCAGTCGCCGAGCCGTTCGGCCAGGCCAAGTCCCCTGTCGCCGGCGAGCCAGGCCAGGTCGTACTCGCCGAGCTTGCGCAGCGTCGACGCGGTGACCTGGTACACCTCGGAGAGGATGGCGGCCGTCTCATCGCTGTCCAGCATGACGCTGCTCCGCTGGGCATCGAGCAAGAGCCCGGGCAAGCTCTTGCTGACGACGTGATAGTCGGCTTGCTCGAACGCGGCCCACACGTGGGCCAGTTGCCGCCGCAGGCGCGCGGTATCCGGCTGGTAGCCGGCGGGAATGTGGTCGCGCACGGCGTCGTATCGTTCGAGTGCGGCCCGGATCAGCTCGACCTGGGCATCGTCCATGCACTCGCGGTCATCGCGTGCCGGGTCCCGTCCGATGAGCACGGGCAGGTCGACGCGAAGCTCTGTGCAGATAGCCAGCAGGACCGGCAGCCGGCTGGCGCTCCGCGTTCCGGCTTCTACCTTCTCGACCCAGCTCTTGGAACGGCCGATCCGGTCGGCGAGAAGCCGCTGCGTCACACCGCGCCGTTCCCGCCAGTAGGCGATGCGCGCGCCAAGTTCAAGATCATCCATCCCGGCTGATCGCTCCCAGGTCTAGCTCGCCGTTTCCCATGGTAACCAGGCAAGCAGGCTACGGCCCGGACGCTGACAAGGTCGCACGCCGCGTGCGACCTTGATCGCCAGCCGGTGCGTACTGTCGTCCGGGCCATGGCCCCCAGGTCCAGAGCGATACGGCATTTCGCACTGGCTCCCGATGCCGATACTTCCTCCCCGAAAGCACCAGGCTCAGTAATGACGAAACCGGCGGCGTTCTCTCACCCGGCCCGAATGGAAATGGCGGCAGCGCTCACGCAGAGCACGCTGGACGCCGCCGCCCGGCTCGGCGGCCCGTTCGCCGCCGCCCTGATGGCAGGATGCCCGGCCAGCGACCGGCCCGCCAGTCAGTCGCGGGTGTTCGAGGGCACCAGCGACCAGGTCAGGGCGGTCCGCCAGTTCATCCGGACCGCCCTGCCGGCTCATCCGGCCCTTGATGACGCGGTGCTGGTCGCCTCCGAACTGGCAGCGAACGCGGTGGGCCACACCGCCAGCGGGAATCCGGGCGGCTTCTTCCTGGTCCACGTCACCGTCGTGAGCCCGCAAGCGATCGCGGTCCTGGTCACCGACCAGGGCAGCGGGCAGGACCCGCGCCCGCAAGACGTCAGCGCCGACGACGAGGCCGGGCGCGGGCTCGCCATCGTGACCGCACTGGCATCAATGGTCATCCCCTTCGGCGGCACCGCCGGCCGCACGATCCTCGCGGTAGCCGGCAGGTGTCACCATGTGTGATCCGCGCGTGACTTCTCCGCTTTGCTAGCCAGAGATGAGCCACTCGGTCACCGTCCGGAGCACGAACGCCTGCCAGTCCTGGCTCTGGGGATTCCGGTACTGCGGATCGTTGTGAACGGCAAAGCCGTGCTCAGCACCGTCTATTTCCACGAGGCGGTGCGCTGCCCGGAACTGGCTTGCCGCCTGGCGTGAACCTTCGATCGAGACGAAGGTGTCTTCGGTGCCGTGCACGATGAGGGTCGGTGCGGCGATTTCCTCGATGACCTGCCATGGCCTGATCCAGAAGACCTCGTTCAGCATGGCCCTGCCGTGCCTGACGGTCGGCGAGTGGCTGATGTACCCATCCCGCTCAAGCCGCTGCGCGGCTTCATCGCAGAGGTAGTCCGCTGACCAGTACGGCTTCTGATCAACGTAGCGGTCCTTGTAGTTGAGCTGGGGGTTAAGCAGCACCAGGCGAGCGATCTCCGCCGGGCACCGGGCGGCGTAATAAGCGGCCAGGCCGCCGCCGAAGCTGGCACCGAGCAGGCTGACCCGCGTCGCAGAAGCGACTTGCCTCACATACGCGAGCGCTACGCGGATGTCGTTGAGGTGGACCGTCAGGGTGTTCTCCTCCTGCCGCCCGTCGCTCTCGCCATGGCCGCGCAGGTCGTACCGCAGGCTGGACACGCCCGCTTCAGCGAAACCAGTAGCCAGTCTCGTGAAGAAGCCGCCTTCCTCCCTGGTGACACCACCGCCATGGACCATGACCACTGCACGTTCAGCGGGAGTGCCGGGGACGGCGAGCGTGCCAGCCAGGTGCGAGCCATCGAGGGTGCGGATGCTCACCGCAGAGCTATCGACTCGCATGGCTCTCCTGGCGATGAAGGACAGCCTGTCAATCCGTCTCGTGAGAAGAGACTAAGCCCGGTTCAGCGACCGCGCGATGACCGTGCGGCGAGGCTAGCCTGAGCCAAGTGACCACCTCAGCTTCGCCGGAGACCCGGCCCGGCGATCACGGCCGGCTGCGAACCGGGCTGGCGGACTACATACGCAGCCGGGGCACTTTCGCCAGCGCGGCGGTCGAGGGCGCTTTCCGGCGGCTGCCACGGCACC
>DATLSX010000122.1:0-15987 GCA_035533915.1 Streptosporangiaceae bacterium
CGAGGGCGCTTTCCGGCGGCTGCCACGGCACCTGTTCCTGCCCGGCGTTCCGCTCAGCGACGCCTACGCCCCTAAGGTCGTGGTCACCAAACGCGGTCATGACGGGACCGCCGTGTCGTCCGCGTCCCATCCGAACCTGGTGTCGTCATCGCCCCTGCGAGGGGAGCAACAGGTAGACCCGCACGCCCGCGCCCGCCGCGCGCTGCGTCGTCATCGCCCCTGCGATGGGTGGCAACTTCCTCCCGGAGCCTGCGGCTGCGTAAGACCTCCAGCGCACGCGTAGCTGCGACCGCCGCTTCGAAGCAAGTCGAACTGGTCAGCGAATAGCACGGCTGCAAGGGATAGGCGAGTCTTATGAGAGCTAGTTCCTACTCAAACTCCCGAGCCTTCACCCCAGCGACAAACGCCGCCCACTCACTCGCGGTAAAGGTCAGAACTGGCCCGTCAGGATCCTTTGAGTCACGGACGGCTCTACCGCCGTCAGGCAGCTTGGCTGTCTCGACGCAGTTGCCCCCGCTGCCGTTGCTGAAGGTGGACTTGTACCAGACGGCACGAGTGAGGTTAGCGTCCACCTCACACCTCCCCTATGCCATGTCTTCGGCCGCTCGCGTCAGCAGTCGCCTGGACTCGTCCATAGACAAGGATGACGCACGCAGATGCTCGTACACCAGTCTATATCGTGCAACCTCGTCGGCTTTCTCCAGGTAGAGCGAGCATGTCGGGTGCTCGAAGTAGACGATCTCGCCATCAGTCGGTGGATCGAAGCCGATGATCGAGAAGGCCGAGTCCATCGAGGCATGGGCACCGGCGCTGAACGGCAGCACTTGCAGCGTTATGTTCGGCGCATCTGCCGCTTCGACCAGCTTGACGAGCTGCTCGTGCATGACGGCTCGTTCGCCGACCGTGCGCCTGATCACGGCTTCGTTCAGCACTACCCAGAGCCTCGGAGCGTCAGGTTGAGTCAGCCGCTCCTGCCGCTGCATGCGGACGGCTACATGCCGTTCTATCTCTTCGTCGCTGGCATTCATCAACTCAGCTCGATGCAGTGCTGCGGCGTAACGTCTGGTCTGGAGCAGACCAGGCACGATCTCGGCCTGGTAGGTGGAGATTGTGACCGCCTCGGCTTCCAGGCCGACGTAGGTGGCGAACCACTCCGGTACCGCCTCGCCGTACTGCTGCCACCAGCCGCGCTCGCGTGACTCACGGGCGAGAGCCAGCAGCAGCTCGCGCTCCTGGCCTTCGGGCACGCCGTAGAGGTCGAGGAGCTTGCGGGCATCCCTCGGCAGGACCGAGACGCGGGCGTTCTCGATCTTGGAGACCTTGCCGGGTGACCACTCCAGAGCTTCGGCCACCTGTTCGATTGTCAGCTTCGACGCTTGGCGCAGTCGGTGCAGTTCGGCGGCCAAGCGTCTGCGCCGAACGGTCGGGCTGGATGACGGTGCCATAAGAAATTCTCCGAAGAAACTTTCCGATTCCCTTGTCAGGGGAAGTTTGACGGGGACATGATGCCATTAGTGACTGTCCCTCATCCGGAGAACCGCCATGCTGACCTGGAAAGTCTGGACAAGTAGGACTGACGCTCCCGTGTTCGAAAGCAACGAGGTTCAGGCCAGCCGGTACATCATCGAGCGCCAGGCCCAGTCTCCTGACGTGGTGCTGGAGTCCCCCGACGGCGACACGTACGCCTACGCCGACGGCGCCTGGCACTGCCTCGATACGGACTCCTCATGGCACCCCGCAACCGGCTCCGACAGTTCGATGAGGAGCCGGCCATGAACGGCAGTACCGGCGCCGTATCGACCGGGCGTGGTGGAGCACGTCTCACCGGACCTGGCCTGAGTCGCGGTGCGGTCGCAGAGCCCAGCTCCGGCGCCGGTACTGCCTCCATCGACTGGCCGCTGGTGAGCCAGCTGGACCTAGGACCGCTTCCCACAGCCATCGGCTGCGGGCGTGCTCACGCCAGGCAGGTGCTCATCGAGTGGGGGTTCAGTCGCGTGGTAGACGACGCCGTGCTCTTGGTCAGCGAACTCCTGACCAATGCGCTCAACGCATCAATGACGCTCATGACGCCTACCCCGATTGTGCTGCGCCTGCTGGCCAGCGACCGGCAGCTCATCATCGAAGCCTGGGATACGTGGGTGGAAGGCTTCGAGCTGAAGCGCAGGGCTTCCGATGCCGAGCATGGCAGAGGGTTGCAGGTCGTGGACGCCCTGAGCCAACGGTGGGGCGTGGGGCGGATCAGCGAGGAGTACAAGGCCGTGTGGTGTGAGGTGGGGGTGTGAACCCCGCGATGTCCGCTAGGTGGTGACGGTGGTGACGCGGGCGAGCGCTGCGAGCCGTGAGCCTGCTGCCCGGCTGCGGCCGTATCAGGCCGAGGCGGCGTCGATTGTCGCGGACGTGCGGGGCGGGTGGTGGTGCGGGTGCCCTCGATCGCGCTTGCCGCGCAGATGATCAGGGCGTGGCGCGGAAATGCCCGGTGGACCACGTGTTCGCGGGTGTTACCGTCGCCTCATCACCGTGTTGTGCCATTCCTGCGACGTCATGGCGACTGCGGTATCCGCGAGCCGCTCGGCTGACTTGGTCCGGAGTCTGGTGCGGCTGGACTCGATCCATCCTGCGACGTTCTGGTGGCCGCTGTCGCGGTACTCGATTGCCTGGAAGAGGCATTCCAGCTTGTCAGCGTCGTGTGCGCAGTCCACTTCCGGGCTGTCGCTGTTCTCATAGTCGCGGACCAAGGCGCGGAGCTGCTGGGCGAGCGCTGGGGGCAACCCAGCCGTCTGGTCCTCGGTGACCCGCTCGTTACTGGCTGCTTGAAGGTAACTGCGGCCCAGATAAGGGATATCCCCGACGCGTGTCTCCTGGGTGTCGTGCCATACAGCGAGGAAGGTCGTACGGGCCGGGTCAGCGCCTTCCATCCCGGCGAGCAGCCCGGCGATGATCGCGGTCCTGAAGGAGTGCTCAGCGATGCTCTCGGGGTCCTTGACCCCGCACAGCCACCAGCCTGTTCGCTTGGCCAGCTTGAGCAACCCGGTCTCGTAGATCAGCCGGGCTGTAGCGTCGATTTCGGCGTCGTCCACAGGAGCCTCTCCTAGCCGGTGTGCAGCCGGATCGCGTAGCAGATCTCCGCGAGCGCCCGGCGGGCCGATGAGGACATCCTGCCACCGTCTATAAGCTGTCCGGCCGTCGCGGCGAGCGCCGCCGTCACCGCCGGCTCGTCGTCCAGCAACCGCGGACGAGCGGCCAGCAAGGTACGGAGTGTGTGGACCCCAAGGTCGGCCACTCCCTCCACGGTATCCAGGCGACCTGTGAGATGCCGCATCATACGATCCCCATGCCACGGGCCGAGCCGGACTGGCATGAACGCATCGTCGCGTTCGGCGGTGGGTATCTCACCGATCCAGTAGGCCCAGTAATTCAGGTTAGCGATGCGGCCGGGTTCGTCGGCAAGCCCATACTCGGTGAAGTCGAGCAATGAAGCAGGGTCACCGTACCGGACCAGGCACGCTGCAAGCGTGCGGACTACGGGCCACTCTGCCGTCCAGCCGGTCCGGCACCGGGGCATTCGCCGGTACTGATCACTCATCCATGCCGCCGCATCGCGGCGGCGGTCATAGCTTTGCAGGTAGAGAGCCTGCCGGCGAAGCAGGCTGTCCGTGCCCGAGGTCTCGGTTACGCGGCGGAGATGATCGAACACGATATCGCGCATGGCCGGGATGACATCGGGCGAGGCAGCTACCGGGCCGCGCCGTACTGCGGGCGCGGGAAGCGCGGCGGGCGCTCTGCCGCTCAGCGGCCACGCTGCGAGTTCGATCACCTCGCGGCGCTGAACGTATGCACCCAGGGGATGGGAATCCCCTCGCTCATGCCGGTCTGCGACGTTCATGGCGTGATCGAGGATCTGATCGGCTTCCATGGCGACGCCGAGGAGCCGGACGAGATCCGGTGCGGCGCCCAGGCGGATGAGTGCCGATCGCAGCGTAACGAACTGGCCTGCCCGTACCGCGGTCAGCGGGCGGCGCCCGGTCTCCCAGCCGGCCACGGTGTCCGGCGAGACGTTCATGACTTCGGCGAGGCGTTCCTGGGCGCATCGCCGGGGAACCGACTCGCGACAAAGCCGCAGGAGGTAACCGGTGATTAATGCTCCGCGGAGAGGCCGCTCAGAACCCTGACGGGTGATCAGGGTTTCATTTCGCTTCCCGCCCAAGGGTGCTCTCCGACGCAACGAACCGGTACTCCCGGTCACTGCCTGAATACTGCCTCGTCCTCTAGCGTCGTACACGTCCAAAGCCGCAGTCAACGGCGGGGGACAGCTTCGGGGCCTGACGCGTAATAACGGCTCCTGGGCAGAACTCGCCGCGGGACCTGATGGGCAGGCTGGGCAGCCCTTGCGGCCTCGCCCGTAGTCGGAGGCATGGCATGTTCCGGATAGGCAAGACCTTCGCTTTCGCCGCGGCGCACCACCTGCCCGGGTTACCTGAGGGGCACAAATGCGCACGGCCGCATGGCCATACCTGGGGGGTAGAAGTCGTCGTCCAGGATGCGGGGCTGCGCGGCCCAGGGTTTGTCACCGACTTCGGTGACCTGAGGCCGCTGGGAGAGTATATCGCGGCCCGACTGGACCACAGGGACCTCAACGAGGTGCTGGAGTTCCCGCCTACCTCGGAACGGATCGCCCGTCATCTGGCCGAGTGGTTCATCGCCAACGTGGAGCCCGTCATCGGGGGCCGGCTGGTGTCGGTGAAGGTGTCGGAGGGGCGGGCTAGCTGGGCCTCCTACTCGCCGGGCCACGAGGCGGTGTCCTGATGGGTGCGCTGGCAGGACTTCAGCGAGCGGGGGACCTCCTGGTCAGCGAGATCTTCGGGCCGACCTTCCAGGGGGAGGGGCCATCGGCCGGACGGCAGGCGGTATTCGTGCGCCTGTCCCGGTGCAACCTGGCCTGTACCTGGTGCGATACGGCGTACACCTGGGACTGGAAACGTTTCGACGTCGCCCAGGAATCCCATCGCGCTTACGTCGAGGAGATCGCCGGCTCGGTCCTTGCCTGCCCGGCCGGCATGGTCGTCATCACCGGGGGCGAGCCTCTCCTCCAGCAGCATGCCCTGATCAGGCTGCTGCGGCTGATCTCCGGATCAGGGCGGCGCATCGAGATAGAGACGAACGGGACGATCCCGCCGCTCCGGGAGCTGACAGCCCTGGTCGACACCTTCAACGTGTCGCCAAAGCTGGCAAACTCCGGTGTGCTGCCTTCAAGGCGCACCGATCGCGCGGCGTTGTCCTCGCTGGCCGCCTGTGGCAAGGCAGTATTCAAATTCGTCTTGTCTGGCCCGGATGACGTGCAGGAGGTCGCCGCGCTTGAGCAGGACTTCGGCCTGAGTCCGGTCTGGGTGATGCCCGAAGGCGCCACGGCGGAGTCGGTGCAGACTGGGATGCAGGCGCTGGCTGAGGACGCGCTCGCCCACGGCTGGAACTTGAGCAGCCGCCTGCACATCCTCGTGTGGGGTGACCAGCGTGGACGCTGACCAGGTCGGCCAGATCCTTGACCGCAGGCGGGGAACCCTCATCAGCGTTGAGGGCGTCTGGGGAGCAGGTAAGACCACGACCGCGCGGCTGCTCGGTGACCGTCTCCGCACTCGCGGATTCAGTACGCGGGTGCTGCACTACGGACCGGAGACCAGGACGATCGAGCAGATCTATAAGTTCGTCACCGAGGAACCCCTGCGGCGCCGCACCGGCACCGGAGGGTTCGACGCGCAGCATCACGCCACCGTTGACGTCTTCCTGCGGCTGTGCCGCGAAGCCCACCACCACATCCACAGCTACCGCCCAGCCCTGGAAGAGTCCGACGTGGTCATCCTGGATCACGGCGTCTACTCAAAGCTCGCTTATTACCTGGCGGTCCTCGGTGAGCAGCACCACCCGCTGCGCGGCGCCGCGGACCTCTTCGCGGCGATCCACGCTGTCATCGGACCGTGGTTCCTGTTCCCTGACACCGCTCTGTACCTGGACGTCCCGTGGCCGCTGGCACGCGAGCGGGCCATCGCCCGCGGCACCAGCGACCCAGACTCCATTGAACGATTGCTGTTCCTTCCGCGCTATGTGGCCGCCTTCCGCTGCATCATCCGCGCCGAAGCAACCCGGATCGAGCGGGTGATCGTCGGCACCCGCAGCATCGAGGACGTCACCAGCGAACTCGAAACACGCTGCCTGAGATTCCTTTGCGGGAACGGATTGACGGGAGCTGAGGCGTGAGCGAGATCCTGCTGTTTTCCGCCGGCCTGGATTCCTTCCCGGCCTGGCATTACCTGGGCCATCCCAGGTGCCTGTACTTCGACATCCGGCACAGGTACCGCGAGCAGGAACTCGCCGCCATCACCGCGCTGTCGCGAAGGTGCGGCATCGAGATTGAGATCAGCACCGAACTGGACCTGTCCGCGTGGGAGGCCAGTGACGCGATCATCCCCATGCGGAACGTGTACTTCGCCATGCTCGCGGCCAACCGAGCCACCACCATCTGGTGCACCGGAGTGAAAGGCGACGCCACCGCGGACAAGAGTCCGGCCGCGTTCGCGGACATCTCTGGCTTCATCTCCCGGTACATCGGAACTACCATCCGCGTGGACAGCCCGTTCTGGCAGATGACCAAGACCGAGATCGTCGCCTGGTACCTGGAAGCGGGGCTATCCCCGCAGGATCTACTGCTCACCTTCTCCTGCTCGCGGGCCGACGGCCACGGCGACCACTGCGGACGCTGCTCCAGTTGCCTGCGTCGGTGGATCTCCCTGGTCAACAACGGCATCGACGCACCGTTCGAGGTCGAGCCCTGGACATGGCAGAAGGTAGCCGGCTTTTACATGACGGCGATGACCGACGGCAGCTACCCCGAATCCCGCGCCGTGGAGTTCTGGCGCGCCATGGCTAGCGTCGGCATCACCCCGCCAGCACCCGTCCCTGATCTGTGAAGGAGACCCATTCGTGAAGGCGTACATCGCCGCGCCGATGTTCAGCGACGCCGAGAAGGCGTTCAACCTCACAGTCGCTAGCCGTCTGGCAGCCCTCGGCATCGATACCTATCTGCCGCAGCGCGACGGCGGCGAGGCCGCGCCTATGATCCGCGCCGGGCTGGAAGAGGACACCGTGCGCCGCCGCTTGTTCGACGGTGACGTGACCGGCATCCGCGAGTGCGAGATCTTCGTCTTCGTGCTCGACGGCCGGGTCCCGGACGAAGGCGGCTGCGTCGAGTTGGGAATCGCCTACGCCTGGGGCAAGACCTGTGTCGGCGTGCAGACCGACTGCCGCCGCTTCGGCGGCACCGACTCCAACAACCTGATGATCGACTACGCGCTCGCCGGTCAGATCGCGCACTCGCTCGGCGAACTCGGCGAGATGCTGGCGGCATGCCCGGCACGCACGGAGAAGACGGCGGCCGGGGGGAACGAGACGGCATGAACCTGGGCATCAACCTGTGCTTCGCAGTCAAGCGGTACCTGGAACCCGCGGCATGGGCGCGGTTCGTCGCCGAAGACCTCGGGCTTTCCTCCGTGCAGTTCACCTTCGACCTGCTGGATCCCTGGTGGCCCGACACCGAGCGGAACACGCTGATCCAGCAGGTCGTCAACGCAGCAGCCAGCTACGGCCTCGACATCCCCAGCGCCTATGTCGGGCTCGCGCACTACGTTCCGGGCGGGCTTCTGGACCCCAGCCCGGATGCCCGGCGGATCGCCGTGAAGTGGTGGCTCCGGGCGTGCGACGTCGCCGCAACCCTCGGCGCGCATGCAATCGGCGGGCCACTCGGCACGATGAGCATTACCGACGCCGCCAGCCCCGAGGCGCGTACCCGCCGCTACCGGGAACTGCTTGACTCAGTCACGGAGATCACCGCGTACGCGCACGCTGCCGGGCTGCGGCAGTTCCTCATCGAGCCCACCCCCATAGCCCGTGAGATCCCCTCCACACCCAGCCAGTCCCGGCAGCTCATCACCGACCTGACCGCGCGAGCTGCCGTCCAGGTAGCGCTCACCCTGGACGTCGGACACACCGTTTATGAACCGCTCTATGGCCCCGACGCCGCCACCCGCGACTGGATCAGCGCCTTGGCCGGCATGATCGGCATGATTCACCTGGACAACACCGACCGCCGCGGCGACCCGCACTGGGGGTGGCCCGATGAGCGCGGCACCATCGATGTCGCCGGCCTGGCAGCCGACCTGCGTCATGCGGGCTTGGGCCAGGTACCGGTTGTCTTGGAGGTGTACCCGCGGTTCGAGGACGACGACCAGCAAGCCCGGTCGGTGATCGCCAGTTCGGTCGCGCACTGCAAGGCAGCATTGTCATGACCCGGCCCGGCATTGCGGCGTGTTCCCGCCCGGTCATCGACCTGTCCTTGTGGTCCGCCGACCTGGCTGCCCTGGGCCACGAGGTGCGGCGGATGAGCCCGCTCGTCGATTCCTTCCACATTGACGTGAGCGACACCCGCTTCACGCCCGGCCTGGTGTTCGGCCCGGACCTGGTGGCTGCCGTGCGGCCCTACAGCACGCTGCCCTTCCACATCCACCTCATGACCGCCGACCCGGCGGCGCTGGTAGAACCATTCGCCCAAGCTGGAGCCGATGCGATCACCGTTCACGCCGAGACCGGCAATCACGAAGCAGCGGAGGCCATCCAGGCGATCCGGAGCTGCGGCAAGAGCGCCGGAGTCGCGCTGCGCGTCGACACCGACCCGCGCGCTGCCATGGCATTCCTCGGCGACGCCGATCGCATCGTCATGGTCGGCACGCCGCTGGGCACCAAGGGCAGCGAGCTGGTACCCGGGGCGGTGACGCGGCTCCGCACCCTGCGCCGGCTGCTGGATACGGCCGCTGGGACAGCAAACGTGACGATCCTGGCTGACGGCGGAATCCGTCAGGACACAATCTCCCCGCTGCTGGCCGCGGGCGCGGATGGGGTGGTCGCCGGGTCACTGCTGTTCGCCAGCCGCGACCCCGCGGCGACAGCGGCCTGGGTGCACGGCCTCGGGCGCGAGGCAGGATCATGATGAGCATCGATGCCGTCAGCTTCGACCTGTGGGGAACGCTGATCAGCTACGGGGACCGCGCCGCCGAAGCTGCCTGGAGAACCGCCGAATTCGCCCGGGTACTATCCGCGTTCGGGCAGCAACGTCATCCCGACGAGGTGGGGCACGCCATCACGGAGGTACGCCAGCAGACCCTCAAAATCCAGCAGCACGACGGTACCCAGGTCAGCCCCAGGGACCAGGCCGCCACGATAGCCGCCCGTCTCGGCGTCACCGGTCAGGACGTCATCGACGTGCTGCTCGTCCCGCACGCGCACGCCGTACTGCGCGCTTGCCCTGCCCTGTTGCCGCACGCCCGGGAAGCCCTGACTGCCGTGAAACACGCCGGGCGTGTCCTGGTGCTCACCTCCAATACGCTGGCCACCCCGGCAGCGGTGACCCGGCAGCTCCTGGACTACCTGGGTATAGAGCACCTGTTTGACCATTTCTTCTTTTCCGGCGACCTGGGGGCAGCCAAGCCACGCCAGGAAGTGTTCGCCGCCATTACCGAAGCCACCGCCATCCCGCCCGGTCGCATCGTTCACATCGGCAACGAGTGGCGCAGCGACATCCAGGGAGCACTGGGTGCGGGATGCCAGGCCATCTGGTTCAACCCGGCCAGGAAAAGGGCAGGTCAAGGTGCGATCTCGATCGCCAGCCTGGCCGAAGCCGAACTGGCCATCGCAGTGCTCGGCACGGAACGAAGCCTGGTATGAAGACTGCTCAGGCTCCGCTTGCCGCTGAGAACTGCCCGGTCGGTATTGGCCTTGTGCGATCCGCCCGGCCGCAGGACCCATCCGAACGCTACCTGTCCGACATCCTCCCGCCTGTCGGCAAACCCGCGTGCGGCTTCACCGACCTCACCGCGCTCCGCGACAGTGTCGCCGCCGGGATGGACCCGCTGCTGTACCAAGCCTGGCGGGACATCCTGCCACCCCGATGCGAGAACCGTACCCTCCCAGACGGTGAGGATCCGGAGTACTGGCATGCTGATCTCGTCGTCTACCAGCCGGGCGTGCTGGCCGACAGGCAGCCAACCCGGTCGACAGGCCACTGGAACTCACCGGACCAGCTAGAGATCTTCCAGACGCTGACCGGGACGACCCTGATCCTGATCGCGCTCCCCGCCCCGGGCGGATACACGGCCGCGGGCTACCAGCTCTGCCATCCCGGCGACATCGCCGTCATCCCGTTCGGCGCATGGCACGTCACCTGGTGCCTGGATGGCCCGGCAGCCGTCTTCAACATCTACACCGGCAATGAGCACCAGGCACCCGCCGCAACCAGCTCCGGTCGCGCCGGCAAGTACCATCGCGATCCAGGACCAGGCATCACCGCCGTCACCACGTCCACCGGATGGCAGGTCATCTCCACCACCTCGGCGCAGCCCGTGTCCGGACCCCCGCCATCGGCGGCGCAGCTCTTGCCCGCAGGCACCGATCTCGCCCGGCTCTACCGGGATGCCTCCGGCACCGAGCTATCCGCCGTGCTCGGGCATGCCCGCCGCTGCTACGGAACGCCGGATCTGAAGACGTCCGGCACCACACGGGGAAACGTCATCGCGGGCCCGCCAGCCATCACGAGGACACCGTCGCCATGACGACAGCGCCGAGCACCGAGATCCTCGAACACCGGATCTTCCGTCAGGGACCGGCCAGCGTCACCGTGGCGTGCGGGGTCCCGGAGGCCCTGGCACACGCGACGGCCACGCTGTACTCCTACCATCAGCAGGCCGGCGGCAAAGGGGCCTGGCACCTGACCGTGCAGCTCACCACGGAGATGCCGGCCCTGCCTGAGTCAGGAACCATGAAGGTGGAGATCGGCCCTGGCATCACCGCCCGCGCAGCGATACGCCCCGGGCATGCGGCCTTCCTGGTCGGCGAACCGACCGCCTGCATCACGGCCGACCTCACCAGCCGGAGGATCGACGCACGCTTCGCCACCAGCTCCGCCGCCATGTACTTCACCACCAGGCTGATCCGCCAGGTCATCACGGCCCAGCTCCTGGAAGCCGGAGCGCTGTATGCACATGCCGCAGCGGCTACCATCCGCAGGCGCGGGGTTATCATCGCCGGGAACCGGCACCGCGGCAAGACCACCACGCTCCTGGCGCTCCTGCGGCACCTTCACTGCGACTACGTGACCAACGACCGGCTCCTCATCACCCAGGAACCCGATGGCCGGATCACTGGCGTGCCGTGGCCCGCCCGCATGCGCGCGGGAGTCGGAACCTTGCTGGCCTACCCCGACCTGGCCGACTTGATTCCCTCGTGCCTGCGCGCCACTCCGTGCGGGGCGCTGTGGCAGCTGAGGGACAAAGTCAGCATCGACCCGCCTGACTTCCCCCGGCTCATCGCCAACGGCACCGTCACCGGCCGGTGCGTGCCTGAGCTGATGCTCTGGCCCGCTATTCATCCGCGGAACCAGGCCGTTCGCGCCGAGCCTGTCGATCCCGAAGAGGTCCGCGACACCTTGACCACCACCCGCTTGTTCATGCACGACCCTCGCAACGGCATCAGCTCCCACGTCAACCACTGGCTCATCCCGCCCCCGGCCCCAGAAATAGAAGCCGCACGCCTCGCGGCGCTGTCCGGCGCGCTGGCTCGTAATGTTCCCTGCTTCCGGCTCCACGCCGGAGCTGACCCGGCAGCGCTCGCCCGAGCTGCCGCTGAACTGCTGTGACGATCACCGGCCCCGGCACGTCCGCCGAAACGTTGCTGACTGCCTGCCTCGATCCGCCCGGCACGCGCACCACCGCAGCTATCAAGACCCTCATCTGCTGCGCCGAACCCCGCTGGGGTGAGTTGCTCTGGCTCGCGATCCAGCACAAAGCGGAATGCCTGCTCGCCGACGCCCTCACCCAGCCGGGCCTCGCCGAACTGCTCCCGTCCCGGCTCCGGCACTTCTTCCACCGAAGCCTGCGCGGGAGCCAGCATGCGGCTGCCATCTACCGCAGCGAGGCCGCGCGGATCAGCAAGGCGCTCGACGCCGCCGCCATCACAGCCGCGGCGACCGGCGGGATCGCGGTCGAGTCCGTCCTCTACGGCGGACGAGGTGCCCGCCAGTTCAGCGACCTCGACCTCATCACAGTCGCCAGCCAGGCCGACCGCCTCGCAGAGACCCTGGCCGCCCAGGGCTACCGCCGCGGCCGCCCCGGCAGTGGCCTGGCCACGCCAGGCATCTGGCACCGGGCGACCGGCGACATCATCGTCCCATTGGTCGTCATTGACCTGCATACCGGCCTCCCGCACGTAGCCGGAGAGCCAACGGCAGATCTCGAAGAAGCGCTGTCCAGACGCGTGCGGCAGCCCATACCGGGACACCCCGAAGCGCGGCTTCCCGTGCTGGCGCCCGGCGATCAGTTACGCCACGCGCGGGCCGCAGCTGAGCAGAAGCGTGCTGAGGGCATCGCCAACATCAGGCTCCTCGCCGACATCCGCCGCATGCAGATCGCCGGGGGCTGCATACCCCTTACGGGCGTCACGGCATGATCATCCAGATGGCCGGGCTGCCCGGCACCGGCAAGAGCACCCTCGCCCGCGCCCTGAGCGCGGAACTGGCCGGGGTCGTGCTCGACAAGGATTTCATCCGCCAGGCGCTGTTCACCGATGCCGTCACCTACACACGCGAGCAAGACGACTTCTGCGTGGCCGTGATGTTCACCACCGCCGCATGGCTGCTCGGACACGGCCACCATACCGTGATCCTGGACGGGCGCACCTGTTCGCGCAGCTACCAGGTCGACCAAGTCCGTGCCTTCGCCCGCAGTCATGGGCAGCATCTGGCCCTGATCGAATGCGTCTGCCGTGAGTCCACTGCTCGCCAGAGGCTTGCCGCTGACACCAGTCACCCCGCCGCGAACCGCGACTTCGCGCTCTACCGTCGGCTGCGCGACAGCGCCGAACTCATCCCGCCGCCCAAGCTGGCCATCGATACCGACAACGAGCCCGCTGACGTGCTCGCGCGGTGCCTCAGCCTGCTGCACGACCGGCATACGATCGCCTACCCGGCAGGAACACCCGCATGACAGACCTGGATACCCTGCTGGCAGCCGCCTGGGAGACAGTCGAGGCGGCCGTCAGGCTGCTGCACGCATCCGGACCCGGTCAGGTCTTCGCCAAGGCCGACCGTGACATGGTCAGCGAACTCGACCTCTCGATCGAGCGTCAGGTACGCCAACACCTCCAGCAGCTCACGCCTGGCATCGGCTTCCTCGGCGAAGAAGAAGGACAGCACGGCCCCACTGACAATAGCTGGGTCCTGGATCCCATCGACGGGACCGCCAACTTCCTGCGCAACCTGCCGCTATGCGGCGTCAGCTTGGCGCTGGTCCGCGATAACCGGCCGGTCCTCGGCATCATCGCCCTGCCGTTCCTGAACAGCACGTACTGGGCCGCTGACGGGCTGGGTGCCTGGCGCAACCAGGTCCGCATCACTTCTGCGGCCACCGCGACACTAAACCAGGCGATCGTCGCGATCGGCGATTACGCCTTCGGCTCAGATGCCGCGGCACGCAATCCACCCATGCATTCCCTGCATCACGCGCTCGCTGCCAAAGTGCAGCGCGTTCGGATGCTCGGCTCTGCCGCTGCCGACCTCGCCTGGGCAGCCGACGGCACGCTGGATGCCAGCATCACGATCGGGAACAACCCCTGGGACGTCGCAGCCGGTGCCGTCATCGCCCGCCAAGCCGGCGCCGAGGTCCTGGACATCGACGGGACGGCACACCACCTGTATTCCGCCGCGACAATCGCCGTCACTCCCGGCATCCGCGCTGAGTTGCTGGAGACGATCCAGCGCGCCCTACCCCAGTCCAGCCCGGCTGGCCGCGCACCAAGGAAGGCGACATGCTGATCAGCTTCGAAGGACTGCCCGGCACCGGCAAGACCACCCAGGTCCAGTTGCTCGCCGAACACCTCCGCTCAGACGGAACCCGCGCTTACGCACTCCCTGATCTCGCCGGGCTCACCACCGACGACACCGGCCAGCGGCTGTCCGAGCTGTTCGCCATCTCCGGGGACCCGTTCAAGCGAACCGGCGACGTCACCACCGACACATTCCTCGCCGCCGCCATTCGCGCCAACATCCACGCCACCAGCATCCAGCCAGCGCTCAACGCCGGCTACACCGTCATCGAGGACCGCGGCGCCCACACGATGTACTCCTACAGCCTCGCCGGAATCCTGCGCCACCACCGTACCGACCCCCTAGCTGCCATCGCGTGGCTGAAAGCATGCGGCGCCCTCGCAGGCCCCGAGGCCGATATCTCCGTCCTGCTCCGTCTTTCCCCCGACCGAGCTGCCGCACGCGTCGCGCGCAGACCCGGATCCGGGCAGGCATGGAACGACGAACAACGTGCGTTCCTTGGCTACGTCAGCAAGGCATACGAACATCTCGAACACGCAGACACCTGCCTGATCGCGATCAACGTCGAAGACCTCACGCCCGCCGAGGTCCACGCGGCCGTCTACCAGCTCATCACTTCCCATCCTCATTGCGCGGGTCAGCAACGCGAGTCGCCGTGAGCCCTGGTCCTGCCTTCGCTACGCTGAGCCGCTACGCGCAGGCGAATGATAGTCACCGACGCCTTGGAGACCTCGTGCAGCCGACAGGCCGCCAGGAAGCCCCGGCCGATATCCTCGCCGGGCTGCACGCAGCCCGGCGACTCGAACCCGACGCCCAAGACCAGGCACTGCACGCGCTGAGCCTGCGGCCACTGACCGGCGGCCGGAACAACCACGTCTACGCCTGGAACAGCCCTGACGGGCCAGCCTGCATCAAGCTGTACAGGCTCGACGATAGACGCAGGCCAGAACGCGAATGGCACGCCTTGTCGCTGCTGGCCTCACACCACGTCCGGCACGTCCCGCGGCCACTATGGCGCGACGACAGCACCGGCAATCCGGCCATAGCCATGACCTTCGTTGCCGGGACCCCGATCCCCAGCACCGCACACAAGCAAGCTGCTCTCTCCGGGCTGATCGAGACCTGGCAGCAGATCCACGCCACCCCGGTCCAAGGCCCGTTGGCCGGGCTGGCGCGCATCGACTCCGCAGCCCACTACTGCGACCGCATCACCGGCATCTGGGCCAGGCAACTCACAGACAACCCACACGACCCGCTCACCGGCGAACTTCAGCCGCTCCTGGACAACTGGCGGCAATCCGGCGACCAAGAAGTCCTCGCCGAGTCCCAGCCGCCAGCACTCTCCCGCGGAGATGCGAACCTGCTCAACTGGCTTCATGACCCCTACAGCCACGCCACCTCATGCGTGGACTTCGAGTTCTCCGGAACCAGCGACCCGGCCTTCGACATTGCCGACCTGGTGGAACACATCAGCGCCAGGATCTTCAGCGACCAGACCTGGGCAGCGGTCGTCGCCGCGCTCGGCAAGGCCGACGCAGCGTTCGCACGGAGATTCCACGCCGGGCAGCGCACATGCGCGCTGCGCTGGCTAGCCGTCCTATGGAAACAGCGGCACACCCGCATGGACGAATTCTCCGCTCAACTCGACCGCGTCAAGATGCTCCAGACAGCTGCGAAACTGACAAGACGTCACTTGACTAGCTGCTGACTGCTCCGAGTGTCCCAGCACGCGACACCCAGCGACTACTTAGCGCAGCGGGCAAGACCAAGGCCGTTCTGTTCAGAGCATTGCCTCTGGCCCCGGACCTTCACGGCCGACCCGGGCGGCAGCCGGTCATCCCGCTTCAGCGACATCGGTCGGGTTGACCGGCGGCTGCGCAGCGACCGCCGCGCTGACTCGGCTCGACCGTGCGGCGAGGCTAGCCTGAGCTAAGTGACCACCTCAGCTTCGCCGGAGACCCGGCCCGGCGATCACGGCCGGCTGCGAACCGGGCTGGCGGACTACATACGCAGCCGGGGCACTTTCGCCAGCGCGGCGGTCGAGGGCGCTTTCCGGCGGCTGCCACGGCACC
>DATLSX010000123.1:0-125658 GCA_035533915.1 Streptosporangiaceae bacterium
TGACTGGTTACGGCTTGACTGCCGCCACGGAGTTCCCGGTGGCGGGTGGGAGGCTCGACGTCGCAATCACCGGTGGCCAGGTTGCCACCGACATTGAAGTGCAGCACACCGCAATCGCGCAGGCGACGGTCACTAGGCGCACCAAGACTTACTATTCGGCGGGATTCCTGCCCGTGTGGTTCAACGATGCCACAGAAGCGCGGCCGAAGTGGCTGCGGACAGTTCCGTTCATGGGATCTTCGGTAACTGACTGGACCTCCGCGATGCCGAAGCCAGGGACCGTCAATGCAACCGGCCTTGGCTACCTTCGCGAGCTGCGCTGCCAGGTAGGAACGTTCGGCGGTAGCTGTCCGCAAAACCGGCGCCGCTTCCATTGTGGGAATGTGCATCCGGCAATCACCGGGGGCCGCAATGCGGCCGTTGAGGACGCCGCTGCGATGATCGCTGGCGCCGAGCTGGTGCCGTTGCGCGACTGGTATGGCAATGTCTTCCTGGTCAGGGCAGCCGATTTCCGACAGTGGCAGGAGATGACCGGCGGCCTCGGCACGTGGACTCTCGAACGGAGGGCGGCAAACCATAGCAAGCGATACGGCCCGCCCCAGGCCGGGCGCTGCGTCAATCCTGTTCACAACCAGACCGCCGTGACAGGCCGCCTCACCTATGCTGATCTAGGGAGCAGCGGCAGTGTTGTCGTACAACACCAGTGCGGCACTCCTGGGTGCGGGCAGGGTGCGCGCCTGTACCCGGCTGGCTGGCGGTGCGAAGAGCACAAGCCGAGGCCGCGCACACCAGCCGAATGGCCCATCTAACCGTCGTCAGGTGGTCAGCGGTGAATAGCGGTCACTCACGGGCGCACGAGTATGCCGCCTGACCTGGGTCGTAGCAGCTCCGGGCCGTGGCGCGCCGCAGCCTTCCAAGCTGGGAGCCAGCTAGTGACGGGGATGGCGTCGGGCGGAGTAGCGGCACGCCGGGCGATGGGCGAGGCGTGCCGCCACTCGACGTGGACGCTAGGCGGCTTGATCGATGATGCGCTTGACCTTGCGGCGGTCGATGTTGAGTTCGCGGGCGATGGCTCGCTGGCTGTGGCCGGCGTTGTGCCAGGCCCGTACGCTCTGCTCCAGGCTCGGCGCTTGGGCTAGTGCTGGTGGCACGGCGCGGTGCAGGAGGGGTTCGTCCTGGTGCATGGCGTCGGTGCTGGCCGGCGCGAGGCTGGTCTGGGGTTGGGTTCTGATCAGGGTCATCAGCAGCTCGAATGAGCCGGCTAGTGCCAGGGCGGGCCAGGCGCTTACCAGTGCGCCGATGGGGCCGTGGCCGAGGCCGTGTGCCAGGTTGGCGCCGATGGTGGCCAGGATGCCAGCGGCCAAGCACCAGTGTGCCAGTAGCGGTACCGACTGGTTACGGCGGTTGGCGTCGAGGAAGAGCATGCTGGCGGCCAGGATCAGGCCGTCCACGGTGAACGGGACGAGCCGGGCTGTGATACCTGTCTCGCCGTGAGTGCTGACCAACTCGTAGGCATGCCGGTAGCTAATGACCGCTGCCACGGCGGCGACGGTGGCCACGGCGAGGGCGGTGGTGATCCTGATGAGCCGGTCGGTCATCGCAACTCCTCGCGGAGTGCGAGCACGAGCGGGTCGGCGCTGTCGCGTCCGCTCTCCAGGAGTTCGGTGATCGTCAGGGCTGTGATCGCCTGGTCGCGCTTGAAGAAGCGCGGCCAGTAGCTGACTTCCCACCAGCCGTGTGCCCGCTTCGTCGCAGTGGCGATGACCGTTCCGCCGACATCCAAGAGCATGGAGTCGTCGTTGATCTTGATGGACATGGTGCCTCACCTCCTGTGGTGAGGCCCGGAAAACCAGTGACGAACCAAGTGACTATGACACCAGCCTGCGCCGGTCGTGCCCGGTCGGTGCTAGACACCGAACCGGCTTCGACCTGGGTAGACGCGACCTCAGCAGACCATGCCAGACGGAATCGCCAGGAATGGCGCGCAAGCCCGCGCCGATCGTCCGGACGGAAGTCGCCGGCTCGGCCATCCACCTGGCATCGACGGCGCTGCGACCGGGAACAGGCGCGGTCACCAGCCAGGACCCGGCGTCGTCAGCGCCCTGGGCCAGCAGCTTCGGCACCGGGGTGAAGGCTCGTGCCCAGCTCAGCCGCACCGCCTCGTCCGTCAGGTCGATCGGGCTCGTAGCTGGTGACCATTTGACGAAGCACCGGCTGGCTCCGTCACCGACTTCGAAGGTGCGGCCGCCGATCGCGTTCTGCCAGGCAAGGCGAACGGGGCGTCCGTCGGCGATCGCCCGCACGGCAGGCGGAACTGGCACGGCAGGCGGAACTGGCACGGCGGCAGACGAGCCCCGGATCGGCTCAGCCGGAGTAGTCACGAGCCAACTATTGTCAGACGTTGCCGCCCGATGGGCCGGCCGAGGGCTGCGGCTCACTTCGGTCAGCCGGCGGCTCGCTGGCCGGGGACCACCAGGCCGTACTCGTATGCCATCACGACGAGCTGAGCCCGGTCACGGGCGTCGAGCTTGGTCATGATCCGGCTGACGCGGGTCTTGGCGGTGAGCGGGCTGACGAACAGGCGGCCCGCGATCTCGTCGTTGGACAGGCCCGCCGCGACCAGCGTCATCACCTCGCGTTCGCGCTCGGTCAGGCCGCGCAATTCGCGTCCGGTCACTGCCGGGCGCTGCGGCCGGCTGGCCAGGTCGGTGATCAGCCGCCGGGTCACGCTGGGCGAGAGCAGGGCCTCGCCGTGGGCCACCACCCGGACAGCCTGGATAAGCTCGGCCGGCTCGGAGTCTTTGACCAGGAAGCCGCTGGCTCCGGCCCGGATGGCCTGATAGACGTACTCGTCGGACTCGAATGTCGTCAAGATGATCACTTTGACGCCGGCGAGATTCTCGTCAGCCGCGATCCTGCGGGTCGCTTCCAGCCCGTCGACGTTGGGCATCCTGATGTCCATTAGCACGACGTCGGCGTAGCTGCTGCGAGCCAGGTCAACCGCCTGCGCGCCGTCGGTCGCCTCGCCGACGACCTCGATATCGTCCGCTGTTTCGAGCAGGATGCGGAACCCAGCGCGGATGAGCGACTGATCGTCCGCGAGCAGGACCTTGATCACGGGCGGGCGCCTTCCTCGGCGGGCGCTAGCCGGGGCGCGGCGGACTCGCTCGGCTCCGGCAGCGTTGTCGGCTCGTGGGGTGCGGTTGGCCCGGACAGCGTAGGCGGCTCGGGCGGGTCGGCGGGCTCGCCGCGTGTCCCGGCGTCATCCATCCTGGTGACCGGGAGGCGCGCGGTGACCAGGTAACCTCCGGCCTGAACCGGTTCGGCCCGCAAGGTCCCGCCCGCCGCGGCGGCCCGTTCGCGCATCCCGATGATCCCGTGGCCGGTGCCGCCGTGGCCGGTGCCGCCGTGTCCGGTGCCGCCGTGTCCCGTGCCGCCGTGGCCGGTATCGGCCACCTCGATCAGCAATTCGGTCTCCAGGTAAGTCAGCGTGACGGTCGCGGTGGCCTGGTCGGCATGCCGGATCGCGTTGGTCAGGGACTCCTGGACGATCCGGTAAGCAGCAAGGTCGATCCCGGCGGGCAGCGCCGCCGCATCGCCGCGAATCGTGAGCACGGTAGGCAGGCCCGCCTGCCTCGCTCCGGACACCAGCGCGTCGACCTGCGCCAGTCCGGGTGCCGGGGTCGTCGGCTGGGTGTCGTCGGCCTGGCGCAGCACGTTGAGGATGGAGCGAAGCTCGCGCAACCCGTTCTTGCTCGCGGCCTTGATCGCCCGGAGCGCCTGCTGCGCGGCCTCCGGGCGGTCGGGAACCACGAGAGCGGCGCTCGCCTGCACGTTGATCGTCGACATCGTGTGCGCGACGACGTCATGCAACTCGCGGGCGATCCGCAGCCGTTCCTCGTCTACCCGGCGCCTGGCTTCGTCGTCCGCCCTGGCCTGGATCGATGCCCTGAAAGCCCGGCGATTGCTGACGGCGATTCCGCCGAACAGCGCGGCTGCGACCATTGCCGGAATGAGGAAAAAGCCGCCGCCCGTTGTCCCGAACGGATTGGCGATTCCGGTCGACACCATGAGCGCGGCGAGCGTGAGGCTAGCCGCGATCATGGCGCGGCGGACGCTGACCGTGACCGCCACCGCGTACAAGGCCACCATCGGTGCCAGCAGGGCCGCGCCGTTCACGTAGCCCAGCAGGCTGTAGACGGTCACCGAGCTGGCCGAGATCGCCAGCACGGTCAGCGGGAAACGCCGCCGACCTGCCAGGATCGCCGCCGCCAGCGCCACAAGCAGAATCGCCGCGGTCGGCGTCTGCGGGACGTGATGGCCGTGCACGACCTGGTCTGACGGCTGGTTCGGATGGGCCTCCCCGTAAGCCCCGCCCACCGTGACCACCATCATGATCATCGCGGTGAGCACGGAACGCCGCGTAGTATCCCGCCACCAATTCGTCAGGCTATTCACGGAAACCAGCCTAGGGGCGGGCGGAGCACGCATCGTCCTCCCACGGTTGGCCGGTGCCGTACTCCCGTCGGAGTAGCCGGGCGCACGGCTGCACCGGTCGCGGTAGGCGCAAGTGTCGCCTCGGGCACGACGACCAGCTACCTCGATTTCGGCAGGCTCGGGAATGGCTGGTGGAACGCCCACCGGCGACCGACCTCGGGAGATTCGATGGCCGCCCTCACCCGCTTCGTCCTTCGCCACAAGGCGCTGGTCGCGCTGTTCTGGCTGGTCGTGGCTGTCGCCGGCGCGATGACCGTCAGCGGTACCACGCACCGGATGACCAACAGCTTCGCGATGCCAGGCCAGGCATTCAAGATCGACAATCAGATCGCCCGCACGTACGGCAACGGCGGCACGCAGCCGCCCTACGTACCGGTCATCACGGTGCCACCAGGCCAGCGGATATCGCAGCCCACGGTCGCAGCGGCCACCGGGCGGGTCTTCGCCGCCGTAGCGGCCGGCCTGCCGCACTCCCGGCTGGCCGACTACACCACGACGCACGACCCGGCGTTCATCACCCGGGACGGACGGTCCACCTTCGCGCTCGTCTACACGCCACCGGTCAGCGGGTTCAACGTCGCTAACCCCGGCCCGGAGATCCAGCGCGTCCTGGCAACTGCCGCCCCGGCTGGCTGGCACACCGGCGTCACCGGTGCCCAGCTGCTCTCCTACGGCAAGCCTGCCGCCGCATCGAAGGGCACCGGGCTGATGGCGGAAGCGATGATCGGCTCGTTCGGCGCCCTGCTGATCCTGGCGTTCGTCTACGCCAGCTTCCTGGCGTTCCTGCCGCTGCTCGTCGGCGGCGTGTCGGTACTGGCCACGTTCCTGCTCGTCGGCGGGCTGACCGAGGTCACGAGCGTGAGCCAGATCGTCGAGTTCCTGATCGCGCTGATCGGCCTCGGCGTGGCCATCGACTATTCGCTGCTCGTCGTCAGCCGCTGGCGCGAGGAACGGGCGGCTGGGCGTGACAACGCGACCGCCGTGGTCCAGGCGATGCACCATGCCGGGCGAGCCGTCGTGTTCTCCGGCCTGACCGTCGCCATCGGACTGTTGTCGATGATCGTCCTTCCGGTGCCGATGCTGCGCAGCGTCGGATACGGCGGCGTGCTCGTGCCGCTGGTGTCTGTCCTGGTCGCCGTGACCTTGCTGCCGGTGATCCTGGCCAGCGTCGGGCCACGGCTGGACTGGCCGCGGCTGCGCACCGAGCGCTCGGCCAGCCGGGTCTTCTCGGCCTGGGCGCGCGGCGTGTACCGGCACCGCTGGGCCGCCGCTGCCGCCGGCCTCGTGGCCGTCGCCGCGCTGATGCTGCCGGCCTTGTCGCTGCACCTCGGCGAGCCGGGCAGCACATCCCAGGCGTCGGCCGGCCCGGCCCACGACGCGCTGGTCACGCTGACGAACGGCGGTGTCCCTTCGGGAGTCATCACGCCGGTAGAAGTACTGACTACTGCACCGGCCGGGTCCGTCGCCGCCAGGGCCGGGCAACTGCCCGGCGTATACGCGGCCTTCGCCCCGGGCACGCCGGATTACAGCCGGGCCGGCACGGCCATCGTCACCGTGCTGCCCGCGACCGAAAGCACGGTTCCCGCTGGCCAGGCCACCGTCTCGCGGCTGGAACAGCACCTGCTCGGCACGTCGGACGTGATCGGAGTCGGCGGGGCCGGGGCGTCGCTGATCGACTTCGACCATGCTGTCTACGGCGACTTCCCGCTGATGCTGGCGCTGATCGGGCTGGCGACCTTCCTGCTGCTGACCAGGGCGTTCCGGTCGGTGCTACTCGCGGCGAAAGCGGTCGTCTTCAACCTGGTTTCGCTGGCTGCCGCCTACGGCGTGCTGACCTGGGTCTGGCAGGACGGGCACGGCTCGAACGCGCTGTGGGGCATCCCTGCCACCGGCGCCATCACCATGTGGGTCCCGCTGATGGTCTTCGCCTTCCTGTTCGGCCTGTCCATGGACTACGAAGTGTTCATCCTGACCAGGATCAGGGAGTGCTACGACGCGAGCGGCGACGCCAGGGCAGCGGTCACCGAGGGACTCGGCCGGACCGGCCGGCTGGTCACCAGCGCGGCGGCGATCCTGATGCTGAGCTTCCTGTCGATGTCCACTGGGCCGCAGACCGACCTGAAGATCCTGGCGACCGGGCTTGGCGCGGGCATCCTGATCGACGCCGTCGTCATCCGCTGCCTGCTGGTCCCGGCGATGGTGGCGCTCTTCGGCCAGGCCAACTGGTGGCTGCCCGGGCGGCTGGCCCGCATGCTGCGGGTACCGGCCGGGCCGGCCCGGGCCAGCGCCCCGGCCAGCCCGGTCCCGGCCGGCCCGGCGGCGGCTAGGCCTGAGGGGCTGACTGCTTCCGCGTCAGTCCTCACCTCCAGGTAGGTGTCCAGCTAAGGCAGCCAGACGGATGCCCTCGCCCGCCGTTCACCGGCCGGGCGAGGGCATCTTCGTCATCGGGGGGCTAGTATCCGTTGGCATGAGGACCCGGCGCCGACAATCGGTCGCTGTTCTTGTCGTGCTTTGCGGTATCGCGATCGCCCTATCGACCGCGCTGCGCTGGATCAGCGCCCGCGGCGTACGGCCGGCGTCGAATATCACGCAGACCTCGGTGGTAGGCCTGCTGCACTGGACCTATCAGAACACGCACTCGACCGTGCGCTCGTTCGGACTGGTCCTCATCATCTGCTCCGTGCTGATTATCGTCGGCGGACTGATCGCCTCGCGCGTGCTGACCGGCCTGTTCGCGGTGATCGCGCTGGCGGCCGCCGGGCTGTGGATCGGCCTGAACGCCAGTCACTACAGCCCGACCGACCTGCCCGCCACTGACCTGCGAGCCGGGGCGTGGCTCGCGATCGGGGCCGCCGTGGTCGCCTTGATCTCGTCTTTCTTCCTGCGCCGTCCAGCGTGATGCGCCGCCGAGTTCCGCGGATGACCCTGACCGCGATCGTCCTTGACTGCGCCGACCCGCGGTCGCTCGCGGAGTTCTACTCCCGGCTCCTCGGCTGGCCGATCGGCCGGGACGAGCCTGGCTGGGTGACGGTCAGGCCGCCCGGCGGCGGCCCTGGTCTGTCGTTCCAGCAGGAAGCTGGTTATGTGCGGCCGACCTGGCCGACCAGCCCGGGCAGCCAGCAGATGATGGCGCACCTGGACATCGAGGTGGAAGACCTGGACGTGGCTGGCGCACACGCGGTCACTGCCGGTGCCGTCCTTGCTGACTTCCAGCCGCAGGAAGACGTACGGGTCTACCTGGACCCGGCCGGGCACCCGTTCTGCCTGTGGGTAGCGACCGAGGACGGGCTACCCGCGGGTTCGTAGCCCTGGGCCACTCCGCGCTGTTCCTGCCACTGCGCCAGGCTGCCTCGCTCCGGTCACCTGACCGGCCCTGGTCACCCGACCGGCCCTGGCCACCGGTCCGGTCCCGTTGCTGTAGATGGGCTTGGACGGCGGCGTGATGACCGTCAGCACGCCGGTGACGACCAGGACCACCGCGAGCACGGCCCGTTCCCACGTCGTCGCCCGGGCCGGCCCGGCGGCCGCACGGCCCAGCGAAACCCGGCCGGCTACCGCCAGCGTCGCGGCCACGGCGACGAGCGCGGCCTTGACGATCAGGAACCGGCCGTAGGGGGTGGTCAGCAGCGAGCCGAGCGGCACGAGGAGCACCGCGGAGACCAGGCCGGTGACGACCACGACGGCGAACAGCCACGCAACGGCATTGCTGTACAGGCGGATGAGTCCCCGCACCGCGGCCGGGTCACCGCGCCAGGCCCTGGCCGCCTGCAGGACGTAGACCAGCATGCCCGCCCAGAGCACCGCGGGGAGCAGATGACAGATGGTGAGCAACGCACCAGCCGCCGGGATCATCCCGTCCGGATGAGCGCGCACCGCCTCGGCGAGGACAACCCCGAGCAGCGGCAGGAGAAGACCCCGAGACTGATAGCGGCGGATGAGCAACGTGGCGACTGCGAAGCAGACGAACTGCACCTCCGCGATGATCACCGTGGCGAGCGAGCCGAGGCCGAGCACGCGCGGGTGCGCCAGGTCAGCCGCGAGGCCGGGCCCGGCAATCGCCGTCACGATCAGCGCGGCGGAAGCTGCCAGCCCGAGCAGGCTGCCGTAAAGCGCCCAGGGCTCGGGCAGCGGGGCTGGCGCCGATCCTTTGTAGTGCCTGGCAAGTCCGCGGCCGGCCAGGCCGCCGAGCGCGACCGCCAGCCCGGCAAGCAGCAGTCCGCGCTCAGCCCCGGTCAGCCACAGCCCCGGCACAGACAACGCAACACTCATCAGATGCCGCCTCGACAAGGTGCCGATTCGATGACCGGCAAGTAGCCACAATTCGGGATTGAATACATCATCGCCACGAGAGTAGTGCCTGCCGGCCGTGCTAGCCGGTCCACCCCGCAACTGGCCGTGCGGGGTGTGATTGGCTTGCACGATGCGGAGCGAGACCTTCACCGCCCGGCTGAACGGCACGCAGGTGCTGTACGGCGGCTGGGTGACCATCGCGGACATGTTGTCGGCGGGTGCCATGGCGGCGGCCGGCCTGGACTACGTCGTGATCGACTTGCAGCATGGCAGCGCGACCGAGCATGACTTGCCTGCCCTGACCACGGCGATCGCACACGCGGGCGCGGTACCGGTCGGCCGGGTGCGGCACGCCCACCCGGCCGACATCGGCCGTGCGCTCGACCTTGGCTGCGCCGGGGTCATCGTGCCCAACGTGGAGTCCGCCGCGCAGGCCAGCACGGTCGTCGGGGCCTGTCACTACCCGCCGTCCGGGTACCGGTCGGCGGGCGGTGTGCTGACCAGGCCGCATGAGCCGTTCTGCATCATCATGGTGGAGTCGCGGGCGGCGATAGCTGACCTTGAGGCGACGCTCGCCGTGCCCGGCGTGGACGGCATCTACGTCGGGCCGAGGGACCTGTCCTACGCACTCGGCTGCCAGCTCGACCCGGCCGATCCCGTACTCCGGCAGGCGTTCGAGCAGATCTGGGCGGCCTGTGCCGCGGCAGGAAAACCTGTCGGAGTCCACTCGACCGACGGCGCGACCGCACGGCTGTACCGGGAGAACGGGTGCCGGCTGGTCAACGTGGCGGCGGACGGACTGGCCATCGCCAGGACAACGGCCGCGGAACTGGCCACAGCCCGCCAGTAGAACCGCCGCCGGCTGGATCTCTCAGCCGGCGGCCGCTCCCGCGATCCTTTCTCAAGTAGGCGCCTGAACTCGGTAAACATCGCGAGTTGATACTGCGCGTCGGTAACCGCACGTGCGCAGGCGAACCGCAGAATGGGGTCCGCTGCGGTGGACTCTGCTCGCGGGGGGCAGCCTGGTGAAGCGCGCTCAAAGACCTAGCCCGACGTTCGTGAATTGGCTTGCCGCCACCAGGATCGGGAGGGTAGCCGTTATCGCGGCAGGCATCAGCCCGGTGCTGTGGCTCGGTCAGGCAGCGGCCGGGCCGACCGCCAACTGGCCCGGTTACCTGCACGGAACGCTGCATTCCTCGTACAACGCGCGGGAGCGGACGATCCGTCCGGGCAACGCCCGGATGCTGGTACGGCAGTGGCGCTTCCGCGGTGACCGTGCGACCAGGCGCGGCCAGCCACCGTCCGGATTCCTGGCCAGTCCGACCGTGGCCGGCAATGCCGTCTATATCGGCTCGGATTCCGGCTGGTTCTACAAACTCCGTGCGCGGACCGGCACGGTCCTGGCGAAGCGGTTCATCGGCTTCCAGCGTGCCAAGACCTGCGCGCCGCGCGGCTTCGTCGCCACGGCCACCGTGGCCACCGACCGGTCGAGCGGCCGGCTGATGGTCTATATCGCGGCGCCCAACGGAGTGCTGTACGCGCTGCGGGCGGCCAATCTCTCGGTCAAATGGCGATCGGTCATCGCCCTTCCCTCCAGGAGAACCAGCGACTTCTTCCAGTGGTCGTCGCCGACCGTCGCGCAGGGCACGATCTATGTAGGCATCTCCTCGAACTGTGATCATCCGCTGGTCCCCGGCGGACTGGCTAGCTACAACCAGGCGACGGGACGGAGGATCGCCACCTTCCGTACGCTGCCCCGAGGCATGCTCGGCGGCTCGGTCTGGTCCAGCGCGGCGGTCGGCAGCGGCGGCGAGGTGTACGTGACGACGGGAAATCCGCCGAAGGGCCAGTTCGAGCCCCCGTTCTCGGACTCGATCGTCCAGCTTGCCTCCAGGACGCTGCGGGTGCTGGCGTCGTTCGCCGTTCCCGCGGGTCAGGTCATGCCCGACGGCGACTTCGGCGCGTCGCCGACGCTTTTCGGCCGCTATGTGGGCGCCTGCAACAAGAACGGGATCTTCTACGCGCTTTTCCGGTCGACGATGACGCTGGCGTGGTCCCAGCGGATCGGGGCTCCCGCGCCGCGGCACGGCATCAGCAACTGCTCGGCAGCCGCCGTGTACGACGGGAGGTCTCTCTACCTCGCCGGTGACGCGGTGACGATCGGCGGCAAGACCTATCAGGGATCGATCCAGCGGCTCGACCCGGTCACCGGGAAGGTGCTGTGGATCACCGGCCTGCGAAATGGCGTGATCGGCTCGCCCAGCATGGACGGCGGCGGGGTCATCGCCGTGGGCACGTATGACTTCACCGCCACGCCGAACGCGACCTACCTGGTAGATGCCGCGACCGGGCGGATCTTGCGCACCCTGATCAAGGGAAGTGACGACTTCGCGCAGAGCGTGTTCGCCGGCGGCCGGCTGTTCACCGCCAACGGCACCGGCGTCTACTGCTGGAGCCTGCGCCGGCACCGGCCGCACCATAGGCACCGGCGCCTCGGCGTGCGACCAGGAGGATCGCCTGGGCGTGTCCGCCATTCGGGAATCACCACTTCGGCTGAGCGCGATATGTCCTCGTCTGTTGGTGAGTTGACCTGAGCAGGGCTACCCTAGGCAGCTAAGTAGGGCCTGGGCTATTCGTTGTCTCCTGTCCGGGAGTTTTCCCCAGGCCGACGCTCGGAGGTGACTGATCCATGGGTCTGATGGACAAGGTCAAGGCGCAGGCGAATAGCCTCGCCCAGTCGGCCAATGCGGGAATGGCCAAGCTCGATGCGCTGCCCGCTCAGCGGCGAGCAGATGCTCTGCTGCGCGGCCTCGGCCTCGCGGTCCTGGCCGAGCGCACTGGCCGGGCCACCGGTGACACGGAGGCTCAGATCAATCAGTTGCTCGCCGAAATCGCCCAGCACGAGGCGCAGAACAACGTCAACCTGGTCCAGCAGGCAGCCGCCCAGGCCCAGGCCCAGGCTCAGCAGATGCAGACGGGCCCGGGTGAGTTCCTGACCAGCTCGCCGACGGCCACGGACCCCAACGTGCCGGGCGCTCCCCCGGTCGGCACGCCCGGCTCTGGCGCGCCGGCCGGGTTCCCCGGAGCCGCCCCGACGTCGTTCCCGCAGTCCGGCGGGCCGGCCGGGTTCCCCGAGGCTGCTCCGGTCAGTCCGGCGCCGACGTCGTTCCCGCAGTCCGGTGGCCCGACCGGGTTCCCCGAGGCGTCGCCCGCCACGTCCTTCCCGGCAGCCGTGCCGACGGGCTTCCCGGGCACGCCGGCGCCGGCCGACGCCGCGCCGGAACAGGCCTCCGAGCAGCAGCCGAGCGCGGCATCTGACGACGGCAGCGCCACCGGCTTCCCGCCAGCCACCGGCGTCTGACTTCAAGGCGTCGCTGACGGCGACTTGCCGCTGACTGGCCAGACAGAGCCTCGTCAGCGGCAAGCCGCCTGCGCGGCTGTGCGCGAGTGACTCTGTCCGGCGCCGGCCTGACCGGCTTGTGCTCGGGAATGGCCAGGCCGCGGCCGGTTCGGATGCGCCAGTTCGTCATTCCTGATCCTGGTGAACAGCGCCCGAGCGGCGCTGTCGTTCCAGAGCACCGCCGATTCGCCGGTCGGAGTCAGGTAGCCGAAATCCGCGACCGGCACCGTCGTGAACGTGACCGCACCCGGCCGGACAAAACGCAGGTGCTCCGCCAGCTGTACCACGTTCAGCTTGCTGTCGACCCGGACCGCGGAGGTCGCCGCCGCCAGGAACCTGGAGAACCTGACCGGGTCGGTCAGCGTTCCCGAACTGCTGGCCTTGGTCAGGACTGACGAGATCAGTTGCTGCTGGTCCGAGATCCTGGCCAGATCGGAGAGCGCGAACGAGTGCCTGTCCCTGGCGAACTCCAGCGCGGTGATGCCGTCCACGTGATGCCGGCCGGCCGACAGACGCAGCCCGCTGTAGGGATCATCGACCCGGTAGGGCACGCACACGTCGACCCCGCCGAGCGCGTCGATGATCTTGACGAAGCCGAGGAAGTCCACTTCGACGAAGTCGTTGACCGTCAGGCCGGTCGCCTGCTCCACAGTCCGGACCATCAGGGCCGGGCCGCCGAGCCCGATCGCCGCGTTGATCTTGTTCATCCCGAAACCGGGGATGCGAACCCAGGAATCCCTCGGCAGGCTGACGACCTGGACGTGACGTTCATCCGCTGCGATGTGCACGAGCATCAGCGTGTCCGAGTTGTGGCCGGTCGCGTGGCCGACGTGCAACAGCACCTGCTGGTGGCGGGTCAGGCCAGCCCTGATGTCCACGCCGGCGACCAGTACGTTCAGCGGTCCGCTGACCATGGTTCCGGTTGTCCCCGCGTTCACCGTCGGGAGCTGCCTGCTGAGGTAGCTCTCGATCAGCCAGCCGCCCGCCGCCGCGAGCAGGACCAGGGCTGACAGGGCGCTCGTGATCAGCGCCCAGGTACGCCGCATGCGCGCGGGCCTGCTCGCCTCGATGTGCGCCATGATCTGGTAGTCCGCCGCGTGCACGGCGCGGTGCGAGCCGCGGCGCGGCGCACTGTGCCTGCCAGGTTCACTGTGCCTGCCAGGTTCACCGGACCCGCCCGCGGCCCTACCGCCGTCCGCCATTAAGCGCCTCCCAGGACAATCACCCAGAGAAGCATAACGTCACGGAGAGTAACTACCTGGCATCTGCCGGCTTTGCTCGCGTGGCGCCCGAACCGGCCTGGCAGCCCGGTCTGACGCTCACGCGGCGCCCGAACCGGCCTGGCTACCCGTCTTGCCGCCCGCGTTACTTCCCGGCCGGCTCAGGATCCCTCGGCAGGCCGAGCATGCGCTCGGCGATGATGTTGAGCTGGATGTCGGTGGTACCGCCGCCGATGGTCACTGCCCTGGTGGCCAGCATCTGGCTGGCCCACTGCGCGCCGTTGGGCGTGCCGTCGGCGCTGACCGGGCCGCCGAAACCGGTCGCGGTCGCGCCGCCCGGTCCGCCCATCGCCCAGCACAATTCCGAGATCTGCTGCGCGTTGCGCATCCCGAGCAGCTTCCTGACGCTCCCGGTCGCACCAGGCTCGGTGCCGGACAACCGCTTGAGCGTCACCCGCAGGCTGAGCACGTCGATTGCCCGCCCTTCGCACACCAGCCGGCCGACGTCGGCCAGCGGCGGCTCGCTCGCGGCCCTGGCGACCTCAAGCAACTGGGGCACGCCGGACCCGAACGTCCACGACTGGGAGAGCGAGACGCGCTCGTTGGCCAGCGTCGTGCGTGCGATCTTCCAGCCGCCGTTTACCGCACCGACCAGGCAGTCGTCCGGCACGAACACGTTGTCAAGGAACACCTGGTTGAACAGGGCGTCCCCGGTGATCTCCCGCAGCGGCCTGACCTCGATTCCCTCGGATTTCATGTCGACGAGGAAGTAGCTGATGCCGTCATGCCGGGGCTGGGCGGGATCGGTCCTGGCGATGCAGATGGCCCACGCCGCCTGCTTGGCCAGCGACGTCCAGATTTTCTGACCGGTGATCCGCCAGCCGCCGTCCACCTTCTCGGCCCGGGTAGTCAGGCCAGCCAGGTCAGAACCCGCGCCTGGTTCGCTGAACAGCTGGCACCACAGGAAGTCGAGCCGCAGCGTGGCGGGGAGGAACCGCTGCTGCTGTTCCGGCGTGCCGTACTGGACCAGGGCAGGCGCGGCCCACGCGCCGATGGCCAGGTTCGGGACCCCGATCCCGGCGGCACGCATCTCGGTGTCGATGACAAGCTGTTCCAGCGGCTTGGCGTCCCGGCCCCAGGGCTTGGGCAGGTGCGGCATCACCCAGCCGCCGGCCGCGAGCGCGTGCGTGCGGTCCTTGCCGGTCAGCTTGCCGATCTCGGCGACTTCGGCCCTGATCTGGGCACGGAACCCCTCGTCACCGTCGGGCAGTTCCACCCGGACCGGGGTGATGCCGTCAGCCATCGCGAGCATGGCCACCTGCTCGCGCCAGCTCGCCGATGACCCGAGCAGGGCGCGGAGTGACATCGCGCGGCGGTAGTACAGGTGCGCCTCGTGCTCCCAGGTGTAACCGATGCCGCCGAGGGTCTGGATGCAGTCGTTGACGGTCTCCACTGCGGCGTCGAGCGCCACCACGGCGGCCACGGCAGCGGCGAAGTCGCGCTCGGCACCGGGCGGGATCCTGGTGGCGTCCCAGACCGCGGCGGCAGCCTGTTCCGCTGCGGTCAGCATCCTCGCGCACCGGTGCTTGACCGCCTGGAACTGTCCGATCGGCCGGCCGAACTGATGCCTGATCTTCGCGTACTCGGTTGCGGTCTGGACCGCCCAGTCGGCGATACCGCAGGCTTCGGCGCCGAACACGACAGCGGCGAGGCTGGTCACGGCGGTCCGGTCCAGGGCGCCCAGCACCCGGTCGGCCGGAACCACGACGTCGTCGGCACGGACGCTCGCGAGCGTCCTGGTGCGGTCCAGCGCTTCGACACCGGTGATCGCCAGGTTCGCTGAATCGAGCGCGACCCAGATCTCCCCGTCGTCGGTGCGGACGGCGGCGATCAGGACGTCGGCCAGGGCGCCGGCGAGGACTGGGCTAGCTTCCCCGGTGACGACGAGCCCGCCGTCGAGAACTCCGGTGCCGGCAGTCCCGGCGGAGGTGCCTGGTGCGGAAGACGTGCCGGTGAGACCCGGTGCCAAGCAGACTGTCCCGGTCAGCGAGCCGTCGGCGAGCCCGGCTACCAGCTTCGTACCCGGTCCGGCTGCCTGGGCCAGGACCGCCGAAGCGAGCACGGTCGGCAAGAACGCGCCGGGCAGCAGCGCCCGGCCCAGTTCCTCCAGCGTCACGGCGAGTTCGGGCAGGCCAAAGCCCTGACCGCCGTCGGCCTCGGCGAGGTGCAGTCCGAACAGGCCCTGCTCGGCCAGGGCCGGCCGGAGAGCGTCGCGGTAGTGCGCGGCGCCGGCGTCGGTCCCGTCCGCCGCCGCCCTGACCACGCTGACCGGGCAATGCCGCCCAGCCCAGCCCCGTACCGCCGTTGCGAGCTCTCGATGTTCTGGGGTGAGGCCAAGCGCCATCAGTCCACCTCGTCCGCCGCATAACGTGCCGATGCCGCCACTGTAGATGCAGAACGTCCCGCGCGGAACGGCCGGTCCGTGACAATGGGTGCATGGACCCACAAGCACCGGAACCCCGCGAAGCGGGAGGACCGGGCCGAACCGCTGAGGCTGGCGCTGGCTCCGCTGGGGCCACCGACTGTAACGTCGACTTCGCCGAGCACGCGGAGCACGCGGAATTCGCGGAGTTCGCCGAGCACGCGGAGTTCGCGGAGTTCGCCGAGCACGCGGAACGGGCCGAGCACGCGGAACGGGCCGAGCACGCGGAACAGGCCGAGCGCACCGCGCCCGCGGACTCGGAGGTGGTGACCGGAGCACCGGCCGAGGTCGCTGGCGCCGTATCCGCGGCCGGGCCGGCTGGGCCGGGGCCTAACGTGCCAGAGGCCGCGCAGCACCCGCATAGCCACCTGCACGGTCATGTCGGGCCGGACGGTCAGCCAGACCTGCTGTGGCGGCACGAGATGCTGCAACTGGTCGATCATGCGGCCAGGTCGCTGCAGGCGGCTGGCGCGAGCCGGCTGCACCGGCAGGACCGGCCAGAGCCTAGGTGGCCGGTATCGGCCACCGTGCTGGTCGCGATCGTGCTGCAGTCGGTGCTGCCCTCACAGCTTGTCCTGCGCGCGGGAGACCTGCACTACGTGTTGCTTGCCATGGAGTCCGCGCTCGTCCTCGCGCTCTTCGCGGCCAATCCGGTGCGGATCGACCGGATCTCCCGGCCGATCCGCACCGCGAGCATCGCGCTGATCGTGCTGATCACCATCGCGAACGCCGCATCGGCCGTCCTGCTGGTCAAGGCGATCGTGACGAGTCACCTGCAAGTTCCCCCGCATCAGAACGCCGCGGTGGAACTGCTGGTCGCGGGTGCCGCGATCTGGGGCACCAACGTGATCGCGTTCGCGCTGTGGTACTGGGAATTCGACCGGGGCGGCCCGGTGAACCGGCTGCACGGCAACTCGCCCTATCCGGACCTGCTGTTCACCCAGATGACGGTGCCGGAGCTTACCGAGCCGGGCTGGGGGCCGCAGTTTGCCGACTACCTCTACCTGTCGTTCACCAATGCGACCGCGTTCAGCCCGACCGACGTCTTGCCGCTTGCCCGCTGGGCGAAGCTGACGATGCTCGTCCAGTCGGCGGTCTCGCTCGCACTCGGCGCGCTGGTCATCGCCCGCGCCGTGAACATCCTCCGCTAGCCGGCCTGCCGGAGTACCTCGCCTGAAACGCGGTGGCCTGTTGCGTCTTCCCGAAGTTACCAGTCGGTAGTAGAATTATGTTACTGACCGGTAACTCGACGGGGGACTCTGGCGGGAGACGACGTGACTCATTTCAAGAGCAACCTGCGCGACATCGAGTTCAACTTGTTCGAGGTGCTGAACAGGCAGGAACTGCTTGGCTCAGCCCCGCACGAGGAACTCGACGAGCAGACCGCGCGCGGCATCCTGGACGAAGTCAACCGGCTGGCCACCGGGCCGCTCGCCGAATCGTTCGTGGCAGCCGACAGGAACCCGCCGGTCTTCGACCCGGCCACGCACTCGGTCCGGATGCCGGAGGCATTCGCCAAGTCGTTCCGGGCATTCATGGACGCCGAGTGGTACCGGCTGGAGCTGCCGCCTGAACTTGGCGGCAGCGCGGCGCCTCGTTCGCTGTGCTGGGCGGTGGCCGAGCTGATCCTCGGCGCGAACCCGGCGGTCTGGATGTTCGCCAGCGGCGCGGCCTTCTCCAAGGCCCTGTACGAACTTGGCACGCCGGCTCAGCGGCGCTTCGCCGGGCATGCGGTGGACCGCAAGTGGACGGCCACCATGGTGCTGACCGAGGCTGACGCCGGTTCTGACGTCGGGGCCGGCCGCACCAAGGCGACCAGGCAGCCGGACGGCACCTGGCACATCGAGGGGGTCAAGCGGTTCATCACCAGCGGCGAGCATGACATGGCGGAGAACATTTTCCACCTCGTCCTCGCCAGGCCCGAAGGGGCCGGCCCGGGCACCAAGGGGCTGTCGATGTTCCTGGTTCCCAAGTTCCTGGTCAACGAGGACGGCACGCTCGGCGAGCGGAACGGCGTCTACGCCACCAATGTCGAGCACAAGATGGGCCTGAAGGCCTCGACTACCTGCGAGCTCACCTTCGGTGCCGAGCACCCCGCGATCGGGACGCTGGTCGGGGATGTGCACGAGGGCATCAAGCAGATGTTCATGATCATCGAGCACGCCCGGATGCTGGTCGGGACGAAGGCCATCGCCACGCTGTCGACCGGCTACCTCAACGCGCTGGAGTACGCCAAGACCCGCGTGCAGGGCGGCGAGCTCGCGAAGATGACCGACAAGACCGCGCCGCGCGTCACGATCATGCATCACCCGGACGTCCGGCGGATCCTGATGCTGCAGAAGGCCTATGCCGAGGGCATGCGGGCGCTCGTACTCTACACGGCGACGTTCCAGGACGCGGTGCAGCTCGCCAGGGCGAACGGAACGGCCGACGAGCAGGCCGCCGCGATGAACGACCTGCTGCTGCCCGTGGTCAAGGGCTGCGGGTCCGAGCGGGCCTACGAGATGCTGACGTTGTCGTTGCAGACCCTCGGCGGTTCCGGCTACCTGCAGGACTACCCGATCGAGCAGTACATCAGGGACGCCAAGATCGACAGCCTGTACGAGGGCACCACCGCGATCCAGGGCATGGACCTGTACTTCAGGAAGATCGTGCGGAACCAGGGCCAGGCGCTGACTCACCTGCTCGGTGAGGTCCGCAAGACCGCGGCCGCCGAAGGCGGCAACGGCAGGCTGAAGCGGGAACGCGCCGCGCTAGCCCGGGCAACGGACAACGTCGAGGCGATGGTGACCGCCATGAACGGCTACCTCGTCGGCAGCCTGGAACAGGCCGGCGAGATCAACCGGGTGGGCCTGAACACCACCAGGTTCCTGCTCGCCCTGGGCGATCTCGTCATCGGCTGGCTGCTGGTACGGCAGGCCGAAGTGGCGATCGCCGCGCTCGACGGGCAGGGCACGGACGCCGCAGGGCATCCGGCGGACGAGGCGTTCTACCAGGGCAAGATCGCCGCGGCGGGATTCTTCGCGGAGGCCGTGCTGCCCAAGATCGCCGCGGAGCGTGAAATGGTCGAGGCGACCTCTCTGGACGTGATGGACCTGCCGGAGAACGCGTTCTGAGCCGGCCGGCCGGCCGGGTTCCCCGTGCCCGGCCGGCGACTCAGATCTCGAGCTGAATTCCCATCCGCTGCGCCAATATAGGGCGGATAGCCCGTTTTATTACGTCTTGATGTGCCGGATGGTCGCGGTACGCCAGGTAGGCGGCCACGTCATCGAAGTCGGCGACGACCGCGAAGTCCGCGTTGCCCTCGACCAGGCCCAGGTCCGGCCCGAACTGGTAGCTGCGCAGCCCTTCGATGAGCGGCGGGAGCGTGCCAAGCTCGCCGACCACATACGCCTTCTGCTCCTGCGTCGCCTCGGGTATCCAGCTGAACACCACGACGTGCCTGATCACTCGTGCTCCCCTCGGTGGTTGCGGGCCGGCGGTCAGGACCAGGCCAGCATCCGCAGCGGATCGGTCAGCATCGCGCCGACCTCCCGCAGCACCGCCGAGCCGAGATCGCCGTCGACGATCCGGTGATCGAAGGACAGCGCCAGCGTGCACACCTTACGGACAGCAAGCTGCCCCTCGTGTACCCAGGGCGCGTCCTTGACCTGGCCGAAGGCGAGGATCGCGGCCTCGCCAGGGCTGATGATCGGCGTTCCGGTGTCGACTCCGAAGATCCCGACATTGGTAATCGTGATCGTGCCGCCCCGCAGGTCCGCCGGCGTGGACTTGCCGGCCCGGGCCGTGCCGGCCAGGTCGGCGATGGCCCGCGCGAGGTCGGGCAGCGACATCGCGTCGGCGTCCTTCACATTGGGCACTATCAGGCCGCGGTCGGTTGCCGCGGCGATCCCGAGGTTGACGTAGTGCCGGACCACGATCTCCTGCGCCGCTTCGTCCCAGGCCGAGTTGACCATGGGATACCGGGCTGCCGCGATGAGCAGGGCCTTGGCCACGAGCAGCAGCGGGGACACCCGGAGGCCGTCGAAGTCGGGCAGTGACTTCAGCCTGGCCGCGGCCGTCATCGTCTCGGTGATGTCGATCTGGAGGAACTCGGTCACGTGCGGCGCGGTGAACGCGCTGGCGGCCATCGCGGCCGCCGTGTGCTTGCGCACGCCCCGGATCGGAATCCGCTCCTCGCGGGGCAGAGCCGACACCCGCGCCGTTCCGGTCCGGGCGATGACGGCAGTGCCCGCCTCTGCGAGATGGCCAGCGAGATCGCCAGCGGTCAGGCCCGCGGCCGCGGCCTGGACATCCTCGCGGGTGATGGAACCAGCCGGGCCGGTACCGGTCAGCCCGGCCAGGTCGACGCCGAGATCCTTGGCCAGCTTGCGGACTGGCGGCTTAGCCAGGACGGCCGTTCCCGGGCCGGCCACGGTTCCGGCCAGCGGCGGAGCACCACCCGCCAGGCCATTGACTGGCTGGTGTGCCCGCGAGCTGGGCGGCACGGCCGGCGGCCGCTGCGGTGTGGTGGCGGGCGGTGTGGTGGCGGGCGGTGTGGTGGCCATTGGCTTCCTGGCACGCCGCTTGGTCGTGCCGAGCTTGACCCCGTAGCCCACGAGCACTGCCTGCCGCTCTTCCTTGGGCGCTGGGCTGCCGTAGATGCCAGGCTCGACGGCGCCCTCGGCGGGCGGTGCGGGGATCTCGCTGGCGCCCGCCACCGGCCCGGCACCCACCTGGACCGAGATGATCGGCGTGCCGACGTCCGCGGTCTCGCCTTCCGGTACGAGCAGGTCGGCCACGACGCCCGCATACGGGCTCGGCAGCTCGACCACTGCCTTGGCCGTCTCGATCTCGACGATGATCTGGTTCACGGTAATCTCGTCGCCAGGCCGCACATGCCACCTGACGATGTCCGCCTCGGTCAGGCCCTCACCGACGTCGGGGAGCTTGAACTGCTTCAGCTCTGCCATGAAAGTCCCCTTAGTACGTGAAGACGCGGTCGACGGCGTCGAGCACCCGGTCCAGGTCGGGCAGGTAGTGCTCTTCGATCCTGGACGGCGGGTACGGCGTGGAGTACCCGCCTACCCGCAGCACGGGTGCTTCCAGCTGGTAGAAGCACTCCTGGGCGATCCGCGCGGCGAGTTCGGCGCCGAGGCCGGCGGTGACCGGGGCTTCGTGTACGACCACGCAGCGACCGGTCTTACGTACCGAGGCGTAAATCGTCTCCAGGTCCAGCGGCGACAGCGAGCGCAGGTCGATGACCTCGACAGACCTGCCTTCGGCCTGCGCTGCGGCGGCCGCCTCGACGCCGGTCCTGACCATCGGGCCGTAGCACAGCAGGGTCACGTCGGTCCCGCTGGCCAAGATCCGGGCCTTGTCCAGCGCGGCGGCGCTGGCCAGGCCGCCGGCCAGGTCCACGTCCGTCTTGTCCCAGTACCGCCGCTTGGGCTCGAAGAAGATGACCGGGTCGTCGCTGAGGATCGACTGCTGGATCATGGCGTACGCGTCCGCCGGGTCGCCGCAGGCGACCACGCGCAGGCCGGCGGCATGCACGAAGAACACCTCGGGGGACTCGCTGTGGTGCTCGACGGCCCCGATGCCGCCGCCGCACGGAATCCGCACCACGACGGGCAGTTTCAGCTTGCCGAGCGAGCGGAACGGCATCTTGGCGAGCTGCGAGACGATCTGGTCGAAAGCGGGAAATACGAACCCGTCAAACTGGATCTCGCAGACCGGCCGGTAACCGCGGAGCGCGAGACCGATCGCCGTGCCGATGATGCCGGACTCGGCGAGCGGCGTGTCGAGCACGCGGTCTTCGCCGAAGTCCTTCTGCAACCCGTCGGTGACCCGGAAGACGCCGCCGAGCTTGCCGACATCCTCGCCCATGATGAGCACCTTGGGGTCGTTCTCCATGGCCTTGCGCAGGCCCTCGTTCAGCGCTCGGGACAGGGTCAGGGTCGTCATCGTCCGTGCTCCTCACCGACGAAAGAATCGAGATAAGCGGTGAGTTGAGCGCGCTCGTCGGCAAGCAGGGCGCTGGGCTCTGTGTAGACGTTGTCGAACATCGACAGCGGATCGGGATCGGGCATCTCCAGGCAGGATTTCCTGACCCGGGTGCCGACCTCGTCGGCCTCGGCGTTGACGGCGGTGAAGAAATCTTCCTGCGCCATGCCAGAGCGGATCAGATACTGCTTCACCCGCTCGATCGGGTCCTTGAGCTTCCAGGACTCGAGCTCGGCGGAGAGCCGGTACCTGGTCGGATCGTCCGTGGTGGTGTGAGCGCCCATCCGGTAGGTGAAAGCTTCGATCAGCGTCGGGCCCTGGCCCTCCCTGGCTGCCTGCATAGCCTGGCGGGTGACGGCAAGGCAGGCCAGGACGTCGTTGCCGTCCACGCGCAGCCCGGGGAAACCGAAGCCGCGCGCCCGCTGGTACAGCGGAATCCGGCTCTGGCGGTCGAGCGGCTCGGAGATGGCCCACTGGTTGTTCTGGCAGAAGAACACGACCGGCGCGTTGGTGACCGATGCCCAGATGAACGCTTCGTTGACATCACCCTGGCTGGTGGCACCGTCGCCGAAGTAGACGATCGCGGCCTCGCCGTCTTCGCCGACGGCTCCGTCGCGCTGGATGCCCATCGCGTAACCGGTCGCATGCAGGGTCTGTGCCCCGATCACGATCGTGTACAAGTGGAAATTGTGCGCCTTCGGGTCCCAGCCGCCATGGCTGACGCCGCGGAAGAGCTCGAGCAGCTTGGCCGGGTCCAGGCCGCGGCACCAGGCCACGCCATGCTCCCGGTACGTGGGGAAGGCCATGTCGCGCGGGCCGAGCGCACGGCCTGATCCCACCTGAGCGGCTTCCTGGCCGAGCAGCGACGCCCAGATGCCGAGCTCGCCCTGGCGCTGCAGCGCGATGGCCTCGAAGTCGATCCGGCGCACCAGGACAAGGTCCCGGTACAGGCTCTTGATCTCCTCGGCGGAGAGTTCGAGCGGATAATCGGGGTGTTCGGCGCGTTCACCCTCGGGAGTCAGAAGCTGGATGAGTTCGGGCTTCTTATCTGGCTTGTCATGAGATCGGGAGGCAGCTCGCCCGGCAGCTTTGACGGCCACGTGCCACTCCTTGCATGCTCAGGGCCGCCCGTCGGCGGTTGCCGGCGGGCGGTCGGTCGTCGTCGTGTTCCGCAGTGACAGTACTCGGCACTCCGCATGCTTGGTCAAGTGGTCCGTTCGCGTACTCTGCGTGATGTGGTGAAGATTGTTGTCGACGTCATGCTGAAGCCGGAGATCCGCGACCCGCAGGGGGAGGCGATCGCTAGTGCCTGCCACCGGCTCGGCTTCGGCGAGGTTCACTCGGTCCGCCAGGGCAAGCGGTTCGAGATCGAGGTCAGTGGCGAGGCCACGGAAAGCCGTATTTCCGAGCTGACGGCTGAACTACTAGCTAACCCGGTCATCGAGGAATTCGCAATCCACGGTGCCTAGACTCCGCTGCTGAATTGACGGCCGACGCCCAAGTCGATCTGGTCCGGGTCAGTCCGGCCCGCTGATGCCGCGCCGCCGCCGGACGCCGGTTATCGGCGTGGCGCAGCGTTTCAGCATGCCCGGGGACGGCAGGAAACTCTCTGTTGTACTGCAAGAACGCCACCGTTCGTCCGAAGATCGCCCGAGTTTATGATTACCAAGCCTCGCCTCTGGAAACGTTCACAATGTGAGCAGTGCTCAGCTGTGGGCCCGGAGAACCGAGGAGCAGATGCGAAGTCGGGCGTTGCACTCACACGGACCGGCCAAGGATGTCCGGTTCTGTCTGGTGTTTCCGCATGAATCCCTCAGCATACCGGTGATGCGCCAGGTCCTCGGTGACACTCTCAGCAGGCTCGGCGTGGACGAGAATAGCGTTTCTGATTTGCTGCTTGCCGTCACCGAGGCCTGCACCAACGTGCTGCGCCACGCCGGGCCTGGCCGCCGCTACGAAGTAGTCGCGCAGGTGGGCAGGAACCGGTGCGTGCTGAAGGTGGTCGACAACGGCCGTGGCATGGACCTGCGGCGACTGCGGTCCCGCCGCGGGCAGGTACGGCGGCCGCCGGTCCGGCCGGTGCCGCTGCTGCTGCGGCGCAGCAAGGCAAGCACCGACATCGCGCAGTTGCCGGAGTCCGGCCGCGGCATGGCGATCATGCGGGCCTGCGTGGACGACGTAAGCCTGCGCAGCGGCCCTGGCCAGGGCACCGTCGTGCGGCTGCGCAAGCGGATCGGGTGGCGAGATGACGCTCCGCTCGCGGTTCATGGCAGCGGGACCCTGCGCGAAGCCGGCTGACCGGGGACATCGGCTGACCGGGGATGCGGGTCGACCGCCGGACGTGCCGACCCGATAGCCTGCCATCATGTTCGGCCGGCCAGGACGCTAGCGAGGGCACCGTTGACGCGCAAAGTCGGGGTAGTGACATTTCCCGGGTCGCTTGACGACGTCGATGCCGCCCGTGCCGTCGCACGAGCGGGCGGACAGCCAGTCTCGTTGTGGCACGGCGAGCGCGACCTGCACGCCGTGGACGCGGTGGTCTTGCCGGGCGGTTTCTCCTACGGCGACTACCTGCGCTGCGGGGCGATCGCCAGGTTCGCCCCGGTGATGGCCGAACTCGTCCCCGCGGTGGCGGCTGGCCTGCCGGTACTCGGCATCTGCAACGGCTTCCAGATCCTGTGCGAGGCGCACCTGCTCCCCGGGGCGCTGACCCGCAACACCGGGCTGCATTTCGTCAACAGGGACGTGCGGGTCAGGATCGAGTCCGACCAGACCAGGTGGACCTCCGGCTACTCGCCCGGGCAGGAGATCACCGTCGTGCTGAAGAGCGGGGAGGGCGCCTATGTCGCCGATCCGGCGACGCTGGCCGAGCTTGAGTCATCCGGGCGGGTGATCGCCAGATATGTGGGCGACAACCCCAACGGCTCGGTGAACGACATCGCAGGGATCGCCAGCCCGCACGGCAACGTCGTCGGCATCATGCCGCACCCGGAGCACGCGATCGACGACCTCACCGGTCCTGGAGCGGACGGGCTGGGGTTCTTCACCTCGCTCCTGGCCTCGCTGGTGACCGCATGAGCGTCACGGGCCAGGTGGCTGACGCGGTAGCCGACGCGGCCGCCACGCCGGATCGTCAGCAGCCGTACGCACAGCTCGGGCTGACCGACCAGGAGTACGCGAGCATCGCCGCCGTGCTCGGCCGGCGGCCTACCGACTCCGAGCTTGCCATCTACTCGGTGATGTGGAGCGAGCACTGCTCCTACAAGTCGTCCAGGCTGTACCTGCGCCAGTTCGCGGAGAAGGCGCCGCCGACGGACGTACTGCTCGCGGGAATCGGGCAGAACGCCGGGGTGGTCGACGTCGGCCAGGGCTACGCGGTCACCTTCAAGATCGAATCTCACAACCATCCGTCCTACGTGGAGCCCTTCCAGGGCGCCGCGACCGGGGTCGGCGGCATTGTCAGGGACATCCTGGCGATGGGCGCCCGGCCGGTAGCGGTGATGGATGCGCTGCGGTTCGGCCCGGCCGATGCTGCCGACACGCGCCGGGTGCTGCCCGGAGTCGTGCGGGGCATCTCCTTCTACGGCAACTGCCTTGGCCTGCCGAACATCGGCGGGGAACTCGCCTTCGACTCGTGCTACTCGGGAAATCCGCTGGTCAACGCGTTGTGTGTGGGCGTGATGCGGCACGGTGACCTCAAGCTCGCCAGTGCCAGCGGGCCGGGCAACAAGGTGATCTTGTTCGGGTCGCCGACCGGCCCGGACGGCATCGGCGGCGCCTCGGTACTGGCCAGCGCGTCGTTCGGAGCGAGTGCTTCCAGTGATGAGCGAGCGAAGCGGCCGAACGTACAGGTCGGCGACCCGTTCATGGAGAAGTTGCTGATCGAGTGCTGCCTGGAGCTGTACTCGGCCGGAGTCGTGGTCGCGATCCAGGATCTCGGCGCGGCCGGAATCGCGTGCGCCACCACGGAACTCGCGGCCGCGGGGGACACCGGGATGGCGATCCGGCTCGACTCGGTACCGTTGCGGGACCCCAGCCTGACCGCTCCCGAGATCTTGATGAGCGAATCGCAGGAACGGATGATGGCGATCACCGAGCCCGCGCTACTCGACCGTTTTCTGGATATCTGCGCAAAATGGGATGTCCCGGCCACAGTGCTCGGTACGGTGACCGATACCGGGCGGCTCGAAGTGACCTGGCACGGCACCGTAGTGGTCGACATCCCGCCGGCCAGCGCGGCCGAGGGCCCGCTCTACGAGCGCCCCGTGCGGCGGCCGACCAGCCAGGACCGGCTGCGCGGCGACGACCCGGCCGCGCTGGTTCCTTCGCCCGCTGCCGCGGACCTGCTGCGGGCTGACTTGCTGGCCGTGGTCGGTTCGGCGGCGGGTGCGGATAAGACCTGGGTAACCGAGCAGTACGACCGGTACGTCCGGGGAAACACCGTGCTGGCGACCCCGCATGACGCGGGCGTGCTGCGGATCGACGAAGAGTCATTTCTCGGCATCGCGATCTCGACCGATGGCAACGGGCGGTTCGGCCGGCTCGACCCGTACGCCGGGACGCAGCTCGCGCTGGCGGAGGCATACCGGAACGTGGCGTGTACCGGGGCCAGGCCGCTGGCCGTGACCAACTGCCTGAACTTCGGCTCGCCGGAGGACCCCGAGGTGATGTGGCAGTTCGCGGAGTCCGTGCGCGGCCTGGCCGACGGCTGCCAGTCGCTCGGCGTGCCGGTCACCGGCGGGAACGTCAGCTTCTACAACCAGACAGGCACCGAGGCGATCCATCCCACGCCGGTCGTCGGCGTGCTCGGCGTGATCGGCGACGTGCGTCGCCGGCTCCCCGCCGGGTTCGGTGCCGCGGGCGAGACGATCGTGCTTCTCGGTGCGACGGCCACGGAGCTCGGCGGCTCGCTCTGGGCGCACGTCGTGCACGGTCATCTCGGCGGCGTGCCGCCGGCGGTGGATCTGGCCGCCGAGCGCCGGCTGGCCGACCTGCTGGTGACCGCGGCGGAGCAGGGACTGGCGTCGGCAGCGCACGACCTGTCCGACGGCGGGCTGGCGCTCGCGCTGGCCGAGTGCTGCCTGACCGGCAAGCCGACCGGCTGCACCGTCCAGCTCACGGGTGACCCGTTCACCGCGCTGTTCAGCGAGTCGGCCGCCCGCGCACTGGTCGTGGTGCGGCCAGGTGCGCAGGCGGAATTCGCCCGGCGTTGCGCGGACAGCGGCGTCCAAGCCACGGTGCTCGGCACGACCGGCGGAGACGCGCTGGAGATCGCAGGGCAGGTGCGCGTGCCGCTGAAAGAACTACGCGCCGATCATGAAGCGACCCTGCCAGCCCTGTTCGGCTGACCGGCCCGTTGGCTTGCGGCTACGGCCGTCAGGCGCTCCACCAGAACGCTATCTCCTGGGTCTTGGTCAGGCGCGGTCCGCAGGCCGCTAGCATCGCCGGGCCAGCCGTCTTGCCCGCGGTCAGGCACAGCCCGGTCCGCGCGTTGGCGAACTGGGCAACTGCCTGGCCCACGGTGACCGCCTGGTTCAGCGGCCGCCATCGCTGGCCGAGGGCGAGGTCACAGTGGCTGAGCCGCAACTTGTCCGCGGCGGACGAGTTCAGGCACGTCCCAGTCGGCACGTAGACGAAGATGTCGCTGCCATCGGACATCTGGTTGGCGGTCCACTGCGGGACGCCGCCGGCGAGGGCTGAGGGCGGGATGTTGACGAAGTCGATCGTGGTGCCTGACAGCTGGAGCATCAGCGGGTGATCGTCCGGATCGTTCGCGAACGCGTCCCTGTCGTCGTCCGGCCCGAAGTCGATTACGCCGACGGCCTGCGCCTTCACCACCCGGGCCGGCAGTGCCGCAGCCGGGCTGCGGCGGTGAGCAGGTCCTGGCGTGCGTGCCGTGCTCAGATATCCGGCCAGGCCGATGCAGGCGGCCAGGACCACGAAGCCCGCACCGACCAGCCGCGGGATCCACGATCCCTTGGTTCGGTGCGGACGCAGACTGAGCGGACCCGGCATAGCGGAAAATTACCGCGTGAACGGGATTCCTAGCTACCGGTATCGATACAACGCTCTGCATTGGCCAGATAACGCGGGGGCACGGACGTGCTGAGGTGCGTTCCGGCAAGGCCGTCGGATACCTTCGACAGCGATGCCAGCCCGACGCCTTGACCCCGAGCGGCTGCTTGCCGCCGTCACCGCGCAGCGCGGCGCACTCGGCGCGGAGCCGTGGACCGGCGAGGTGACAGTTCCCGCGCTCGGGGCGGCCTGCCTGGGCGCGGTGCTCGCGGCTGTCGGCGCGGGCCTCGAACCGCAGCGCGAGGCGCTCCGCGGCGCGGTGATCCACACCCTGGGACTGCTGGAGGCCCGCGCACCGGGCGGAGCCGTCGAAGTGCGGGTTCCGCCGTTCGGTGCGATCCAGTGCGTCGCCGGCCCCCGGCATACCAGGGGCACGCCGCCGAACGTGGTCGAGGTCGGCCCGCTCGACTGGATCCTGCTGGCAGCGGGCCGGGCTGGTTGGGCCGCCGCGGTAGCGAACGGCTCGGTCCGGGCCAGCGGGCAGCGCTCGGACCTGTCCGGATACCTGCCGCTGCTGGCACCGGGGCTGCTTGGAGCGCTACCAGGGCTTTACTAGACTTACCGGGTGATCAAGCCAGACGGCCGCCTGACCGACGACCTCGATCCAGCCGACCGACCGCCGAAGGACGCCTGCGGCGTTTTCGGGGTCTGGACCCATGGTGAGGATGTCGCGAAACTTGCCTACTTCGGCTTGTACGCGCTCCAGCACCGAGGTCAGGAGTCGGCCGGCATCGCGGTGAGCGACGGCTCCAGGATCGTCGTATTCAAGGACATGGGGCTGGTCGCCCAGGTATTCAACGAATCCGTGCTCAATACGCTGCGCGGGCACATCGCGGTCGGCCACAACCGGTACTCGACCAGCGGGTCGTCGGTCTGGGAGAACGCGCAGCCGACCTTCCGCGCCACGCCGTCGGTCAGCGTCGCGCTCGGGCACAACGGGAACCTGATCAACACCCTGGAACTCGCCGCCAAGGCAGGCAAGCCGCGGCGCGGCCTGCTCGCGACGTCCGACACCGACGTGCTGACCTCGTTGTTCGTGGACCCGCCGGCGGACATGACCGCCGCGGCGGCGGAAGTTCCCTCGGCTACGGCGGAGCCGGCGCCGGGCGAAGAGCCCGCGGCCGCGACACCGGGCATCGAGGAGAACGCGCTCGCCGTGCTCCCGCACGTCCTGGGCGCCTTCTCGCTCGTCTTCGCCGATGAACGGACGCTGTACGCCGCTCGCGACCGGCAAGGGTTCCGGCCGCTGGTGCTCGGCCGGCTGCCGCGCGGCTGGGTAGTCGCCAGCGAGACCGCCGCGCTGGACATCGTCGGCGCGACCATGGTCAGGGAGATCGAGCCCGGCGAGCTGATCGCGATCGACGAGCGCGGCCTGCGGTCGCACACCTTCGCCGCGCCGCAGCGGCGCGGCTGCCTGTTCGAGTACGTATACCTGGCCAGGCCGGACACCTCGATCAGCGGCCGGGGCGTGCAGGCCACGAGGGTCGCGGTGGGCCGCAGGCTGGCGGCTGAGCACCCGGTCGAGGCTGACCTGGTCATCCCCGTGCCCGAGTCGGGTACGCCCGCGGCGATCGGCTACGCGCAGGGCAGCGGCATTCCCTATGGCCAGGGCCTGGTCAAGAACAGCTACGTGGGCCGCACCTTTATCCAGCCGAGCCAGACCATCAGGCAGCGCGGCATTCGCCTGAAGCTCAACCCGCTGCGCGACGTGATCGCGGGCAAGCGGGTCGTCGTCGTGGATGACTCAGTGGTGCGCGGCAATACCCAGCGAGCGATCGTCGCGATGCTGCGCGAGGCGGGCGCGGCGGAAGTGCACGTGCGGATTTCCAGCCCGCCGGTCGCCTGGCCCTGCTTCTTCGGCATCGACTTCGCCAGCCGGGCCGAGCTGATCGCCGGGAGCCTGACGGTGGAGTCGATCCGCGATTCGATCGGCGCTGACTCACTTGGCTTTGTCTCACTCGAAGGCCTGATCGAGGCGACCACGCTGCCGGCCGGCCAGCTCTGCCGTGCGTGCTTCGACGGGGAGTACCCGATCCCGGTGACCGAATCCGAGCAGGGCAAGCACATGCTGGAGGGCTTGGTCTCCGGCGGCCCGGGCGCCGGCGGCCCGGGGGAGCCGGCATGAACGGCCCGAGCTATGCGGCGGCTGGTGTCGACCTCGCCGCGGGCGACCGGGCCGTCGACCTGATGCGCGCCGCCGTCGCGCGGACCGAGCGGCCGGAAGTCGTGGGCGGCATCGGCGGCTTCGCCGGGCTGTTCGACGCCTCCAAGCTCACCGCGATGCGACGGCCGCTGCTGGCCAGTTCGACCGACGGCGTGGGTACCAAGGTGCTGATCGCGCAGCGGCTCGGCAGCTACGGCACGATCGGCATGGACCTGGTCGGCATGGTCGTCGACGACCTGGTCGTCTGCGGAGCCGAACCGCTCTTCATGACCGACTACGTGGTCTGCGGAAAGGTGACACCTGAGCGGGTAGCAGCGATCGTCGCCGGGATCGCCGAAGGCTGCGTGATCGCGGGCTGCGCCCTGCTCGGCGGCGAGACCGCCGAGCATCCTGGGCACTTCGGCGCAGACGATTTCGACCTCGCGGGCGCCGCTACCGGCGTGGTCGAAGCTGACGAGATGCTCGGCCCGCACCGGGTGGTGGCTGGTGACGTGGTGCTGGCCCTGGCCTCGTCCGGGCTGCACTCGAACGGATTCTCGCTGGTGCGGAAGATCCTCGCGGATGCGGGAGCGGACCTGGAGTCTGAGCCCGCCGAGCTCGGCGGGCCGCTGGGCGCGGAACTCCTCACGCCGACCAGGATCTATGCCCAGGACTGCCTCGCACTGACGCGAGCCTGCGAGGTGCACGCCTTCGCGCACGTCACCGGTGGCGGCCTCGCGGCGAACCAGGCCAGGGTGCTCCCGCCGGACCTCGACGCGATCCTGGACCGCGGTAGCTGGAGTCCGCCGCCGGTGTTCGGCCTGCTGGCCGGGCTCGGCGCGGTGAGCGGCGACGACATGGAACAAGTCTTCAACATGGGGGTCGGGATGACCGCTGTCGTCCCGCCCGCGGACGTGACCGACGCCATCGCGATCCTGGGCCAGCGCGGAGTGCCTGCCTGGCCGCTCGGTGAGATCGTCAGCGGCGCCGGCGGCGCCGAACTGACCGGACGGCACCCGTAGCCGACCGCTTGGCCGCCCGGCCCGTGTTGGCCGCCCGGTCAGTTCGGATAGCGCTGCATCGGATAGCGCCGTCGTGATCTAGCCGCCGTCGAGGTCGTCCTCATCCTCGTCGGCATCATCGAGATCATCGTCGGCATCGTCGTCGTCGGCAAGGTAGCGGTCGCCGCCGTCGGAGTATGCGTCCTGTCCGCCGGTATTCCGCTGATCCATGCCGACGCCCAGCTCTGCCCGCAGCCGGTCAAGGTCAGTGCCGCCACCGCTGTACTTGAGCTGGCGTGCCACCTTCACCTGCTTGGCCTTGGCTCGGCCGCGCCCCATTGGCTCGACCCCCTCGAACGTACGGGACCTGCCGGTCCCTGATCACCGCGTTGATGCCTGCCGAATCACTTATCCGACACTAAGTCGGATTTCTTGCACGTTAGACTGCCTGCTGCACCCTCCACCATGTGGAGCGCAGCAAGGCTAGTGCCTTCGTACATAGACAACCGTACCTGTTTTGGGCGGCTCGCGCTCCCGGCGGTCACCGTGAGATGCGTCCAACCACCCCCGAGCGCTGGCAGAACAGCCGTCAGCGGCCCAGTCAGATTTTCCTCAGCGGCCCAGCCAGATTCCCCTCAGCCTGCCGACTTCGGACATCCTCCGCTCCGCGAGCCGGTCGGCGGCGACCGCCGGCGACACGTGCTCCTGGGCCGCGATAGCCAGAATCCGCTTGGTGGTCTCGAAGATCCGCGCGGCCCTGCCCTTCGCTCGCTCGAAGTTGAAGCCGTCGAACTCGTCAGCGACCTGGATCACGCCGCCAGAGTTCACCACGTAGTCCGGCGCGTACACGATGCCGTGGTCCTCGATCAGCTTCTCCACGCCAGGATGGGCGAGCTGGTTGTTGGCGCCGCCGCAGACGATGCCAGCCCGCAGTGCCGCCACCGTGGCGTCGTCGAGGGCTCCGCCGAGCGCACACGGCGCGTACACGTCGGTGGCGCCGCCGATCAGCTCGGCCCGGCTGGTGACCGGGGTGACGCCGCTGGGGTGGGCCGTCAGGACACGCTGTACCGCCGCGTCGTCCACGTCGTAGACCAGCACCCGGGCGCCGTCGGCGACCAGGTGGCCGACCAGGTGGCTGCCGACCTTGCCGACCCCCTCGACCCCCACGACGCGTCCGTCCAGGCTGGCGGTTCCCCAGCGGTGCTCGGCCGCCGCGCGCATTCCCTGGAATACCCCGAACGCGGTGAGCACAGAAGAGTCGCCTGCCCCGCCGTGCGGTTCGGTCCGCCCGGTTACGTACGCGCACTCCCTGGCGACCACGTCCATGTCCTGGCTGTACGTCCCGATGTCGCAGGCGGTGATGTACCGGCCGTTGAGCGACTGGACAAAGCGGCCGTAGGCGCGCAGCAGGGCTTCTGACTTGAGCTGATCCGGGTCCCCGATGATGACGGCCTTGCCTCCGCCGAGGTCAAGCCCGGCAAGGGCGTTCTTGTAGGCCATCGCCCTGGACAGGTTCAGCACGTCGGTGATCGCGGCGTCGTCGCTGCGATAGGGATAGAACCGGGTGCCGCCGAGGGCTGGCCCGAGTGCGGTGGAGTAGATCGCGATGATCGCTCGCAGTCCGGTGGGCGGGTCGTTGCAGAAGATGACCTGTTCGTGGCAGGTCTGGCCAAGCTGGTGCAGCGCGTCCGATGCGGTCCGCTGCCCTGTTTTCTCGATTGCCTCGCCCGCCTCGCGGGCTACCTCGCCGTCAGCTACGGCAGCGGCCCGCTGGGCCGCTCCAATTACAGTCGCCACGACAGCAACTCCCGGTTCCAGTCCCGTGTCCTCGTTGACGCGGGTTCAGACTCCAGGGTATTCCGCCCACCACCGGGCGAGTATTGATGCCACGCAATGCATGAAGCTGCCTGTGCGGGGCAAATACCTCGTGACAGAGCATGCCGTAGAACTGCGGAGGTTTATCTCGGCGCTGCCGATTAGTCGTAGCAGTGACCGGGTGCCTCCCGCGACCGGGGGGATTCGAGTCGGCACGCGCGCACTAGCCAGCGGGCGCAGTCGCAGGTGTCACGGTGCGTGACCTCCGGACAACCAGGAGGTGAGCTGCGACGAAGCCGAACACCACAGATGCCTCTTCGCAGCGACTGTTATCGCGACCTTCACCGAAGGTGCATGACCGCCAGTGAAGTCAGGAGTGGCTACAGCACGTAGTCGTCAGGAAGCGGACACGACTTTTCCGAATCCGCCCGTTGCGACGGTCCGTGTCTGTAGGATCACGCAACGTGACTACAGATCTACGGGGCAACGGGGCGAGTTCAAAATCTTCTGCTCCTGGTGGTCGCATTGTCACCGCTGGTGATGGCAATATGGTAACAGTAGACCATATAGGACATCCACGGCAGGCTCCGAATGGAGCCGGGAATTCAACGAACGCAGGATCGCAATATGGTCCAGGAGGAGAGGCCGTCAAAATGTCTGCACGTACTCCAGAGGCCGAGCCGCTGCTTACGCCGGCTGAGGTCGCGACGATGTTCCGGGTCGACCCTAAGACGGTCACCCGCTGGGCGAAGGCAGGGAAGCTGACGTCCATCAGGACGCTCGGGGGTCATCGTCGTTATCGGGAGACGGAGGTTCGTGCCCTGCTTGCGGGGATCCCGCAGCAGCGCTCGGAGTAATGCTTGGCCGCGGCCTGGCGCCCAGTTCACGGGGGCGGGTGCGCGTCCGAGTATGCCTAGCGTGGCTCAGCGCAGAATCAGGGGGGTCGGCCCCGGCGGCGAATGCCGCAACGGAGCCGTGGTGTGCAGGGCGATGCAGCTCTGGGCAGGGAGTCCTGGCGAAAGCCGCCGGGGTCGATCCGGCCTGCATGAAAAAGTGACCGTACAAGGCCGTGGCGCTGCGCTGGCGTACGGCAAGAAGAACTAGAAGAATCAGCACAGCTAAGGCCGCCAGAGCCTCGAATGCCACAGTTTCGAGTCTCATGCCGCCCAGCGGACCCGCTGCGATCCGCAGTCGCATAGCGACTTTGAGTAATCACCCCTGCTGGCTGCTGCCGTCGGACCATACTTGTCGCGGTGCAGCCGCTCCGTAACTACGGGGCGGCATCAAGCACCTGCGGTTTGCCCGTGCGCGTACTCGTGCTGCGCACGGTTCGGACAACGGACATGGACTGGCGCAGCGAGGCACGCCCGGGGGTCCCGCCATCAGGCGGGAGGGTGCCGTCGCTTCTAAGGGAGGGATCGCCATGCGGGATCCAGATCTGGTGTTTAAGGCTCAGCTTGCGGCGTCCGCGTTGGAGAGCGCATGGCATCGCTGGCGCGTCGTGCATGGCCTCACCTCGGACCCGATGCCGACGGTCTCCAGCTACGTCGGCTACTCGCTTGAGGAGCCTTGGGGGCAGCCGAGGGTCGTCTTCGGACTGGCCGCGGAGGATGCCGAGCAGCTCACCGCGCTGCTTGAACGGCATGACTGCGTCGGGCCGGTGTACGCGACCGTCACTGCACTGCCGGGTAGTCCCGCCGGGCAGGACAAGGCAGGGATCCGGCCCGGCCTGCCGTTGCCGGTCCCGCGTCAGGCGCCGCCAGCGGTGGCGGAGACCGCCGCGGCTTACCTTGCGGAGTCTGAGCCAGCCGAGCCGGAGATCACCGAGCCGGGCGTGGCTGAGCCGGGCGTGGCTGAGCCGGGTACCGGGCAGCCGGGCACCGGGCAGCCGGGCACGGTGGAGTCCGGCAGCGAAGAGCCAGACGTCCCGCAGGACGGTGCCGAGGTCGGCATAGGCGACGCGGCCTCGGCCTCGGCCGGCCCGGCCGAGGCGGCGGTGCCGGCCGTGGCGGCATCGTCGGCGCCAGCTCGCGATCTGAGCAGCGACTCAGACGATCTCGCCCTCCGGGAACAGGCTGGCTCAGCGGCAGAGCAGGCCGCGGGACCGCTGGCGCAAGCCGCATCGGCGGCCAGGGTCGAGGCTGAGGCCCGGATCAGGGCGGCACTGCTCGGCGGCCGCAGCATGGCCAAGCTGGAGAACCCTTATCCGCAGAACCCCTATCCTGGTGACGATTTCGACATCGCTGACTTGCCGCCGCTCGCTGACCGGGATTTCGCCGCGGCGGAAGGACCCGCGCAGCGACCGGCGGCGGCGTGCTTGGGCTCGCGGCCTGACTCCGATGGCCCGGCCGTGGCGCGGTCAGCTCCGGCTGAATCCCCGGACGGGCGGCCAGGGCGGGCCGGTCGCCCGGTTGCCCGCCAGGCACCGGACGGCATTCCGGGCAAGCGCAGGGTTCCCGCCGACGGCCCAGGTCCCCGGCACCCGGCGGAGGATGTCCGCGCCGGAACGGAGCGGCCGCAGGACGATGACGACGAAGACGACGATGCTGACGCGGAGCAGGCATGGCAGGCCGCGCCGATTTCCGGCAACTCCTGGGACGGGCGGGACGAGGCCGGCCAGGCGAGCGCCGCCAAACGCAACCGCATGACGCGGAGTTACTCCATCCCGCGGCTATCCAAGTCGAAACGGTCCGGAGCGATTCCCGGAGCGTAACGTGCGGGGCAGGCACACGTCTGAACCCGAAATCGGTTGCGGTAGCCGTGGCTGGCGTGGTGATGTTCGGCACATGGATCGAGCGGCGGTGATCGCTGCCTTTAACCAGCAGGTACGGCGGAACGTCGAGCCTGACGGCACCGGGGCGACGTACGAGGACGACGGGATCGTCGTCAGGCGGCTCGCCCCGCCCGGCCAGCACGGCTCGGGCGTCTTCTGGTCCGGCCTCGATGCCGGGAGCGCCGACACGATGATCGCCGATCAGGTGGCGCTGTTCGGTCGCCGCGGCGACCGGTTCGAGTGGAAGCTGTATAGCTTCGACGCCCCGGCCGACCTAGCGCAGCGCCTGCTCGCCGCAGGCTTCGTGCCGGAGGATGACGAGGCGTTCATGGTCGCGGCGGCGGCCGCGGTCAGCGAGGCGCTGCGTCCGGCAGTCCTGCCCGATGGCGTATCGCTGGAACACGTGTCCGACGCGGCCGGGATCGAGCGGCTCATTGGCGTACACGAGCAGCTCTTTCGTCACGACGAGTCCGAGCTGCGGCAAGCCCTGCTGGCGCAGTTCCGGGCCGATCCCGAAACGGTCGGCCTGGTGGTGGCGAACGCCGGTGGTCAGCCGGTGTGCGCTGCCAGGATCGAGTTCCTGCACGGGACCGAGTTCGCCGGCCTGTGGGGTGGCGGGACGCTGCCGCAGTGGCGCGGACGCGGCATCTACCGTGCGCTGGTGCGGTACCGGGCCGAGCTGGCCGTCCAGCGGGGGTACCGGTACCTCACCGTGGACGCTTCGGACCAGAGCCGCCCGATCCTCGAGCGAGTAGGGTTCACCGCCCTGGCTACGACGACCCCGTATATCTGGTCCCCGCGCCGGTGATGCCCGGCAGTGGTGATGCCCGGCAGTGGTGATGCCCGCTCTAGCGGAGCAGCCTGCCCTCGCCGGTCACCTGGTGCTGGCGGTTGTTCGCGGTATGACCGTCCGCCGGAACGAGGGCCGTGCAGAACTTGCAGCGGGTCGCCTTGGCCGGGATCAAGCTTAGGCACTCGGGGCAGGTCTGCTCGGTCGCCTCCTTGTTGCGCTGAGCGAGGGACAGGAGCTTGCTCATCGGGGCGACGATCACGAAGTAGATAAGCGTGGCCATGATCAGGAACGAGATCAGCGAGTTCAGGACGAGGCCGTAGGAGAAGGTGGCCTTGTTGATATGGAAAGCCAAGGTGCCGAAGTCAGGCTTGCCTGCCACAGACGCGACGAGCGGCGTGATGAGGTACTTGACTAGCGACTGCACGACGGCGTTGAAGGCGACGCCGATCACCACGGCCACCGCGAGATCGACGAGGTTGCCGCGGAGCAGGAACGTCTTGAAGCCTTTCATGGATCTCCCTCAGTAACGCGAGACGTCTGCCGGAAGTACCGCAGATGCCTGTAGCGACTCGGACGCGAGGCGACGCTACCAACGAAAGCAGCGCCGTGCGCGGGCGATGAGTCATGTCAGCATGAGTCACGGCATGGACACGGTGCGGCCCGAAGCGCTTCAACCCGGACTACTGGGGCAACGGTTATGCGAAGGAAGCCGTCCAGGGCGGCCGGACCGACCGGTACTACGGCGTCAGCCTCGAACTGTTCTCGCTCGACCGGGCCTGCTATTCCTGATTACGGCGCGCTGGTGCCGGTCCGGCCGTAGGCATCTTGCAGCCTGACCACGTCTTCCTGCCAGCCCGATGGCGCGGTCGATGCTTCGGCGAAGACGATGTCGGTGACCGCCATCACCCGGTGCACTACGCCGGCGGGCAGGTGGATCGTGTCTCCCGGGCTGAACCGCACCGTGGTCAGGTCACCGCCGACGGGGCCGTACTGGATGTCAGCCGCACCGGAGAGCAGCGAAATCGTCTCTTCCTTGGCTTGGTGGTACTGCAAGCTCAGCGACTGTCCCGCGGTCACGTGGATGACCTTGCCGACATACTTACCTTCGACCGCTGCGAAGATCTGCTCATGTCCCCATGGCTTGTCTTGGCGTGCGGCGCGGTAGATCTCGGCCTGCTGGTCCTGAGTCACTGGGCCTCCGCATGTCGATTGCCTTAACGCGGGACAATTCTACATTTACTGGCCTAGACGCGGCTGCCGATCCTGTCGACTATGCCGATCCTGCCACCGGTTGGGGAACGTCGGCAGCGGTATGGACCGACTGGGCCGATACCGCCGCGTCGTCGATGATCGACGTATCCCAGCGCTGCTCGATCTTGCCAAGCCGCCAGATCGCCAGCGCTGCTACCCAGGTGACGACGAAGATCCCGACGATCACGAAGCCGGCCTTGTTGATGTTGAAGCCGGACATGAAGTGCCAGAAACCGCCGGTCAGATGCGCCTCCTGGCCGACCAGGCCGAGGATCTCGACGGTACCGATGAAGAACGCGACGAAGATCGACAGCCCCGTGATGATGAGGTTGTAATAGACCTTCCGCACTGGCCGTGCGAATGCCCAGTCATACGCGAAGTTCATAAAGCATCCGTCGGCCGTATCGAACAGGCTCATGCCCGCGGCGAACAGGATCGGCAGCGAAAGCACGGCGTAGAAGGGCAGGCCGCTCGCCACGGCGGTTCCGGCCAGCACCAGGAACGCCACCTCGGTCGCCGTGTCGAAGCCCAGGCCGAACAACAGGCCGATCGGGTACATCTTCCACGGCGCGTCGACCCGGCGGTTCAGCGGGCCGAGCAGCCTGTTCATCAGTCCGCGCTTGGCCAGTTGCTCTTCGAGCTCGGCGTCACTGAACCGGCCGGAACGCAACTGCCTGAAGACCTTGACGATCCCGGCGAGGATGACCACGTTGAAGGCGGCGATCAGGTAGAGGAACGTCCCTGACACGGTAGTGCCGACCACGCTGGTGACGCTGTGCAGGGCGGAACCGCTGTTACGCACCTGGCTGTCGAGCGCACGGATACCGAAGTTCAGCAGGATGGCGAGGACGAAGACGACCGAGGAGTGGCCGAGCGAGAAGAACAGGCCGACGGACAACGGCCGCTTACCTTCGCCGATCAGCTTGCGCGTGGTGTTGTCGATCGCGGCGATGTGATCGGCGTCGAACGCGTGCCGCATGCCGAGCGTGTAGGCGAGGACCCCGGTACCCACGCCGAACAACTGACCTCGCGCGATGTGATAGTGCCCGGCAACCGCCGCGGCCAGCAGGCCCCACCCGACCACGTGCAGGCCGACCACCAGTGCGGTCATGCCGCCCACGCGCTTCCACTCGGCTGGTGTCAGCGCGGCCCTGACGCCGGCCAGGCGGCCGGCAAGGTCTGCCATCTGGCGGTTCCTCCCGTGCGGTACTTCAGCCACCCTAGATTGCCTGCGACTAGTTTGCAACAACGATGATTCCGCAAGAGCGACCTGATGGCGGCTAATCAAGGTGCGGTCAGCTCGGATGTATGCCTACGATCGGTTATCACGCGATCTGGGAGGCCGCCGCGCCATGCTGAGCTATCCGCCAACCGCCTCTGGTAACGACGCGGACGACTACCACGGTGAGGTGATTGCCGACCCCTATCGCTGGCTGGAGGACACCGGCGCGGACCAGACCCGGGACTGGATCGCCGCGCAGAACGAGCTGACCCAGAGCTGGCTGAGTCGCTACGGCAGCCGTGCCGAGCTCACCGAGATGCTGACCGGGCTCTCCGACTACGCCAGGCACGGCGTGCCGTTCGAGCGCGGCGGCCGCTGGTTCCAGTTCCGCAACCCGGGCCTGCGGAACCAGCCGGCCCTGTGGGTGCTGGCAGCCCCGGACGACGAAGGCCGCCTGCTGCTTGATCCCAATGCGCTTTCCGCGGACGGGACTGTGGCGGTCAGCCACGTGGAGGTGACCCACGACGGGTCCTGGCTGGCGTATGCCACGAGTGTCAGCGGCTCAGACTGGCAGACCTGGCGGGTACGCGACGTCGGCACGGGCGCCGATCTGAGCGATGTCGTCGACTGGGCGAAATCCGACGGCGCCGCCTGGCGGAAGGACAACTCCGGGTTCTACTACATGGCGCCGGAGCGGCCGCCGCCGGGCAGCGAGTATCTCGCGCAGGACAGTTACCGGCGGATCATGTCCCACCGGATCGGCACCGCGCAGGACGACGACGAACTGGTCTTCTCCAGCCCTGACAATCCCGACTGGTTCCTGATAGCCGACGTCAGCGACGACGACCGGTACCTGATTATTTCGATATTCTCCGGCACCGCGCCGCAGGCTCAGGTCCGGGTGCTCGACTTGTCTGAGCCGGGCGCCGCGCTGGTGCCGCTGGTCGGCGACTTCGAGTCCATCGCCGACGTCGTGACCACGGACGGTACGACGTTCTACCTGGTCACCGATTATCTTGCCGAGCGTAAGCGGCTCGTCGCCGTCGACCTGGAGCGGCCGGGCCGGGAGCACTGGCGGGAAGTCGTCGGCCAGTCGCCGGATACCCTGATCGCCGCCTATCGCTTCGGCGGCAGGTTCGTCTGTAAATACCTGCGCGACGCGTACTCGGTACTGCGGGTGCACAGCGCCGAGGGCGAGTTCCTGCGTGAGATACCGCTGCCCGGCTTTGCCACGGTGGCGGACAGTTGCCGGCTCGGTGACGGCATCACCGGCCGCGCGGGCAGTGACCTGATGCATGTCGGGCTGACGTCGTTCGCCGAGTCCGGGTCGCTCTGGTCGCATGACCTGGCGACCGGGCAGACGACGGTAGTCCGGCCGTCCGCGGCGGCGATAGACGCCGCCAGCTACACCGTCGAGCAGGTGCGCGTGACCTCCGCTGACGGGACCGAGCTGACCATGTTCCTGACCAGGCGCGATGATCTGGAGCCGAGCGGCGATGTCCCCGTGCTGCTGTACGGGTACGGCGGTTTCGACATCTCGATCACCCCGACCTTCTCGCTGCTGCATGCCGCCTGGCTGAAGCTCGGCGGCCTGCTGGCCGTCGCGAACCTGCGCGGCGGCGGGGAGTACGGCAGGACCTGGCATGACGGGGGCAGGCTCGCCGTCAAGCAGAACGTCTTCGACGACTTCAGCGCCTGCGCGCGGTGGCTGGCAAGCTCTGGCTGGTCCCGCGCCGACCGGACCGCGATCATCGGAGCTTCCAACGGCGGCTTGCTTGTCGGTGCCAGCCTGACCCAGCATCCTGAGTTCTTCGGTGCGTGCGTGCCCAGCGTCGGCGTGCTTGACATGCTGAGATTCCACAAGTTCACCGTGGGCCGGGCCTGGATCGCTGACTACGGTGACCCGGACGACCCCGAGCAGTACCAGTGGCTGCGGGCCTATTCCCCGCTGCACAACCTGCGCCCTGGCCAGTCATACCCGGCCACGCTGGTGCTGACCGGCGATCATGACGACCGGGTCGTGCCCGGGCACTCGTTCAAGTTCGCCGCCGCGCTCCAGGCCGCCCAGGGCGGTGCGGCTCCGGTGCTGATCAGGGTCGAGACGTCGGCCGGGCATGGGATGGGCAAGCCCACCAGCAAGATCATCGCCGAATCCGCGGACGTGCTCGCGTTCTTGCGGCTCGCGCTCGGCCTGGCCGACCCGGTCGGCAGCGAGCGCGGGGCGGCGTTCACGTCCTGAGGTAGGAGGCGCCGTTCAGGTCGAGTATCGCCCCGCTGGCCCACTGTGCCTGCTCTGACGCCAGGTAGAGCACGGCGGCTGCGATCTCGTCCGGATCGGCTACCCGGCCGAACGGGCTCTGTGCCCTGATCGTGTCCCCGCGCGGCGGTTTGAGGTGCTCGTTGGTCATGTCGGTCGCCACGAAACCCGGCGCCACGGTGCAGACCGCGATCCCGAGCGGTGCCAGCGCGACGGCGAGCGACTGGCCGAACGAGTTCAGGCCGGCCTTGCTCGCACCGTAAGCCGGCGACGCGGGCTCGCCGCGGAATGCGCCACGGGAAGAAACGTTGATGATCCGGCCGCCCCGGCCGGTCAGGTGCCGCACCGCGCACCAGGTGACGTTGGCGGCACCGATCAGGTTCACGCCGACGGTGGTCTGCCATTGTTCCTGCCATTGCTCGTAGGACACCTCGGTGATCGGGTGGGCAGTGAACACTCCGGCGTTGTTGACCAGGACGTCGAGGCCGCCGAGGACTTCGGCAGCCTGGTCCACCATGGTGCGGACTGCCTGCGGATCGGTCAGGTCCGCCCGCACGACCGCATGACCCGCGCCCGGTAGGTCGGCTACCAGGCTGGCCGCCAGTTCGGCGGAATCCCGATGGTGGACGGCGACGCGGTCGCCTGCCTCGGCGAATCGCCGCGCCACGGCGCGTCCGATGCCACGCGACGCCCCGGTGACCAGAACGGCTCGCTCACGCCTTGGCTGCCCCATCGTGCGGCTCAGGCTCCCTGGGCGGGCTGAGTCGGGCAATAGGCCGGGATCACCGGCTTGGGCCGGTACGGCGGAGTCACGGTCCGCAGCACGTACTTGCCGTTGACCCGGATCCTCTTGGTGACCGGCTTGGGCTTGTCAGCCTCCCAGCGGCGCAGGTCGGCGTTGGCGGACTGGCAAGAGTCGTAATCCTTGCGGATGGCGGTCACGAACCGGTTCGCCTGGTCCAGGTTTCCGCCCGGGGCCCGGCCGATGGCCTGGAGATCCATGCGCGGCACGCCGGAGACCGGAATCCCGGTGGACAGGTAGACCTTCGACAGCGACATGCCGAGCAGCCGGTCGTTGACGCCGCGGAAGATCACGACCTGGCCGCCGTCGATTCCGACGTAGTACTGGTTCTGCACGACCTGGTACGCGATTGCCAGTCCGCCTCCGACGATCAGGAGGAACAGGGCCAGGATGAGAGTCATCAGCGGCCATCTGCGCCGGCCGGACGATGCGCTGGCAGCTTCTCCGCTGGCTGCCCTGCGGTGGGAGGCCGACGGCTGTGACCGCGCGGGCTGGCGGGCTGCCGGGTTCGTCGCTGCCGCGCCTGCCGCACCGGCCTGGACCGGCGCGACTTGCGTCATGCCCTTTTCACCGTTCTTCAGCGGCAGGTTGAACGGCCTCGTGTCGTGATTGCCGGCACCATTCGCCGCGGCGCCGGCGACCACGGGCGCTACTGTCGGCGCGGCCTGGCTATAGTCGGCGTCGATGACATCGGCGACTATGCAGGTAATGTTGTCCGGCCCGCCGCCTTGGATGGCGAGCTCGATGAGTCGCATGACGGTGTCGCTCGGTTCGGCTACCTCGGACAGCGTATGCAGGATGAGCTCGTCGCTTACTGCCACAGGCAGCCCGTCAGAGCAGAGCAGGTACCTGTCTCCGACCTGCGCCGTCATCATGGAGATGTCGGGGTCGGCATCGCCGCGGCCATCGAGAGCGCGGAGCAGCAGCGAACGCTGCGGATGGCTAGCGGCCTCGTCCGGCCGGATCTTGCCCTGGTCGATAAGTGCCTGGACGAAGGTATGGTCCCGCGTGATCTGGTAAAGGTCCCCGCTCCTCAGCAGGTAGGCACGCGAGTCACCGATGTGGCAGACAGCGGCGGCCGCCCCTGACCAGAGCATCGCCGTCAGCGTGGTGCCCATGCTGCCGACCGCCGGGTCCGCGTCGACGATGCCGCGGAGATTCTGCTTTGCCGTCATGATCGCAGCCGAGAGGGCGTCCATCAGCCCTGATTCCGGTATCGGCGCGCGGTCTAGTGGTGCGACAGTCGAGATGACCGAAGCGCTGGCCACTTCCCCGGCCTCGTATCCGCCCATCCCGTCGGCTACCGCGAGCAGGTGCGGCCCCGCGTATGCGGAGTCTTCGTTGCCTTCCCGGAGCAGGCCGACGTCGGACCGGACCGCGTAGCGGAGTGCAAATGTCATCTGCGCAGCTCCAGGACGATCTTGCCAGGCCGGGTTGGGCGCCCGCCCGCATGCGCTGGACCTGAGGTCCGGCAGGCAAGCGGTGGGGCGACGTGTTGTGATCGAGCCTAGATCCTGGCATATCTAGGTGAGTACCAGCTTGAGGTTGGAACGCCAAAGTCACGAACCGGAAATACTGTGCTCGTATGTTACCGGCATGTACCCTGGCCGTCCGGTACCTGGCCGCAGTCCCTGATATTCGCAAAACCGGCGGTTGACGTTAGCATGCGTGAGACAGCACGACAGGGCGATGCTGGTGGCGGCTATGCGCAGATCGGAGCGTGACACGCCGATGAAATCCGATCCGCCGGTGACGCTCAAGGACGTCGCGGCGGTCGCCGGGGTGCACCCAGCGACCGCGTCGCGGGCGCTGAACCTCCAGACCAGGCTGCTGGTAAGCGAGGAGACAGCGCAGCGCATACTCGCGGCGGCCGACTCTCTTGGCTACCGGCCGAATACTGTGGCGCGCAGCCTGCGGACCAAGCGCTCGCACACGGTCGGAGTGCTGATCCCTGACCTCAATAACCCGCTCTTCCCGCCCATCGTCCGCGGGATCGAGGACCGGCTCGCGGCCGCTGGCTATGTCGCGCTGATCGGCAATACCGATTCCGACGACGAGCGCGAGCGGCTCGTGTTCGAACTGATGCGAGACAGGCACGTCGACGGCTTCGTGTTCGCGACGGCGCATCTGCGCAGCGCGCTGCTGGCCGAGGCCGCCGCGGCCGGTATCCCCGTCGTGCTCGTGAACCGGCAAGCCGAGGGCTACGGCTTCCCTGCGGTCTCGGTCGACAACGAGCGCGGCATCGGCATGGCGGTGGATCATCTGGCCGGCCTCGGGCACCAGAAGATCGCGCACATCGCCGGACCGCAGGACATCTCGACCGGGCTCAGCCGGTACCGAGGCTTCTTGGCCGCCATGACGGCCAGCGCCCTCGACGTCAATCCCGACCTGGTCGTCCGCGCCGCGGCCTACTCGATCGAGGAAGGGGACCGGTGCTGCCGTGCCCTGCTCGACGCGGGCTTGGCTTTCACGGCGGTGGCCGCGGCGAACGACATGCTCGCGGTGGGCTGCTATGCCGCGCTAGAGGCCGCAGGTCTGCGCTGCCCGCAGGACATCTCTGTCGTCGGATTCAACGACATGCCATTTATCGATCGGCTCAGGCCACCGCTGACTTCGGTGAGTTTCCCGCATTATCAAGTCGGCGCCGAGGCAGGACGCTTGATCCTGGAACGCATCGCGGCCAGCAGTGAGCCGGCCAGTAGTGAGCCGGCCAGCGGTGAGCCGGCCAGCGTCCTGCACCTGGCGCCGGAACTGAAGATCCGCGGCTCGACGGCCCCGCCGGCCGCTGCCGACGCCGGACGGGTACTCCGGGCGGGGATCCGGCCGTCCTGACCGCGGCGGGGTGCTAGGCGCCGAGTTTCCGGCTCATCCAGTCGGCGCTGTACTGCCGGTGCTGATAAGGCACATTGGCGCAGCCATGATTTCCCTCGTCCAGAAGGAGCAATTCGGCGTTGGCTCCGGCCTCCGCCGCCAGCCGCGCGGCATCGCGCCAGGGGAACAGCCGGTCCTTCCGGCCGGCCACGACCAGCAGCGGCGCCGTTATCCGTCCAGCCGCGCCGGCCAGGGACAGCTCGTTCGCCCGCAGCTCCGCCTGCTCGGCGGAGTCCGACTTGGACCGGACAGTGAACGCGGCACGGCTTAGCTCGGGCAGGTTCTCCCAGCTCGCGCGGAAGTCGTAAGGGCCGCACAGCGTGATGCAGGCCCGCACCCTGGAGTCGCCGCTGGCGACCCGGGCAGCGTAGTAGCCGCCGAGGCTGACTCCCCAGATCCCGATCCTGTCGGCATCGATTCCCGGCAGATCGGCCACCGCGTCGAGGATGGCAGCGCCCGGCACTTCCCAGTCGGCCCGGATCGCCAGGTCGTACTCGGCCTCTCCTTGGCCCGGGCCGTCGACCGAGAAGGTCGCTAGCCCGCGGCTCAGGAATAGATCCTCGGTGGGCCGGAACTCTTCCTTCGCCGAGTCGAGGCCGGGTATGAGTACCACGATCGGGTGCGGCCCTGGTCCAGCTGGGCGGCGCAGTATCCCCACCATCGCCGAGCCGTCGAACGGTATCCGCACCCGCTCGCCTGGCGGGTCGAGAAACGCGAGGGCGGCGTCCAGGCAGCGGACCGCGGCCTGGTGGGCGGTACGCAGCTGAGCCAGATCGTCGACGAACATGAATTTGGCGAAGTGGTAGTAGACCGCAGCCTGAGCCAGGTGGACTCCCGCCGATCGGCTGCGGCCCTGCGCTAGCGCCGTCCTGCCCAGGTCCTCGTGCACGGCACCAGCCTGAGACCACCGTTCGCACCAGGAATCCCAGGTCTGGATCGCCGAAGTCACCCGTACGAAATCGTTATAGTCAACCCCGTTGGCCACGAACCGCGGCGCCCAGTGGCTCACCGCTGCCGCGACGCGACTGTCTGCCATGCGCGCAAGCATTGCACACGTTTGCATGCTTTGCCCCGACCACGCTGCTGTCGCGGCTCCCGCTGGCCCGGGCTCTGGCGGGCGGCTGTGAGCCGAGGCTGCCGCGGAGGGGGCTGACGGGGAGGGGGCTGACGGGGAGGGGGTTGACGGGGAGGGGGTTGACGGGGAGGCGGCGTATGCGCTAAGTTGACGCGTTTTCTTCGGAATGCGGCGCACTGGCGCGGCGCAAAATTGACCATTGACAAGACCCTGCCCGATACATCACGCTCGTCCTGCAAACGATTGCTACCTGGCGGCAGGCACCTCTAACCGGCGTTGGCGCATCCGGAACGGATGTGGCTTGGCACTCCGGCGGTGCGACGTCAGCTGATGTCTGAGGTGGGCACAATGGCCGATCAGAGCAGCGGGCACCGGCTCGGCTGGCTCGGAACCGGGCGGATGGGCATCTCGCTGATCCAGCGGCTGCTTGACGCGGACTGCGACCTGACGGTCTACAACCGGACCAAGGCCAAAGCCGAGCCGCTCGCGGCGGCCGGAGCGAAGGTCGTGGATACCGCGGCAGAGCTTGGCTCGGTCGACATCCTGTTCGTCAGCGTTGGCACCTCGCAGGACTTTATCGACGCGCTGACCGGTCCGGCTGGCGTCCTCGCTGGCGGCCGGGCGCCGTCGATCGTCGTCGACTGCTCGACGGTGTCCGCCGAAGCTTCGGACCGGGTACGGCAAGAACTCGCCGCTAAGGGCTGCATGCTGCTCGCCGCTCCGGTGATGGGTAACCCGAAGGTCGCCCTGGTCGGCAGGCTGACCTTCGCGGTGTCCGGGTCCCGGGACGCGTTCGAAACGGTGAGCCCCTACCTGGACATCCTCGGCGCCGGAGCCACCTACGTGGGAGAGGGCGAGCTTGCCAGGACGGTCAAGCTCTGCCACAACCTCTTCCTCGGCGTCGTCACCCAGTCGCTAGCCGAGGTGACCGTCCTTGCCGAGAAGAGCGGTGTCAGCAGGCAGGCTCTGCTCGCCTGCCTCAACAAGAGCGTTATGGGCTCGACGTTCAGTCAGTACAAGACGCCGGCCTTCGTAAACCTCGACTTCCACCCGACTTTCACCTCGTCGCTGCTGCGCAAGGACTTCGACCTTGGCCTGGCGGCGGCGAGGCAGCGCGAGGTGCCGATGCCGATCGCAGCGGCGGTCCATCAGCTCGTGCAGAGCCTGGTCGGTTATGGATTCGGCGAGGACGACTTCGCGACCTTGCTGGTGCTCCAGGCACGCTCCGCCGGCCTGGAACTGGCCAGTGAGAACGCGGAGGTATCTGACGGGCTCTAGCCCGCCAGCAGCGATTGATCGGGTTATCCATCAACTCGGAAGGAGGACCGGGGATGAGATCTCACCGCGCCCGGTTCTTGTCTGTCGGTATAACCATGGCCGCCACGGCGACCATGCTGGCCGCTTGCTCCAGCGGGAGCTCAGGCGGCTCGTCCAACTCATCCTCGACCAAGTCCCCCATCCTGATCGGCGCGTCAATCTCGACGAGCGGCGACTTTTCGGCTGATGGCCAGGCGTTCCTCAGGGGCTACCAGCTCTGGGTGCATGACGTGAATGCCTCGGGCGGCCTGCTTGGACGGCAGGTGAAACTGGACTGGCTGCCGGACAACAGCACTCCTAATCAGGTGAACGCCAACTACACCAAGCTGATCTCCGTTGACCATGTTGACCTCACGTTCGGCCCGTTCTCTTCCGCGCTCACGGGTCCGGCGGAGACGGTGATCGCCCGCAACGGTTACGCGTTCATCGAGGGCGCAGGCGGCTCGCCCGCGGTCTTCAGCTCCCCGGGCAACATCGCTGACCACAACCTGTTCGACGTATCGCTGCCGATCGAGGACACTCTGGCGCCGATCGCCAAGTACCTCGCCGCGCTGCCGGCCGGCCAGCGGCCGAAGACCGCCGCTTACCCGATGGCGGACGACATCTTCGGCTACCCGCCCGTGCAGGTGGCCCAGGGCATCATGTCGAAGGCCGGGATCAAGACGGTTTACTCGCACATCTTCCCTGAGGAGCCGGCCGACTACGCGCCGGCGGCCGACAACGTCGCGGCCACTCATGCCGACGTCGTGGTCCTCGGGTCCACCGACGTGCCGACCGTGGCGGCCTTCATGAAGGCTTTCGAGCAGCAGCACTACGTGCCGAAGTACTTCGCCGCCGCAGCCGGGCCTGACCAGGGTACGGACTTCACCTCCGCGGTCGGGGTCGGCAATGCCAACGGAATGATGGTCCCGAATGGCTGGTACCCGAGTTCGTCTAATCCCGCGAGCCAGAAGATGGTCGCCGAGTATGTCGCCAAGTACGGCGGCGACGCCTCTGGAGTGAACGCGGACATAGCCGAGGCCTATTCGGTCGGCCAGGTCGCCGCGCAGGCGATCGTCGCCACTAAGGGCACCGACAACGCGAAGGTCATCCAGTACCTGCACAGTGGCGTCACACTCAGCTCGGTGCAGGGACCAGTGACGTTCGACTCGCTCGGCCGCAACGGGGACCTGACCGCTTACATGTTCCAGTGGCAGAACGGTCAGTTCGTCCAGGTCCTGCCGGTCGGAGCACCAGGCACCGTGAAGCTGCTGGCACCCAAGCCAGCCTGGACGAACGGCTGACATGCGGGTGCACGGAGCAGGGAGTAGCGGAGCTAAGTAATGGGAACAGAACTCACTCGCGCCGTGTTCAACGGCGTCCTCGGCGGTGGAGTATACGCGCTGATGGCTGTCGGGCTTACGCTGATCTTCGGCGTCCTCGACATCATCAACATCGCCCAGGGCGTGATGGTGATACTCGGCGCCTATCTCAGCTACGCGCTCTCCGTGCACCTGCACATCGACCTGTTCGCTGGGCTCCTGGTCACGGTGCCGGCCATGTTCGTCATCGGCGTGGCTATCCAGTGGGCCTTCATCCGCCCGTTGCGCGGCAGCGACCGTACTTCGATGTCGCTGCTGGCCAGCTATGCGGTGGCGATCATCATCGAAGGCGTGCTGTACCTGCTATTCGGGGCCAACTTCGTGACGCTTAATGCGTCCTACGTGACGCACAGCGTGTACCTGCTCGGCTTCTACCTCCCCGATATCGAGATCTATGGATTCGTCATGGCCGTTGTGCTCGTGGCCGCCATCTACGCACTCCTCTACCGGACCAGGTTCGGCAAGAGCATCCGCGCCACCATGCAGGACAGGACCGCGGCCATGCTGGTCGGGATCGACGTGAACAGGGTCTCGGCGCTGACCTACGGGATCGGCGTAGCGGTTACCGCGGCCGGCGGCATGGTCTTCGGCGCGAGTGGCATTCCGTTCAATCCGAACAGCGGGTACGACCTGATCTCCAGGCTGCTCGCGCTGATCATCCTGGCCGGGCTCGGCAGCATCGGGGGCGCGCTGGCAGCGGCCGTCTTCATGCTCACCGTCGAGTCCGTCGTGGACATCTGGCAGCCGACTTGGGCGGTCCTCGTGTTCTACGCGGCGCTGGTGATCGTGCTTCTGGTCAAGCCGACTGGATTGTTCGGGCGCCAGGCCGCGAGGGCGCAATGAACCGGGTAGTCATTCTGCGGGCGTGCCTCGTCGGCGCGGCGCTTGCGGCAGCCGCGATCTTCCCGATCGCGTTCACCAATCAGCTTGTCCTGACCATGGGATTCTTCACGCTGCTCTATATCGTCGCGGCAGTGGCCTGGAATCTATTCTCCGGCTACACCGGATACATTTCCCTTGGTCACGCGGTGTTCTTCGGCAGCGGAGCCTATGTCACCGGAATCGTGGCGAGAGACCTGCATCTGGGCGGCGCGGCCGAATTCGCCTTGCTGCCGCTCGCCCTCGCCGTCGGCGCACTGATCGCTGTTCCGTTCGGCCTTATCGCGCTGCGGGTGCGGCGGCACACTTTCGTCGTCATCACCATCGCGATCTTCTTTATTTTCCAGCTGATGGCTTTCGATCTCAAGACCACGGGCGGAACCGCGGGGCTGTACTCCCCGTTCCTGCCCTGGGGCCCGGTGGTGTTCGGTCAGCGCTTCTACTACATAGTGCTGGCCCTGGCTGTCGGTACCGTTGCCATCTCCTGGCTGATCAGGGGTTCCAGGTTCGGTCTTCAGCTCCGCGCGATCAGGGACGACGAGGACCGGGCGGCGAGCCTTGGCGTGCGCGCGATGCCGGTGAAACTGACCGCGTTCGTCATCTCGGGTGCCATCACCGGGCTGGCTGGGGCGATCTGGTTCTTCTACATCAGCCAGATCCTGCCGGGCTCGGGCTTTGACCCGATCTTCGATCTGACCGTGGCGCTGATGGCGTTCTTCGGCGGCCTGGGCACCGTGAGCGGTCCGCTACTCGGCGCACTGATCATCGAGCCGGTCCAGTATTACCTCAATTTCCAGATCAACAACGGCTACCTGAGCCAGATCGTGCTTGGCGCCCTCTTCCTCCTCGTGATCTTGTTCCTGCCGCGCGGGCTGGTTCCTACGGTCGGCGAGAAAGCCAGCAGCTGGCGTGCCAGGCGCGAGTCACGAGCTCTGGATGCTGGGGCCATATCAGCTGGGCAGGTCGTCCGTGAGCAGGCGAGCGGACCTGGCCCGATCGCGAAGGGGACGGCGCGATGACCGTGCTGTTGCGGACCGAGGGGGTCAGCAAGGCCTTCGGCGGAGTCCAGGCGCTGGACGGAGCGACGATCGAGGTAGCGCAGGGCAGCATCACCGGCCTGATCGGGCCGAACGGCTCGGGCAAGACGACGCTGTTCAACGTCATCACCGGGTACGAGCGGCCGGACAGCGGCGCGGTCTACTTCGGCGACCGCGCGATTACCGGCTACTCGCCGCAGCGGGTGTTCGCCGCGGGCATCGGCAGGACGTTCCAGCTCACCAGGATCTTCGGCAGGCTGACGGTCCTGGAGAACATGCTCATCGCCGCCCAGCACAAGTCACCCGGGCACCAGGTGCGCAATCCGCTCGCCAGGGCAGGGGGCGCCGCCGACCGGCGCCGTGCGATGGAGTTGCTCGAGTTCACCGGCATCGCCGGGCACGCCAGCGCTCTGGCCGGGACGCTGTCCTATGGGCAGCGCAAGCTGCTCGAACTGGCATACGTCCTGGTCACCGATCCGGCGATCGTCCTGCTCGACGAGCCGGCGGGCGGGGTGAACCCGACCCTGATCAACCTTATCGGCGACCGGATCACCGACCTGAACGCCAACGGCACCACGTTCCTTATCGTCGAGCACAACATGGAGTTCGTGATGGGCCTGTGCCAGCACATCGCCGTTCTCGACTACGGGACCGTGGTGGCCGCCGGCCCGCCCGACATCGTCAGGAACGATCCGCGCGTGCTGGACGCATACCTCGGCAGCGCGACCGACGACGAGCAGGACGAGTGAGGTGGCGCAGATGACCGGGCCGCAGCTGACCGGGCCGGAGCCAGCGGGGCCGGAGCCAGCCGAAAGCGCCGCGGCGCTCGTGATAGACGGCGTGACCGCGGGCTACGGCGGCGGCGACGTACTGAAAGGGGTCAGCCTGTCGGTGCCCGAGGGCGGGATCACCTGCGTGGTCGGGCCCAACGGCTGCGGCAAGTCGACCCTGCTGTCGACGATCAGCGGACTGCTCAAGCCCAGGCTCGGCACCATCACCTTCCGCGGCGAGCAACTCAGCGGCAAGAGCCCCAGGCAGGTCCTCCGGGCCGGCATCGTCCAGGTGCCGCAGAACCACAGCCTGTTCCGTGACATGACGGTCAGGGAGAACATCGAGCTCGGCGGATACCTGCTTGCCGACCGTGGTCAGATCAGCCGCCGGCGGGCCGAGGTCGAGGAAATGTTCCCCGCGGTCGCCGGCTGGGCAAGCCAGAAGGCCGGAAGCCTGTCGGGCGGGCAGCAGCGGCTGGTGGAGTTCGCCAGGTGCCTGATGCTCGACCCGGCGCTGGTGATCCTGGACGAGCCGTCGGTCGGCCTGGCACCCAAGGTACTGAAGACCGTGTTCGACGCGGTCAGGCTGATGAACTCGCGCGGCAAGACGATCCTGCTGGTGGAGCAGAACGCCCGGGCCGGCCTGCGGCTGTCCAGCCACGGGGTGGTGATGGAGAACGGGCAGGTCAGGCTGACCGGTACCGGGCGCGAAGTGCTGGAGCACCCGGAGATCGGCGCGCTGTACCTCGGGGGCACTCCGGGGGCCGGACATTGATCGTCGACTGTCACTGTCACGTCATCGCCGCGCCGATGACCACGGCGGCGGTACCGGAGCGGTGGCGGCCCGCGCCGCGCCGCGAGGACGGCCAGCGAGTTGTCGGCTTTCGCGGCAAGGTGCTCCGCTCGATCGTCGGCGAGTTCACCGACGCGGACCTGATGCTCGCGGAGGCCGCAGCCCAGGGGATCGGCCACTTGCTGCTGTCGCCGTGGATCATGCTGGTGCCTGTCGACGCCGAACTCGGCGAGGCCTCGCACGTGTGCCAGGTGCAGAACGAGGCGCTCTCCGCGCTGGCTCAGTCCAGGCCAGGCAAGATCAGCGTGCTCGGCGCGGTGCCCTTGCAGGACCCGGCCGCCGCGGGTGCACAGCTACGCGCGCTCATGGCGCTGCCGGGAATGCGCGGCGCCGAGGTGCCCGCCAGCGTGGCAGGCCGCTACCTCGGCGATGACTCCTTCGAGCCGTTCTGGGCGGCCGCTCAGGAAACCGGCGCGCTGGTGTTCGTGCACCCGACCACGACCGGGTTCGGCCTGGACGCGCTGAGCCCGTACTACCTGTGGAACTCGGTCGGCAATCCGATGGAGACGGCCATCACCGCCGCCCAGCTGGCCGCGGCCGGGGTACTCGAACGCTACCCGGACCTGAAGATCCTGCTCGCCCACGGGGGCGGCGGGCTGCACGCGGTCCGGGGCAGGCTGCGCCGGGCTTTCGCGGTCCGGCCGGAGGCCAGTTCCAGGTCCGCGGCTGGTCCGGATGCCGCGTTGCGGCGCTTCTACTACGACGCGCTCACCCACGACCGTGCGCTGCTGGCCGGGCTGGTCGAATTCGCCGGGGCCGACCGGGTGCTGCTCGGTTCGGACCGGCCGTTCGACATGGGCAGCGAGCATCCCGTCGCGGAGGTCAGGGCGCTGCGCCAGCCGGAGGCCGAGGAACTTATCCTGAGCGGCAACGCCGAGCGGCTGCTGGGCGTGAGCCGATGAGCGAGACCTTCGATGTCGTCGTCGCAGGAGCCGGTCATAACAGCCTGGTGGCCGCCGCCTACCTCGCCAGGGCGGGCCTGTCCTGCCTGGTACTCGAGGCGCAGCAGACCATCGGCGGTGACACCAGCTCGCAGGAGCTGACCCTGCCCGGGTTCTGGCACGATAGCTGCTCGACCGCGCACAACCTGATCCAGGCAAGTCCGATGCTGCGCGACGACGAGCTTGGCCTGGCCGCGCACGGCCTGGAGTACCTGCACCCTGACCCGGTCGTGCACCTGCCGTTCCCGGACGGGACGGGACTGACGATGTGGCGCGACGAGGACCGGACCTGTGCCGAGTTCGCGAAGTTCTCCGCCGCCGATGCCGATGCCTACCGCCAGATGATGGCGGACTACCGGCGGATCGCGCCGGACGTCGGCCGGGCCAGGTACACACCGCTCGGCTTCGGGGAGAACACCGCCGCGGCGCTGGCCAGGCAGCCCGACGGCTCGCGCTGGCTGCGCAGGAACGCCATGTCCGCCTGGGAAGTAATCGCCGCCGAGTTCAGCGACGAGCACACCAGGGCGTTCATGCTCTGGATGTCGTTCATGACCATGCAGCCGCCGGAGCGTCCGGGTACCGGCTTGCTGGCCTACTCGCTGGCCTACGGCAGGCAGCAGCACAGCTGGACGCTGCCGCGCGGCGGGTCGGCCGCGCTGCCGCGTGCGCTGGCCAGCGTCATCACCAGCCACGGCGGCGTGATCGCGACCGGCGCGCGGGTCAGCGAGCTTGTGATCGAGGGCGGCCGGTGCACCGGGGTACGGACCGAGTCGGGCGAGAGCTACCTGGCGCGCGAGGCCGTCCTGTCGAGCATCCATGTCAAGCACCTGGTGCGGATGGCCCCGGCCGACGCCTGGGGCGAGGACTTCAGGTACGGGGTCGCGACCTGGCAGCCGGGAATCTCGATGTTCGTGAGCCATTACGCGACCACCGAACCGCCGCGATACGCCGCGGACGGTGGCGTCGTCACGCCGGTCGCGTCGGGCGCGCCGCAGTCGGCTGAGCGGATGCTTGCGCTGGCCACCGACTTCCGTGCGGGCCGGATCGGCACCGACGACCCGGTCCTGCTCGTGCTCTGCCCGACCGTCGCCGACCCGTCCAGGGCGCCGGGCGGCGCGCACACGCTGAAAGTGGTGGGATTCCAGCCGTACGAGCTCGCGGCCGGGCCGGAGCAGTGGGACCAGCGCAAGGCCGAGGTGTCGCGGGCCAACCTCGCCGAGTTGCGCAAGTACGCGCCGAACCTGACCGACGAGACGATCCTGGCGGCCGCGGTCAAGAGCCCGCTCGACCTGGAGCGGATGAACGAGCACAACTGGCACGGGTCTTGCCACGGCGGTGACGCCGGCCCGGCGCAGTCCGGCGAACTCCGCCCGGTCCCTGGCTGGGCCTGTCACCGGATGCCCGTCCCTGGCCTGTACCAGACCGGGGCGACGACGCATCCGGGCGGCTCGGTCTCTGGCGCGCCAGGACGGAACGCCGCCGTGGTGATGCTGGCGGATCTAGGCAGATCGATTCAAGGGTGAGGTGGCGTCAGTGGCGATACATACCTTCGGGACGAACGCGGTCGACTGGGAGCAGCGAGTCGACTTCGACCGGCTGCGCACGCAGCGGCTGGCCAGGCTGACGGCACAGCTCGAGAAGTCCGAGCTCGGCGCCCTGCTGAGTTTCGACATGCCGAACACCAGGTACATGACGGCGACCCACATCGGCACCTGGGCAATGGACAAGCTGATCCGGTTCGCGCTGCTGCCGCGCGGCGGGGAGCCGATCGTCTGGGACTTCGGTTCCGCGGCCAGGCACCACCAGATCTACAACCCGTGGCTCGACCACACGCCAGGCGAGCCGACCATGGCCGGAGCGGCCCGGACCGGCGCACGAGCCGGCATTTCCACGCTGCGCGGTGCGTTCCATCCGGACGCGGGAATCGCGCAGGAAGTGGCGCGGAAGGTCGCCGTCGAACTGCGCGAGCGCGGCCTCGCCGGCGCGCCAGTCGGCATCGACGTGGCGGAGATGCCGATCCTGATGGCGCTGAAGGCGGAGGGAATCGACACGGTCGACGGGCAGCAGGTTTTTCTCGAGGCCCGGCGCACCAAGACCAGGGACGAGATCACGCTGCTGACGCAGGCGGCCTCGATGGTGGACGCTGCCTACGACGAGCTGTACGGGTTCCTGCGGCCAGGCGTCCGCGAGAACGAGGCCGTCGGCCTGGTCAGCAAGGTGCTGTATGACCTGGGCAGCGAGTACGTGGAAGGAGTCAACGCGATCTCCGGCGAGCGCTGCTCACCGCATCCGCACGTCTTCAGCGACCGGATCTTGCGGCCAGGCGATCCCGCGTTCTTCGACATCTTGCACAGCTTCAACGGATACCGCACCTGCTACTACCGTACGCTCGCCGTGGGCAGTGCTTCGGTAGCGCAGCGCGACGCCTACACCCGGTGCCGCGAGTACATGGACGCCTCGATCGCCATGGTCAGGCCGGGGGCCACGACAGCCGACATCGTGTCGCTCTGGCCCCGGGCGGAGGAATTCGGCTTTCCCGACGAGACGGCCGCATTCGCCCTGCAGTACGGTCACGGCGTGGGCCTGTCCATCTGGGAGAAGCCGATCTTCAGCCGGCTGGTGTCGCTCGACCATCCGGAGACGCTCGAGGCGGGCATGGTGTTCGCGCTGGAGACTTACTGGCCAGCCGCCGACGGCTGGTCCGCGGCGCGGATCGAGGAGGAGGTCGTGGTGACCGCGGACGGCTGCGAGGTCATCACGAAGTTCCCTGCCGAGGAACTGCTGGTGGCCGGCCGCAAGTACTGGACGATGGGCGGGGCGCTCAACACGCTGCGGGAGAGCCAGTCGCATCTGAACACGGCCGCGGGACGGGGCGAGACCCTCCCTGGCCAGGCCGCTGGGAGCGGCACCGCGGCGGATCAGACACCTCTGGAGGCGAAGTGACGACGGCAAGCACCGCCGCGGGCACGATCGGGGCCGGCGAACTGCTCGCGCTGTACGAGCAGATGGCTGTCATCCGCCGCACCGAGAAAGCGGCGCATGACCTGTTCCTCGCCGGGCTGGTCAAAGGCACCACGCACCTCGCCGCCGGGCACGAGGCGGTCGCGGTCGGCGCGAACGCCGGCCTGCGGCCGGGCGACTACGTGTTCGCCACCTACCGAGGTCACCACCACGCCATCGCGCGGGGTGCCACGCCGGAGGAGTGCCTGGCCGAGCTGATGAGCAAGGCGACCGGGATCTGCGGGGCCAAGGGCGGTTCGATGCACCTCACCAAGGCATCGGTCGGCATGCTCGGGTCCTACGCCATCGTCGGCGCCCACCTGCCGCTGGCCGCGGGTGCGGCCTGGTCAGCCAAGCTGAGGGGGACCAGCGAGGTTGCCGTGGCGTTCTTCGGTGACGGCGCTACGAACATCGGAGCCTTCCACGAGGCGCTGAACATCGCCGCGGTCTGGTCACTGCCGGTGCTGTTTATCTGTGAGAACAACCTCTACATGGAGTACACCCCGATCAGTTCGGTCACCCCGGTGCCGAACCCGGCGGCCGACCGGGCGCCCAGTTACGGGATTCCCGGCGAGGTGGTCGACGGCAACGACGTGGTCGCGGTCTCCGAGGCGGTCCGGCGCGCGGCCGACCGTGCCAGGTCGGGCCTCGGCCCGACCGTGCTCGAAGCCAAGACCTACCGGCACTTCGGGCACAGCCGCACCGACCCGGCGACGTACCGGCCGGCCGAGGAAGTACAGGAGTGGCTCGGCCGCGACCCGCTGGACATCGCGCGGGCACGGCTTGCCTCGCTTGGAGTTCCCGCGGAGCGGTGCGTGCGGGCGGACGAGCGGGCCGCGCAGGTGGTCGCCGACGCCGTTGCCGCTGCGCGGGCCGCGCCCGCTCCCGATCCGGCAGACGCATTCACCGATGTATGGGCAGACGGAGGTTCACAGTGGCGGACGTGATCACTTACCGGGAGGCCGTGGCCGAGGGGCTCGCCCGTGAACTGCGGCGTGACCGGTCCGTCGTGTGCCTCGGCGAGGACATCGGCGCCGCGGGCGGGGTGTTCAAGACCACCGCCGGGCTGTTCAAGGAGTTCGGTGCCGAGCGGATCTGGGATACGCCGATCTCCGAGCAGGCAATCCTCGGCCTGGCAATGGGTGCGGCGATGACCGGAATGCGGCCGGTGGCGGAGATCATGTTCTCCGACTTCTTCGCCGTGTGCTGGGACTACCTGGCCAACGAGATGCCGAAGATGCGGTACATGACCGGCGGGCAGGTCACCGTTCCGCTGGTGGTGCGCACCGCCAACGGCGGCGGCCTGGGGTTCGGCGCGCAGCACTCGCAGGCGGTGGAGAACTGGACGCTCGCCATTCCCGGCCTGAAGATCGCGGCGCCGTCCAATCCGGCCGACGTGATCGGCCTGATGGCCGCGGCGGTCCGCAGCCAGGACCCGGTCGTCTTCTTCGAGCACAAGGGCCTGTTCGCGAGCAAGGGCCCGACGGCACCGCAGGGACACGTCGTCCCGCTCGGCCAGGCAGCGGTCGCGCGAGCCGGCAGCGACATCACCGTGGTCGGGCTCGCGGCGACCGTGCCGATGGCGCTGTCGGCCGCCGACCAGCTGGCGGCGGAGGGGGTCCGCGCCGAGGTGATCGACCTGCGCTGCCTGGTGCCGCTGGACATGGCCACCGTGCTGGAGTCGGCCGGCCGGACCTCGCGGCTGCTGATCGTCGAGGAAAACCCGTATCAGGGTGGCTGGGGCGGTACCGTGGCGTCGATCGTCGCCGACGAGGGCTTCGAGTTGCTCGACGCGCCGATCCGCAGGGTCGCGGCCGCGAGCGTGCCGTTGCCGTTCGCCGACGCGCTGGAGCAGGAAGTCATCCCGACCGTGGCGAAGGTGGTCCGAGCGGTCCGGTCGCTCCTGGAGTACTGAAGTAGCCGGGCTATTGTGTGCCCGAATTTGCCCGAGAATACGGTTATTGAGAAATGCCCAGGAAATTGTAAACGTCATATGTGATTCATTTCATAGTAAGTTTTTCGGCGATTCTGTATGCCGAACCCGAGAACGTAGGGCATCGTAAGAGAACAGAAGCACCCCGCGTGCGTGGCGTGCTACGGAGAGTAGCCATTTTGTCGCCTTGAACCCGCGACTAGCCCGCAACGCCGCTGCCTGGTCAATGAGCCAGCCCCTTGGCTGGACGGACAGGAATGGCCGTGCCAGGCAGATGTCCGGGTGGAAGGTTGAGCGCGCATTCAGCGTGCCCGGTCGAAAGTTCACCTTGTTCTCTCTGAGATTGCTGAACCCTGCCAGCACGTCCAGATTCAAGATCACACTCATCGCTCCGGTGCTTACCGTGACGGCAGCCGTCGCTATCGGCGGCCTGTCTGTCGGCACCGCAGCCACGCCGGCTAGCCCGGCAGTCTCCATCGCCGCTGCGCACTCGGCCAGCGCTGTACGCGGCATCGGCACAGCCAGCCTGGTCACCGTGGGCAGCGTGGCACACACGACGAGCGTTGTCACGACGAGGTATCGCAGGCACCGGGTATCACCGCTAGTCATCGCCTGGCGGATGATGCACTGGTACCGCTGGAAGGCCCTGAAGCAGTTCAGGTACTTGCGGTGGCTGTGGAACCGGGAGAGCAGCTGGAACGTCTACGCTTACAACCCGTACTCCGGTGCCTACGGCATACCGCAGGCACTGCCAGGCTGGAAGATGGCGACAGCGGGCTCGAACTGGAGGTCCAGCGCGGCGACGCAGATCCGCTGGGGAATGCGCTACATCAGGTCCCACTACGGTACGCCGTACCGGGCCTGGGTGCATGAGTGCTATACGGGCTGGTACTGACCGGCTGGTACTGACCGGCTGGTCTTGGTCGGCTGGTCTTGGTCGGCTGGTACTGACCGGCTAGATCTGCGCTAGCCGGTCAGGCCCGCGGTGGCCCGCTCCGGGATCGGGACGGGCCACCGCGGGCATCAGCCGTCGGCCGCGGCCCGCCACGCGTCGGGCGCCACGCCGCCGGGGACAGGGGCGGCGGGATCGTATGGCGTGCGGGTGTAGATGAACGATCCGATGTCGAGCGCCGTGACGGTGCCGTCCGGTCCGGTGACCGGGACGAGCGGCTCGCCGGCCTGGTAGCCGTCGATGCCGCGCCAGCCGCCCGCTGCGTCGCGGCGGAACCGCAGCGACAGCCCGCTGCCGTCTTCCCTGCGCAGCTCGAGCGTCTCGCCTGCCAACCGGAGCGTGTAAGGAGCGGGTCCCCAGAACCAGGCGCCGAGCAGGTCGAGCAGTTCGTCGTCGACCTGGCACGGCCGCCACGGAAGCGGGCAGTAGGGCTCGCCCTCGGCGAGGATCGAGAGCAGGTCCGTGCTCAGCGAGCGGCCGAAGCCGGCGGTCGAGTTGCAGACCACGATGGCAGTGTCGGCACCCGGCGCGTCGGTGATCTGCATGATCGCGACGAACCCCGGCATCGATCCGGTGTGGCCGTAGTACCGGATGCCGCCGGCATTCCACAATTGCAGCCCGAGCCCGTAGGCGGCGCCCCAGGGCTGGCCGGTCATGTCGGTGATCACGACGGGCTCGCGCATCTCGGCCAGCACCTGCGGACCGAGCAGCCCGGCTGCGTCCGCCGCCAGGAACCCGGCGAACTTGGTCAGGTCCGTCACGGTCGTCCAGAGTTGGCCGGCCGGCCCCATGGCGCCGGCGTCATGCTCGGGCTCGGCAAGCAGGGCGTCGGCGTACGGGTGAACGGCGTATCCGGTCGCATGCGGCGGCCGCGGCCGCGTGGTCGTCCGGTCCATGCCAAGGGGTCGCAACACTTCTTCGGCGACCACGTCGGCCCAGGGCCGGTCATGCTTGGCGGCGACCAGCGCGCCGAGCAGCGCGTATCCCAGGTTCGAATAGTGGTGCCGCCGGCCCGGCCGGAACCTCGCGGCGTCGCCCCCCAGCGAGGACGCGGCCAGGTCGGTGAGCGAGGATCCGGGCGTGCGCTCCCACCACGGGCCGACGGTCTCGGACCGCAGGCCAGCAGAGTGCGAGAGCAACTGGCCGATCGTCACCGCGCCCATGGCACCGACCGCGGCGGCGTCCAGGTGGTCGCCGATCGGGTCGGACAGGTCGAGCAGTCCGGCCGCGCGCAGCCGGAGCACAGCCACCGCGACGAAGGTCTTGGTGATGGACCCGGCCCGGTACTGGGTATCGGCGTCTGGCACCTGGCCTGCCACCAGGCCGCTGCCTGCCGACCAGATTAGTTCCCCGTCCCGTACCAGGCCCGCCGCGACCGACGGAAGCCGTTGCCCGGCCTGCTCGCGTGCCAGCCGCACGTCAAGCAGCCGTTGTGTCCTGGTTTCGATCATGGCAAGTAAAGCTACCGGACGGGAGCAAGGCACATGGGACAATGACAGCGTTGCTCGCTGCCTGAGCGAAGGGATTACGTTGCCGTTCTTGCTGCCGGACAGCGATGTCGTATCGATCATCGATGCGCCGCCGACCCCGATCGCCTTTGCTTCCCCCGACGAACGGTCCGTGGTCCTGCTGCATTACGAGGCTCATCCGCCGGTCGCCTTGCTGGCCAAGCCGATGCTGCGGCTCGCCGGGCTGCGACTCGACCCGGTGATCGGCGGCAGGCAGCGGACGAGGAGGTTCTCCGGGCTGTCGGTGCTGCGGATCGGCGACGGCACCACGCGCGGCCTGCGGCTGCCCGGCGGCGCCCAGGTCAGCCTTCCGGCGTGGGCACCCGACGGCCGGCGGTTCGCGTTCACGGTGGACGAGCCGGACGGGATAGGCGTCTGGGTAGCCGACGCGAGTACGGCCGCCGACCCGGTGCAGGTGCCTGGCCTGCGGGTCAGGGACGTGCTCGGGGCCGGGCCGCCCGGTCTGGGCGGCACGCTCCGCTGGTCGCGGGACGGTCGCTCGCTGTTCGTGCTCGGCGCGCCGCCGGCCGGGTCCGGCACTGCCCGCCCGGGTGAGCAGCTTCCCGCCGAGCCGATCGAGCCGAGAATCGAGGAGACGGCTGGCAAGCAGTCCAAGATGGCCACCTTCCAGGATCTGCTCAAGACGACGGCGGACGAGGATCGTTTCGAGGCCATGGCGACGACGGTTCCGCTGCGGGTCGACCCGGCATCCGGAGCCCAGGAGCAGCTCGGCCCGCCGGGCCTGTACCAGTACCTCGGCGAGTCGCCGGACGGTGAATACCTGCTGGTGTACCGGCTACAGCGGCCGTTCTCGTTCCGCGTGCCCTGCGGGCTGTTCGCCAGACGGACCGAGGTGTGGTCCGCGACTGGCGGCCTGGTACGAGTGGTCGCCGATCTTCCGGTCAGTGACGAGGTGCCGAGAATGGGGGTGCCCACCGGCCCGCGGCAGGTCTCCTGGGACGAACGCTCGGCGGCCAGGCTGTTGTGGACACAGGCGCTGGACGGCGGTGACCCGGTCGCGCCCGCGGCGTACCGGGACGCCATCATGTGGCTCGCCGCACCCTTCGACCGCGCGCCGCGACTCGCGTTCAAGCTGGCTCATCGCTGCCTGGGCTGGGTGAACCTGGACGCCCACGATGCGCTCCTGCTGACCGAGCACGACCGGGACCGCCGGTGGCTGACGACCTGGCACTGTGACCTCGCCGACCCAGGCAGCAACAGGGTCGTCTTCGACCTGGGGGAGGACGACTCCTACGGCGACCCTGGCAGTCCGCTGACGGTGCTGCATCCGGACGGTACCAGGACGGTACGCCAGGACGGGCCGGCGATCTTGCTGCGCGGAGACGGCGCGAGCCCGGAAGGCGACCGGCCGTTCGTCGACAGGTTCGACCTGGCGACCGGGCAGAAAGTCCGGCTGTTCCGCAGCCCGCGCGATGGCTACGAGAGCGTGATCTGCTTCGCCGATGGCCGTGCGGACCAGGTTGTGGTCTGGCACGAGAGCCCGGCCGAGCCGCCCAACCTGTGGGTTGCCCGGGTCGGCGGACCCGACGCGGCCGGGCCGGCCGGTGCCGCGCCAGGCTCCCTGCTGCGCCGCCTCAGCGACTGGCCGGACCCGCATCCCCAGCTCACCGGCCTGCGCAAGGAGCTGATCCTGACCGACCGGGGTGACGGCGTCCAGCTATCCGGGATGCTGCACCTGCCGCCCGGTTATGACCCGGGCCGGGACGGTCAGTTGCCGCTGGTGATCTGGGCGTATCCGGATGACTACGGTGACGCCGGGACGGCAGGGCAGGTCCGCGGCAGCAGCATGCGATTCACCAGGCTGACCGCCGCCGACCCGGCCTGGTTCGTGCTCCGCGGCTACGCGCTCCTGGCGAACGCCACGATGCCGGTGATCGGGGATCCGGAAACGAAGAACGACACCTACATCGAGCAGATCAGCGTGGCCGCGGCGGCGCACATCAAGGCTCTGGCCGCCAGCGGCATCGCCGATCCGGCCCGGGTCGCCGTCGCCGGTCACAGCTACGGCGCCTTCATGACGGCGAACCTGCTTGCCCACACCGACCTGTTCGCGGCCGGGATCGCCCGCAGCGGTGCCTATAACAGGACGCTGACGCCGTTCGGTTTCCAGACCGAGCGGCGGAGCTTCTGGGAGGTGCCTGAGGTCTACGACCAGGTCTCCCCGTTCAGGTACGCGGACAAGATCAGGGCGCCGATCCTGCTCGTGCACGGGGCCGACGACGCCAATTCAGGGACGTTCCCGGTGCAGTCGGAGCGGCTATTCCAGGCGATCCAGGGCAACGGCGGAACGGCGCGTCTGGTGCTGCTGCCGCTGGAAAACCACGGCTACCTGGCCAGGGAGTCGGTGCTGCACGTGCTGGCGGAGCAGCTCACCTGGCTGGACCGCTGGCTCACGGTGCCTGACGGGGCGAGCGAGCGGCCTGACGGGGTGAGCTAGGGCGTGCCTGGCTCAGTCCGGCCAGCCCGTCTTGTGCGGTGACCGCTTGCGCAGGTCGTCACGGAGTATCCGGCCGAGCTTGCGAGTCTCCCTGCGGTTGATCAGCCCGCCAGCCACCGCGCCGGTGAGCAGCGGAGCGAGCGAGAACATGCTCCGGCCTGCGCGGGCGGCGAGGCGTCGCTGCAACTGCCTGGCCAGCGGCGACCCGGCGGCCAGGACGAGCCCGCCTGGTGCCAGCCCCACCCCGCGGCGCTGCGCCCACGCGCCCACGTAGGCGGTCATCCGCTCGATGACTCCGCCTGGTGCGGGCAGGCCGTACACCTCGTGCAGTTCGGCGACCAGCTTGATCTCGATGCCGACCACCGACAACGTCTCGGTCGCGACTTCCACGCCGGCGGCCGGGAGGAACGGCAGTACCGCCCAGGCGCCGACTGCGACACCGACGGTCGCCGAGGCGCGCGAGGCTCCCTCGATGAGCGCCTCGGCAAGCTGGTCAGGTGACCGGTCCGGATACTGCGCCCGGAGCGTGACCAGGTCCCGAACCGGAAGCCGCGGCGCCATGGTGAGCACCTGGGTGGTGAGCCACTTGCTTCCTGACGTGACGCCTCTGCCGGTCACGTGAGCGCCGCGCCGGGCGGCGGTGCTGACCGCGCCGCCGAGGCGGCGCACGCCCCTGGCGCGGTCCGCCTCGCCGGTCACCCGCCCGGCGAGCTGCCGGCGGAACCCGCGCTTGCGCAGGGCGCGGCTCTTCCGCTCTTGCGTGTCGGCTAGCTCGACCGCCTCGGAGACTGCTTCGAGCGCTGCCTCGGTGACCTCATCGGGCCCGTTTCCCGCTACCTCCATAACACCGAGGTATCACAAGTCGACCCGATGCACACGGTCAACGTGACGGTTACGCATCGATTGTCCGCTAATGGGCGACAGGCCGAGGTCAGGAGGCGAAGGGCTGCGCGGCCGAGGAGTAGTCGAACAGCTCAGCTTTGGTGAACCAGACGCTGATCTCCCGCTCGGCTTCTTCCGCGTTACCCGAAGCGTGCACGAGGTTGGCAACCGGCAGCCCGTTCGCGTTGGCGTATGCGCGGCTGACGTGGGCGAAGTCACCGCGCACCGTGCCTGGCGCGGCCTGGTCCGGGTAGGTGGAGCCGACCATCTTCCGTACGCAGGGTACTGCGCCGACTCCCTCGAGCACGAGGGCGACGACCGGTCCTGACTGCATGAACTCTGCCATCGAGTTGTAGACGTCGGCGCCGAACCTCTCTTCGAGGTCGAAGTAGTGCGCCCTGGTGAGTTCGGCGTCCATCCAGACCATCTTGGCCGCGACGACCTTCAGCAGCGCGTCTTCGAAGCGCGCGAGCACTCGTCCGGTCAGTCCGCGTTTGACGGCATCCGGCTTGAGCAGGACCAGAGTCCGCTGGATGGCGCTGTCGTCGGTCATGAATCATTCCTCCCGATGGCTGTCTCGCCGGATAGCTTAGCGGCGCTAGCAGGCCCGTCGCGCCCGTGGCGCTCTTTGCGGACGGCTGCACGCCACCGGGCCGGGGCGGTCGCGGCCGGCGCGGGAAACTCTCGCGCACCGGCACTCGTTGTTCCGGTGACAAGGTCACAACTGCGTGGGCTTGCTAGGAGGCAGGTGAGTTTTGGCTCGGGGCGGGTAAGCGTTCTCTCTGTGCCTGACAGCCACGGCACTGATCGATAGGCTGCAACGGTCACATTATGCGCAATGCGCCGCAGCGCGTGTTACGGCGCGGGCAGCCGCAGGTATCGCGATCGCGGGCAGCGCGGCTGCCCGGCGTGGCAGCCAGGTCGGCTCAGCCTGAGCGGGACGAGACGAAAGGCGGAACGGCGAGTGAGAACCGCACGTCTGGCGGCCCAGGCCTGGGAGCGGCGTAGCGGGTCTCGGGTCGGGGGCTAACCTGTCAGGGCGTGCCTGGTGACCGAATCGGGCACTCGTCAGAGGTGAAACGGATCTCAGGTTGGTCACAGCTCCGTGTCAGACGGGTTGCAGAGGTCGCATAGGGTGACTATCCGCAGGGCGAGCATGACCGTCGGGCAGTGCCGGCCCGCTGCCTCAGGCGGCAGGGCCCGCGCGCGACAGAGGAGGATTGCGTGGCTCGACCAATAGCGCCCGTCCGCCAATCGCGGGCGGCGGGCGGGCCGATGCGACGGCGGGCAGCCGGGCGGCGGCCGCGCCCCGGGCTGCGGGTTGTCCTGGCCCTGGTCACCACCTTCGTCTTCGTCACCGGCTGGTCACTCGGCCACGCGCTGACCGTGACCGGCGGCGGCACCGTGGCGGAGCGGGTCGCTGAGTGGGCACGCAACCATGACCTGAGTGCTCTCGTGACGTTCGGCGAATGGCTCACGTACAACCCGCCGAAGGTGGGCGGCAAGCCGAACGTGGCGTTCACCAATCTTGGCGGTTCGACGGTCAAGAAGAAGAAGCACTACCAGGGCATCGTGCCGATCATCCCGGCCGACCTCGGCTCGCCCGCCGGCCCGCCGCTCCCCGGTGAGGGCGTCTGGCGGGTAGCCGGGACGGTCAAGGGCGTTCCCGCCATCTTCAAGACCTACGTGCGGCAGAGCAAGCTCTACTCCTCTTACTACGCCGGCATCGTGTCCATGGACCAGCGGTTGCTGAAGTTCTCGCTGCGGCCGGGCCTGGAAGACCCGGGGCCTGGCAACTGGGGTGCTCCGATGGACATCCCGGCAGGTGCGCGGCTTGGCCTGATGGCGACCTTCAACAGCGGGTTCCGGATCAACGCATCCGGCGGCGGCTTCTACCTCAACGGCCACTACGACGGCGCACTGGTGAAGGGCATCGCCGCGGAAGTCTTCTACCGCGACGGCCGGATGGCGATCGGCACCTGGGGAAGCGGCAGCCTGCATCTTGGACCCGACGTGGTCGGAGTACGCCAGAACCTGCACCTGATCGTGGTCAACGGTCACGTTCCCGCCTCGGTTGGCCAGAACGTGGAGTCGACCTGGGGTGCCACCCTCGGCGGCGCCTATGACGTCTGGCGTTCCGGCCTGGGCCTGACCAAGGACGGCCGGGTCGTCTACGTCTACGGACCTGCGCTTTCGGTGCGCACGCTCGCCAGCCTGCTGCAGCGGGCTGGAGCCGTGACGGCGATGGAACTCGATATCAATCCCGACTGGATGTCGTTCATGTACTATCTGGCGGGAAATCATCCAGCCGATCCGACGCCTCATAACCTCCTGCCGGGGCAGCTACAGTCTCCCTACAGGTACTACTACATCTCCAACCGAGACTTCACGGCGGTTTACGCCCGATGACAGTTCCAACGCCAGCGGCACAGGTGAGCGAGCCGCGCAGTGGCACGACCGCACGCCTTTCCGGGCCAGCCCGGTGGCTGGCCGCTGCGGTACAGAGCACCAGGCCGCGCCAGTGGCCGAAGAACCTGCTGGTGTTCGCCGCGCCGCTGGCCGGCGATACGGTCGGCCGTCCTTACGGGTTCTGGTACGCCACCGTCGCCTTCGCCGCTTTCGTCGCGGCGTCGTCGGCCGTCTACCTCGTCAACGACGTGGTCGACGCCGAACGGGACCGCAGCCACCCGTACAAGAGGTTCCGGCCGGTAGCCTCGGGCAGGCTGCCCGCGCGGCACGCGGTGGCACTGGCTGTGCTGTGCGTCCTGGCGGCGCTCGGGTCCGGCTTCGTCATCGGCGTGCCGTGGCTGGCCGTCACCTTGGCCGGATACCTGATCATCTCTTTCCTGTACTCGGCCGGGCTGAAGCACCTGCCGGTCGTCGAGCTTGGCTGCGTGGCGTCCGGGTTCGTCTTGCGGGTCGTGGGCGGTGCCGCGGCGACGCACGTTCCGCCGTCCGGCTGGTTCCTCGTCGTCTGCAGCCTGGGTGCGCTGATGGTAGCGATAGCGAAGCGGTTTACCGAGCTGACCGTGCTCGGCGCGGACTCAGCCAAGCACCGTCCGGCGATGCGCGGCTACTCCGCGCTGGCGCTCAGGTTCAGTCAGCGGGCCGTGTCGGCGGTCATGGTCGTCGCGTACATCTTCTGGGCGGCCACCGAGCCGTCGGTGCGGATGCGGACCTGGCACCTGGTCAGCTCGCTCGCGCTGATGGCAGCGCTGGTGCGGTTCGACCGGCTGACCGCGCGGGCGACGAGTAAACCGGTCGAGGACCTGATCGCCCGCGATCCGCTGATGGTAGCTGCCGAGGTCAGCTGGCTGGTACTGTTCGCGGTCGGGCTGTAATCTCCGCCGCCGTATCCACCAGGCCGTCGCGCGCGGCAGACGCGCACTACAAGGAAGCGCTGGGATGCTGGAAGACCTGAACCGGCCCGCTCGGATCCTGCTGCTCGGCGGTACCAGCGAAATCGGCCTGGCCATCGTGGCAGCGCTGCGTCTGCCGGCCGGCAGCGAGGTCTTGCTGGCCGGCCGGGACGAGCAGCGACTGGTGGCCGCGGGCAAGGAACTGCCGCTGCCCTGTACGCCGGTCACGTTCGACGCGCTAGCTGTCCAGACGCACCCGGCCGTGATCGAGCAGGTCTTCGCGGCAGGACCGGTGGACCTCGTCGTCGCCGCCACGGGCGTGCTGACCCCGCAGGCCGACCTTGACTCCGACCCGGTCCTGGCCGCGCGGCTGATCGACACCAACTTCACCAGCCATGTCACCACCCTGCTCACAGCGGCCGCGCGCCTGCGCGCTCAGCGGCATGGCACCATCGTCGTGCTGTCGTCAGTGGCCGCGATCAGGCCGAGGAAGGCCAACTATGTGTACGGGGCGGCGAAGGCGGGGCTGGACGCGTTCGCGCGTGGCCTGACCGACGCGCTAGCAGGCAGCGGAGTCCGGGTCCTGCTGGTCAGGCCGGGTTTCGTGACCGGGCGGATGACCGCGGGCATGGCGGCTGCCCCGCTCGCATCGACGCCGGGGCAGGTAGGCGCTGCGGTGGCAGCGGCGCTGGAGGGGACGGCGAGCCAGATCTGGGTCCCGCGCAGCCTGGCAATGATGGCGATGGTGCTGCGGCTCGTGCCGCGGCCCCTGTGGCGGAAGATGCGCCGCTAGCTGACCCGCGGGCTTCCTTGGTGCCTTGGACGACCTGTAAGTACGGTTCTGGCCAGTGTTGCCGTAATAATACGCATGTTGTTTATGCTTTCGGTCCGCATTATGCGTTCCGGTAACTCTAGACTTACTAATCCACGGGCTCCTTGGTGGTTTACTTTTCTTTCTAACGGCAAGTTGTTTGCAAGCGGAACGCAATATTATTAATTCCCTTGCAGCATTGGTGCCGTGGTCGACGGGCATGATCATTTACGGCGAGACCGGTGCCTGACGGGCACTGAGAGTCGCGCCGGTGATTCCGTGAGGCAAGGAGGCGTTCGCTGTGAGCACCACAGGCTCGACCCTCACCCGAACTCAGCAAGCCCCGGTAGGGGCACAGCAGATGCACATCGCGATGGTCGCTCCGCCGTATTTCGACGTACCGCCGGCGGCTTACGGCGGGATCGAAGTAGTGGTCGCGGACCTGGTCGACGCGCTCGTGGCCCGCGGGCACAAGGTGACGCTGATCGGTGCCGGCCGCCACGCCACGAGGGCGCAGCGGTTCATCACGACCTATGATGTGGGACCTGCTGACCAGCTCGGCGAACCAATGCCCGAGATGGTGCACGCCGCCAAGGTGGCCAGCATCCTCGACACGCTCGACGTAGACGTGATCCACGACCATACGATGGCCGGGCCGTTGATGGCCAGGGGCCGGCTGACCCCGACCGTCGTGACGGCACACGGCCCGGTCCACGGTGACCCGGGAGACTATTACCGTGCGCTCGGCGACACCGTGCGGCTCGTCGCGATCTCGGACGCGCAACGGTGGAGCGCACCGGACCTGCCGTGGACGGCGACGGTGCACAATGCGATCCGGACCGACTCGTTCCGGTTCCAGGCAGAAAAGGAAGGCTACGCGCTCTTCCTCGGCAGGTTCCACCCGGAGAAGGCACCGCACCTCGCGATCGACGCGGCCAGGGGGGCGGGGATGCCCATCGTCCTGGCCGGAAAGTGCTCCGAGCCGGTCGAGCGCGCGTACTTCGCCCGCGAGATCGATCCGAGGTGCGGCCCGGACGTGACGATCTTCGGCGTGGCCGACGCGAACGACAAGCGCCGCCTGCTGTCTGGAGCGTCCTGCATGCTGTTCCCGATCTGCTGGGAAGAGCCATTCGGGCTTGTGGTGATCGAGGCTATGGCCTCCGGTACGCCGGTCGTCGCGCTCCGTCGCGGCGCGGTGCCCGAACTCATCGTGCACGGCCGCACAGGCGTGATCGTCGACGAGCCGGCGCAGCTAGTGGACGGAATCCGGCAGGCGCAGAGCATCAATCCGCGTGCCTGCCGCAAGCACGTGGAGGCCACCTTCACTGTCGAGGTGATGGCGGAAGGTTACGAGGCCGTCTACCGCAGGACGCTCGCCATGGTTCCTGACCCGTGGCTGACCGTCCAGGACCAGGCGCCGATCATCGGCTGATCTCCTGCGCGAGCTACGATCTGCTGATGTGACGGCCCGAGGTACTCGCGCGATACAGCGACTCACCAGGCTCGGCATCGAGCACACCGTTCACTCCTACGAGCACGATCCCAGAGCGGGCTCCTACGGCGCCGAGGCAGCGGCCGCACTAGGTGTCTCGCCCGATCAGGTGTTCAAGACGCTGATCGTCAGCGTGGACGGCCAGCTGACCGTCGCCGTGGTTCCGGTGGCCGCTCAGGTCAATCTCAAGGCGCTCGCGGACGCGGTCGGCGGCAAGAAGGCCGAACTTGCCCCTGCCGAGGCAGCGGAGCGGGCGACCGGCTACGTGACTGGAGGCATCTCGCCGATCGCGCAGCGCAAGGTCCTTCCTGTGGTCATCGACTCGACGGCCATGGACTGCGCGACCGTCTTCTGCAGCGCTGGCCAGCGCGGGCTCGAGGTCGAACTGGCCCCGGACGATCTGGTACTCGCCACCGGCGCGTCGGTCGCATCGATCGCCAGGCCAGGCAACTGATCAGTTCGCGGGGCTGGCGGCGTTACGCGCGGGGCTGGCGGCGGCGCGCACTAGCTCGGCGCTGCCCACGGCGACCGGCAGGCGGCGGCTGACCAGGAGCGCGCCGGCCGCGGCGGCAGCGGCGAGCGCGAAGGCGACCCCGATGCCGGCCGACAGCGGCCAGCGCAGGCTCACGGCCGCGGTGATCGCCGCGCCGCCGAGGCCGATGCCGATCGCGCTGCCCAGCACGTCGGCGAGATTGAGCGAGGCGGCCGCCCAGCCTTCCCCGCCCTGCGGCGCCAGCTTGAGCATGAGCAGGGTGGTCGGGGCATTGCAGATGCCCATGCCAAGGCCAGCGACCGTCCAGGCAGCGATTCCTTCGGCAACGGTGACACGGGCAGACAGCAGCAAGCCCAGCCCGGCGATCCCGGTCAGGATGACGGTGAGCCCGATCCTGATCAGGCGGCGGCCTGCCCAGCGGGAGTTCATGCGGGCCTGGATCCAGGACCCCGCTGTCCACCCTAGGGTCGTGCCGGTCACCGCGATACCGGCCACCACCGGACTGCGATGCCGCAGGATCGTGATGGTCAGCGTCACGAACGCGTCGGCCCCGAAGAACGCGAACGTCAGCAGCGACCGCATCACCATGGTGGCCGGCAGCCCGTACCTGGCGGTGAGCGTCCCGGCCGGCATCAGGCGGCGCAGGACAGCCAGGCCGAGGGCACCTCCAGCCACCGCCAGACAGATCCCGCCGGCCAGGCTGCCGGTTCCCGAGCTAGCGGTACTGACGGCAGGACCGCTGGCAGCGCCCGTGCCGCCCGAGCCGATCGCCAGGGTCAGCCCGGCCAGGAACATTCCGGCCGCCGCCGCGACGCCGATCCCGTCGATCAGCCGGTGCCCGTCCGCGGCGGGCGGTGCAGGCCGACCGAGCCGCGCCAGGGCCGGGATGGCGACCGGCCCGGTGACCGCGATGAACGGCAACAAGCCGAGGAACACCCAGCGCCAGCCGAACAACCTGGCGACCTCCGCGCTGAGGGCAGGTCCGGCGAGACCGGGAGCGACCCAGGCGGTCGAGAGCACGGCCATCATCTTGGCCCGCAGTTCGTCGGGCAGGCTGCGGCCGATGGCGACGTAGGCGATGGACTGCACGGCCCCGGCGCCGAGACCCTGCAGTGTCCGGCCGGCCACCAGCACCGGCATCGAGGGAGCCAGTCCGGCAATGGTCAGGCCGGCGGCGAATACACCGATCCCGGCGACGTAGGGAACGGCGGGGCCGTGCCGGTCCGCCGCCCGGCCGGCCGCGACGATGCCGATCATGGTGCCAAGCAGGAAGGCGCTGAACACGAACCCGTACAGGCCCAGACCGTGCAGGTCGCGCGCGACCAGCGGCATCACGGTCGCGACCGCCAGCGCCTCGGCGGCCACGAAGGTGATGGTCGCTACCAGGCCCGCGGTCAGCGCCCGCCGCTCAGCCGCCCACAATCCGCCAGTCATCGCACCCCCGTCGGCTCGCACATTCCGCTCAGCCTAAGAGTTGAAGTGAGCTTGAAGTAAAGCGTGCTTGACCGGATACCCCCCGATAGCGACTATTGCGCTTTATCATCCGTACTGAAGTTCCCCTGTTTGTAGTTCTATTTCATGCTGTTCCACTCGCCCCAGAAGGGACACCGCTATGCTCCGACGTCAATTCGGGCAGATGGTCGTCGCCGTTCCCGCCGCCGGGCTGCTGGCCGCTCAGCACGCTTCCGCGGCGCAGGCCAGCGGCACCGTCGCGAACTCGGCCAGTGCCCTGGCCACCTTGACCAACAACCTCACCACCCTCGCTCCCGGCTGGCAGGTGGCGACTCCCTCGGGGGACACCTCAGGAGCTACCGATACTCAGTTCCTGAACGCGACGCTGACCGCGGCGGGGCCGGGTACCTCGCTGTGGCTGGCTCCCGGCAAATGGTACGTGAACGGGCCGATCACCCCGCTGGCCGGGCAGCGCATCTCCGGTTTGCACGGCGCCTCGCAGAGCGGGGACGGCGCCAGCGGCGACGAAGGGACCGTCCTGATGGCGGTCGGCACGTCCTGGCCGGCCGCTAACGGGCAGTTCGGGGTGTTCGCCTATCCGACGGCACTGAACCAGGGCGAGATTACCGACCTGTGGATCGACTGCACCAAGTTCACCGGCAGTAACCTGTGCGGCGTGGCAGCCGTGGGCTCGGCGAACGCGATCAGCCTGCGCAATGTCGGGGTCTACCAGGCGCCCTCGGATGGCTTCCTGCTCGCGGCCGACGCGAGCAACAACGTTCCCGACGGCTGGTACCTCGACACCTGCCTGGCGCAGACCTGCGGCGGCAATGGCTTTAGCGGGAAATTCAACGACGCCAGCCTGATCAACTGCCACGCGCAGACCTGCGGCGGTGACGGTTTCGTGATCACCTCGGCCAATGCGAAGCTCACCGGATGCCGGGGTGACTTGTGCACGAACGGATTCACCATCGACGTGACTGACGGCGGCGGCTTCAACGACGCGACTGTGCTGACCGGATGCGGCACCCAGCGGAATAATCAGGACGGCCTCAACATCATCAACTCTTCCTCGGCCGGAAGTTCCTACCGAAGCCCCGTCGTGGTCGATGGCTGCACCTTCGGCGGCGACGGCTACAACGACGGAGACGGGACCGCGAGCAACATCTACTACGCGGGAATCAGGGTACGGGGCGCCAATACCGTGATCATCGGGTCGGCTTCGGTCACCGTGCACACCTATTCCAGGAACGGGTTCCCGCAGACGTCGTGCCCGAAGTTCGGGCTCACCGTCGGCGAGATGGGAACGGGCAGTACGTACCCGCACCTGGTCACCGTCGCTACCGCCATGCTCAACGGCGCGAGCGCCGCGGTCCACGACGGCTCCAACGGGGCAACGATCGTTTCGTTCGGCGCGGGCGTGTACGGCGCCACCGGCTACCAGCCGACGACCTTCACGAAGCCGACGCCGTAACAGTCCGGGTCAGCGGGAAGCCCCGATGCCCCTAGGCCTCCCGACGAGCGGGAAGCACTCCAAGATCGTGGTGAGTTGACCGTGTTATCCGCCGGAAACTCACCACGATCATGGACTCGGCCGCGGGGTGCGGCCTACTGCGCGGGCTCGTTCCCGAGATCGTGGTGAGTTGACCGCGCTATCCGCCGGGAACTCACCACGATCAACGAATTGAGCCGACCGGGACCAGGGCTTCGGCGCCGGCGCGGAGCAGGCCATAGCTGATCCCGTCGGCAAGAGCCTCCCAAGAGGCGGTGACGATGTCGTCCGACACCCCGACCGTCGTCCATTCGCCCTGGTGATCGGCGGAGGTGAGCATCACCCTGGTAACGGCGCTGGTCGCGGCCCTGCCGTCGAGGATGCGGACCTTGTAGTCGACCAGGTGGATGTCGGCGAGTTCCGGATACAGCTCGACCAGCGCCTTGCGCAGCGCCTGGTCGAGCGCGTGTACCGGCCCGACTCCCTCACCGACCGCGACTACCCGCTGCTCACCGAGCAGCAACCGGACGATCGCCTCGCTGCGGTCGGCGCCGTCAGCCCGCTCGATCACGACCCGGTAGCCTTCCAGCTCGAACCAGGCAGGGTTACGGCCAGCCACCCGGCGGACGAGCAACTCGAACGAGGCGTCCGCCGCTTCGAAAGCGTAACCGCGGTGCTCGGCAGCCTTGATCTCGTCGAGCACGGCGGTCGCGAGAGCGGGGTCGGCAGACAGGTCGAGCCCGAGTTCGGCTGCCTTGACCAGGACGTTACTGCGACCGGCGAGTTCGCTGACGAGTACCTGGGCCTGGTTGCCGACCTGGGCCGGATCGACGTGCGAGTAGGCATCGGGCCGCCGTGCGATCGCCGAGGCGTGCAGTCCCGCCTTGGTAGCGAAGGCCGACGAGCCGACGTAGGGCTGGCGCGGTTCGAACGGCAGGTTCGCGACCTCCGCGATCTCCCGTGCGGTCGAGGCCAGCGCGGCGAGCCTGCCCGGCGGCAGCAGTTCGTAGTCGCGCTTGAGCTCCAGGCCCGCGATCACCGCGAACAAGTCCGCGTTGCCGCACCGCTCGCCGTAGCCGTTGGCCGCGCCCTGCACATGAGTCGCGCCCTCGCCGACCGCGACCAGGGAGTTGGCCACGGCGCAGGCCGAATCGTTGTGGCAGTGCACGCCGATCCGCACGGCGGGATACCTGGCCGTCACGTCCCGCACGACCTTGACGATGTCGTCGGGCAGGGTACCGCCGTTGGTGTCACACAACGCCAGAGTGTCGGCACCGGCCTGAGCGGCCGCGGCGATCACTTCGAGCGCGTAGCTACGGTCGGCCGCGTATCCGTCGAAGAAGTGCTCGGCGTCGAACACGACGCGCCGGCCCTCGCGGACGAAGTACCTGACCGAGTCAGCCACCATCGCGAGGTTTTCCTCCCGCGACGTCCGCAGCGCCTCGTCCACATGCAGCGTCCACGCCTTGCCCACCAGCGTCACGATCGGCGTGTTCGCCACGAGCAGCGTCTCAAGGTCCGGATCGCCGTCCGCCGACCGGTTCGGCCGCCGAGTCGCCCCGAACGCCGCCAATTGCGCGTTCCGCCACGGCAGCTCACTAGCCCGGGCGAAGAACTCCTTGTCCTTCGGGTTCGACCCCGGCCACCCGCCCTCGACGACATCGACACCAAGCCCGTCGAGCGCCGCCGCCACCCGGAGCTTGTCTTCCACTGTCAGGTCAAGCCCGACCTGCTGTGACCCGTCCCGCAACGTCGTGTCATACATCTCGACCCGGTGCCCCGGCCGGACTGGATCTGGGCTACTCATCGGTCTACCCCCGTGTTCGCGAGCTGTGCGGCGAGCGCGTCGGCCCAGGCCTGTGTCGACGCCGCGCCGCCGACACCGAGAACGGCGTTCACGGCCGCGTCGAGTCCGGCCGCCGCGGCCGCCTCGCCGAGGTGGTCGAGCATGAGGGCGGCGGACAGGACGGCGGCCGCCGGACTGGCCTTGCCGGTGCCGGCGATGTCGGGAGCCGAGCCGTGTACCGGCTCGAACATGGACGGCCCGGTCCGGTCCGGGTTCAGGTTGCCGCTCGGGGAGAGGCCGAGACCGCCGGTCAGGGCGGCGGCGAGGTCGCTGATGATGTCGCCGAAGAGGTTGTCGGTGACGATCACGTCGAACCGGCCGGGATTCTCGACCAGGTGCAGGCAGGCCGCGTCGACGTGGCAGTAGTCGAGGCTGACGCCTTGCTCGGCGGCGACCTCCTCCGCGACCCGCATCCACAGGTTGCCCGCGTTGACCAGCACGTTGGTCTTGTGCACCAGGGTCAGCCCGCCGCTGCGCTTCGCCGCGAGCGAGGCCGCGTACCGGACGCAGCGCTCGACGCCGGCCCGGGTGTTGAGTGACTCCTCGGTGGCCACTTCGAAGGCGCTGCCCCGGTGCGCGATGCCGCCGGCACCAGCGTAGAGGCCCTCGGTATTCTCCCGGACGACGAACAGGTCGAGTCCGGGCGCGCCACGGGAAACGACCCCGGGCCGCAGGCTGGCGGGCCGGAGGTTGATGTAGAGATCGAGTTCGAAGCGCAGGCGCAGCAGCAGGCCGCGCTCCAGGACGCCGGGCGGGACCGACGGGCTGCCGACCGCGCCGAGCATGATGGCGTCGGTCTTGCGCAGGTCGTCGAGAATGTCGTCCGGGAGCACCTGGCCGGTGCGCAGGTAGTAGTCGGAGCCGAGCGGGCAGGGCCGCCAGTCGACAGTGAAGCCATGCCGCTGGCCGGCCTGGTCGACAAGGCTCCTGGCGACCGCGCTGACCTCGGGCCCGATACCGTCTCCCGGCAGGTCGGCGACGGCATAGGAACGTACGTGGTCTCCCATCAGAGCTCTTCCTCCAGGTCCGTCGGCGCGTTGAGCCAGCTCATCATCCGGCGCAGCGGCCGTCCGGTCCGCTCGATCTGGCTGTCCGCCGCCTGCGCCCGCAGCCGGTTGAAGTTGGGCCGGCCCGCGTCGTCCTCGGCGACCCACTCGCGGGCGAAGTCACCGGACTGGATGTCGGCCAGGATCTTGGCCATGGCCTGCTTGGTCGGCTCTGAGATGACTTTCGGCCCCCTGGTCAGGTCGCCGTACTCGGCGGTGTCGCTGACCGAGTAGCGCATCCAGCCAAGGCCGCCTTCCTGCATCAGGTCGACGATCAGCTTGAGTTCGTGCAGGCACTCGAAATAGGCCACCTCAGGCTGGTAGCCGGCCGCGACCAGCGTCTCGAAGCCGGCGTTCACCAGGGCGGTGACCCCGCCGCAGAGCACGGCCTGCTCGCCGAACAGGTCGCTCTCCGTCTCCTCCTGGAACGTCGTGACCAGCGCGCCCGCCCTGGTGCCGCCGATCCCCTTGGCATAGGAACGGACCAGATCCCAGGCCTTGCCGGTGGCATCCTGAGCCACGGCCACCAGTACCGGCGTGCCCTGGCCCGCCTCGTACTGGCGGCGTACCGTGTGCCCGGGTGCCTTCGGCGCCACCATCGCCACGTCGACGTCGGCCGGCGGCGTGATGTAGCCGAAGTGGATGTTGAACCCGTGCGCGAAGAACAGCGCGTCGCCCGGCTTAAGGTTCGGCGCGATCGCCTCCGCGTACAGCTTGCGCTGCCCCGTGTCCGGCGTCAGCACCATGACCAGGTCAGCCCACGCGCAGACCTCCTGCGCAGTACCAACGCTCAGTCCGGCCTCGGTCGCCTTCGCGCGCGACTTCGACCCCTCAGGCAGCCCCACCCGGACATCACATCCGCAGTCCCGCAAGCTCAGCGCATGCGCATGCCCCTGCGACCCATAGCCCAGAACAGCGATCTTCCGGCCCTGAATCAGCCCCAGGTCAGCTTCGTCGTCGTAGTACACGGTTGCCATCAGACAGGTCCTTTCGAAGTGTTTGTCAGTTGTCCGGAATTCAGTCCCGAAGCTGGGCCGAGGCGACCCGGCGACGGCCGTTCAGGCAGGTACCGGAGTCGCGTCGGCGCGGGCTTCACGTTGCGCCTGGTCTTCGTCGGTGATCGTCTCGCTGCCCCGCCCGATCGCGATCAGCCCGGTCCGCACTAGCTCGCACGTCCCGTGCCGCTCAAGCTGCCCGAGCAGCGCGTCGAGCTTGCCCGGGCTGCAGACCGCTTCGAGTACCAGGGTCCGCGGGTCGAGGTCCACCACGTTCGCACGGAACGCCGCCGCGACATCCAGCAATTCGGCGCGCAGTGCGGGATCCACGCGCACCTTGATCAGCGCCAGCTCGCGCTCGACGGCGGCGTCCTGCTCGAGCTCGACGACTTTCAGCACTCGGACCAGCTTCTCGAGTTGCTTGTGCACCTGGTCGACCGGGGTGCAGGCGCCGTCGACCACGATCGTCATCCTGCTGACCCGCTCGTCCGAGGTCGGGCCGACAGACAGCGAAGTGATGTTGAACGCCCGCCGCGAGAAGAGCGCGGCGACGTGGGCAAGCACGCCCGGCTTGTTCTCGACCAGGACCGAGAGCGTATGCGTGGTCATGCGATCACTTCCTTGCGGGCGGCGGCCTGCTGCTCGGCGGCGGTGAACTCGGGTCCGAGGACGATGTCGTCGTTGGCGTGGCCGGCCGGCACCATCGGGAAGACGCCTTCGGCGTCGTGGGTACGGAAGTCGACGACCACAGGGACGTCCGTGACCGCCAGCGCCTTCTCCAGCACGGCGTCCACGTCACCCGGTGACTCGCAGCGTAGTCCGACGCAGCCGTAAGCCTCGGCGAGCTTGACGTAGTCCGGGATCTCCCTGCCGAGGTGGACTTCGGAGTAGCGCTCTTCGTAGAACAGCTCCTGCCACTGCCTGACCATGCCGAGGAAGCCGTTGTTGAAGATCAGGACCTTGATCGGCAGGCCTTCGATCGCGCAGGTCGCGAGTTCCTGCGCGGTCATCTGGAAGCAGCCGTCACCGTCGACCGCCACGACGAGCTCGCCTGGCCTGCCGAGCTGCGCGCCCATCGCGGCCGGAACCGCGAAGCCCATGGTGCCCAGGCCGCCGGAATTGATCCAGCCACGTGGCTTGGTGAAGCTGTAGTGCTGGGCCGCGTGCATCTGGTGCTGGCCGACGCCTGCCACGACGATCGCCTCGCCGCCGGTCAGCGCGGAGAGCCGCTCGACCACGTACTGCGGCTTCAGCGGCCCGTCGCTGGCCTGGGTATAGCGCAGCGGATAACTGCGCTTCCAGCCGGCCGTGGTGGCGACCCAGTCCGCGGTCTTGGCCGGTCCCCGGCCGGTCACCAGCGCCCGCATCGCCTCGGCCAGGTCCGCGAGTACGGTCCGCAGGTCGCCGACGATGGCCACGTCGGCCGCCCGGTTCTTGCCGATCTCGGCCGGGTCGATGTCGACGTGCACCACCTTGGCCTTCGGTGCGAAGTCGGCGAGGCGGCCGGTGACCCGGTCGTCGAACCGGGCGCCGAGTGCCACCACCAGGTCGCACTCTTGCAGGGCGGCGACCGCCGCGTACATCCCGTGCATGCCGGGCATGCCGAGCGCGAGCGGGTGGGCGTCGGGGAAGGCGCCGCGTGCCATCAAGGTGGTGGTCACGGGTGCCTGCGCGACCTCGGCGAGTTCGCGCAGTGCCTCGTGTGAATCAGACTTGACGACGCCGCCGCCGACGTACAGGACCGGGCGGCGGGCCTGGTGCAGCAGCTCGGCGGCCTGCCTGACCAGCGCCGGGTCCGGCGGCCCGGGCACCCGGTAGCCCGGCAGGTCGAGCACCGGCGGCCAGGACCAGGTGAACTGGGCTTGCAGGATGTCCTTGGGCAGGTCGACCAGGACCGGCCCCGGCCGGCCTGAGGACGCGATGTGGAACGCCTCGGCGATCGCGGCCGGAATGCGTTCCGCCGAGGTCACGAGCTCGTTGTGCTTAGTGACCGGCCCGGTGATCCCGGTGATGTCTGATTCTTGAAAGGCGTCGGTGCCGATCATGGCGGTGGGCACCTGGCCGGTGATGGCGACCATCGGCACCGAGTCCATGTATGCGTCGGCCAGGGCGGTGACCAGGTTCGTGGCTCCCGGGCCGCTGGTCACCAGGCAGACGCCGACCCGGCCGGTGGCCCAGGCATAGCCCTCGGCCGCGTGGCCGGCGCCCTGCTCGTGCCGGACCAGCACGTGCCGCAGTGTGGACGACCGCAACGGGTCGTAGGCCGGCAAGATCGCACCGCCGGGCAGGCCGAAGACCACATCGACCCCCTGGCACTCCAGGCTGCGGACGAGCGCCTGGGCTCCGGTCACTTCCACGGGCTTGCTCCTTTGAGAATGGGAGTGGGTTGCACTTACGGGTTGCTGCGCGCGAAACAAAAAACCTCCTGGCCGAACCGGCCGAGGAGGAGTAGCGCGAGCCCGTCACCAGGCTCGCGCTACGTGATAAGGAGTACTCGGAATTTGATGACCTTGATCATCGGGATCTCCGTCTGCGTCACGGGGCCTGGCTCGTCGTGAGCCTGCCTGGTGGGAATGGGCATTCGCTGATAGTGCCGTGCCGTGGGAGGCGACGCTGCCCGCCGCCTCCCACCTTAGGGCACGTTAGGTAGTGGCGTGTGCGCGAGGGGCGGAAGTAGGCAGCCACTCGGGCCGTCCGCGCTCGAAATCGGCGATAGCGTCCGCGTGCCGCAGCGTGATCGCGATGTCGTCCATGCCTTCGAGCAACCGCCAGCGGGCGTAATCGGGCAGCGCGAACGGCGCGCTCAGGCCGGCCGACGGAACCGAGATGACGCGTTCGGCGACGTCGACCGTGACGCTGGCTGCCGGGTCTTCGGCGAGCAGGGCGAACAGCTTCGCTACGGTCTCCTCCTCCGCCTGCGCGGTGACCAGCCCGGCGCCGATGCTGTTGCCTCGGAAAATGTCGGCGAAACTCGAGGCGATGACCGCCTCGAAGCCGAAGTCCTGGAGCGCCCAGACCGCGTGCTCGCGTGACGACCCGCAGCCGAAGTTGCTGCCCGCGATCAGGACCTTGGCCTGCGTCGCTCCCGGCTGGTTCAGCACGAACTCCGGGTCAGCGCGCCAGGCCTCGAACAGCCCGGCGCCGAATCCGGTGCGCTCGACCCGCTTGAGCCACTGGGCAGGGATGATCTGGTCGGTGTCGACGTGGTGCCGGTCGAGGGCGACCGCCCGTCCGCTCACCTTGCTTACGGCGCGCATCTAGCGTGCTCCTTCCAGGTCGGCGGGGGCGGCGAAGTGGCCGGCTACCGCCGTGGCCGCGGCCATGGCCGGGGAGACCAGGTGGGTACGGCCACCGGGACCCTGCCGGCCTTCGAAGTTCCTGTTGCTGGTGGACGCGCTGCGCTCGCCCGGTGCCAGGATGTCGCCGTTCATGCCCAGGCACATCGAGCAGCCGGCCGAGCGCCACTCGAAGCCGGCCGCGGTGAAGACCGCGTCCAGGCCCTCGGCCTCGGCCTCGGCCTTCACTCGCGCCGAGCCAGGTACCACGATCGCCCGCACGCCGGCGGAGACCTTGCGGCCGTGCAGCACGTCGGCTGCCGCACGCAGGTCGGCGAGCCGGCCGTTGGTGCACGAGCCGATGAAGACCGTGTCCACCGCGATATCGCGCATCGCCGTGCCTGGTCTCAGGTCCATGTACTCCAGCGCGCGCTGTGCCGAGTGCCGCTCCCGCAAGGTGCCGAACGAAGCCGGGTCAGGCACCGTCCCGTCGATGCCGACCGACTGAGCGGGATTGGTGCCCCAGGTGACGGTCGGCCGTAGCGTGGCGGCGTCGATCCGCACCTCCCGGTCGAAGACCGCGCCCTCGTCGGTGACCAGCGAGCGCCAGTCGTCGAGTGCTCGTTCCCAGACCGCGCCCTTCGGGCTGTGCGCGCGGCCGTCCAGGAAGGCGAACGTCACCTCGTCCGGCGCGATCATCCCGGCCCGCGCGCCGGCTTCGATGGACATGTTGCACACCGTCATCCGGCCGGCCATGTCCAGGGAGCGGATCGCCTGGCCGCGGTACTCGATCACCGACCCGGTGCCGCCGCCGGTGCCGAGTTCGGCGATGATGCCGAGTACGAGGTCCTTGGCCGTGACGTCGGCCGGGAGGTCGCCGTCGATCGTGACGGCCATCGCCTGCGGCTTGGCCTGGCGCAGCGTCTGGGTCGCGAGCACGTGCTCGACTTCGGTGGTGCCGATGCCGAAGGCCAGCGCGCCGAACGCGCCGTGCGTCGAGGTGTGACTGTCGCCGCAGACAATGGTCATGCCGGGCTGAGTCAGCCCGAGTTGCGGGCCGATCACGTGCACGACGCCCTGCTCCGCGCTGCCGAGCGGGTAGAGCGTGATGTCGTGCGTCTCGCAGTTCTTGCGCAGCCTGGCCATCTGCTCGGCCGCGAGCGGGTCGCGGATCGGCCCGGTCGGGTCCAGCGTCGGGACGTCATGGTCCATGGTGGCCACCGTCAGGTCGGGCCTGCGTACCGAGCGGCCGGCCAGTTCCAGGCCTTCGAAAGCCTGCGGCGAGGTCACCTCGTGCGTGAGGTGCAGGTCGATGTAGAGCAGCGGCGGCTCACCCGGCGGGCTGGCTACCAGGTGCCGCTCCCATACTTTGTCGAAGAGCCGGCCGCTCATGCGTGGTGCTCCGTTCTCATGATCCCGGCCTACTCGTCGCCGGCCGTGCGGACGTCGCCGCCGTTGTCCCGCCGGTCCAGGGCCACCTGAATGGCCTGCTGGGCCGAGGCTGTCGAGTCCGCTGGGTCCGCGGGTTGGACTTCTGGATAGGAATTCGGCCTCATCACACTCTCCTCTTGCTATCGCGCCTGTTGCTATCGCGTGAGCGCTGGGTGCCAGGCGTTCCAGCTGGAGGTGGAGCCGTCGCCGCGCAATCGGTAGCCAGTGGACCAGGTATTCCCGGAAATGGCTCGATGCTGCTCCTCTTCAGGAGCCCAGGTGGCCTCGGCCGTCAGATCGGCTTGGCCTCGCGGCGTCGTTGTCGCAGACTCTGGGGGCACACGGCCAGCACCTCATCCCCGTAGCGGGTTGCTGGCCTGCCTGATCAGGTCCCGCTACGGCTGCTAAGAATGAGTACGAAGCGCCGCATGATCGGTCCACTGTACCTCACGATTTCAGCCGGTGCCAGCGGGGGTGGGCGGGGCCGAACCTCAGAGCAGGCCGAGCCTTCCGCTTCGGGAGATGGCCTGGCGCCTGGTGGTCACGCCGAGTTTGCGGTAGATCGACCGCAGGTGCGTCTTCACCGTGTTGACCGACAGGAACAGTGACTCGGCGATCTCCTGGTTAGTCAGGTGCGACGGCAGGAACCGCAGGACTGCCAGCTCGCTGCTGGTGAGCTGGACCGATGCTGGGAGCTGCTGATCGGCCGGGCGAGCCGGCCGCATGTCGAACCGCTGCTGGATCCGCGCGGCGAGTGCGGCGCCATGACTCGTCGGCCGGATCGCGGCGGTCAGGGCCGACCTCGCGGCCGTCCCGCCGTCCAGGAACGGCCGGTAGAGCCGGTGCGGCTCGGCCAGCTCGAGCGCGTAGCTCAGCTTGTCGGTGGCCTGCTCGGCGTGACCGAGCCTGCGGTGCGCGATAGCGGCCGTGACCAGAGCGCAGACCTGGTCGGCCAGCGTCGGCCTGATCGCCGGGTCGTCCAGGCAGCGTTCCGCCGCGGCCAGCGCGCCGTCCGAGTCACCCTCGGCGAGCAGCAGCCGCGCCTGCGCGAGCAGCAGGTCGGACCGGTCGTCGGCGCGGTCGTTGGCGGGGCGGGCCAGTGCCAGCCGAGCCCGGGCCAGATCGCCTTCCCGCAGGGCCAGTTCGGCGTCGAGCGCGGCCAGGCCAGGGCTGACCGCGCTGCCGCTGATGCCGCCTCCGCTGCCGCTGCCGGATTGCCCGCTCGCCAGGCTCAGCGTCCGGTACCGGAGCCTGGTGAGCAAGTTCCTGGCGGTCACGTGATCGCCATCGCCGAGCGCGAGCCGCATCCTGGTCACGGTCACGAGGCTGCGGAGTACCCGGGCGCCCGGGTGGTCGCCAGTCAGCCCCGGTTCGCACTGGTCAAGCAGCCTGCTGGCGGCTACCGGGTCGTCGGCCGCCCAGTGCAGGCACGCGGCAGCGACGTGGGCAAGCTGCGCGGGCAGCGGGTCGGTGGTGCGGTCAGCCTGGCCGGTGGTGCGGTCAGCCTGGCCGGCGGCAGGGCCGTCCCCGTCGGCGTCCTGACCGGCGTCCATACCGGCGAGTTTCCCGGCGAGTTGCCCGGCGGTTCGCAAGTCGCCGGACAGTGCCTCGGCGACGGTTCGCCAGCCGCGAGCACGGGCGAGGAACCCGGGCTGTCCGCAGGACCTGGAACCGTCCAGATTCCGGCACGCGCGGACGAGCGCGTCCCTGGCGTCGGCGACCCGCAGATCCCCGAGCGCGGCGACGCCGAGCGCGTACCACAGCAGCCCGAGCGCGAGGCTGTCGGCCGGGGCGGAGGCCGCCTCCTCGCTGCTCGCAAGGTCGAGGCTCCGCCCGATCAGTTCGGAGTCCGCCGCGGCCCGGCTGGTGGCATTCATCAGCCGCAGTGCTTGCAGCCAGGTCCTGACCACCCGGCGCTGGACAGGCGGGCAACGGTGCAGCGCCTGCTCGGCGTTGTCCAGATGCAGCGTGGCGGCGCAGAAGTCGCCGGTGCGCAAGCCGGAGGCGGCAAGCGCGCCAGCGACCGGGGCGTCGGCCGCGTACCGGCTGGCCGGGAAGGTGGCCAGCACGGGCTCCAGCGCCGCCGCCGGGCCGGGAAGCAGCAGGGCGGGGCCGGCCTCGGCGAGTACCCGGGCGGCGAAGTCCCAGTCACCCGCCTGGGCGGCATTACGGATGGCGTCAGCGTGCCGGCCATGCGCGGCCTGCCATCGGGCCGCCCGCCTGGAGAGCAGCGGGATCTCGCCAGGCAGCTCACGGCGGAGTTCGGCGCGCAGCAGGTCGAGCAGCAGCGGGTGGTAGCGGTACTGGGTGTCCTGCGGTCCGGTGGCCGCCGGCGGTGCCGAGGTATGCGCCACGGGGCGGACCATGACGTTCTCCCGGCTCAGCTGATCCAGGATCGCGGTCCCGCCGTTGCCGGAGGTGAGCTTGTCGGCCAGGTCGCCGCAGATCGGATCGGCGAGACAGGTGCGCAGCAGGAAGGCGTGCTGGTCCGCTGGCAGCGGCCGCAGGACCTCGTCGCGCAGGTAGTCGGCGACGACTGGCTCGTCCCCGCTGATCCGCCAGGGCGAGCCCGGCTTGCCGGCCGCGGTTCGCATCGCGGCGAGCCTCAGCCCGGTGATCCAGCCCTGGGTACGCCGCAGCAACTCGTCCCGCCGGTCCGCCGGCAGGTCGACACCGAGCATGGCGAAATACTCCTGCGCCTCCTGCGGCGTGCAGGCCAGGTCGCTGGGGCCGATCTCGGCCAGGTCGCCTGCCACGCGCAGCCTGGCGACTCCGATGCCGGCCGGATGCCGTCCGGACAGCAACAGCCGCAAGGTCTGCGGCCCGTGCCTGAGCAGCAGGTCGATCCCGCCGGCGGTCTGGCTGCCCGCGAGCAGCTGGACGTCGTCGATGAGCAACGTCACCGGCGCGGTAAAGCTCTCGGCCAGCTCGGCCAGCCGTAGCGGGAATGCCTCGTCACGCCCGTCCGGCAGCTCGCCGGCGAGGTCGCGAGCTAGCGCGGGAGTACCGGCGAGCGCGGCGCGCACGCGCGCCCAGAATCGGTCCGGCCGCGCATCACCGGGATCGGCGCTGACCCAGGCGATGCTCTCGGTCGATGTGCGGGCTGCCCAGGTGGCGCAGGCAATGGTCTTTCCTGAGCCAGTCGGACCGCACACCAGCGTGATCCGTTGCTCCGCCGCACGCTTGAGCAACTCGGTGACCCGGTGCCGCGGGAGCAGCGGCACGCCGGGAGTCGGTATCCCCGGCGGGCCGGCCGATCGCGAGCCGGTTCGCCTGTCGTTGAGCCACCGGCGCCGGTCTGGCTGCGTTCCGTAGCGGACGACCGGCTCGCTGATAGTGCTCGTCATCAATCCCCCGACGGGCGTGAGCAGCGCGTTGCCACAGACCGTCAGGCCCCATCCTGAAAGTCGAACGCGCGGCTCAAAGCCCGATACCGACCGTACCCGCCAGTTGCGGGAAGCAACCGCGCAGCACGCACGGGCCGGGACGATCGGGCCGGTGCGGCCAGGCCGGGACAATCGGGCCGGTGCGGTCACTCTTCCTCGCTGAATGCCTCCCTTAGCTTTGCCTCCTGCGCCGCGGAAAGATTCGTACTGATGAGCTCTGCGTCGGTGTCCTTGAAACGGCTGGCGACCCGGTCGAAGACCGCATCCGAGCTCAGCAAGAAGAGCGCTGAAGTGCCCGGTGTCACCTTGTCCCGCACGTCGCGGATGAAAGCGTCGCTGATTCCTACATCAGCCATGGAGCCGATCAGCGCACCGGTAGCAGCGCCGATGGCCAGACCGAGTATCGGAATGAAGAAGATCAGGCCGAACAGCAGCCCCCAGAACCCGCCGCCAAGGGCGCCGGCTTTCCTGGTGTCGCGAAGTTCGTGTGTCTTGGGCTTCTTCTTGCCCTCTTCCCAGCTCACGACAGCCGCGTCGAGGACCTGGATGAGCTGCTGACGCCGCAGGTCCTCGAGTACGGCGAGTGCGTCTTGTGCTCCGTCAGGCGTCTGGAACTTCCAGACGGTCAGCGATGACATGTCTTGCTCCTGGATCGCGACTTAAGGCCTGGTGAGACCGATGTTCGCCGGCCCGATGTGTCACACCACGATCCGGCGCGGCCGGCGGCCTCGCATCACCCGTGCCGAGTGAAGACCGTCAGGCGCGGGACGAGCGTCGGCGCGCAGGGGCAGATCTGGCAGATCACCCAGCGCAGGTGAGGCGTCCAGCCGCCGGAATCGATCTACTTGACCAGTCATCATCATCGCCGCAGTAAGGAGGTTCTGATGCCCGTAGCAACGCCAGTGCTCGACACGTTGGCCGACATCAACATGACGTCCATCGAGCACACGCACCTTAGGCCGCGCGAGCTCATGCTGGCGAGGATCGCCGCCCTGGTCGCGGTTGATGCTCCGCCAGGGTCCTACCTCGCCAACGCGGGCGCGGCCGCTGACAGCGGCATCACCGAGCAGGACGTGCAGGACTTGCTGATCGCGGTAGCGCCGGTGGTCGGCACCACGAAGGTGGTATCGGCAGGCGGAAACCTGATGCGGGCGCTGGGCTTCGCGATCACGGTCGCCGAGTCTGAGTCTGGTACTTGATCAGGTGAGCCGCGGCGGGCGCGGTCTGGGCCGGGCTCAGCACCCGGGCTGTCCGGGCCGCGCCCGCCCCGCGCAGCAGGCTGGCCGGACGTGCGCATAGCCTGGTGCAGGTGCGCTACCACGATCTTGTCCTGCTGCATGGACAGCCCGGGCTTGGTGCCGACTGGCAGCAGGTGATCGGGCGCCTTCCGGCGGAGATCCGCGCGGTGGCACCGGATCGCCCGGGTTACGGATCGAGCAAAGAGCCGCCGGGGAGTTTCGAGGTCAACGCGCGTGCCGTGCTTGACGACCTGGACCGGCGGGGCATCGAACGGGCCGTGCTTGCCGGGCACTCCTACGGCGGCGGGGTGGCACTCACCCTCGCTGCGCTCGCGCCAGAACGGGTCGAGGCGCTGATCCTGCTCGCGTCGGTCGGCCCAGGTTGCCTCAACGGGTGGGACCGGCTGCTCGCAGCGCCGGTCGCCGGGCCGGTCTGCGCGCTGTTCGCCTGGCAGTTGACGCCCTGGTTCGCCCGTGCCCGGCTGAGCCGGCTGGCCAGGAAGCGCGGCAGCGAGTTCGCCCTGCAGCAGTACGTGAACTGGTATGTCTGGGGATACGCCCGCTGGGAGCACGGCCCGCTATGGCGCACCTTCCTCGCCGAGCAGCGGGTCATCGTGCGCGAAACTGAGGGCCTGGCGAGGCTCGCCCGATCGGTGCGGGCGCCCGCCCTGTTGCTGGCCGATCCCGCGGACACGCTCGTCCCGATCGATACGGCCAGGCGACTCGAGCAACAACTACCCGACGCGCGGCTGTCGCTAGTCGAGGGGGCAGGTCATCACCTGCCGCTCCGGGCGCCGGCTGCGGTCGCCGAGGCAATAGTCACGTTTCTCGGCGCACTCGACGCAGGCACCGCCAGTTCGCACGCTTAGCGACCTTCCGGCCCACTTGGGCGAGCGGCGTCGGAACGTGATGATCATGGAGCCTTGCGGCCGTGCGACCTGCTGGTCGCACGGCCCCAGGCGGCTCGGTTAGAGCGGGCGAACCTGCTCGGCCTGCGGGCCCTTCTGGCCCTGGCCAGCGGTGAACTCAACCCGCTGGTTCTCCTCGAGGTTACGGAATCCGTCGGCCAGGATGGCCGTGTGGTGAACGAAGACGTCGGCGCTGCCGTCGTCCGGTGCGATGAAGCCGTAACCCTTAGTCGAGTTGAACCACTTCACGGTGCCCTGAGGCATGTACTTCTCCTATATTGGCGATCTTCGGAATCCACAACGATGGGTCCCGGGTTGCGCGACCGCCCAATCCGAAGATTCCCCTTCGGGTGTCAGGACGCCCGCTGTCTAGTTTCGCAGGCGCTGTGACCCGTGTTCGAACCTTCGACTACAACCAACACCATCTAACACCATCGCGGGACCTGATGTTCCACGGCCCGCAGAACTAACGCCGTTCGGTATACATCGCGTCCACCCGGTAGGGGATCCCGACTACTTCGCTGTTCCTGGTTTGCGGGTGCTCGCGTAGGATTGTCCGGATCTCCGCGAGCACGGCCTGCTGGCTTGGCTGCGGCAGCACGGCGATGTGACTGACGCTGCGCATGCGGTCGACCACATCCTCGTGTGAGCTGTAGTGGACGTGAAAGAAGGTCGCCTCGGTCCACTGCGACCAGGTCTGCGTGTCGGCCGCTGTCAGGTGCTGTTCACTGCGCCGCCAGGCCGAGTCCGCCGCGCCCGTGCCGTCCCGGTGGTCACGCCACGGCGCGTGCTTTTCTACCGCGTCCATCACGGACCAGACCCGGTTTACCCAGTCGACGCTGCGGTCGCGCGCGTTCCAGATGAGGCCGAGTCGCCCGCCAGAGCGGACGGCCCGGCCGATCTCGGCCATCGCTCGCTGCGCGTCGAACCAGTGGAACGCCTGTGCCACGACCACCGCGTCGATCGACCCGGCGGTGAACGGGAGCGACTCGGCGACCCCGGCGAGCACCGGCAGGTCAGGCAGCCGCTCGCGCAGCCGGCCGCGCATCGCGGCGACAGGCTCCACGGCGACCAGGTCCGACCCGGCCGGGGCGATCAAGGCGGTCAGCTTGCCGGTGCCCGCGGCCAGGTCGACGATGCGCCGGCCAGGGCGGATCCCCAGCGACTCGACAACCCAGTCGACCGCGTCTGGCGGGTAAGAGGGCCTGGCCCGGTCGTAGGCCGAAGCCTGCGACTCAAACCCGCGGGCGGCGACTTCGTGTACTTCGCTCATCGGCTTGGTCCTGCCTGGCTAGTCCGTCGCCTACTGGACACCGTCGGCGATGATCGAATCGAAGCTGGCCAGGGTGTCCACGTCACCGGTCCGCTCTACCGTGCCGAGCGGAGGGCGGTGCCATAGCCAGCAGTCCAGGTCGGCCGCGTCGGCTCTCACGGTCGCCGCGGCGGCTGTGCCCGGATCGTGCTCGGCCGCGTGGATGGCAGGCCGGTCGTAGGACTTGCCGTCGTCGGGATCAGTGCCGCTGAACCGCCCGAGGGTGAGGAACCAGGAATCGCCGGTATCCGTTGCCTGGATCCGCAGCGTGCTGCCGCCTGCCGGGGCGAAGTCGCCCCAGGCCGGCACCGTGCCGCCGTACATGATCCGTAGTGCTTCGTCAATTCCGTCGGCACTGAGCCGCGGGTCCATCGCGGTGCGCTGGCCGGCGGTCAGTTCCGCGTCCACCCGGTGGATGAGCGCCTCGTGTGCCTGCCGGCGGCGGATGAATCCCACGGTCTGCTCGTCGGCCCACGTCCAGGCCCGGGTCTGCGGTTCGGCGGCGGCGAGCACAGCCTGGAGGTCGCTGCTCGCCTTGGCGTAGAACTCGGCCACGTCCGGCTGCCGCGCCGGACGGACCACGTCGAGCCGCGTCACCTCCTCGGTGCTGGTCAGGCGGTTCCGCACCACCTGTCCCCAGAACCACTGGACCTCTGCCAGGTGCCAGAGCAGGTCCTGCGCATCCCAGTCCGGACAAGACGGGACCCGGGCGTCCGCCGCCGCCGTCTCCAGCGCTGCGGCGAACCTGGCGGATTCGCGTGCCAGGTGTCGGAGGTAGTCCGGTTCGGGGACCTTCGGGGTAGTCACGGTCTGCTCCTATCGAATTCGGCGGTGCCGCTTCATCCTGCCATCGGCGCGCCCTGCGCGCCTGCGCAGGGCGGCAGCGGCCGCCGGCGCTACCGGGCGGGCACTGCCGGTAATCTCTGGTGATGCTGAACGAATCCGTGCACGTCGCTGCGGCACACGTCGGTCCCGCGCGGGCCGAGCCCTTGCGGGCCGAGCGCATGGAACCCGAGCATGCCGATCAGGTACTGGCGATCTACCAGGCAGGAATCGACGAGGGCAACGCCACTTTCGAGACCCAGGCGCCGGACTGGGCCGAGTTCAGCGCGGCCAGGTCGGCCGAGCACCGGTTCGTAGCGGTCGGCGGCGGCCGCGTGCTCGGCTGGGTTGCGGTCTCCGCCACCTCCAGCCGTGCTGCCTACGCGGGCGTCGTCGAGCATTCGGTCTACGTGCATCCGGGCGCGCGCGGCCGGGGCGTCGGCGGGTTCCTGCTCAGGGAACTGATCGCCTCCACCGAAGCGGCGGGCATCTGGACGATTCAGTCCGGCATCTTTCCCGAGAACCGGGCAAGCATCACCGTGCACAAGGCCGCCGGATTCCGGATCGTCGGCACCCGCGAGCGGATCGCCCAGCACCACGGGCGCTGGCGGGACATCCTGCTGATAGAGCGCCGCAGCCCAGCCATATGACCGTTATGCCATGATGCTGGCAATGAACAGATGGGTGGTACTGGCGGGCTACGGCCTGCTTGCGGCATGCTCGCAGTTGCTCTGGCTGTCGTATGCCTTCATCGCGGTGCAGACACACCACGAGCTGGGCGTTTCGGTCGGTGAGGTCGGTGACCTGGCCGCCATTTTCCCGCTGATGTACGTGGTGCTCGCGCTGCCGTTCGGCCGGTGGCTAGACATGAGCTTCGAGCGCGCGCTCGGGGCCGGCGCGGTCCTGACCGGTGCGGGCGGGCTGCTGCGGCTGGTCAGCCCGGGCTCGTTCGCTTGGGCACTGGCCGGGCAGTTCGTAATCGCCGTCGGTCAGCCGCTCGTGCTCAACTCGATCACCAAGGTGGCCGCCCGGTACTTCCCCGAGCGGGAACGGACAGCCGCTATCTCGGTCGGCAGTGTGTCGCTCTACCTCGGCATCCTGGTGGCCGCGCTGTCGGACGGGCCGTTGTTCCACGCGGGCGGACTTCGGCTCGTGCTGCTAGCGCAGGGACTGCTCGGGGTCGTGGCAGCGGTGTGGGTGCTCGTCGCGGTGCGCACGCCCGCGGCATTCCGCGGCGATCCCTCGGTGGCCGTGTCGCTCGGGTGGCTCAAGCGCGACCGGTTCATCTGGGTGCTCGGCGGCCTGCTCTTCGTCGGGATGGGGATCTTCAACGCGGTCGCGACCTGGCTCGACCCGATCCTTGGTCACTTCGGCCACGGTGCCGCCAGCGGCTACCTGTTCGCGACCTTGACAGCCGCCGGCATTCTCGGAGCTGGACTGCTGCCGGAGGCCGCCGCGACCCGCGACCGTCGTCGCGGCATGCTCCAGGTGACTCTGGGCGTCACCGTCCTGGCCTTCCTCGCGGTCGCCGCCTGGCACTCGGTGGTGTTCATCGGCATCGCGCTGGCAATCGAAGGGTTCGTGCTGCTTGCCGCGCTGCCGGTCACGCTCGACTGGTCCGAGTTGCACACCGGACCGGAACGGGCCGGCGCCGCCGTGGGATTCCTGCTGCTGGCCGGCAACCTCGGCGGTGTCGTGCTGTTGCTCATCGTCCAGGCCGTCATCGGCAACCCGTACCTGTCGCTCGGTGTCCTCTCGGCCGCCGCGCTGGCCGGGCTCGCTCTCTCCGCCAGGCTGCCCGCACGGGTGGAAATGCCAAGCTAATGGCATACATAAGCAAGCGAGATGCCCGCTGCACGGGTATCTCAAGGAGGTCCGATGCAGCCGGAGGATTCGACCCCGGAGCCGGATGCCCGTCCTTCAGAAGTCAATTCGGCTGACACCAGCTCCGCCGGGTTGCCGAGCGAGGTGGAGCGATCGCACCCGCAGGCAAGGTCCGCCAGGCAGGCTTACTGGTTTCCGCTAATCCTGTTTGGCCTGCTGCTCTGCGCGAGCGTGCCGTTCTATATCCGGCCGCCGACGGTCTTCGGGATTTCGTTTGCGGGGTCTTCGGATCCGCGGCGCTTCTTGCCGGCATTTGGCGGCTTTCCCGGCCCTGGGCTCCAGGATTACCTGGCGTATTACTGGATCGCGGCGATCGCCATCGGCCTGACGGGAACTGTGCTGTGGTACCGGCGGTACGGCCGCCGGTCCGGCCCGGTCATTCCCACTCGCGGCTTCCTGGTCACCGGTGCGGTGGTCATGCTGGCGGCCTTGCTCATCCAGTTGCTCCTGCGCAGATTTATGGCCGTGCTGTGGGGAGGGGACCTGACGATGCGAGGCACCTTCCCGCTCGTGATGATCGCGCCTGCCTTCTGGGTGCTGGCCAGGGCCGAGCGGAGCTGGCCGCTGGCGGTGATCGCCTTGGTGTACACGGGGACGGCGCTGCTGGCGAGCCTTTACGACCTCGAGAACGTGCTGTTCCGGCTGGGCCGGGATCCGTCGTCTGGCTGGCAGGAGCGGCTGACCAGCCTGCCGAACGTGCTGCTGCCCGCACTGATCTTGCTCGGCAGCGGGGCAGGTGCGTTCGCGGCGCAACGCCGCCGAGCAAGCGCGGCCTGAGCCCGGCGGGCAAACGGCCACCAGGCCTGCCTCGGCTACCGCAGCGCGGCGCGCGCCTCCTCGAACAACTGGTCTCGCAACTGGTCGAACTCTTCGTGCTCGGGGCGGACGCCCCGGGCGTCCTGGAGCACCAGGTCCTGGAAGCTGCCCATGCCGCCGTACAGCGACAGGATGCCGCGAACCGCGGCCTGCTCCCGGTGGTAATCACCTGGCGCTTCATTCAGCGTGCTCCGGATCGTTTCTAGCCTTCGCGACCAGGCTTCTTGTCCTGCCACCGAGAGCAGGTCAGCCAGATCTTCGAGTAGTCGAAGCAGCCTGCTAAAGGCTATCTCAGCGGCCACGAGTCGATGACCTCCGCTCCGGGAATCTCCCATGGCTTGAAGATGAAGATCTGCCCTGTCCCGCCCATGAAGATTCCGCCCTGGTTCGCGACCTCACCTGAGTAGATCGTCGTGCCTGCGGGGACCTTGATCGCATACCCGGTGTCCAGCAGGGCCGGAGTGCCGTCATCCCAGGCGTAAGGTATGGCCTTGTCGATGCGGGTCTGTATTACTCCGACAGGTCGCTCGGAGGAGAAATACTGACCCCAGGGATTTTCTTTCACCCCTGCCCGGTAGAAGACCGTGTCCTCCTGCAGAGTGCTGGTCGTGTAGTGCCCGCCGGTGAAGTTCTTGGCAATCCTGTCGGGGAGCTTTCCGCCTTCCGGCACATTACTAGGTTCACCGTTACCTTGCGCGGCCTGTCCCTGGGAGTCACCGGTCTGACCGCAGCTGTTGTGCACCAGAACCGGCGTTCTTCCGGCGAGCACGTAATAGGTGTGTATGCCGGAGATGCTGAGGTTGTAGGCGGTCAGGTCCGCCTGGTAACCGCGGACGTGCCTGATGACGACGAGGTGGCCGGAGGGAGTCCGGAGCTTGTCACCTGCCCGGAGGGCGTCGGCGTAGGTGAAAGTGCCGGTGGTGGCGTCCCAGAACGGATGGTGGTCGGTAGCCCGGATGGTCATGCCGCCCAGCAGGGTGACGGCCACCATCGTGTGCGGCCCGGAGTGGGTGATCACCTTGGCGATCCGGCGAGTCCCAGACAAATTCCGGTACGGATCGGTGGCAAGTACCTTCTGGCCGGCCCGGAGCTTGTCGATGGCGACCGCGCGCCCGCTGGCTAGCAGCACGCGCGTCGCTCCGGTGAAAGAGTTGACGTCGCAGGACGTCGCCTGGTCCGCCGAGGTGGAAGGTTCGCTCGGCGTCGACTCGGGACTGGGGTCTGCCGCAGACGGAGCGCTGCCGGCATCGGCGGACGCCGCGCCGCTCCCCGCCGATCCGGCGTCGCTGGCCGCGCTTGCGGTGTCGCCGGCGGCGCTGTCGGCGACGCTGGCGGCCGCGTCGGCCGCGTCGTCAACCACGGCCGGGCCGAGGCGGGATGCCACGGCGTCGACCACGGGACCGAGTAGCTCACTGCCGAGCGAGCCGAGGAACCCGGCGGCCGCACCGGTGGCGGCGCCTTCGAGGGTGGTCTTGGCGAAGTCGCCCAGGCTCCACTTGCTCGTCGGAGTGGTCATGGCGTAGCTGACGGCGTTACCGACCGCGCCCGCCAGGGCGCTGCAGCCCACCGCTCCGGGCAGCGATGCCACGCCGGCGGTGAGAGCGCTAACGGCGGCTTCGCAGCCTATGAAGACAGCGGTGCTGGCGACGAAGGAAACGATCGCGGCGGCATGGTGCTGGACGAACTGGGTGGCCGTGGTGGCCGCGTATTTGACCGCGTGGTAGGTGGCGGCGACGACGTGGGTCGCGGTACTGGCGACGTAGTTATACGCGCTGCCGATTGTCTTGCGTACGGTGTTGTATGCGTCCTGGATCTTGTGGGCGACGATGTAGTAGGTGTGGACGGCGCGGGTGACGACCCGGGTGAGCACGTTCCTGGCCTGGGACATGAAGTTGCGGAAGCCGCGGGAGAAGTCATTCCAGCCCTGGCCGACGCTGTTGCCGATGTTGCTGACCGTGCTGGTGACGCTGTTCCAGGCGTTGTGTGCGGTGTTGCCGACGTTGCTGAAGAAGTTGCCGACGGCACAGAAGAACCCGGAGCAGGTGCCGAGCAGGTCGTACTGGGTGAGCGGGTTGTCGTTGCCGTAGGCGAAGGCGTTCGCGTTCACCGAGTTCGGGATCGGGCTGTTGCTGGCGGCGTCCTTGCTGAGGAACTGCCCGGTAGCCGCGTTGTACCAGCGGGAGTCCATGTTGACGTTCGAGGTGGCCGGGTCGGTCCACCCCGACTGGTAGCCCAGGTTGCCGAAGGCGCCGCCGGCTGTCACGTTACCGAGCGGGTCATAGCTGGCCGAGCTGCCCAGGGCGGTGCCGGCGGCGGCGAAGGTACCGACGACGTCCTTGTGCTGGTCGGTCATGACCAGGGCGGAGAAGGACGCGATGCCCAGCAGCGGGTTCGGGGTGCTCTTCAGCCCGATGACGTCCCCGTGCGGGTCGCGGCTGTAGGCGTAGCCGCCGTCGGTAGCGACGTTGTTGGTCATTCCGTAGTAGGTCAGGGCGGTGCCCTGGTTCTCGACCAGCCGGCCGAGGGAGTCGTAGGTCAGGGTCTGGCTGCCCTGGGTGATGAGTTCGTTGAAGGCGTCGAAGGTCAGGTTGGTGGTGGTGCCTGAGGAGTTGGTGACGGACGCGAGCGTGCCGCGCGGGGTGTAGGTGTAGCTGTTCCCCTTGCCGGAGATCAGTTCGTTCCTGGCGTCGTAGCTGAAGGTCTGCGATCCGACCTGGGTGCGGTTGCCGGCGCCGTCGTAGCCGTAGCTCACGGTGCTGGTGCCGTCATTCCAGGAGGTGAGCCGGTTGGCGTAGTCATAGGTATAGGTGTTCGCCGAGGACCCGCTGAACCCGGTAGTGGCCTTGGAGGTCTCGTTCCCGTTGGCGTCGTATCCGTAGGCGATCGACGCGATCGTGTTCCCTGACGGGTCAAGCAGCGTGTCGCCGGTGCGCTCTTCGAGTGCGTTGTAGGTGAAGTTCCGGGTGTCGGAGTTCGCACCGTAGCTGATCGACTTGACTTGCGAGTTCGGTGTATAGGAATAGCCGAGCGCGGCGCCGGTGACTTCGTCGCCCATGGTTGCCAGCCGTCCGGCGCTGTCGTAGGTAAAGGTCGAGATACCCGCCGCCGTGGCCTGCGAGCTCATAAGCCCGTCACCGTTATAGGCGAAGGACGAGGTTCCCGACGGGCCCGACGCTGACAGCAGCAGTCCCCGGTCGTCGTAGGAGAACGAGTCCGTCCCGGCCGGCGTGCTGCTGCTGGCGGGCACGCTCGCTGAGATCAGCTCGCCTGCCGCGTCGTAGCCGAAGGTGCGGGTCGCGGTCGCGGCGTCGGCTCCGGTGCCGGACTGGCTGGTCAGGTTACCGTTCGTGTCGTAAGCGGCGGTGACGGCAACCCCGCCTGGCGAGGTCTGGGCCACCGGATGGGCGGCAGCGTCGTAGCTGACGGTGAACGTCCGGTCCGACAGGTTGGGGTAGGCGGTGGTGGCGGGCAAGATCGTGGATTCGGGCAGGTTCCACGAGTTGTAGGTGTAGATCGTGGCGTTGCCGTTGCCGTCGGTGTACCTGGTCCGGTTGCCTGCCGCGTCATATCCGAATGTGTTCACGATGTTCGAACTTGAACTGACCGGCTGTACCTGCTCGGTCGGCAGGCCGAGGGCGTTGTAGGTGTAACTGGTGGTGTAGCCCATGGCATCGGTGGATGACGTCATGTTGCCGTTCGCGTCGAACGTGGCTGAGGTGCTGCGCTGCGGCGCGCCCGAGGCGTTCTCGTTGGAGAAACCGACCGTGTTGCCGGCCTCGTCGTAGCTGACGTGCTGGCTGGTGCCGTCGGGCAGCGTGATGACGGTGCGGCGGCCGAGGGCGTCGTAGCCGTACGTGGTGGAGTCACCCGCGCCGTCGGTGACGCTGGTGGGCTCCCCGGCGGCGTCGTAGGCATAACTGGTGATCACGCCGTCGGGGCTGGTGACCGAGGACCGGTAGCCGGCGGTGTCGGCGTAGTCGTTGGTGGTGGTGTAAGCGGTTGTCGACGGCTGGCGGACGATCTGGGTGGAGGTGAGCTGCCGGCCGAGGAAGTCCCAGGTCGTCTGCGTCTGCGCGCCGACCTGGTTCGTCACCGAAGTCTGCTCGCCGTTGGTGTCGTAGCTGTAGTGCGTGCTGGCTCCGCCGGGTTGGGTCACCTCCGCCACGTCACCAAGCTGGTCGTACAGGTAGGAGGTGAGGTTGCCGAGCGCGTCCGTGCTCGAAGTGACCTCACCGATGCCGTCATAGGCCTGGCTGGTGGTCGCCGTGATCGGCGTAGTCGAACCCGGCGGGAAGTACGGCGGCAGCGTCCTGGAGACTGGCCGGCCGTCGGCGTCGTAGTTGACGGTGGTGATGCCGCCGTTCGGGTTCTCGGTTTTGACCTGCTCGCCGAACGTGTCGTAGCCGTAGCTGATGATCGGGGTCGTCGGAGCCGCGGTGCTGCCGTCCGCCTCCGCGTTGATCGCCGGCTCTACGATCTGCGCTTGCTTGCCGGCTTCGTCGTAGCTGAAGGTGGTGGTGTTATGGTCCGGATCTGTCATAGCGGTCGGCAGCCCGCGCTGGTCGAGCGTAATGGTGGAAGTCAGCCGTCTGGCATCGATCGCGCCGACAGCGGGCCCGTAGCCGTACAGCGCCGAGACGTCGGAGGCGGACAGAGCGTGCTGATAGACCTGGACATCGGCAACCTGGCCGTTGAAGATATGCGAGGTCCCGCCGCTGGCGGTTCGGTCGCCGCCGATGGCCAGGGGGCCGGTGCCGGTCCAGGGGGTGCTGGCGGTGGCGGTGGCAGCGAGTGAGCCGTCGACATACAGGCTGAGCGAGTCGTTGCCGGAGTCGAACACGCCGACCAGGTGGGTCCAGGTGTTGAGCGCCGGGGCGGTGGACAGGTGAGCGCCGTAGTAGGTGGGGGTAGCGCTGTCGGTGCTGGTGGTGGTGAACGACCAGCCGCCATAGCCGCCGGAGTACTGCAGCTCGAACGACGGCCCGTTGGTTCCGCTCTGGGACACCGCGTCGAACCCGCCCGTGGTGGAGGTGGAAGCCAGGTTGACCCAGGCGGAGACCGAGTAGGACTGGGTCGAGGTGTTCAGCACCGGGCCGGAGGTGGCCAGCAGGCCGCTGCTGCCGTTGAAGCTGGCGGAGCTTGAGGTCCAGGCCGCGCCCGAGGAACGGATCGCGGTGTTTCCCGCTCCGGAGACGTCGGCGGCGAAGGTGGGGTCGTAGCTGGCGCTGGCGGCTGCTCCGTCGGAGAGCGGCCACCAGCCGACCGGATGACCGGCGGTGTCGTCGTGGACGCTCGTGCTGGTAGTGCGGCCAAGCGGGTCGTAGGTGTTGTCGATTACCGACGCTACGGTGCCATTGCTGGTGACGGCGGTGGTGATGGGGAAGTCGTCAGGGCTGTAGGTGTAGGTGGTGGTGCGGTCCAGGCCGGACGGGTCGATAGTGGATGAGGCAATCCGGTCGGCCGCGTCGACGGTATAGGTCGTGGTGCTTGTGCCGTTGTTGGTGACCCGCCTGACCAGGTTCCCGGCGGCGTCGTAGTAGTCGGATTGCTGAGTGAAGGACTGACCGGTCGCCGGGTTGGACCTGGTGACGGTGGCGAGCAGGCCGTTGTCGGTATAGGTGTAACTGGTCTGGCGGCCCATGGAATCGGTGACCGAAGCGAGGCGGCCGTCCGGGTCGTAGGCGCGGGACTGCTCCACCAGGTTCGTCGCGGTCGACGGGTTGACAGGATCGCCGGTGTAGCCGGGCAGGTCGACGGTGAGCAGGTGGCCGTTGGCGTCGTAGGCGTAGTCGGTGACATTGCCGAGCGGGTCAGTCTGGGTGACCTCGTTGCCGTAGGCGTCATAGGTGAACGAGGTGGTGTTTGCGAGGGCGTCGGTCTTGGACCGCATCTTGTCGTGGGAGTTGTAGGCGTAAGTTGTCGTCCTCGACGCGTCGCCGCCGGTGGTGTCTGCGACGGTGACGGTCGTGAGGTTGCCGTCGAGGTCGTAGCTGTTGGTGGTCTGCGGGGTGTGGGTGGCGCCGGTGACCTGGTCGGTGACGGCGGGGTCGGTCTCGGTGAGGACATGACCAGCCCCGTCGTAGCCGTAGCTGGTGACCAGGCCGTTGGGGTAGCTGTTCGAGATCACGGTCTTGGTCAGCACGCGGCCGAGGGCGTCGTAGCCGTACTTGGTGACCTCGCCGGCCGGGTCGGTGACGGAGGCGACGTCACCGTCGGAGTAGTAGCTGATGGTCTCGGTGGCCCCGCCGGGGGTGGTGGCACTGGCGAGCAGCCCGGCAGGGGTGGAGCCGCCCCCGGCGGCAGGGGTAGTCGAGGTGGTGTAGACTAGGGCGGTGGTGCGGCCGTCGGGGAAGCCGGGCACCGGCGGCGTGGTAGCAGAGGTCTGGTTTCCGGCCGCGTCATACGCGTAGGTCGTGAGATACCGGTTGTCGGTGGCGCTGGAGGAGCGGCCATCGCGCAGGGTCAGCACCAGGTCGTTACGCGGGTCCGAGGTCAGCTTCGTCGTCGTGTCATCGGGATAATAGGTGTAGTACTCGGTGGAGCACTGGTTCGCGGCCTGATCCTGGCAGGTGGTCTGGGAGACCAGGTTTCCGCGCACGTCATGGCCGGTGGTGATCACGTTCCCGTTCGGCTGGGTCGTGGTGTAGAGGAAGCCAGAGGTGTCGTAGCCGTACTTGGTGACGTTGCCGAGCCCGTCGGTCTCGGCAACCAGGCGGTCGCCTTCCATCGGGTCATAGGAGTAGCTCAGCGTCTTGCTGCCGGGGTCGGTGACGGTGATCGTCTCGGTCGGGGCCAGGCCGCGCGAGGACTTGGCCGCCAGCCATTGGGTCAGCACCTGGCTCGCGCTGAGCTGCGATTTGTAGAACGCGATCTCGGCGATGGACCCGGGGAAGTAACCGAGGTTGTTAGTCGGGCCGGACGGCCAGCTGTGTGACTCGCCCGCGCCGACATAGACGTAGTTGCCGGAGGAAGCGGCCAGCGCGGTCGAGGAGTTGCCAGCCAGCTTGCCGTCCAGGTACAGCGACTGGCCGGCCGAGGTCGCCGCCAGGACGGCGTAATGCCAGTTGCCGTCGTTGACAGTGCCCGACGTGGTGATCGGCGAGGCACTGCCGTTCCAGAACTCGCCTCGGAGCTTGCCATCCGTGCCCACGTAGAGCGCCGGGTCCCATTGACCGGTGGGCATGCCGGAGTAGTTCAGCGGATACATCTCGTAGTCGTAAAGGACGCCGCCGGCGGTGTTGCCCTTGGGCACCATGAACCACAGGCCGACCGATGCGGGTCCCGTGCCTGGCGAGTCGGAGGACGGCAACTGGACGTAAGAGCTGGTGCCGTTGAAGGAGGCTGCTGTGGTGTCGGAGAACGGGCCGGTCACGCCGAGGGTGACGGTATTGTAACTGCCCGTTCCGCCCAGGACCTGGTCGGTCGCCGTAGTCGCGCCGCCGGTGTCGTTCAGCCGCCAGTATCCAGCGGGATCGGCACCAAGTACGGCCGAGCGGTATACCTGGGAGGTGCCGGTCACCGTCGGGGCGCCGATAGCCCAGGTGCCACCGTTGCTGTCGGTCATCGAAGTGACCCGGTCGGTCACGTCGCTGTAGCTGATCTGCGCCGTCACGTTGCCGGACGGGGTGGTGGACTTGTCAAGCAGGCCGACCGCGCTGTGCCCGGTGGCGTACAGTTCCTGCACCGACGGCGCGGTCAGGTACTGGCCGTACAGGGCCACGTCGGAGATCGAGCCGGTGAAGTACTGGGCATATCCGGTGTTGCCGTTCTGCAGGTGATGCGACTCGTCCGGCCAGTTTCCGCCGATGAACCCGGCGCCCACGTAGACGTTCGGCTGACCGGAAACGCCGACCTGAGCGGTCTGCGAGCCAGCGAGCGCGCCGTCCAGGTACATCGACTCGGTGCTGCCGGCGCCGGTCAGCACGACGTAGTGCCAGTGACCGTCGGCAACGGAGGACGCGGAGACCATCGGGCCGGAGCTGCCCCACAGTTCGCCGTTGAGCTTGCCGTCGCTGCCCACGTACAGGTTCGGGACGTAGCCCCCCGAGGTGGTGCCCGCCGAGATCGGATTGGTCGTCGAGGCGAACAGGATGCCGTTGTCGGAGGAGGTCTTGAACCACAGGGAGATCGTGAGGTAGCTGCCGGTCAGGTAGCTGGCGTTGGCCGCCAGGCTCGAAGGCAGCTGCATGTAGGAGGAGGTGCCGTTGAACGACGCCGCGGTCGCGCCGGAGCCAGGCAGCGGTCCCGGCTGGCCGAGCGTGACATTGGAGTAGGTGCCGTTGTACAGGTCCTCGTTCGGCAGCACCGAGTCGCCGGCGGTCGTACCTGAGGCCTCGTCCAGGCGCCAGTAGGCGGCGGGGCCGGCGTCGAGGACAGCGGTCGGGAAGTGCGAGCCTGTGGCGTACGTGTATCCCGTGCAGTTGGCCGGGGAGGTGGGCGGGCACACCGACGTGAGGGAATCACCGCTGTACCCGTAGGTCCAGGTCAGGGCGGTTGACGGCTGGCCAGCCGTGGCCGGGTCGGTAGACACGCTCGCGACGTGCGGATACTGCGCGCCTGACGGGGTCGACCAGGTGAAGTGCAGTGCCCGGCCGGAAACGCCGGAGGTGACCGTGCTGAGCTGGCCGCTGGTGTAGGTGAAGGTCTCGGTACGGTTCTCGTAGTCGGAGATCGACGAGATGGCGAAGACATTCGAGGACACGGCCTGGTCGAACGTGTAGGTGGTGTCGTTCTTGTCGGTCAGCGTGTAGCCCGCGTGATTGGCCAGGGCCGTCAGCGTGGCATACCTGCCGAGCGGCGCGGTGAAGGTGCCGTTGTTGTCGCCGAAGCCCACCTCGGATCCATCGGGATAGGTGATGACGACGCTCGTGATCGCCCCGCTCGCGTCGTCGACCTCGGTTGCCTTCAGGTCGTAGAGACTGGACCAGCCGGCACCGAAAGCCCCGGCCACCCGCGGGTCCAGGCTGTTGTAATCGCGGTCCACCGACAGCGATGGCCCGGCGGTCTGCACGTTCGCGTCGGTGACCGACATCGTGTAGTTTCCGACGTTCTGGTCGAACCCGTGACCGCTGGAGTTCTGGGCGAGGGTGGAGGTGATCAGCGGCTGCGGTACCTGCGTGGTGAAGTAGAACGCGGCAGGGTTAGCTGAGTAGTCGAACCCGTCGTAGGTCTGAACGGTCCAGTAGTACGTCTGTGCCCAGGACAGCTTGCCGGCCGGGACCACCCAGCGCCCGGCGGAGATGTTACCGGAGCTGGCCAGGACCGAGCCGGTCGAGGAGTAGACGGTGAAGTTGTACGTGATCGAGCTTGGCCAGTTGTCCGGGTCGCTGCCGGAGGCGATCAGCTCGGGAGTCAGGGTCGGGGAGTTGAAGTTGTCCGGCGGGTACTGCGAGTTCACCTGCGGCGGCTGGTCGGCGGTGTAGGTCAGCGCCAGGTACGGCGGGTGCGAGGTGTTGTAGGAGTCGAACCGCTTCCAGGTCAGGTCACCCGACGTCCCCGCATAGGCGCCCAGGCCGTAGTCCGCGCCGCCGGTGGTCCAGGAGTTGAAGGTGCCCGTCGACAAGGTCACCGGCATCCAGCCGCCGACGGTGGTGTTCCCGCTGGTGTTGGAGATGCACTGCGAGCTGGACGGCGTGTACGTCGCGGACCCGATCGAGGACCCCATCGAGGGCCCCGGATACGCCTTGCTCCCCGTCACCGACCACGACGTGGTGATGGGCGCGATATAGAACGGCTCGGCCGTGCACGAGGACGCCCAGTAGTCCCACATGTACAGCGACGCCGCAGTGATGTGATCGCCCGCCAGATAGGAACCCAGGCCGGAGAATGCCATGAACGACCGGCCGATCTCCCCGCCGTTATCCCACGTCCCCACATCCAGGTCATCCCAGGCCGAGTAGTCACCGGTACTGTCCGATAGCACCTTCGTCGTGCCCGACGTGGTGAAGTTCGGGTCGACCGTGACCGGGTAGACGCGCGCCGGGTCCGTGAGCCAGCCGCGGCTCGCGGTCATCACGAGGGCAGGTCGGCCGCCGACGTTCGTGAGCTGGTAGCTGATGGCGGCGGAGCTGGCGGGCAGGCCTGATTTCTTGTTGTAGTTCGAGTCGTGCATGTAGGCAGGCGGTATCCGCGCCATGACGGCGCCGGCCGCCGTGACGAGGTCAATGCCGCCCGCGGCGTCGAGCTTGGGGGTCAGGCCGTGCAGGATCATCGGGAACACCCACGAGGACGGCGCGGTCGCCGAGTGCAGGACCAGCGACTCGGTCAGCCCGCTGGCGACAGTGGCGAGCACGAGGTCGGTGTCCGGCAGCACGGACGGGTAGGTTGCAGAAAAGCGGGATAGCTCGGCGCGCACCGGCGCCGCGCCGGCCAGCCCCAGCGAGACCTGCTCGGCCGGCCCGGACCCTACGGAGACAAGAGAGCTGCTGGCCGCGGTGGGTGCGAGGCTGACGGCCAGGGAGTTCGCGGTCTCGTGGACCCGCCCGTCGGCACCGCGGGCCAGAGCTGTGTTGATGGCGTGCCAGGCGCCGTCCGCGGTCCGGTAGTTCACCTGCCCGGTATACAGGTGGCGGGTAAAGGTGCCGTCTGCGTTGCGGTACAGAGTGGACATGGCGGTCGCCTTGGCCATGACCGGTTTACTGGTGAGCGGGTTGAAGCTGTTCGCGCCATTGCCGATATCGGGGCCGGTGACCACCGGATGCGGGGCAGCCGCATGCCGGCTGAACAGCGGCAGCTGACCGCGGCCCTTGCCCGGCCGAAATCCGCTGCCTCGGTTCGCTTGCGTCGCTGCGGCGGATACGTAGTGCGGCACGCCACGGGCAGTTCCTTGCTGCTGTCCGGGCAGGTTCAGGGACGGGGTGCCGTGCAGGATCCAGTCCCAGATGCTCGACCAGGAGATGCCGGGCGACACTGCCGTCGCGGCTGATGCCGGCGCGGTGGCGCCGGTCAGCACGATGGCGGTGACTGCCGGGACGACCGCGAGCTTGCTGATCCGGCTGTAGTAACGGCCAGTCACCATGACGGCCCCTCCAGTTCGCTGGGCTGTGCTGCGGAATGTTGCTGAGCTGTGTCGCAGATGCGCTGCCGGGCGCGGAGTGCGCGGAGTGCGCGGAGTGCGCGGAGTGCGCGGAGTGCGCGGCGGGTGCGGCGGGTGCGGCCACCGGCGCGAGGTCGGCTAGGCATCGTGCAGGGCGGTTGTGACGGCTGCCTGGACGGCGCCGCGTACCTGGGCGGCCGGTGCCGCGCTGATCCGCGTCACCCCGGGGCCTGCGGCCGCACTGGTGACGACGACGAACCTGACCTGGCGGAACTTGCTCGCGTCCGCGGCTACGGCCGCGACCTGCGCGTCGCCGACCGCGACGATCACGCTGCATTGCCGTTGGACCAGGCCGGCCAGGTAGGGCAGTGCCGCGGTCCTGGTCGCCGCCCCGGGCACGGACAGGTAGGAGACCATCGCCCTGGTCGACGCGGACGCGTCTTCCAGGCCGGCCCAGGCAGCGGCGGCAGGCTTGCCGGCGATGCCATCGGAACCAGTCAGCAGGCACGCCCGGACGTTCAGGTACTGCCGCACCCGGTCGGCGCCCGGGATCGCGGGCGGAGCGGGCCAGACCAGCCAGGCGAGCAGCCCGGCCAGCGCGGTCACGCTGAGCGCGACGGGCCAGCGCGGCCTCACCCGCAGCACGGCAGCACCGCTTCGGCTGGCGATCCGGTGCTGTCACGCCACTGCCGTGGCAGGCAAGGTCGTCCGCGGCTGAGGCGTGAGCCGTGCCGGCGGGAAAATTGCCCGGATGGACCTTGCCGTACCTCATTCATATCTGTGATCCTTCTGCCTGGTATCGGCGGCAAGCTCAGCGTCGAGGCAGACGAGGCCAGCGTCGAGGAGGTGTGCATTGACCAAATGAACGGTCAATGGGAAGGGCGCGGCATCGGCGGGCCGACCGAGTCCTTCGGTCTCGAACTCCGCAGGCTGCGACTAACGCAGGGGACGTCGCAGGCCGCGCTGTCGCGCGCGGTTCACTACAGCAATGCCTACCTGTGCAAGGTCGAGAACGGACAGAAGCCGCCGACCCTTGACCTGGCCAAGCGGTGTGACGACGCGCTCGGAACCGGCGGCGCGCTGACGGCGTTGCTGACCGCCATGCCGAGAACGCCCCGCCGTGCAAGGCGGCGCAAGCCCGGCGACGGTCCGGCGCAGCTTCCCGCCGACATCCCGGACTTCACCGGCCGGGCGAGCCAGCTTGCCCGGCTCAAAGCCTTGCACTCGGACGCGGCGGGAATCGCGGCGACTGTCGCCATCACCGGCGCCGCGGGCATAGGAAAGACCGCGCTCGCTGTCCACTTCGGCCACCTGATGACGGCTCACTCGCCCGATGGCCAGCTCTACCTGAACATGCGGGGCGACTCGCCCGCGAACGCGTTGCGCCCGGCCGAGGCGCTGTCCCAGGTCCTGCGCGGACTCGGAATCCCGGACGAGCGGATTCCAGCCGAGGTTGACGAGGCAGCCGCCCTGTACCGGTCGGTGCTCGCTGGTCGGCAGGTGCTGGTGGTCCTCGACAACGTCGCCAATTCCGGGCAGGTCAGGCCGCTGCTGCCAGGAAGCCGCGGCTGTACGGTGATCATCACCAGCCGGGACAGGCTCACCGGGCTGACCGCGAGCCACGGCGTCGGCAGGATGCCGCTCGACCTGCTGCCGCTGGACGAGGCCGTCTCCCTGCTGGCTACTTTGCTCGGCCGGAAGCGGGTCGCAGCCGAATCCGGCCAGGCGGCCGACCTGGCGAGCATGTGCTCACGCCTGCCGCTGGCCTTGCGGATCGCCGCGGCGAAGCTCTCCGAAGAACCGGACCGGCCGATCGCGGATTACGTGGCCGATATTCGCTCCGGCGATCTGCTGGTAGCACTCGAGGTTCCCGGCGACGAGCCCGCTGGGGTGAGTGCGGCGTTCGGCCTGTCCTACTCGGCGCTGGAGCCGCAGGCCCGCCGGCTGTTCCGCTTGCTTGGCCTGGCGCCCGGACAGGACGTCACCATCAGAGCCGCGGCGGTGCTTGGCGACCTGGCGGTATCGCAGGCAGCGGCGCTGCTCGCAGTCCTCGAAGGCGCGCACTTGGTCGAGCAACACCAGCCTGGCCGGTTCGCCATGCATGACTTGCTGCGCGCATACTCGCGCGGCCTGGCCGGGGCACAGGACGGTGCGCAGCAGGTGACGCTCGCGCGTGACCGTCTGGCCGGCTTCTACCTGTCTTCGCTGGACGCAGCATCACGGCTGATCAGCCCGTACTCGGTCCGGCTCGCTGCCACGCCCGCCGCCCCGCGCGATGCCGGCAGCGGAGCGGGTGCTGCCGGGGCGGAGGCTTTCTGCTCGGCACCGCAGGCCGTTGACTGGATCGACGCCGAGCGCCAGAACCTGATCGACCTCGCCAGGCACGCGCTGCTTGACGGATCGCACGAGGTTGCCTGGTTGCTGGCCGACGCGACTTCGGGCTATTTCTGGCTGCGCAGGCACGGGCCCGACTGGCTGGCGATGACCGAAGCCGGGCTGGCAGCCGCGCAGGCAAGCGGCGACGAGCGCTGCCGTGCGGCCGCGCTCTGGCGGCGGGCCGACGCCGAGTTCAGCGTCGGGCGCTATGACCAGGCCGCTGCCGACTACCAGGAAGCGGCAGCCCTGGCCGTGCGGGCCGGGTGGCCCGAGTTGCAGGGCTCGGTACTCGGCAATCTCGGCATGCTCTACCGGGAACGTGGGCTGTTCGACCTGGCGGTGGACTGCTACACCGAGTCCGTCGCCATCGCCAAGGCCGTCGGGTCCGCCAGGAGCGAAGCGGCCAACCTCAGCAACCTCGGCATCGTGTACCTCGAACTCGGGCAGCTTGAGCGTGCCGCCGCTCACCAGGAACTCGCGCTGACCATGCATACGCGGAGCGGCTCGAAGCTGCGCATGGCGCGGGCGATGCTGAACCTGGTGCTTGCCTACCATCAGCTCGGGCGGTGGCAGCAGTCACTGGCCCTGGTCACCGACGCCATTCCGCTGCACCGCGAGGCCGCCGACGCGATCGGTGAGGCGAACGCGAGAAACAACCTCTCCGCGCTATACAGCGACCTCGGCCGCCCGGACGAGGCGCGCGCCGAGGCTGAGATAGCGCTCTCGATGGCCCGCCAGGCGATGGACGCGACCCTGGAGGCTGATTCGCTGACCCGGCTCGGTGATTCCGCCCTGGCGGCAGGCCGCTATCACGAAAGCCTGGCGCTGCACCGGCAGGCAGCCGCCCTGGCAGCCGAGATAAGCCCGTACATGCACGCCGACGCGCTGATCGGGCTGGCGCGGGGTGCGCGCGGACTTGACCGGCCCGACGATGCGTCCGACTACGCGCAGCGGGCACTCGCGATCGCCCAGAAGTGCGGCTTCCGGGTACTTCTGGGGCGGGCGCTGACGGCTATCGCGCAGGTACAGCTTGATCGTGGTTGCGCAGTCGGCGCGGTCGCGTTGGCGCGCGAAGCGCACGAGATCGGGGTAAGCACCGGTTACCTGCCGGGGCAGGCGGGAGCGCTGCGCGTTCTCGGTCGGGCGCTCACCGAGATCGACCGCGGCGGCAGGGGGGCCGGCGGCGGCAGGGGGGCCGGCGGCGGCAAGGGGGCCGGCGAGGGCGAGGGCGGTGGCGAAGTCGGCGGCGGCGGCGAGGCGGCGCGGGTTCTCGCGCACGCTGACGAGATCTTCGCCAGCCTGGGAGCGAGGCATTCCGACGTGTGAAGGCTCGGCGCAGGGGTCATCGCCAGCCGGGGAGTGGCGGTATCCCGATACGGGCAGCCCGGGAGCAGGTCCGGACCTGGCCAGCCCCGGGCTTGTTTCAACGCCGGAGAGCTGGGCAGTTCCCTGCGGTAATAGGTCGGCATCCATACCCCCAACATCTGGCAATGCCCCTAACGGGATCTGACCAGCCGGCTCACGTGCTTGCCGCGTGATCATTGGCGTGCGAAAACGGAGGTACGCGATGAACCGCGCTCGCAGTGGCATCGGCGTCTTCGGCCGGGTCGCGGGGATCGTCGTCGCGCTCCTGGTCGGGATCGCAATCTTGGTAGTCGCACTCTCCGCCGCGCGGCTGCTGCCGCAGTTCCGCAACCCGTTCGCGGAGACGACGGTCGATCGCAGCCAGCCAGCGTTGCTGAAATCCATCACCGCGATGAGCAGGTACGAAGCGGCGAGCGGGTCGTTCCAGGTCATCGTCGACCTGGCGAAGCAATCGTCCTATCTGCCGTCGTATGTCGAAGGCACGAACACGCTCTTCGTGGCAGCAGGCACCGACATCGCGTTCGTCGACTTCTCCCGGCTCAACGGAAAGGCGATCACCGTCTCAGCGAACCGGACCGCGGTGACGATCAAGCTGCCGCCTGCCCAGCTCGAACCTGCAGCACTCAACGTGCGCCGATCATACGTATTCGCCGAGCAGCAGGGCCTGCTGAACCGGATCGGTGACTTCTTCTCAACCAACCCGAACAGCCAGCAGCAGGTCTACATTCTCGCGCAACGCAAGATCCAGGATGCTGCCCAGCGTAGCCCGCTCCTCGCCCAGGCCGAGGTGAACACCAGGCGCATGCTGGTCGGACTGCTGCGTTCGCTCGGGTTCACGCAGGTAACGGTCACGTTTACCGCGACGGGCTGACCTCGCTTCTGGGGACTCTATTCCGCCCGCCCGGGGAGCCTGTCGGGCCGCGCGGGGAGTCCGTCCGGCCGGGCAGGCAGCTTCGACGTGCGTACCGGCAGGTTCGACGAGTCTTGCGCCGGGGGGCACTGCGCCGGGGAGTCCTGCGCCGGGGAGTCCTGCGCCGCCGGGTCTCGTACCGCCGCGTCGGCCACGCTGACGGCTGCGCGGTAGGCCTTCTCCAGCTTGGCCACTTCTGACTGCGGGTCGTGGAACCAGTTCGTCGACCAGATCCGGTGGAAGCTCCAGCCGAGCCGTTCCAGGTGCTCGCTCCTGAGCCGGTCGCGATCGCGGACGCTGCCCGACTTCCGGTAGGACGCGCCGTCTGCCTCGATCGCCAGGACCATCCGGCCGGCGTCATCCGGGTGCGTGGCTGCGAAGTCGACCCGGTAACCGCCGACGCCGTACTGCGGCACCACGGTGATCCCGCACTCGCCGAGCCGGTCACGCACGTCGGCTTCGAACGGGTTCAGTTCGGTACTGCCCGACGCGGCCGATGCCGTCCCGCCCGAACCCGCGTACTCCAGGTAGTCGGCGAGCAACCTGGCACCTGCTTTGGTCAGCCGGTCCGGGTCGACGTCGCGGCTGGAGAAGGAACTGACCAGCGTCAGCCGGTGCTTGGCCCGGGTAGCCGCTACGTTCAGCCTGCGCTCGCCGCCGTCCCGGAGCAGCGGCCCCCACTGGTACCGCATCCGGCCGTCGGGATGCTTGCCGTACCCGATGGACAAGATGATCGCGTCGCGCTCGTCGCCCTGGACACGCTCCAGGTTCTTAACGAAGAACGGCTCGGCACAGTCCTCTGCGAAGAACGGCTCGAGTTCGGAATGGCGAGCGAGGGCGCGGCGCAAGGCCGCGTCGATCCGCTCGGCGTGCTTGATGCCCAATGCGATGACGCCGAGCGACTCGTCCGGCCTGGTCCTGGCGTGCTCCAGGATCAGCTCCACGACCTCGTCCACCTCGGCGGCGACCGACACCTCCTGGCCAGGCTCTGGCGTCTGCGCGACGACCACATGGCGCAGGCAGTCGTCGCGGAGCACACCGGGGAACGTGGTCAGCGTGCCGCCGTAGATGTGAGTATTGGAGAAGGCCACCAGTCGTTCGTCCCGGCTACGGTAGTGCCAGTTCAGCGGCCAGGTCGGCAAGAGCGGGCGGAGCGCGTCGAGCACAGACTCGAATCCGGCGCCGAACGAGACCAGCGTCTCGTCGTCATCCTCCAGTTGCTCCTCGTCCGCCTCGCCTACCTGGCGGAAGAAGTTGGTGGGCGGCAGTTGCCGGTCGTCTCCGGCGACGACGATCTGGTGCCCGCGCATGATCGACGGGATCGCGTCGGCGGGGACGATCTGGCTGGCCTCGTCGAAGATGACCACGTCGAACAGCCGAGCGGCAGGGAGCACCTGGCTGACCATCAGCGGTGACATCGCCCAGCACGGCTTCAGCGCGAACAGCACGTCCGAGGTCTGGTCGAGCAACCTACGCAACGGCAGGTGCCCGCGGCGCAGCGCGGCCTGCTTGCGGATCACCCGGGCCTGCAGCGGATGCCCGTCCTGTGCTTCGCGTACCCGCTCGGCCCAGGCGTGCCTGACCCGGCGGCGGTTGGCGGTGAGATATTCGACGTCACGATCGCGGAAATCGCTGGCGATCTCGTCCAGGGAGCTGCCCCGCTCTGCGGCATAACGCGGATCGCGCACCCTGATCTGGTCCAGGATCGAGGAGTACCAGGCGTGGTCGAAGGCCGCCGCTGCCAGGTCTGGCGTCGCGTCGGTCCGGCCGAGTTCGTCAAGCAGCGGCCCAAGGCGCAACTGGTCGAAGCGGCCGGCCAGTTCATACAGCCGAGGTAGCTTCCACGCGGTGTCCTGATCATCGGCCAGCGCCGACAGTTGCCCGGCCACGTCCTCGGCGGGCAGTCGCACGTACCCGCGCAGCGCGTCCAGTTGCTGCGAGCACTCCTCGTGCAGCGCGGCCAGCCCCTCGATGTCGTCGGGCACCGTCGGCAGCGACCGCTTCGCGGTCCCGGCGGCAGTGCCGCCTGCTTGCTGCCGTTCCCAGTCAGCTAGCTGGGCCGCGGCCTCGGCGAGCTGCGCGGCCATCTGCTCGCGAGTCAGCTTGGCGCCGCCGGTGAACAGCCTGCGCGCGTCCTTCCTGAGCCGGTGCCGCTCGCTCAGTGACATGTCCCCGGTGCCGCCCATCGCGTCGGCGAGTGCCGTGGGCCGCGTCGTGTAGACGCTGGAATCGAGAGCCCGGAGTGTCTGCGTGACCTGGCCGTAGAGCCGCATCCTGGCCAGCGCCGCTGGGTAGCTAGCCGGCGGCTCGAGGCCGACTGGCGCGGCGGTCCTGGCATGCCGGTCGATCAGGCGGGGCACCGTGTAGCTGCTGAGCCGTCCGGCCAGTTCGCAGGCCCGCCTGGCGTCTTCTGGCGTCCGCAGCGCGGACCCGAACCACGGGGTCGAGTCTGGCCGCATCGCGAAGCCGCCCAGGTGGGCGAACTCCCTGAACTCGTCCCGCAGTTCGTCGGCGTCGGTACCGGTGATCCGTTCCGGTGCTGGCAGCCGCACCGGATTGCGGGCCTGCTCGGGAATCCCGAGCAGCGCGGACTGCACCTGGAACGGCGTCAGGCCCCACGGAGGATGCGCCTCGTGCAGCGCCGTGACGTGCTCGGTCAGGCGGCGCTGCCGGTCCGCGAGCCGGCGCCGCAGGTTAGCGTCCTGCGGAGTCGCCGTCTGCTGGGCCAGGTCGAGTGTCCCGCCAAGGTCGCGGGCGATCCGCTGCCGGTCGCGAGTGCCTTCGTGAATGTCCAGCACCAGCTCGCCGAGGTCCACGCTCTTGAGCCTGGACAGCACCGCGTCGATGGCCGCCCGTTTCTCGGCGACGAAGAGCACCTTCCTGCCCCGGGCTACCAGTGCGGCGATCAGGTTGGCGATGGTCTGGCTCTTGCCCGTTCCTGGCGGTCCGTGGATCACCAGGCTGCGGCCGGACAGCACGGCGGAGATCGCGCTTCGCTGCGAGGAGTCGGCATCGAGTACCGAGTAGTCCGCGGCGGGCGAGTCGAGCAGCGGCTCGGCGTCGTCGTCGCTGGACAGCAATTCCTGGGCGTCTGGGTCACCGGCGATCGCGGCGACCACGTCGCTGTCGTTCAGCAACTCCGCCGCGCCCTGCATGTCCCGTACCATCGGGAGCTTGGCATAGGTGAAGGTGCCGATAACGCTCCGGCCGACGATGTCGAACCCGGGCACCTCGGCCGCGTCGGCGGCTTCGCGCAGCAGCTTGTGCAGCCGGTCACCGCGCTCGGCGGCGAGCTTGTCCGTCGCCGAGCCGTACACGGTGGCCAGCTTGTGCAGCAGGACCGGGTTGACCTCGGCCTCGTCGTCCAGCGCCAGCACGAAGTCGTCGTGCCTGGCTCTGGTCGGCGTAATGGTCAAGCCGCGCAGCAGGACCGGAGCGGCGGGCTGCAGGAAGAGCTCGTCCCACCGCGCCATCCCGATGGCGAGGTATCCGGCCCGGATTCCGCGCTCTTCGAGAAGTTCCTTCGCCTTCCGGTGGATGACCTGGACCCGGCGGATTGCGTCGGCGCGGATGTCCACGTCTCGGAATAGCTTGGTCAGCCTGATCGAGCCAGTCCGCATGAACTGCTCGAACGCTTCCGGATCGGCATGCGCCAGGTCGAGCGTGCCTGATCGCCTGTCCTTGTAATAAAGCAGCGTGTTGCGTCCGCCGAGGTCGGTAAGCGCCGAGACCCAGCCCTCCTGGGCCGCCTCGATCAGCTCCGTCCTGCGGTCGACAGACTGACCTGATCCATTGCCGTTCATGTCGGGGGACCTCCACGGCCAGGCCGTGCGGTTGACAGCTCGGAGTGCCGATAAGGCACAATTGTGGCGATCTAGCAATCATTCGGGCAGCTACACGGCGGTATCTACTGGTAACGTCTACCCGTTGCATTTCATGCCACGCATCGCTATCTCGCGAAACGGTTGATGACTAGGCCGGCTACTCCGATCAGGATCCACAGGTAGGGCGCGATCCGCGGCGCAACGATTGCGACCGGGATCGAAGCGAGGAAGACGACGGGTATCCGCGCGATCCGCAGCAGTATGTGCCGGCGAACGTCCTGCGCGGATAGGTGCGCCAGCCGGGCTTGCGAGCGCGTCGCGTACAGCCAGACCGCGCCCTCGGCGATCCCCGCGGCAGCCGCGCAGGCCGCGTAGAAGACGACTGCGGCCGCCTGGTCGTTCGACGCGCTGAGCACCTCGGTCGGGTACGGCAAGAACGCGATCGTGCCGAGGAACACCAGGTTCAGCCCAATCAGCGGACGGTCCATAGCGGTGATGTAACGGAAGACGCCGTGGTGACCAAGCCAGAACAGGGCGATCACCGCGAAGCTGATGCCGAATCCGAACAGGCTGGGAGCCGCGTCGCCGATGACCCGGCCAACGCTCATTCCGGTACGGCCTAGGCTCGGCGGGACACGCAGGTCGACGGCGAGCAGCGTGATGGCGATAGCGAAGACGGCATCGCTGAAGAAAAGCACTCGGTCGTACTCGATGAAACCGGCCCGCGTCAGTGCGTGCTGCGGTCCTGGTCCGCTCCGATCGGCTGGGTCTGGTCCGGCAGCCGGGTCCGGCTGGCCGTCTGGGTCCGGCTCGCCCGCCGGTCCGGTGCGTCCTGTCACGCGTTCATCCCCGTCACGCTGTCATTCCCCGTCACGCTGTCCTTCCCCGCGTCACGCATCCCATCGCGCGTTGCCCCGTCCTGTTGCCGGCCGCTACCGCACCAATGGGCCATCGATGATGTCATCACGTCACCAATGGGCCATCGATGATGTCATCACGTCATTAGTGGGCCAGCGATGGGCGCTCTCTGTCACCCAGGTTTCCCGCTGCTGCCTGTTCTGTGCCTGGCTGGGTCGGCGGGCGCTACAAGAATCCGCATTGCTCAGCGTCACGGTAATGCAACGCGTAGCGACTAACTGGAACCGGGCCGCGCGGTCGATCCCTGCCGCACCAGATCCTGGATTCGTTGGCCGGTCGGCGGCGCGGTTCCGCGCCTGGCCGCTACCGCACCAATGGGCCATCGATGACGTTATCGCAGCACCAATGGGCCATCGATGACGTGATCGCCTGGCGGTTGGGCTGACGAATGGGGTGATCTTGGGCGTCAGCGAGCTGGCGCTGCGCACGGTCGGCCCAGACCCTGCTCGCCGAGACAGGCTTCGCCCCGGCCGACCTCGATGTCGTCATGTACTTCGGTTCGACGTACGAGGAGTACCCGGCCTGGCAGGCGGCGCCAGGGATCGCGCATCGTCTCGGCGCGCACCGGGCGTTGGCGTCGGACTACGTCTCGTGCGGGACGCCGGTGGCGCTGCGCGTCACCAGGGACATGATGCTTGCCGAGGCCGGCGCTCGACGTGCACGAGCCTGGCCTGATGAAAGAACGGCTGGACGCCCGCAGCCTGCCGAACTTCGTCGCGGTGGCGCGCGAGGCGCTGCGCCGGTCCGGCCTGACGCTCGCCGACCTGTCGCACGTCGTCCCGATCCACTCAAGCGCTCGATGCAGTGCCGCCCGTGCCGGCGAGTTGCGGGACGGTGATCTCGCGCTGCTGCTGGCAGCGGAACTGGTTATACCTGGGCGGCGACTGTCGTCCGCTGGGGTTCGTAGGCTATTTCTTCTTCGGGCCGACCCTCGCGATCGCGCTGATCAGCGGCACCATGACGAGCCACAGGCCGATGGTCACGACCATCGAGGTGAGGTATCCGAACGGCCGGATTCCCACATCGCTCGCGGTGATGCCAGCGAAAAGCATCAGTAGCCATGCGCTGAGGAAAAAGGCCGGTCCCGCCGCCAGTATGCGGAAGTAGGCGTCCATGTAATTCGCCTTTCTGTTGCCCACGGCCATCATCGCTGGCAGCCGCCAGGCGGTCACGTACCGGGGTCTGCGGCCGGCGGTGACCGGTCCATCTCGATCGCCTGATGCGAGGCAGACAGCCTGGGCATGAACGGATGACTCCAGGAGTGGTTCGCCAGGGCGAAACCGGCCCGCGCCTCCTGCCGGATCACCTGGCGGCGAGCGAACTCGTTCGCGCGGGTGTTGAAGAACGTGGCGGTCACACGGTATTTGCGGCCACCTTGGCCTTTCGTCATGATGCTTCAGACCGTCCCCATCGTGGCACGCCGCACGCTGTGATGATGGTGACGTGCGAGTTCACTTCGTAGGCAGCGGCGACGCGTTCGGCAGCGGCGGACGGGCGCAAACGTGCATCTGGATCACTGGCGGCAGCGGGACCGGCGGGCAAGTCATGCTCGTGGACTGCGGCGCGACCAGCCTGGCCGCGCTCAAGGCCCAGGGGCTCGACCCGGGCCAGGTCAGCGCGGTGGCCATTACCCACCTGCACGGCGATCACTTCGGTGGGCTGCCTTTCCTCATCCTCGACGGTCAGTTCTCCCGCCGGTCCGATCCGCTGCTGGTGGTCGGTCCGCCGGGGACGCGCGCCCGGCTGACCGAGGCGATGGAGACGCTGTTCCCCGGATCGAGTTCGGTCCGGCGGCGGTTCGACGTCGAGGTGACGGAACTAGCCACCAACGGCACGCCTGCCGTTCTCGGCGCGGCCACGATACGCGGCTGGGAAGTCGAGCACGCCTGCGGCGAGCGGCGCGGACCTCTTCGCCGCCGAGGGCCGGAGACCTCTGCCACGGCTTGCCGCGGTTCAGCGGGCAGCAGCGAAACCGGACCACGGCGGCTTGGCGACCCCGCCCAGGTACACGCTGACAATGGGCAGCACCAGGAGCGCCCAGTTCAGGCCGTGCGCGCTCGCCAGGCCGAGGACTGCCAGCGCGCCCAGGCCTGCGCAGACCCCGGCGGCCGCGAGTACCGGACGCCACCACGGCGGTGCCGGCCGGGTGTCGGCGGCCGGGGTCTCGAACCGGCCAAGGAGCGCGACCAGGGCCACGGTGACCGTGCCGAGCACGAGGTACCACACCGGCCGGGTGGCCCACCACAGCGACGTCAGCGGCGCTACCGTGAGCCCGGCCCCGCCCAGGGTGAGCGAGAGCGCGATGACCAGCACCATCGCGGTGATGTGCCACAGGTACAGCGTCATGATGCGCCCGTTCAGCGCGACCACGACTATCCAGGCGCGGAGGCGGCGCATGGCGCGTGCCGCCGGATCTTCGAACATCAGCACCAGGCCGGCCTGGAACATCCCGAGTAGCAGCAGGGTGACCCGCGGCGGATAGGTGTTGGTGACCGTGGACGTGTCCACGCCGACCATGCTGACCGGGTACGGGCCGAGCAGCACGAGTGTCAGCGTGCCGAGCAGGCCGGTCAGGCAGAGCAGCAGCCGCTTCCAGAAGGCGGCGAGTGCTCCGTCGAGCCAGGCGAAGCCGAGCTGGTGCACGGTTCCCCACACCAGCAGGTAGTTCACGAAGCCGGCCAGCGTGCTACCCGATACCAGGGACGTGACGTCGACCACCGCGGCGCACCCGAGTCCCGCGGCTACCGAGCCCCATCCCCATCTGCGCCACAGCCACAGTGCCGCTGGCGTGGTCGTGGTGACCGCGATATAGGCGGCGAGGAACCAGGTGGGCATCAGCGCCACGGTCGAGGCCAGCCGCAAGGTGCGCCAGCCCGCGCCGAGAAAGAGCGCCAGCCAGCCCACGGCGAGCCAGCACACCAGCACCGGCAGGACCGGGAGCACGAGCCGGCGGGTGCGGCCCCTGAGCCAGCTGCCGTACCCGGTATTCCGCCCCCGTGCGGACCGCCACGACCGGGCGTTGGCGTAGCCGCCGACGAGGAAGAACACCGGCATGACCTGGAACAGCCAAGTGAACGGGTGGGTCCAGGCGGCGAGCGAGAGTATGTTTCCGGCGTGCAGGCCGTGGTCGATGGTGAGGGCCGCCATCGTCCAGTGGCCGAACACCACGACGATGATGGAAACAGCACGCAGCAGGTCCACCACGCGGTTGCGGCTCTCTGGCGTGGCTTCGGCAAGGAGCCGGGTCATGGCCACGAAGCCCACGTGTCGGTCTCCCGCCAGCCGCATTGTCAGCTCCGATGTGGCGAAGAGGACAGGGCGTAGCGCCGGCCCGCGGAGCGTGTCAGGGCATGGTGCCCGGCAGTCGTCACGATGTCGTCCGGCTCGTAATGCCGCGGATAGAGCCCGGCGCACAACCGGACCAGCTCGCGGACCGTGACCTCCCCGCGCTCGATGGTGAAGCTCACGTCCGTAACGGCGGCCACCGCGCCGTAGGACTTCGAAAGAGAATCGACCACCACTGCGGAGTTTGAGCTCATCCTCCCAGGAAGCCAAGAGACGGGACCGGAACAGCAGACCCGAAGGTCCTCAAACCTGGGCCGAAAGTCGTACTTTTTCGCTGTCGGCCCAGATTGGTGCGAGTGGCCCGTCCGGACTGGCGCGAGTGGTATTCGCCCACTCGGTGTCCGGCCTGGGGCACGGCCTAGCGGCCAACCCGGAATCGGCCGCTAGCCCGCGTCGTCGAGAAGTTCAGGGCATTGCGTCCAGTGCGCCGCCGCCTGGAGAAGCAGCAGCCGTGCCTGGCCGAAGTCGTAGTCATGGTTGCCCGTGCTCAGCCCGAGGCCGTAGCCGTCCTCCAGCGAGATCAGGTTCTGGGCGATGTTCAGCGTGGGGATGACCGGCCGGAACTGCCCGGCCGCCACGCCCTCGTCGAGAATCTGCTGGTAGAGACCGCGCTGCTCGCCGCACAGGCTCGTGATCATGTCCGAGTGCTGCGGGTCCCTGGCCTTGGCGACGATGACCTGGTACAGCGCGAGGGACAGCGGTTCGTCCTGCGGCCGGGGCAGCCCGAGGTCCACCATCGTCCTGATCTTCTCGCGGGCATCGGCGAGGTTGCTGATCGCCTGCACCCGCGCGGTGTAGTACCGGTCGAACGCCATCGCGTGCACGTGCCGCAGGATCTCGTCCACGTTGTCGTAGTAGTAATACACCGAGCCGGTGGCCATGCCCGCCATGTCAGCGACGTCCTTCATCTGCATCCGAGCGGGCCCGCGGTCGTTGATGACCGCGACGGCTGCCTCAAGCAGCAGCTTGCGTCGAGCAGCCTGGTCCCTCACCCTGGGCATCGCGTGCGCACCCCTTCATCTGCGTGGCTGACCGAACGACACGGTATCTGACCACCTCTGACAGGAAAAAGCTACCTCTGTCTTGACAAGCCCAGGTTATTCGTCGAACCTATCGACAAATGATCCTCGGAGGGATGGGGAAGCCGATGAGTACCGATCGACCTCCAGCCGCGCCGCACGGCGCTGGCGGCGAAGGCCAGTACGCGCAGGAACTCTCGCGCTCGCTCACGCTGCGCGGCAACATCTTGATCACGCTGTCGTCGGTCACGCCGGCTTCCAGCGTGTTCATCATCATTCCGGCCGTGCTGGCGGCAGTTGGCGGAGCTTCGTTCCTCGCCTTCGTCGCCGCGGCCGTCGTCGGCATCTTCATGGCCTTCTGCTATGGCGAACTGTCGTCCGCGTTCCCGATCGCGGGCGGCGAGTACTCCTTCGCCGCTCGGGTTCTCGGCAAGGGCACCGGTTTCGCCTTGTTCCTGATGAACACGCTGAGCCTGATCCTGATCATCGGGGTGATCGCGCTGGGCACCGGCCAGTACCTGTCGGCGGCCGTGTCAGGCACGAACTCCAAGTGGGTCGGCGTCGGGGTGATCGTGGTCTGCGCCGTGATCGCGGTGCTGAACATCCGCACCAATGCCTGGGTGACCGGGACGTTCCTGGTCCTGGAGATGGCGGCGCTCGCCGTCCTGACCGCGCTGGGCTTCTTCCATGTGTCACGGCCGCTGTCGACGCTGTTTCATGCCCAGACCGCCAGCTCTGGCGGTGTACTGACCTCCGTGGGGCTCGGCCTGGTGGCGGTGCAGACCGCGACGGCGATTTTCTCCTACAACGGTTACGGTGCCGCCGTCTACTTCTCCGAGGAGACCCGCGACGCCGCCCGCGGCATCGCGAGGGCGATCATGTGGTCGCTGGCGATCACGGTGGCCGCCGAGCTCATCCCGATGACCGCGGTGATCCTCGGCGCCCCCGACCTCGGCAAGCTGATCAGCAACCCGGCGCCGATGGAGTACTTCGTGACGGCCCGTGGCGGCGCCGCGCTGAACACGATCGTCAGCCTGGGGATCGCACTCGCGATCATCAACGCCACGGTCGCCATTACGCTCCAGGCCGGGCGGACGCTCTACAGCTCTGCCAGGGACCGCGCCTACCCCGACGCGGTCAGCAAGGCGCTCGGCTACGTTCACCCGAAACTGCAGACCCCGGTCACCGCGACACTGCTGGTCGGCGGCGCCGCCGCGGTCGTAGCCGCCATCGTCCCGATCAACTCGCTGATCACGGCGACCGGCGCGACCCTGGTCGCGCTCTACCTCATCGTCGCGCTCTCGGCGATTGTCGGGCGCCGCAACGGCAGGACAGCGCACGCCAGGTACAAGATGCCGGCCTGGCCGCTGGCGCCGGTCGCGGTGATTCTCACCCTCGGCTACGTCACCTACGAACTGTGGCTCGGTAACCCGTGGCAGGTCATCATCGCCGTCGGCGCGCTGGCTGCCGGGTACGCCTACTACTACGGGTACCTGTACCGGCAGCGTGAGACCCGGTGGACGATGCCGGCCGCTCCGCACGACGTGCACGCGGTGCACGAGGAACCGGGCGGAATCCTGATGGGGCCGGCCCTGGAGATTCACCCACTGGGCGCGAACGAGGCAGGACACTGATTCCATGCGGAACGGGCATCAGGCCGGTCTGCCGTCCGCTCCGCGGCGCGCTCGCGACCTCGGGGTGCCGTTCCAGGGCGAGCCGGGACGATGGAACGCCATTACCGACGTTCCTGGCGTCGAGGTCGGTTACCAAACCCTGATAGCCGGAGCCGGGACCCTGGCCGTGGGCCGGGGTCCCGTCCGGACCGGCGTGACCGCCGTGCTGCCGCTCGGCCGCGCTGGCGTAGGGCGGTCGTGCCCGGCTGGCTGGTACTCGCTCAACGGCAACGGCGAGATGACCGGCACGGCTTGGCTCGACGAGGTCGGCGCGCTCTCGCTCCCGGTCGGCATTACCAACACCCACGCCGTCGGGCCGGTGCACCGGGGGATCATCGAGTGGTCGGTCCTGGCCAATCCCGACCTGGCGGCGCGCTGGCAGTTGCCCGTCGTGGCGGAGACCTGGGATGGCTACCTCAACGACATCAACGGGCCGCATGTGACGCCACAGGCGGTAGCGCGGGCACTGGACGGTGCCCGGAGCGGTCCGCTTGCCGAAGGCTCGGTCGGTGGCGGCACGGGCATGAACTGCTATGGATTCAAGGGCGGTACCGGGACAGCGTCCCGCCGGATTCGGATCGGGTCACGCAGTCTTACCGTCGGAACGCTGATGCAGGCGAATTTCGGCAGCCGCCGGGAACTGGTCGTCGCCGGGCGCCGACTCGGCGAGATGCTGGCGCAGGACAACCCGATGGAGGAGACCGACTGGCTCGCGCCGCCGGGCGCGGGGTCGTGCATCACGATCGTGGCGACCGATGCCCCGCTGCTGCCCGGCCAGTGCAAGGCGCTGGCCCGCCGGGTTCCGCTCGGCCTGGCCCGCACCGGCACTACCGGCAGCCATTTCTCCGGCGACCTCTTCCTGGCCTTCTCGGCGACCAACGTCGGAGCGCTGGACAGCTCGATCGATTCCCGCGCCGAAGCCGGGGACCTTCCCAGCATCGAGTTCGTCCCGTGGGGACAACTCGACCCGCTGTACGAGGCGGTCGTGCAATGCGTCGAGGAGACCGTCGTGAACGTGCTGGTCGCCGGGCGCACCATGATCGGGCGTGATGGCCACCGCAGCCCTGGTTTCCCGGTCGACCGGCTTCCCGGATTGCTGGCAGGCTAACGCCCCGCTCCGGTCGCAACCTGACCGGGCGCGCGCTTGCGCGCGACGCCGACGAGGCCGGCGAACCCGGTGGGGTCGCTTGGCACGTCGTCGGGCGAATCAGGTCGCCACAGCGGCAAATACACCAGGCCAGGCTCTTCGATCTCGAGGCCGTCGAAGAGCCGCTGGATCTGCTCCCGGGAGCGCACGTGCACATGGGTGGCGACGCTGCGGTTGTAAACCGTCTCCGCTGCATGCGCGACCTCAGGCTTACCCTCATCGGTGGCGTGGCAGATGACGAGGTAGCTGCCGGGTGCAAGAGCATCGCGCAGGGCCGCTACCAGGTTCCACGGGTCGTCGGCGCCGGAGATGAAGTGCAGCACGGCCAGGAGCAGCAGGCCGACTGGCTGGCTGAAGTCGATCAGCCGGCGGACGGTCGGGTCAGCGAGGATCTTCTCCGGCTCGCGCAGGTCAGCGTCGACAACGGCGGCGTTCTGATTCCCGGCCAGGATGACCTTGCTGTGCGCGATCGCGACCGGGTCGACGTCGACATAAGCCACCCGGGCGTCCGGGTTGGCCTGCTGCGCTATCTCGTGCACGTTTCCCTGGGTCGGGATGCCAGAGCCGATGTCCAGGAACTGGCTGATCCCGGACGCCGTGAGAAACCGCACCGCGCGACCGAGAAAAGCCCGGTTAGCCCGGGCAACTGCCTGCACTTTCGGCTCGATCGCCGCGATCGAACGGCCAAGGTCCTGGTCCGCCAGGAAGTTGTGCGTGCCGCCGAGCCAGTAGTCGTACACGCGGGCGACATTTGCCCGCTTGACGTCGACACCAGGCGGGACCCAGTCCGGTAAGTCGGCCACTTATCTCTCTCCTAATGAGTGTTGCTCGGGCCCGCCGTACTGCAGACCCGGTACGGGTAATCGAGCAGGTCAGGGCTTTCTTGCCACCCCGACCAGAGTGCCGAATTCGGTGGAGTTGCCGGGGATATCCCCAGTGGCGTCCGGCCGCCAGGCCGGCGCGAAGACCAGGCCTGGCTCGATCAGTTCGAAGCCGTCGAACAGGTGCTGGATCTCGGCGCGCGAGCGCAGCCGCCACTTGGCGGCCACGCTGCGGTTGTAGACCGTGGCGACCGCGAGCGCTGCCTCGGGCTTGCCTTCGGCGGTGGCGTGCGCCAGCACGAGGTAACTACCGGGCGCGAGTGCGTCTCGCAGCGTGGCCACCACCGCTCCGGGGTCTTCTTCGTCGCTCAGGAAGTGCAGGACCGCGAGGAGCAGCAGGGCGACGGGCTTGCCGAAGTCGATCAGGCTCCGGACCGAAGGATGGCCGAGGATCTTCGCTGGCTCACGCAGGTCGGCGTCGAGGATCGCGGCGTTCGCGTGGCCGGCCAGGATGGCCTTGCTGTGCGCGATCGCGATCGGGTCGACGTCGACGTAGACCACCCGGGCGTCCGGGTTGGCCTGCTGTGCTATCTCGTGCACGTTTCCCTGGGTCGGGATGCCCGAGCCGATGTCGAGGAACTGGCTGATGCCCGCCCCGGCGAGGAACCGCACTGCCCGGCCGAGGTACGCCCGGTTAGCCCGGGCGATTGCTCCCGACATAGGCTCGATTGTCGCCATGGACCGGGCGACATCCTGGTCGGCCAGGAAGTTGTGCGTGCCGCCCAGCAGGTAGTCGTAGACCCGTGCGACATTGGCCCGCTTGACGTCGACGCCAGGCGGCACCCAGTCCGGCTGGTCGGCCATTGGTTCTCCCGTCCTCCCCGGATGCACGCGCCCTGCCTGCGGGGATGTACGGAATGACAGGTTGCGCTTGCCTCAAGCCATTATGGCGGCCATGATGCTATACATTGCAATGAACCACGCGAAATATAACGGTACTGCCGATGGCCGCGACTGTCGTTCTCCGTGAGGCGGATGACTCGCAGCGATTGCCCGGCTCAGGTGGCTGCGCTGGCGCCGGAAGTAGTCGTCCTGGAATGGTGCGGTTGCGGTGGTGTCACAGCTAGCTGGTAATGGAGAGTCTGTGCTGCGGCGCTGGCGAGGAGCGGATCTCGCTGGCATCGCTGTGCTCACGCTGAACCCTTCCGGTCTTGTGGTCTCCTGGTCGGTCACCGCGGAGCGGCTGTTCGGGCAGCCCGCGCTCGAGGCTGTCGGTCGGCATGCCTGCGACGTGCTGCTGAGTGGCCCCGGCCAGCGCCAGCTGCTGGGTCAGGCGCTGGCCGAAGTGGCGTCAGGACGGGTGTGGACGGCGATCGTGCCGGTATCCGCCCCGGCTGGCGGCAGCCGCGTGACCTTGCATTTCGAGCCGATCGAAGGGCCGGGCAGCGGCGCGCTCGTCATCGCGCGCCGGGCCTCGCCGATGCCGGGTCAGGACGTGCTTGCCGAGGCGGCCAGCATGATCGGTACCTCCCTTGATCTGGACCGGACCGCACGGGAGGTCGCCGAGGTCGCCGTCCCCGGGTTCGCTGATGCCGCGGCCATATTCATCTCCGAGCGGCTGCTCGCCACCGACGAACTCGGGCCGCATTTCGATGGCCCGACGGCAGTGGTGCGGCGGCTCGCGATCCGGCTGGCCGGACGCTCTGACGAAGCGGCCGAGAAGCTGCTGCGGCCTGGCGAGGTGCTCGCCTTCGGCACCAGTTCGCCGAGCTACCGTGCGATGTCCACGCGGAGCCCGGTCCTGTTCGACCAGTTCGACGATGAGACGGCTGAGCGGATCGAGCGGCGGCCCGGTGGTCAGGAGATCACTGCGGGCTACTCGTCCTTCCTGGCCGTTCCGCTCGTCGCCCGCGGGCTGGTGCTTGGTTGCGCGACCTTCGCGCGTATGGACGCCGACCAGGGGTTCGGGCCTGCCGACATCAGGCTGGCCGGCGAGCTCGCGGCCCGCGCCGCGGTGTCCATCGACAACGCGCGGCTCTACCACCGCGAACGCCGGACGGCGTTCGCGCTCCAGCAGGGTCTGCTGCCCAGCGAGCCCGGCCAGCCGGTCGGCATGGCGGTCGCCCACCGCTACGTGCCGGTCGGTGCCAGCGTCGTCGGCGGTGACTGGCATGACATTGTCTCGCTACCCAGCGGGCGCACGGCACTGATCGTCGGGGACGCGATGGGGCACGGACCCGAGGCGGCTGCCGTCATGGTGCAGCTGCGCACGGCGGCCCACACCCTCGCGGACCTGGAGCTGCCGCCGGAAGAGATCTTGAGCCGACTGGACCGGATGGCCGCGGGAATGCCGTCCGCGCCGTTCGCGACCTGCATCGCCGCAGTGGTCGACCCGGCTGCGGGTACTGGCGTGATCGCCAGGGCAGGTCACCTGCCGCCCATGCTGAGCACGGCGGACGGCAAGACGCGCATGCTCGACCTGCCGCCAGGCCTGCCGCTCGGGCTCGGCACCGGAATCTTCAGTCCGGTCCAGCTCAGCCTGCCACCAGGTTCGACTCTCGCGTTGTACACCGACGGGCTGGTGGAGAGCCGCAAGCGATCGCTCGACGACGGTATTGCCGCGCTCGGTGACGCGCTCAGCGCGGCCCTGGCGCAGCCGGACCTGGTGCTGGACAAGAGCTGCCAGGCTGTCACCCAGGCGCTGCGTGAGCGCGGCGAAGACGACATCACCCTGGTGCTGGCCCGCGTCTTGCCGCAGGCTGAGTTATCCGTCAACGGGAATGTTGCTGCCCGTTGCCGCATTTGACTAAAGATGGACGTTGTCGCGGAGTCGCTGCCGCTGGCTGTACTGGATTTTGTCGGCATCGAGTACGGCGAGAGCGCCGCGGCGTCGGTTGCCGGCGCGGTTCGCATCGCCCGGGCGGTGGAGGCGGCCGGGTACCGGCGGTACTGGGTCTCCGAGCACCACAACATGCGGAGCCTGGCGTGCAGCGCCCCTGAGCTGCTGACCGCGCACGTGGGGGCGTTCACCTCGCAGATCAGGGTGGGCGCGGCCGGGATCATGCTGCCCAACCACGCGCCGATGAAGGTGGCGGAGAGCTTCCGGACGCTGCTGGCCATGTACCCGGGGCGGATCGACCTGGCGCTGGGCCGGGCTCCGGGCACCGATCCGCTGACGGCGCATGTCCTGCGCCGCGGCACGGTCGTCGACCCGGCCGCCGAGTTCCCTGGCCAGGTCGCCGAGTTGCTGGCCTTTCTCGGTGACGGGTTCCCGGCCAGCCATCCTTATGCGCAGCTCGTCGCGGCACCGCTGGTCCCCGAGCGGCCGGAACTATTCGTGCTGGGATCGAGCCAGTACGGGCCGGCCTTCGCCGCGGTGAACGGGATGAGCGCCGTATTCGCGCACCACATGAGTCCTGACCTGGCGTTCGAGGCTTTGCGCGAGTACCGCCGCCAGTTCGTGTCTCGCGTGCCGGATGCCGCGCCGTACTCGGCGATGTCCGTCCTGGCGTTCGCGAGCGATGACGAGGAGGCGGTACTTGACTTCGAAGCGGCCTGGTCGCTGACGATCGCCAACCTCAGGCGCGGTGTCCGGGAGCCGCTCGCGCCCGAACAGGTCCGCGACCTCGCCAGGTCAGCGGCCTTCCGGGCCGCCCGCCACGACGACGGGGCAATGGTGACCGGAGAGCCGAAGGCCGTCGCCGAGCGGTTGCTGGAGATGAAGCAGCATGCCCAGGCGGACGAGATCGTTGTCGTCACCCCCGGCCTGGACCGGGAACGCCGCCGGGCTAGCTTCGAGGCGCTGGCCGCTGCCTGGCGCCGGGCCGCGTGAGTGCCCGCGCCGAGGAAGCGATGGCGATCGGCCGTCACCAGTGCTGGTGCTGACACAGTGACGCCGGGAGCGGGATAGCCTTGCGGCCCGGAGCCGTCGGCAAGGGCGGCGAGTTACCGCCCTAGGTCACGGGCGCGCCACGCTGACATCGCGATACCCCGGGCGTCAGTCCGCCAGTTCGGGTATCACCTTGGCGGCGAACAGGTCGATGCTGGACCGGTCGTATGCCGCGTCCACGAAGTACCCGATCGCGTAGCCGAGACCCAGGTCACGCACCTGCGACAGCCGCTCGGCGACCTGCTCGGGCGTGCCGACCAGGCCGTCAGAGAACACCGTCATGGAACGATCCAGCATCTGGTCAGGGATCAGTGGTGCGTAGTGCGCCCGCAGCCAGGCCAGCTTGTCGGCCACGTCCCGCTCGGTTTCACCGATGATCACGTTGAAGTTACTCGACCGGATGATCGCGTCGAAGTCAGTGCCGACGTCCTTGCAGTGCTCCGCCAGGATCTGCGACTTGCGCTTGAATGCTTCCGGCGTGGCATCGAAGTTTGTGTAGCTGGCGTACTTCGCCGCGATCCGGAGGGTCTTCTTCTCGCCGCCGCCAGCGATCCACAGCGGGATGCCGCCGTCCTGGACCGGCAGCGGCCTGCCGATAGCGCCGTCCACCTGGTAATGCTTGCCTGCCAGCGTGGCTTTCCCCGTCGTCCAGAGCTGCCGCATGATCTGCACGCCCTCGTCGAGCATGCCCAGCCGGTCGCCCGCGCCGGGGAATCCATAGCCGTAGGCGCGCCACTCGTGCTCGTACCAGCCGGCGCCGATGCCCATCTCGACCCGTCCGCCGGAGACGACGTCGATGGTGGCGGCGACCTTCGCGAGGTAGGCCGGATTGCGGTAGGCCATGCAGGTGCACATCTGACCGAGCCGGACCCGGCTTGTCGAAGCGGCCAGCGCCGCCATCAGCGACCAGGCTTCGTAGGTAGCTTCCTCGGTGGGTACCGGGACCGTGTGGAAGTGGTCGTAGACCCACAGCGACTCGAATGGTCCGGTGTCCGCGGCCTGCGCGAGGTCGCGCATGGTGGCCCAGTGGTCAGCCGCGGGCACGCCTGCCAGGTCGAGACGCCATCCCTGAGGTATGAACATGCCGAATCGCATGCCGGTCATCCTATTGCGCGGCGCGACCAGGCGGGAAGGAGCTGCCGGGTCTTGGTAATCCTAAATAGGATAAATACATTATCTGCAAGCTCTGCATACACAGGTTCTGGTCCGGCTGGCTGGGAGGTGCCGCCAGTGGCCGGGTCGGCTCCGTAATCGGCGCCGCCTGGCGGGGGTCGTTCCATGATCGCGGTCATTAGGGCGCCGTCTTTTATTAACGTGCTGGTTTCGTTTTCGGGGTCAGGGTGATTCCGTGTTCGCGGGCGTATGCGGTCAGGTCGGGCAGGGTCGCGAGGCGGGTTCCGGTTGGCTGGGGTATGTGGCCAGCCTGGGCGAGGAG
>DATLSX010000124.1:0-17186 GCA_035533915.1 Streptosporangiaceae bacterium
AAATCCCGTCAGGACCGCTCGGGTCGGTGCCAGATCCTTCGATCCGGTGCCGATGGCCCGGCCGAGGTCAGGTAGCTCAGTTGGTACGAGCGTCCGCCTGAAAAGCGGAAGGTCGGCGGTTCGACCCCGCCCCTGACCACCATCACCAGCACGGATGTCTCCGCAGCTGACCTGGGTTTCCCCTGGTCAGGCGATGATTTCGGCACTATTTTAACATGCGTGCCGGGGTGTGCCGCGGAATGCCGTTTCGTCCGTGGGGGACCTGTGGGGCCGGTCCGTGACATGGACTTGTGGGATTTTTGTGGGGCTCACGAGAGGTCCAGGCGGCTTGAGCCAGCTGGAGCCAGCCTGTTTCGATCACGCCCTGCACGGACTGCTCGGAGACCTGCCCCCTGTTGCTTCCCGGCGTGGCATGCGCGCACCGCTCAGGCCCCGCTTGTAGAGTGCGAGCTTCCTCGTACGCCGTGCGCTTCTACGGAGCTGGCTGTGTCGCGTCTCGTCGCTCAAATCCGAGCAGGTGGTCCCGGGGAGCTGTGTTCTCGGGCTGGTGCGGGGGCAGCCTGTGGCGATCAGTGACTCGGACATCTCCAGCGCGCTTTCCGCCTACCTCGCGTGCTACCCGGACGAGGCCGCGCTGCTGTCTGAGCCGGTGCAACTGCTGTCTCAAGGAGGGGATTTCGCCTCGCGGCGGAACTTTCCGATGCACGTGACTGTCGGTGCGCTGCTGGTCTGCGGTGACGCCGGGATCCTGCTTGTCGAGCACCGCGCGTACGGGATCACGTTGCAGCCTGGAGGCCACCTTGAGCCGACTGATACCACACTGATCGGCGCGGCAGTGCGCGAGTTGGCGGAGGAGACCGGTGTTGACCCCGGCAAGGTCTTCCCAGCGTCGCAGACCCCCGTCTACATCGAGTACGGCAGGGTTCCGGCACGACCGGCGAAGGACGAGCCGGATCACTGCCACCTCGACATCGGGTACTCCTTCGTGACGGCGCATGCGGACGTGGGGCGCATCCAGGAGTCCGAGGTGCGGGGTGCCGCATGGTATCCGCTCGCCGTGGCCGAGCGCCTTGTCGGGCACCGCATTGCGCGAGCGGTCAGCGCGCCGGCCCGGATCGGCTGACCGGGTCCCCGCTGACACTTCCGGTCGGCAGCGGCGCCGGATCGCGGTGCGCACGTCGAGGCTCCGCGGTCGTTGCTGGCCTCCTTGTCGGACCGAACGCGGAGCCTCGACGGTCGCAGCCTCGGCCGATGTCGGCCGGGCTGTTGTGTCCACTCACTCGAAGGACGGTTTGCGGTCCCGGCTCCGCTTGAGCTCGAAGAAGCCGTCCGTCCCGGCGACCATGACCAGGCCGTCCCAGAGTCGTCCGGCAGCTTCACCGCGAGGGGCCGGTGTGATCACGGGGCCGAACAGGGCCGTGCCGCCAATGCGGAGAACGGGCGTCCCGACATCGAGGCCGACCTCGTTGAATGCCTCGTCGTGCGAGTCGGTGATGAGTTGATCGAACTCCGTGCTTGCCGCGGCCGCGGCCAGCGAGCCGGGCAGGCCCGCCTCCGCGAGAGCCTCGGTGATAACGGTGGGATCGTCGCGACGTCTTTGGTTGTGAAGCCGGGTGCCGATCGCGGTGTACAGCGGCCCGAGCACGCCGCGGCCACCGTGCTCAGTGGCTGCCGCGCAGACCCGCACCGGACCCCATGCCTTCGTCATCAGGTTCAGGTAGTCCTCGCTGAGTCCCTTGCCCTCGCGCTGGACGAGGTTCAGGTAGGCCAGCGACATGATCCGCCAATCGGCGCGCACCGGCCGGACCTGCTCGACTTCCAGGAGCCAGCGCGAGGTGATCCACGCCCAGGGGCACAGCGGATCGAACCAGAACGGGACCTCGTCGCGGTCCGATTGTTCCTTGATCATCAGAATGAGCACCGTCCTATCTCAGACCGGTTGTGCTTATGCCCTCTCCCGCCGGAGGCTAGATGTCGAACAAACCGCCCTGGACGGGCATGTTGCACCTGGCCGTGCGGCCCGCGATTTTCACCAGAGCCGCGAGATCGCTGAGCTGAGCATTCTCGCCCGCGGCGCTGACGAGCCGGAAGAACACCTGCGCGGTGATATCGACGTCGGCGTAGGCCCTGTGGCGATCCGCCGGCTGCGTGATGGAGAAATGCGCCAGCAGCGTGTCGAGTTTATAGTTCGGCAGACCTGGGACGAGGTGTTTGGCAAACGGGATCGTGTCAAGAAAGTCAACGCGGGCCAGCGCCGGGCAGTGCTCGCGCTGGTTGTGTATGACGTTGGCCTCGGTGGCGGCGTGCTGAGCCACCAGCAGGTACCGGTTGCCCGCCGTGAATCGCCGGTCTAGTGCGCCCAGCGCGTCGGCCGGGGTGGGGGCCTGCCTCAACTGCTCGGGGGTCAGGCCGGTTTGGGCCGTATCGGCTGGCGTTACCGGGGCGAACGCGGGCGGCCGGATGAGAGATGCACTTCTGCCGGCCCCCTTCCACGTGCCTTCCCCGTATCGGAGCGCGAGAGTAGCAACCTCGATGGGCTGGGCCGGGTAGCCCGCGGGGGTCGTCGTCTCGAAGTCGATGACAACGAATGTTGTCGCCAGAAACGCCGGGTCTTCTGTCAAGCCGCCCATGTATCCACCGTTCTCGCAGGTTCCGTGGCGTTGCCGGCCCGCGCCCGGCACATCGAGACGAGCATGCCTGAGCGCCCGCTGCCGTGATGCGTCGTCACTGAATGAGGCTGGCAACGGCCTGCGTGGCGGCGTGCAGGTCCGGCGCGTTCCAGAGGCGCTCGCCCGTCCAGGTCTCGCTCAGGGCCCGGTACAGGTCTGACATCACCGGCAGGAACTCGGGCGGGAGTGGTGCCGGCTGTGGCCACTGGCTCCTGGGCACGCCCTCGGCGATCAGCCTGCTGACCGGCACCTTGAGCCCTTGTGCCACGTACCAGTTCCGGATGACCTGCTTGCCGCAGTGCACTCCGTTGAACATCAGGCGGCTTTCGTCGGGTGTGCCGGGGCTGTCGGCAAGCACAAGGCGCGCATCGTTCGACACCAGGTACTCGACCTTGCCGTCGGAGTGGCTCAGCCCGAGTTCGCGTGCGTGCCTGGTCAGCACCTCGTTGACTTTGATGGTGGTGTCGCGCATCGCCTGGAACTGCTCGTCGCTCAGGCCGGCGAGGCGCTGGGCCTCAGGCCCGCCGATGAACCGGTTGACGTCTTCCAGCGTCGTCGCGTATTCGATGAGCGGATGATTCAGCTTCTCGCCGACCGCGGGAATGTTGCGGAGCCCGACTTCGGCTGGTGTCAGCGCGCCGGCTGCGAGCCGGCGGTGAGCGGAGCTTCCCTGGGGGAGCTCGTTGCGGAAGAGGACCTGCACGGGAATGAGGTAGTTTCCGGCGTCCGGGATGAGTGGCCCGGCGTCCGGGTCCGGGACGCGCGCGAGGTCGAACTCGATCCGATTGGGGGCGATGAATCGGCGGAAATGGGTTGGCACGCCTGCCGCCTCCAGCCTCGTGAAGTTGAAGACGGCCATGCGGCAGATCGCCTCGCCTTTCCCGGGGATCAGGTCCGGCATCCTGCCGTAATGGAACACCGTGTAATTGTCGGTGTACTCGAAGATTCCGACACCTTCCTTCGTTGCCGTGGGAGGTTCGATGATCTCCAGGTTCTTGGTCGAGCTGAGGACGGGCATCATGCTCCCCTGGTGCGATGGCCTCGCGCCGTCATCTGGCGGAATCTTCTGATCGTGGCGGCGCGGTGTCCGGCGAAGCGTCGTGCGGTGCGGCCGTCGTCTCGCGGGCAGCGGCCGGCCCGGAAGCGAAGCGTGCGGCTCCCTCAGGCCCTTCGTCCCCGGACACCAGGCGGCCGTCAACCATCGTGATCACGTGCATGCCGGCCGCGCGGGCGGAGGTGACGCCGTCGCGGGCGTCGTCGACGGCGAGGCAGCGGTCCGGCGGGACGTCGAGGCGTTGGGCAGCCGCGAGGTACAGGTCGGGGGCCGGCTTGCCGTGCGTGACGTCCTCTCGTGCGACGACGGCTGCGAACGCGTGCCTCAGGCCCAGAGCGTCGATCCCGGGATGGACGAGGAGCCGGCTGGCACCTGACGCCACGGCGCAGGGCAGTTCAGCATGGCGTGCGGCGCGCAGAAGCGAGACGACGCACGCGATGGGGGTGATGCTGTGCACGGTGGCCAGCAGGTAGGTGCGGCTCTGCCGGATGATCTCGTCGTGGGGCAGTTGCCGGCCGCCCGGTAGCGTGGCCAGCAGGTCGTGGATGGACAGGCCGAGGTGTTGGCGATACCAGTCGTGGTCCAGGTCGAGGCCGTGTGGCTGCAGCGCCGCTCGCAGCGCCTGCTCGTGGCTGGGTGTGGTGTCGGCGAGGGTTCCGTCGAAGTCGAAGACCATGGCCTCGATGTCGGCGGGGATCGCGGGCACGCAGCTTCTCGCTGGAGCTGGGTCCGCGCAGACCGGGGGACGGGCCGCCTGGTTCATGCCGGCGCCGGGTCCGCGCGGCTGCCGCAGCACATGCACCGGGCTCCCGGGCCCTGCCACGGCTCGCGTAAGCAGCCAAGGTCGGTCCCGGCGCCATGGATCCACGCCCGGATCAGCTCGGCCGCCTCGTGCTCGCCGACGCGGCGCCGGTCCACGACCCGGTAGCGTGCCGGATCGGTGGCGGCGAGCCGCTCGAAGAGCGCGCATGCCTCACGCATGAACGTGGCCTGCTCGCTGGTGAAGACGCACTGGCCGCGCCGTTGCGCGCGCGCGACGGCCTCGCAGGCGTCGTCGGTGACGAGGATCGTGAGGTCGGGGAGGGGCCGGTAGGAGGACGCGAGTTCCAGCAGGGCGGTTGCCGTGTCAAGGGCGGCGTCGCCGTCGTCGGGGTGCAGCAGCAGCGCCTGGCACACCGCCGTGGTGTCGACGCTGCGGCCCTCGACGACGGCACGCCCGCTGGACAGCTCGGGTACGACGGTGTCCAGGTCATGCCGCTTGATGGCCAGCAGGATCAGGGCCTCGGCCATGGGAGTGCCCCCGCGCAGGAACGGGTCCCCTGCGCTGGCCTCGCGCAGCGAGCGAAGCAGGGCTTCGCCCAGTCCCGGGCGCCCGTTCGCCCGCTGGGAGAACCCGTCGAGCATCAGCGGCTTGTCGTCGAGGGCTTCGACGGCGCGATTGGTCAGATACGTCTTGCCGACTCCGTTGATGCCCTCGGCCGAGATCAGCGGGCCGCGGGTGCAGGAATGGCGTACCGGTGTAATCGTCATGCGGCAGGATCCGTTCAGGGACGAGGACAGGGCGCCGCCGGAAGGGTCGTTCCGGTGGGGTTCGCCGGTGCTGGTTCCGGGTCGTCGGTCACGTGGCCCATGCGGTGGCCTCTCGGGCGATGACGGCGGCGTAGCGGTCGAGTGTGGTCTGGGTGTCGCGTTCGGTGAGGATGACGGCGAGCGTGTGGTCGAGGATCTGGGCGGCGCCACGGCACGGTCGGTCGCGGTTGGTGAACATGGGCCGGGTGTCGCAGGGGACGAGCCGGAAGCTGCCGGTGGAGTTCGGCACTGCCTGCTGCGCGAGGTGTTCGGCGAACGCCCGGGGGTTCGGCAGGTCGATGTGAAGCAGCGGGGCGAAGCCGTTCCACTCCTCGCCCGTAGCTGGTGGCAGGGCGACCAGGCCGGGTGCCTGCTCCAGGGCGTCCAGCAGGTGGCGGGTCTGTGCGCGGCGCAGTTCGACCAGGCTTGAGAACCGGCGGAGGTTGGCCAGGGCGATCGCGGCGAGGGGGGCGGCGAGGCGGGAGTTGGTTGCCAGGCGGCTCAGCGGGGCTTCGCCCGGAGGGGCCGGCTGCCAGTGGCTGCGGAACGCGGTCGCGTGCTCTGCCACTTCGCGGCGGGCGGTGAGCAGGAAGCCGCCCTCGCCGCTCCAGAGAATCTTGCCGTCCTTCATGCTGAAGCAGCCGACGGTGCCGGCCGTGCCGGCCCGCTGCCCGTCGCGCGCGGTGCCGGCGGCCTGCGCGGCGTCCTCGACGACGGCGAGCCCGTGCTCGGATGCGAACGCCGCCAGGGCCGCCGGGTCTCCCATCCGGCCCCACAGGTGCACCGGGATGATCGCCCGGGTCCGCGAGGTGACCTTGCGGGCCGCGTCGCCGTAGTCCAGGTCCAAGGTGGCCGGGTCGCTGTCGATGAACACCGGCACTGCCCTAAGGGCGCTGAGGGGTGCCACGGTCATGACGACGGTCAGCGCCGGCACGAGGACTTCGTCTCCCGGGCGGATGCCGCAGGCCGACAGCGCGGCGTGCAGGGCCGCGGTGCCGGAAGCGACCGCGACGACGTGCGGTACGCCGAACACCTCGGCCAGGTCGTGCTCCAGCTGCCCGGCGACCGGACCGCCGCTCGGGTCGGGCATCTGCCCGAGCACGACGGCCAGCTGATCCGCGAGTAGCTGTGCACCGCCGGGGACCGGAGGGAGCGTCATCGGGAAGCCCCCGCGTTCAGCAGCCGCGGCATGTCCAGCACGAGGGGCCACATGTTCACGCAGTCCCGGCTGAACAGCGAGCAGTCTGTGCACGCCGGCCTCGTGGCGAACAGCGTGCGCGCGTCGCCGTCTCGGATGGTGCGTCGTCGCTCGGGTGCGGTGGCGGCGATCCGGCGGTCGGACGGGCAGTCCCAGACCGAGCCGTCGGGCTGCATGAAGAACAGGCGAGCGCCGCCGAAGCACTCGGGCACATGCCCGTTGTCGTGGGTGGAGACTGCGGCGATGAAGCGCTGGATGTACGACGGGTCGGGCAGGGCCAGCCCCTTGGGGTCGCTGTAGAGGCGGGTGAGGTGCTCGCCGACGTCGGTGACGTCGCCGGGGGTGTGGGACAACTGGTCGAAGAGCGTGTGGTCGGGCGCGAGGGAGATCGGCTGCGGCACGTAGTAGTCCGTGCCGAGGTCGGCAGCCAGCCGTGCCACGTCGGTGATCTCCTGCGGACGTGATCGCGTTACCACGGTGTAGATCCCGACCCTGGGCGCGGGCTTACCGGCGCGAGCCTGGAGCAGGGTACGGATGCCCTCCAGGACGTCGTGGTAGCCGAAACGGCCCGAACGGGACGGCCGTATCTGGTCGTTGGTCTCGGCGTCCGCGCTGTCGAGCGACACCGACACGCCGTCGACGCCGAGGGCGACGAGGCGCTCGGCCACGTGCGGGCGGGTGAGCGGAACGCCGTTCGTCGCGATGACGACCTGGCAGCCCGCGTCCTTGATGAGGGAGATCACTTCGAGCGCGCCGGGCCAGTCCAGCGGTTCCCCGCCGGCGATGACCACACGCTCGACGGGCGAGCCGGCCAGCGTGCGCGCGAAGGCCGTCAGGGCGTTCGCCGGAAGGTCGGTGCGGGACAGGTGTGACAGGGCACCTGCCTGCTCCGGCGGGTTGTCCTTGTGCTCCTCGATGGTGCCGAAGTAGCAGTGCGGGCAGGCGAACGCGCAGGGGGAGCGCAGGGCCCACAGCAGGGTCACGTCACGAGGCACGGGCGGCCTGCCGATCCAGCATGGTGGTCACGATCTCCCGGACGGCTCCGGCAGTCTCGTCCGGCGACATGCCGGCCGCGTCGACGAGGGTGTACCGCCCGGGATCGCCGGTGGCCGCTTTGCGGTACAACGCGTCGATCTGTTCGATCAGCCGTCTGTCCGCCGGCGCGAGCGGGCGCCCGATCCGGTCGGCGAAGCGCCGCGCGCACACCGCGGGGTTGCCCGTGAGCAGGATGGTCGCGTCCGGGAGATGCCGCCAGCGCCGGGCGCTCGACAGCACGTGCCGGGCCACTGCTTCTGGCGACGTCTCAGGGGTCTGGGAGCACAGGATCGCGGCCTGGTACACGGCGATGGAGTCCACGCCGCGGTCCTCGATGATCACCCCGACTCCGGCCAGGTCTCGCCCGGCCAGCCGCTCGGCTTTGCGGACCTGCAGTGCGAGCAGGGCGAGGGTCTCCACGACCGGGTAGCCGGTGCGCAGGAAAGGGTCGCCCTGCTCGCTCAACGCGGCGATCACCTGCCCGGGCAGCGTGTCGCCGGACTGGTCGGTGAGCTCGTCCAGGAGCAGGCATCGCGCACCGAGCATGGCGGCGGCTGAGCGGGCCGCGTTCGTCTTCCCGACACCGTTGATCCCCTCGATGCTCACCCACAGCGGCATGGCACCGGGCGCCAGCGCGCTGGTCATGCCGGCCTCATGCAGACGTAGAGCAGTTCCGTGGCCACGTCGGGAACGGCGACGGCGGAGACCGCATCCAGCAGCGCCTTGGGGACGCGTTCGACCAGGTTGCGGTACCAGGCGGCCGCAGCATCCCCGTACCGGCCGGTGAGCGCAGCCGCCAGCACCTCCGGTGCGGGCGGCAGCAGGCCCATCACGTCCTCGATGACCAGGCCCGCGTCGCCGATCACCTGTTCGGCCTCGTCGCGCGACCACTCGTAGAGGTGGACGCGGTACTGCAGCGGGCGAGGCGGGGGCCCGACGGCCGCCGGGGTGGAAAGGTAGAGCACTCCCCCCTGAGCCAGCGCTGCGGCGGTGTTCCGCAGGCTCTGCACGCCGAGCTCGAACGGCAGATGCTCCAGCGCCGAGGTGTAGAGGGCGATGTCGAACGAGGGCAGAGCTGGCCAGGGCTGGGCCACGTCGCACTCCACCAGCTCCACCGGGAAGGGGTCGCCGTACGTCGCGCGCAGGGCCTGGATCCGCTCGCGGGCCTCATCGAGATTGGCAGCGCTGATGTCCAGTCCGACGTACCCCCCGATCTTCGGGGCGTAGCGGTAGAGCAGCGGCAGCGCCAGCCCGCGGCCGCAGCACACATCCAGCACACGCGAGTTCGGCGCGCACTGCTCAGCGACGATCAGGTGCTGCAGGAGGTTCATCAGACCCGACGGCTTGGCTTCACCGCGGCTCAATGCCGCGTAGAAGTCGTCCATCTGGTTGGTGCTGTAGGGCCCCACCATCGGGGTTCCCGGCCGGGTCACGTACTGCTCCGGCAGTTCCGCAGCGTTCATCGTTGTGCTCCCAGGGAATCGTCCAGGTAGAGCGCCGGGGGCCCGGTCGGGGGCGTACTGGTGCGGGTCCAGCCCGGCGGAGTACGGCAGGTTCGGCCCGCTCATCCGCGGTCTCCGCGCTCGCCTGCTTCCGCCTCGGCCGCGCCGGGCGCGGGGCGGACTCGCGGCGAGGCCGGCACGATCAAGTCCTCGCTGGTCTGCGCCGGCTCGTTCCAGGGGAAGACGACCCAGTCCAGCGTGTCCCATACCCACGTGTCCGGGGTGAAGGCCGCCGCCTTGCTGCGGCATAGCGCCGCGGTGCGCACGGCAGTCGGGGCCAGATGCCTGGCCAGCCATCGAACCGCCGCGCGATAGGTGGAGCCGGTGCCGCAGATGTCGTCGACCAGCAGCACCTGGGCACCCCGATGCGCCGCCAGCGCCGCATCGGGTTCCTTCGGCAGCTCGACCTGCCCGGTCGCGGGGAGATACAAGTCGTCGCTGCGATTGTGGCGGGCCGTCAACTCGACGACCGGCACACTGTAGTGGGCGGCGAGCAACCGGGCCAGCGGAACTCCCCCGCGCGCGATCCCGGCCACCACCTCAGGTGCCGGCTCCTGCCCGGCGATCAACGCGGCAGCAGAGGCGAAAGCGTCCTGCGTCAGACGCCAGATGCGCCGGTGCTCGAAGACGCGCTCCACCACCGCCTCGTCGCGAGGCGGGGCGGTGGGGCGGCCGGCCATGGTGTCCACGGGATACCTGCTCTCATTCGGGACGGATGTGGTGGTAGGCGAGGGCGAGGAACTGCTGGGAGAGCACCGGGTCGCTCTCGAACCGGCCGCCGGCCTGCAGCGAGCTGGTGCGGGCAGCCTCCATCCGCACACCCCGCATGCTCATGCACAGGTGCGTGCCGCGGACGGCTACGGCCACGTCGTCGCTGCCGATCACGCAGGCGATCTCTTCAGCGACCTGCCGGGTGAACCGCTCCTGGACCTGGAGACGGCCGGCGTGCCGCTGTGCGATGCGGGCGAACTTCGACAGGCCAACGACCTCTCCGGCGGGCACGTACCCAGCGGCGACCTGCAGGTTCATGGGCAGCATGTGGTGCTCGCAGAGCGACCACACGCTCATGCCGCCCACGACGACCAGTTGGCCGCTCACGTGTGGCTCGGTGAAGCACATCGCGGTCGCGGCGCTGTCTGGGGACAGGAAGGTGTTCCACCAGGACGCGACCCGCTCCGGAGTGCCGGTCAGTCCCTCGCGGGCGGGGTCCTCACCCAGCGCAACCAGGAGCTGGACGATCAGGTCGGAGACCCGGCCGGCGTCGATGCGCGGCGCGGGCATGGCGGGCGCGGGTACGGCGGGCGCGGGTACGGCGCTGCTCACGGCCGCGGTGGGGCTGGCGAAGGAGGTGCTCGTCATGGGCGTCTTCTCGCTTCCGGGGATTGGGGAATGAAAGGGGGGATTGAGCGGTGGCGAGGTCAGCGGCCTCGGGCGTCGGCGAACGCCAGCATGTGCAGCCGGGTGGTGAAGTGCCAGTGCCGGGCCGCGACCGCGTCCGCGAGGACACGGGTCGCCGCGATGATCGCCTCAGCGGTGGTGCCCTCCGGCATCACCCACACCGGCGCGAGCCGGTGGGCGGCGGCCAGTTCGGCGATCCGGTCGAGGTCGGGGACCGAGGAAGCGACGAACTTGAACACGGCACTCCCCGTCGCCGCGAAAGCCTCCAGGGCGGAGGGCACGATGCTCTTGCTCTCGTCCATCCCGAAGCTCTGAACTTTTGGGGAGACGTTGAACCGCACCCCGTCGATCAGCAGCGCCGGGTCGGGCGCGATGGTGCCGTTCGTCTCGAACTCGACCCGCTTCCCGGCGGCCAGCAGCCCCTGGACGAGGGCCGCCAGGTTCCGCTGCTGGATCAGCGGCTCGCCGCCGGTGATCACGACCAGCTCGACCGGCGAGGACGCGGCCCAGGCCATCAGGTCCGCCACGGACCGCTTCGTCGACTCCCTGCGCGGGTCGAACCGGGACCAGTCCCAGGTGTACTTCGTGTCGCACCGCGCGCAGGTCAGGTTGCACCGGGACAGGCGGATGAACAGGGCCGGGTGCCCGCAGCTCGGGCCCTCGCCCTGGAAGGTCGGTGTCTCGACGCCGAAGCATTCCGCGACGATCAGCCAGGACCCGGCGTCGCTCGCCGGCTGCTTGACCATGGTCGGCCCCAGCGCGGTCACTGCCCCTCCACATCGAACCGGGCCCAACTGCGCCCGGTCTCACGGACGCGGACGGCGACCAGGCAGCCGGGGATCGCCGGCTGGACGTTCTGGATGAACCAGCCAGCCAGGAACTGGGCCAGGCGCTCCGAGGTCGGCTCGAAGGGGAGGATCTCGTGAAGGTTGTGGTGGTCGAGCTCGGTGCCCACGAACTTCTTGAAGGGGGCGAGCGCGCCGAAGTCCGTGACGAAGCCGGGCTCCTCCAGGGAAGGAGCGGTGAGGATGACCTCGACCTCGTAGCTGTGCCCGTGCTGGCGGGAGCACTTGTGCTCGGGCGGCAGGCCGGGAAGCCGGTGACCCCCCTCGAAGTCGAATAACTTGCCGATGGTGAAGGTGCCGGGTGGCATCGGAACGGAGCTGAAGTCCATGTTTGTCCCCTTGGGAGTCGGTGACAGGGCGGCTTCGGCCGCCTGCCAGTGAAAGTGATTACGACGGCCGCCGTGTCCCACTGGCTCGGCGGCACCATCCCGATGCCACGGGCACGCCCGTTGATCTGCGAGGTATTGACGCGCCGCCTCGGCCAGCCCATCACCCCGGGCCGCTGCCGGGTGGAGGGCGGCGAGCGGCATCGCGTCGATGATCTGGGTGACGTCGCGCCTGGAGAGGATCGGCGCAGCTGCATGCTCCGAGGTGGTGTTGAAGGTCATTGCCTTTCCCCTGGCCTTTGCCGGCAATCTGTGCCGCTTCGAGCACACATCGCCATGTGCCGGGGAACAATGAAGTGGGCTGATTCATGGGTGATTCAAACGCTGAAGGAGCAGGCGGTGGACGCCGACGTCCGGAAAGCTATGCGCCAGGCCCGCCAGGGAAGTGGCCTGAAATGGGATAGGTTCGCCCACGAAGCCGGGTTCTCCCGATCGCACCTGCGTGCGGTTGAGAACGGCACCCGTGCCGTCACTGCGGACGTCGCCAGGGCCTACGACCGGGTGCTGGGAACCGGCGCCGCCTTCTCCGAGATGGTCGACGGTCCGCAGGCGGCGCCGTGGAACAGGCAGGGGACTCTTGAGGTCCTGAGCGATCAGGCCCGTGGATGTGGCGTGGACCGTCGCAGCTTCGTCATCACCTCAGGCGCGGCCCTGGCCGCCCTCCTTGGCCACTGGCGCACCACCGTCACCGGCCAGTCCGAGCCGTCGGCGGCTACGGCGGCGGTGCTGCGCGGCGGGCCGCCGTTCGGCACGTCGGCGCTGTTTGACCACATCGGCGACCGGCTGGAGCATCTGAGGCACCTGGACGACGAGCTCGGAAGCGGCCAGATGGCCCGCTTGGCCCGCAACGAGCTGGTGCTGCTGACCCAGCTGATCAACGCCGGAGGCCTGCCTGAGCACGCCGAGGCACGCGCGTTGTCGCTGGCGGCCGAGGCTGCGAGGCAGACGGCGTGGAGTCTGTTCGACTCCGACCGTCACGCGGCCGCTGAACGATACTTCGAGACTGCGTTGCGGGCGTCGGCGACGGCCGTTGACGTCACCGCCGGCGCGTACGCGATGTCGTTCCAGGCCGTTCAGCACTACACGGTCGGCGACCCCCGCGACGCGGTGAACCTGCTGACGTTCGCCGAGGAGTCCGTCGCGGGCAGGAGCACACCGCGGATGCGGGCCATGCTCGCGGCGAGGAAGGCCCGCGCCCTGTCCAAGACCGGAGACCGGCACGCCGTCACCCGCGCCCTGCACCACGCCCGCGAACTGCTCGAACGCGGCCCGCACGACGACGACCCGCCGGTCCTGTACTGGGTGACGCTCGCGGAGATCGAGATGATCGCCGGGTCGTCGGCGCTCGAGCTGCACGACCCGGCCGCCGCGTTGCACTTCTTCACCGCCGCCGCTGACGCGGACTACCCCGGAGATCAGCAGTTCCCGCGAAGCCACGCGATCTACCTGGCGCGGGCCGCCGAAGCGCACCTGGCGTTGCATGACCTCGACGCGGCCGTCACCTGCGCCCGGCACGCCGCGCGCTGCCTGAGCGCGGTGGATTCGGCGCGGTCGGACTCGGCCCTGTCGGGGCTGCGCAGGAAACTGGCGCCGCACTCGGCCAGCCGAACGGTCCGCGACTTCCTACAGGGCGGGTAGGTCGAAGATCTGACGCAGGTCGCAGGCGACGTCGTCCTCGTCCAACGCGAACACCACCGTCATGCCGAGCCGCGCGGCGGCGGCCAGGTTGTCCTCGGTGTCGTCGACGAACACACACTGGTGCGGTCGGAGGCCGAGCTTGTCGGCGGTGATCTGGAAGATCCGAGGGTCGGGTTTGCGGATCCGATGGTCGGTGGAGAAAACCACCTCGTCGAAGTTGCCGCGCAGGTCCGACGCGGCGTACGGGTCGTACGGGGTTCGTCCCAGCGAGTTGGACAGGACCGCGGTCCTGATCCCGGCGGCGCGGGCCTGCTTGGCGACTTTGAGGACCTGGTGGGCGGTGTAGGCGTCGGCGAGGTACCGCGCCATCAGGTCGTCAGGCTGTACGCCGATCAGCTCGGCGAACCCGACGTTCCAGTCCCGCTGGCTGATCTGCCCGAGCTCCAGGGCGGCGAACAGGTCCTTGCCCGCCGGGTCGGCCCACGCCCGCAGGAACGTGCCCCTGGCCAGGTTCTCCCGGTCCTCGAAGTATCCGATGACCTCGACCATGTTGCTGGTCAGCACACCGAAGAAGTCCAGGATCAACCCGCGCGCCAAAGCCGTCACCAGATCACCGTCCGCATCGTCACGACACCCACGCTAGCCCGGCGAGCACGGGGCGACCTGATCACCGTCATGCACGTCACCGCATCATCGGGATCAGGGTCCCCGCTCCGCGTCGGCGTGCACACGGCACGGCACGGCACGGGGGACCCGTCTGCTCCCGCGCCGGGAGGGCGGGAGACTTCAGGGCGGAGCGGCCGGTAGCAGACAAGCCCGTCCCCGCGCCCCCGCATCGCGGGACTGCCGCGCCCAGATTGCTCATGATCACGCGGAAAGCCGACAAGACATGTTGCTCACCGCCAAGAATGCGCAGGCAGCCGACCCGCGATTGCTCGCAGGTTCGCGGGTCCTACACGCGCGCGGCGGCGGCTCGGGCGGGATGTCTGGAGGTGCCGCGGTGTATGGAGTGCGGTGCTCGCGCTGCCACACGGGAAACGCCCCAAGCTCCTCGCCATGTTCAGCCACCCATCGTGACATGATCGCCACCAGTGGTGGAATGGAGCCGCCAAGGCCGGTGAGGCCGTAGGTTACACCTGGCGGGGTGGTGGACAGCTGGACCTCCGCCCATGCCGGCTCCCGTCTTCTTCCCCCGGCGCGCGTCGCAGCGCCAAGCCCGCTTTGCCGCCCCCTTCCGATCGGTCACTACCCGTAAAATTTCTGTCACCAGATAAGGACTACTTGTATCCAATAGTAAGACGGCTGATGATTGGTTGGGAAAGTGAGGGTTATTCACGTCGCCATTTCGTGACCTATTCGTGATAATTGGCAGGGGGACGGCCCGCCGCCCGCCTCACCTCCTGCTACCTTCCCGCCGCCGCCCGGTGGACCGGGCCCGCGGCCATCCTCGACGGCGAGGACCGGCGGGACATCGCACGCCGTCTCCTGCACGATGACGCGCTCAGAGCCTGTTTAACAACCTCATGCGGCCTGTAGCAGGGCGGGTGAGGCTGGTGCTGGCGCCGGGGGTGCCGTGGCCTGGTGCCGGGCGAGGCGCGCGGTCATGATGTGGATCATGGACCAGTAGAGGCAGGTCTCGTGATGCTCGGGCAGCCGCTCGTAGTCGCGGACGCACCGGCGGTGCTTCATGATCCAGCCGAAGGTCCGCTCGACTACCCGCCGGCGGGGCAGTACCTTGAAGGTGTGCAGGTCATCGGGGCGCTTGACGATCTGCAGGGTCCGGTGCAGCGTGTCCCTGGCCCAGGTGACGAGCTTCCCGGCGTAGCCGCCGTCGGCCCAGGTCAGGGTGACGGTCCGGCAGCGGCACGTCCTGCACAACCCCGCCTCCGGGATCGGGCTGCCCCGCGCCGGGCGGCGGCTCCCGCGGCCCGCGCTCACCGCCGCCGAGGCCGAGCTGGTCCTGGCCCAGCCCGACCTGGCCGACCCGGTCGGCGCCGGGGTCCGGCCCCGGCTCGCAGCCGGGGACGATGACGGGACGCTGTTCCTGACCGCCGGCGGGGAGCCGTTCAGCCTGGACCGGCTCACCCGGCTGCCTCCCGCCACGTCAGGGCCTCCGGGTGCCCAAGGCCGGTGCGGCGCGGCCGAGGAGGTCCGGGCGCTGAACCACGCCACCCGCCCCGGCGCCGGCGGGCTGGCGTTCCCCGCCGGCGCCTATGACGTCACCGGGTCCCTGGCGATGCTGGCGGCCCGGCTGCAGCAGGTGATGGCCCGGCTCCTGGCGTTCCTGCAAGCCGAGGCCGCCGCCGGCCAGTTGGTGGTCGTGGCCGGGGAGCATGCCGGGGACCCGGCCGCCATGCCCACCGCCGTCACCGCGGACCTGGACGCCGCGGTCGCGGCCGCCCGGCGGCCGCACCAGGCCCTCGACGCCGCCCAGAACACCCTCACCTGGGTCGCCGCCGCCGAACCCGGCGAGCAGTAACCCGACCGGCCGCCCGCCGCGGCACGATAGCACCATCGCCGCCAGCCCACTCGCCGTCCGCCCGCCGCGCTCCCGCGCTCCCGTGATCTTCCGGCTCCTGACTACAACACCTATGCATCAAGATGATCAAGGCCCGCCCGGGCAACGTCTCCACGCGCCGCCGGGCGGTCGCGGCGGCGCGCAAGGCGCCGTGAGCGCGCCGCTCGCTGATTCACGCCGGCCGCCGGAGGACGGGAGCGGCCTGGCGGGTTCCTTCCCGGCCGCTGGCCTGCACGCGGCTGGCAGGGCGGTGCGCCCAGTTTCGTAGTACGATTGGATCGTGGAGGTCTTCCCGTCGGCGTTCCGCCATGGCGTCGATGAGCGGGACATCCAGCACGCCGTCCGCAACGCGCTCGCGGTGGAGGAGATAGGCGATGACCCGGTCCGGTACCTGGTCCTGGGGCCAGGACGGGCGGGCAGCTTCCCGGAGCTGGTCGTGCTGGACACCCCGGCCGGGCCGACGGTGATCCACGCGATGGCGATGCGGCCCAGATACCAGCGGCTGCTGAACGGGAGGTGATGACGATGCCCGGGGCATACGGCGCCAGGAGCGACGGGACGCCGGTCACCGAAGGGGTGATCGGGGAACTCGCTGACGAGGCGGAGCGGGGCTACGACGTCGATGAGATCATCCGGCGGCGCCGGGGCGGTCGGCCCGCGATGGGCGCGTCCCCCGCGTCGGTGGAATCGGTTCGCCTGGACCCGGAGCTGAAGCGCGACCTGCTGCTGCGCGCCGCGGCTGAGGGCCGCAGCGTCTCCGATGTCATCCGCAGCGCCCTGCACCAGTACCTCAAGGCAAGCTGACCGCGGCCGGGTGACGCCGGCCCGCCAGGACCGGATCGGGGACCCTGGTTGGGCGGCCCGGGGCGACTGGTCGCCGTCGCGGCGCGGGCCGCGTCCGGCACCTGGCACTGCGGCATGCGGCCCGCCGGGGTTCCGCCAGGGTCAGGGATACCTGCTGGTTCGACGGCTGATGCGGCGACATCCGTTGGCCGCATTACTTCGTCAGTCCGTAGTCAGTACTTCCAGGACGGAGCAGAACCTCCGACAGGCTCGTACTGCCAGCAGGACCCGGCTGAGCATCTTGATCACGCGATTCCGCGCAGTCAGGGCGGCGATCTGTCGCTGGCCCTCCAATCTATCCCCGCTCAGCGGGGGATATGAAAACCGCGTCACGCGGCGCGGACCGCTCGGGCAGGACCTGGATGGTGCGGGTGGTGATCCGGCCGTGGTCCCACGGCAGTGCGGCGAGAGCACCGAACAGGCCCCGCCTGTTCTCCTTCACCGGGAGCACGCCTGCCTGATACTGGGATTTGCTGGAAAACACTGGAACAGTGTAGCGTCGCCGCATGGTTGAGTCGCTGGAGAGCCTGG
>DATLSX010000125.1:0-8491 GCA_035533915.1 Streptosporangiaceae bacterium
TGTTCGCCGGGGAGTACCCGTGGCAGTGGTCGCCGGGCCACATGGACGAGTGGTCACAGCACCTGACCGCGGAGGAGCACCTGGCGCCGTCGACGGTCCGCTCCTACCAGTGCACGCTGCGGCAGTTCACCGAGTTTACCGACCAGCCTCTTGGCTATCCGGCACGTCCGGCGAGCCTCCAACTAGCGGCGCAGTCCCGCCCGCTAACCTGCCGGAGATGCGACGTCCGGGACGTCGCGGCGAATGTCTCCGGGGGGCGGCATGGGTCTGGGGCTTGTCGTTGGTGATCTGCGGGTGCAGCGGATCGAGCGGGGGGACGGCGCGTGGTCGTTCACGATCGTCTGGCCCGAGGGAACCGTTCGTGAAGACGCTGACCGGTTCCTGCGGGGCTACGAGGGCTCGGGGACGCAGCGTACGTATGCCTACCTGCTGGTGGATCACCTGCGGTGGCTGGAACGTGAGTGCCTGCCGCCGGGCGCGGTGACGCTACGGGATCTCGAGCGTTACATGGGCATCGTCGGTGCCGAAGTGCGGATGCCGCTCGGGGAGCCGTGGCGGGCGGGCAAGCGCCCGTACGGCCCGGCTGCGCTGTCGGCCGCAGCGGCATGCCTGAAAGGCTTCTACCTGTATCACGCCGCACGCGGGGTGAATGAGGAGCTTGGCCGGCGGCTGGACAAGACGCGGCTGCCGACGCGGGCGGACCGCAACCGGTCGCTGCTGGGTCATGTGAAGGCGGTCATGCCGGCCAATCCGCTGGCGCCGCACCGTGCCCGGCGCCGGCATCCGAAGATGCTGCCGGAGGGGGCACGCGAGCGGCTGATGGAGGCGGCGGCCACTGCCCGGGACCGCCTGGTGATCACCTGGCTTGGGGACGGGGGCTTCCGGATCGGCGAGTTGTGCGGCCTGCACCTGTCGGACCTGCATCTGAGGGAGGGTGCTGGCTGCGGGGAGTGCCGGTCGGCGCATGTGCGCGTCTGCCACCGTGGCGGCAACCCGAACCGGGCGGCGGCCAAGACCAAGCATGAGTGGGCGGTGGAGGACGGCAGCGTCCGGGGCGGGCTGGTCAAGCGGGCCAGCCCGGCGATGATCCACGCCTACTTCGAGTACGTGACCACCGAGTACCCCGAAAATACCGGGCACGGGATGCTGCTGGTCCAGCTGCACGGCGCCGGCGCCGGGCAGCCGTGGGCACCGGACGCCGCTCGCGGGATGCTCCGCCGGGCTGGTGCCCGCGCCGGCCTTGGCCTGGTCAAACCACATCAATTCCGGCACAGCTTCGCGACTGCTGTGCTGGATGCTTCCGGCGGGAACCTGGTGGTGACACGGGAGGCGGGCGGCTGGGCGTCGGCCGCGACGGTGGATGAGATCTACGCCCACGCCGACGTGCACGATCCGGTCTTCGACCGGGCGCTGCGCCAGGTATGGGGTGATCAGGCGTGAACGCCAGGGCGCTTCTGCCGCTCGTTGATCCTCGCCCGGACAGGGCCGCCCGTGACCGGCTGGAGGTGCTGACCGCGCTAATCAACGGGCCGTCGTTCGATCCGCTGTTCCGCGGTGAGGTGATCCGGATCCCGGCGACGCATCCCGCCTTCCGCTGGGATTGCGTGGTAGCCGGCTGCGAGCGGCCCCGGGCGCAGCAGGACTTGTGCGCCGCGCACGCCGCCGGGTGGCGGCAGGCCCGCGCCGCGGGGATAACACGCCGCGATTTCGCCCCTGCCGCCGGGCCGCTGAGGGCAACCGAAACACCGGAGCCGGTCATCTGCCGGATATGCCTGCACCGGCCGGCGTTCAACCGGGAGCTGGCCATCTGCCACCGCCACCGCAACCGGTGGCGCGCTCACGTCCGCAAGCACGGGGCGGAGGCCGGCTTCGGGCAATGGCTGGCCAGTCAGCAGCCCTATCACAGCTACGGCGAATGCCGGGTCCGGGCCTGCGACGAGCTCGCGGCCGCACCGCTGGGACTGTGCGTCCTGCACGAACAGCGCTACCACCGCGCCGGCAGGCCAGGTGGCGCCTCCCTGCCGCCGACGTGGTTCGGCAGCTATGAGTACCACGGCCAGCCGGTACCGGTCAGCTACCGCGATGAGACGAGATTCCGGCAGTGGTGCGCGACGGCGCCGCCGGTGATGCGCGCTGGCCAGCTCAACCTGCGCGGGCTGCGACCGCTGCTGAAAGCGGAGATCCAGTGGGGGCTGCATACGCACGCCCAGGGCCAGCGTGCTGCCTGGGAGGTGCCCTGGATCCAGTCCCTGGTTGACGTGTGCACTCGCCGTGGCCTCGGCTGCCTGGCCGATCTCGACCTCACCGGGTGCGGGTCCCGCTACCGGGTGATCGTCCCGGAGATGCTCGGCGCGCTCCGGCTCGTTTACTTCGGCCCGTCCGACACCCGAGAGGGAGGCTGGATCGAAACCGAGCACTTCGGGATCCGTTTCCCCGGGCACGCTGGCACTATCGACCTCACCGCGGTGTCCCAGCGGTGGCTCCGCGACCTGTTGTGGGACCACATGGCCGGGGTGCTGCGCTCGCCGAAGTGCCCTCGCACCGGCACGCCCCTGGCGCACGCGCGCCGGGCGTGTGTCGAGATGAGCGCGTTCTTGCAGGCCGAGGCTCCCGCCGGCGGGCGTGACCCGGCGCTGCTGCGCGCCGAGCACATGCACCGGTTCGCGGCGGACTTGCGGCACCGGGAACGGCACGGCCTGCCCTGCCTGGGTACCTACCGCGCGGACGGCCAGCCGACGACCGCGACGCAGGTCGTGCGGCGCCTGATCTTCAACTACGGCCGCGCCTTGCTGCGGGATGCCCTGGAATCCGGCGCGTCCCAACAGCTCGGCCTGGACCGCGGGTTCATCGCGGCGATGCCCGCCGGCGGGCGGGACACCAAGCGCAGCCGTAACCCGTTCACCGACGAGGTCGCGCGGGCGCTGGCCGATGAGTCCAACCTGGCCCGGCTCGCCGAGGTTCACGACCCGGACGACCGCGGGCTGCGTGACATCTGGGAGGCGATCATCCTCACCGGCCGCCGTGCTAACGAGGTGCTCAGGCTCCGGTTCGAGTGCATCGGCCGCTACGACGAGCTGCCGCTGCTGTGGCACGACCAGACCAAGGTCGGCAACTACAACGAGGCCGTCCGCATCCCCGAGCGCCTCTACCAGGTGCTGGCCGCACGCCAGCGCAAGACGCTGGCCCGGTTCGCCGACACCCACGGCGGCCGTCGCCCCAGCACAGCCGAGCAGAACGCGATGGCCCTGTTCCCGTCGGCCCGGCGAAACCCCGCCGGGCGGCGGCCAGTGTCCTACACCTGGTTCCACGCGCACTTCAAGCCGTGGGTTGACCAGCTCGATATCGGGCACGTGGTCGCCCACCAGGCCCGGCACACCATGGCCACCCGGCTGCTGCGCCACGGCGCTACCCTGTCGCACATCCGCAAGTACCTGGGCCATGTCTCCGACCGGATGGCCGAGCATTACGCCAACCATCGGGAATTGCATCAGACGGGCGGGAAGCTGCAGGTCGCCTGATCAACGCAGGGCGACGATAGCCTCAAGCTGCCGGCCGGAAACTGTCCCTGACCTGCACGAGTTGCGCATAGATCCCATCTGGTGCATGATTCAGCCTTTTGATGGATGTGATTTCGGGGGCTGGAGAGCGGGTTGGGACGGGCGGAACTGGCGGGATCGGCGCGGCTGGAGCTGGTGTCCGGGGTGACGCAACTGCGCCCCGAGGACGCGATGCTCGAGGCGATGCTGTCGGGGTGGCGCGCCCAGCAGGTCGCGCGGGGGCTGAAAGACGACACGATCGATCCGCGGGAGCGGCTGGTGCGCCGGTTCGGCGTGTTCGCCGGGGAGTACCCGTGGCAGTGGTCGCCGGGCCACATGGACGAGTGGTCACAGCACCTGACCGCGGAGGAGCACCTGGCGCCGTCGACGGTCCGCTCCTACCAGTGCACGCTGCGGCAGTTCACCGAGTTCCTGGTCGACGGCAGGTACCGGTGGGCGGCGGCGTGCGAGGAGGAATTCGGCCCGGGGCAGCACCCGGTGGCGATCTGCCATGAGTGGAACACGATCGCGCACCTGAACGATTACGAGGGCGACCCGGAGGCGAGGCCGTTCACCCGCGAGGAGATGCAGCGGTTCCTTGACTACGCCGACGAGCAGGTCGACCGGGCGGCGAACAGCGGCCGGAAGGGATCGCTGGCGGCCTACCGGGACGCGACCATGTTCAAGGTCATGTACGGCTGGGGGCTGCGCCGCACCGAGACGTCGAAGCTGGACCTGGCTGACTGGGGCCGCAACCCGTCGGCCCCGGAGTTCGGCCGGTACGGCATGCTGAACGTCCGCTACGGCAAGGCGAAGAAGGGCCAGCCGCCGCGGCGGCGGAACGTCGCCTCGGTGATGGGCTGGGCGGTGGAGGCGGTCGCCGACTACGTGGAGAACATCCGGCCCCGGTTCGGGTTCCCCGACCACCCGGCGCTGTGGGTGACCGAACGGGGCGGACGGGTCAAGCCGCCGGAGATCAACGCCCGGTTCGTGGCCTACCGGGACGCGCTGGGCCTGCCGAAGGCCCTGACACCCCATTCCACCAGGCATTCTTACGTCAGCCATCTTACCGAGGACGGGGCAGGCCGCCGGTTCATCCAGGTCCAGGTCGGCCATGAATGCGACAGCTCGACAGCTGTCTATACCCACGTCAGCGACGACTACATGAACACGGCGCTGCGCCGTGCGCTGTCCCCGGCGTTCAGCACGGCACCCGGCAGGAAGGAACGGCCATGACGGCGAGGCTGGACTACCGGTGGCACCTGCGGCAGGTCATGGCCGCCCGCGGCATGTTCTCCACCACCGACCTGATCAAGCCCCTGGAAGCCCGCGAGATCACGCTGTCGTCCAGCCAGGTCTACCGGCTGGTGACCGAACGGCCCGAGCGGCTGAGCCTGAAGATCCTCATGGCCCTGCTCGACATCCTCGACTGCGCGATCGGCGACCTCATCGAGCCGGTCGCCGCCGCGACGGACGACAAGAAGAAGGCCAGCGCGGCCGGCGGCCGGGAGCCCGGCGTTGGGTCGCTGAGGCCCAGACGCGCCCGCATCACCGGCGCCGGCGGGTGAGCGCGCCTTCCGCCGGGGACGTGATCGCCGACCCGGTCGGCGTGATCGTCCGCCTGGTCGCGGAGGCCGACCCGGCGATGAGCCCGGAGGACATCCGCTCCGAGGTCACGCGGGTCGCCGGGGGACGCGCCAAGAGACGGCGGCTGGCCCAGGCTGTCTGTGATGAGCCCTCGCTGCTCACCACCGGCGGGCCTCCTGTTTCCCGGGCAGCGGGCGAGCTGCTGCTCGGGCTGCGGGCGGCCGGATCGGAGGTGATCGCCGCACCGCGCTGCGGCAAGTGCGGGCGCAGCGTCTCCTACCTGGCCGGCAGCACCGGGGGCCTGATCTGCGCGTCCTGCCGGGACAAGCCCCAGTCCTGCGCCGGCTGCGGGGAAGAACGGCGGGTCCATACCCGCGACCGGCACGGCCGCCCGCGCTGCGAGCACTGCCCCGGCGAAGACGGCGACCCGGTCCCCCTCCTCACCGCGGCGGTCACAGGCATCGATCCGGCGGTCAGCGCCGGCACCGTCACCGCCGCCCTCGGCAAGGCAGCCGCCCGGCCCGCGAGACAGCGCCGCCTGGCCTGGGCAATCGTGGACCAGCCCGCCCTCCTCACCGGCGACGGCTCCCGGGCGCCGTCACCCGCGGTGCTCCGTTTCATCGACGAGCTGATCAGGGCCGGGGCGACAAGGATCCTCCCGCCCCGGTGCGCCCGCTGCGACCGGGCCGTGTCCTTGTCCAAGCTCCTGGACGGCCAGCGCGTCTGCCGGGCCTGCTGCGCCCGGGCGAAGGCCGTCCCGTGCTGCCGCTGCGGCTCGGTGAGGGAACCGGCCGCCCGCGACGCCGGCGGCGGCCCACTCTGCCCGAACTGCCTGGTCAGCGACCCGGCCAACCTGGAAGACTGCGCCCGGTGCGGCAAGCGCCGCCGGGTCGCGGTCCGGACCCCGGACGGGCCGCTCTGCCAGGGCTGTCGGCCCCTCCCCGTGCTGGCCTGCTCGATCTGCGGCCGCGAGAAGCCCTGCGAGATCTCCAGGGCCACCGGCCGGCCGTGGTGCAGCGGCTGCCAGAAACGCTGGCGGCGGTGCAGCGGCTGCGGCACCATGGCCGCCATCTACGGAGGCGAGCCCGGCAAGCCTCTGTGCGCCCGGTGCGTCAACCCCGACCCCGGCTTCTGGGACCGATGCCCGGAATGCCGGGAAACCTGGGTCCTCAGCCCCCGCTGCCCCTGCCAGCGGTGCATCCTCGCCCGGGAGGCCCGGCAGCTCCTCGGGAACGAGGACGAGCAGGTCCGCCCCGACCTCGAACCGCTGCTCACGGCGATCACGGAAACCGAGCGCCCCGACACCGCCATCACCTGGCTCCGGCGGCCCAAGGCCAGCGAGATCCTCTCCGCGATCGGCCGGCAGGACAAGCCCGTCACCCACGAGGCACTCGACGAGATGCCGCCGGGCAAGACCCTCGCCCACCTGCGCGCCATCCTGGTCGCGACCGCGATCCTGCCCGGGAGAGACGAACGCCTCCTCCGGCTCGAGCACTGGATCAGCGAGACACTCGGACACCGTGAAGACCCCGCCGAACGGCGCGTCCTGCATTCCTACGCGACCTGGCACCATCTCCGCAAGCTCCGGAACCGGCTGCGCGACGTCCCGGCCACCCGCCTGCAGGTCACGAACGTCCGCACCCACGTCACCGCGGCCGCGAGTTTCCTGGACTGGCTCGCCGGCCAGGGCCTCACGCTTGACTCGTGCCGGCAGGGCGACCTTGACCGGCACAACAGCACCCGGGCCTCCTACCAGTCCGAGACCTCCCACTTCATCCGCTGGGCGGTCAGGAACCGGTACGCCCGCGACCTGACCGCCGGAGCGGTCCGGTGGAGCGGCCCGCAGGGCCCGCACGACACCGAGAAACGCTGGGACGACGCGCGACGGCTCCTGAATGACGGGACACTGGCGATCCAGGACCGCGTCGCCGGGCTCCTCCTGCTGCTCTACGCCCAGCGGATCACGACCATCACCACGCTGACCACGGACGATGTCCGCGACGACGGCGACACCGTGACCATTACCCTCGGCACCTCGCCGATCGTCCTTCCCCCGCCCCTCCACGAGATGGTCCGCGAGCTCACGTCCGCCCGTCGCGGGCACGCCGCCATCGGGCGGCCGGCCGTCACCCCGTGGCTGTTCGCCGGAGGCCGGCCCGGTCAGCCCATCACCGACGACGCGCTCGGCAGCCGGCTGAAGAAAATCGGCATGAGCCCTCTCCAGGACAGGTGCACGGCACTGTTCGCCCTCGCCACCGAGGTGCCGGCCTCCATCCTGGCCCGCATGCTCGGCATCCACATCGCCGTCGCCGTCCAGTGGCAGCGGGCCACGTCAGGGGACTGGGGCAGGTACGCCGCCGACATCAGCCGCCGGAACCCGGAACAACCCTGACCGCCGACATCGCCGGCGACCGCAGCGGGACACGGCCTGCGATCGCGTCCACTAGCAGTGGACACCTGCCATGCGAAGACCATCCCGCCGGCCCGCTTGCCGCCGCTGCGACCGTCCTGGCCGCCCTCAGCAGCACGGCCATCGAGGGCACCATGGACACTGCGGCCGCCCTCGCCGCGATCACGGCAGCGCGAGAACTGGCAGCCGGGCTCGAGCACGGCGAGCTCGCGTTCATCGACGCGGCCCGCAGCGGCGGGGCGACCTGGTCCCAGATCGCCTCCGCGATGGGTGCCCGCAACCGGCAGACCGCCCAGAAACGCCACGCCGACCTCGCACGGCGCCGCACGTGTCCACCAGCCGTGGACATCCCGGCACCGGCTGGCCCCTTCCAACAGGAGACCGGGCACGACGACGGGCCTGCAGCCGGGGACTCGCCGGCCCGGGCCTGGGCACGCAACCCGACGCCGGACAGCGGGAACGGCCTGCCAGCGGCCCCGGACGTTCCGCCTCCCGCAGCGGACGCCGGCATCGCGCCGACCAGGACCGCCCGCAGCCAGCAGAAACAGTGCCTGCCGACGATCACCGACGAGATCATCAGGGAAGGCATCTACGAACTCGCCCGGGCACCAGACCATCGCGAGACCCGTTCCTGGCACGTCATCGTCAGCGGCACGCGCGTCGGCCTGGTCCGTCCCACCTGGCGAGGAGAACGGGGCCGACCCGGATGGGAAGCAGCCGATAACGCCGGCGTCACGCTGCCCCCGGCCGGCATCGGCAGGATCACCAGCGCGGGCAACGCCCGGACCCGCGACGCCGCGGCAGTCAGCCTGCTCCACGCACTCCAGCGCCAGCAGGCGAACGAAAGCAAGCACAAGCGACGCCGATAGAACGTCCACCCGCCGTGGACACTGCCGCATCCTCCTGACTCGCCGGAACTGAGCTATTCCGACAGTTCCAATATCTGACTGTGCCGTTA
>DATLSX010000126.1:0-3166 GCA_035533915.1 Streptosporangiaceae bacterium
AGCTTTTTATTTAACCCTTGTTGTCTGGGTCGTCCTGAGTTGCTTGTGCTGCCCGGTGTGTCGTGGTGACATGAGACGGCCACCGCTTGATGATCTTCGGGTTCCTGCGAAAAAACCTGGAGAGCAAGGCGGTGGCCGTGGCTTTCATTATGTCCTGGCACGAGAACGGGGACGGGGCGGATGCGGCACTGGGGCGGCTGGCGGGGTTCCGCCGCGAGCTGTACTGGTGCCCGGGCATGCGCCGCGATGCCCTTTTCGAGGCCTGCGACGCGCTGACGTGCAGGCAGGAGCGGGTGCTGATGCTCGCGGAGCTGTGCCTGGAGCCGGAGTGCCGCCGCGGGCACGGCGCGGTCTATGACGCGCTGAACCACGGGGAGGTCCGGATCGGGCGGCTGCGCCGGGCGCTGACGGCACTGCCGCTGCGCCGGCGGGACGACGGGCGGATCCGGCTGGCCGCGGACGTGAGCAACTGGCTGCGGCCGGACGCGGAGACCTCCCCGGAGCGGCTGTTCTGCCACTGCTACGCGCGGGGGAAGGGCAGCGCGCAGATGATCCCGGGCTGGCCGTACTCCTTCGTGGTGGCGCTGGAACCGGGGCGCAGCTCCTGGACGATGCCTCTGGACGCCATTCGGCTCGGCCCGGAAGACGACGCCACCGGGGTGACCGCCGCCCAGCTCCGTGATGTTGTCACGCGGATCATCGCGGCCGGGCACTGGAGGCCGGGCGACCCGGACATCCTGGCGGTCCTCGATTCCGGCTACGACCTGACCAGGCTGGCCTGGCTGCTGGACGACCTGCCGCTGGAGATCGCGGGACGGCTGCGCAGCGACCGGGTCATGTACTTCCCGGCCCCGCCCCGCGAGCCCGGCGCGACGGGCCGCCCGCCCCGGCACGGGGCCGCGCTCCGGCTCGCCGATCCCGCGTCCTGGCCGGCCCCGGCCGTCACCACCGTCACCGAGACGACCCGGTACGGCACCGCCGCGGCCATGGCCCGGGGCCGGCTGCACCAGCGGCTGACCTCCCGTGCCGGATGGGAGAACTATGAGGGCGAGCTGCCCGTCGTCGAGGGCACCCTCATCCGGCTCCAGGTTCACCACCTGCCCGGCTGCCGCGACGCGGAACCGGTGTGGCTGTGGTCCTCCCGCGCCGGCACCAGCGAACAGGAAGCGAACCGGACCTGGCAGGCGTTCCTGCGCCGTTTCGACATCGAGCACACGTTCCGGTTCCTGAAGCAGCAGCTCGGCTGGACCCGCCCCAAGCTCCGCGACCCGGCCGCCGCCGACCGCTGGACCTGGCTCGTCATCGCCTGCTACGCCCAGCTGCACCTCGCCCGCGATCTCGCCGCCGACATCCGGCTGCCCTGGCAGCAGCCCTGCCAGCCAGGCCGCCTCACCCCCGCCCGCGTCCGCCGCGGGTTCCGGAACATCCGCCAGGCACTCCCCGTTCCCGCCAGCGCGCCGAAACCCTCCAGGCCCGGACCCGGCCGCCCGGCCGGATCAAGGAACCGCCAGCCCGCCACCCGCCACGACGTCGGCAAAACCGTCAAGCGAACCGACAACAAGACCTCAGAACCCGCAGGCAGACAGGTTAAATAACAAGCTAAGGCCCGGTATTCCAGCAGCAGCCGAGGGAGCCCCGGCCTCATTGCGCTGGCCGCCTGGTCGATCAGCTCCAGCAGCCTGGTGTCGCGCCAAGATGCCTCCGGTCAAGTCGTATCTGAGCAATCAGCTCGTTGCCGGCTACAATGACTTCATCAATCGCAGTTCTTACTGTAGATCGGATATCCTCTGGCCGGGCCGCTCCGGTGACGCGGGAAGGCAGAATTACGCCGGACAGCCGCAGGAGCGCGTGACTCCAGTCTTCGTATAGCTCCCGAGTCTTATCCGAAGCGTAAGCTAGTACTTGAATCTCTTGATCGCGGGTAGTCACTGGCGGCTGATAGTGGACGTTTGGCATCGCGTCAAGCGTTGAGATCGCCATAAGTATCTCGTCGAGATCCGTCGACCGGACTTGCCGAACCAGCCGCACGAGATCGACGTAGACCTCAGCGCGGTGAGGCCAGAGCCGGTTCTACCGGTTATCCTCCATTGTCCGGCTAGTGGTCCATACGGTTGCGACGATGGCCGCCAACGCGACCAACGGCACGGCGATGGATCCAATCACTTGAACTGCGTCCGCGCCTGACGCCAATCCCGACATGGTACGCAGCATGGCGGCCCGTCCATGCTCATGCAAGACACAACGTCATATATTGTACGATCCTGCCGGTTCCTAGAGGAATAGCCAGCCGATGCCCAGGGAGTCCAGCGTCCATCCGTCCTGCTTGCTTCGCCCTAGAGGGCCGCCCGCCGCAGATGGAGGACGACCGCTGGCCGGAACCGGCTTGCTGCGGCCATTCTGCTGGTCAAGATCATAAGAAAGATCCTCCACAAGTCCAAGCAGCAGAACCTGGAACAGCGTTTAGGCAACTAACTTGACTTGATGTGGCAAGCAGGTAGCCTTACGCTGCGAAGCGCCGGGAACTGCTGGCCCAGATGGCGAGAATCGCTAAGGATCATGGTATTGCCTTCGACCAGGACCATCCTGTCCATGGCGGTAATCACGACAAGTTCTTCGTCGGCGGCCGCCCGGTGGTAGTGCCGCGTCATAACGAGATCGTCGAGTACACCGCCTGGGGGATCTTGAGGACCTTCGAGCGGATGTGCGCTGAGCACGGCGGGGAGGAGCGCTGATGGCAGACCGGAGCTTCAAGGTCACCGCGCACCGCAGCCAGGGCTGGTGGGCGCTGGAAGTCACCGGCGACGGCCTGGAGTATCCGGCCTACACCCAGGCCCGGCGGCTGGATCAGGCCGAGGACATGGTCCGGGATCTCCTGGCCCTGCACTTTGACATCAGCGGGGGCGAGGTCGGCGGGCTGGAGATCGTACCGGTTCTGGACGGGGCCCTGGCCGACGAACTGAGCCAGACCCGGCAGGCCCGCGAGCAGGCCGAGAAGCTGCGCGCCGACGCCACGGCCCAGACCCGGCAGACGGCCAAGCACCTCAGGGAGCAGGGCCTGGCCCAGCGCGACATCAGCATCCTCCTGGGCGTGTCGCACCAGGCCGTCAGCCAGCTCCTCGCCAGCTGACCGCACTACTCATCCCGGCGGCCAATCCAGCATGGAAGT
>DATLSX010000127.1:0-17052 GCA_035533915.1 Streptosporangiaceae bacterium
GGGCCAGTTCCCGCCGTCGACCGGTCAGTACCCCGAATCGGCGTCGCCGTTCGGTGGCAAGAGCGACTCGCTGTTCGATACGAGGAGCGACTCGCCGTTCGGCGGCAAGAGCGACTAGCGGCGCTTCGCGTCGTCCGCCGGTTTTGAAGACCGTTCCGCGATGACCGGCACCGTGCGGCGCTGGCCGCTGTTCCTGATCGCGGCCCCGGCCGCGGTGTCCAGATGGAGCGGCTGGGTCGGGCTCGGCAGCATGTGCGGGGTCGGGCTCGTGCACCCACTGCCCGGCATCGCCGGCGGCTTCGAGCTGAACACGGCCATCACGCTGCCGGTGGGCGTGGAAGCCTACGGCGCGTACGCGCTCGGCGCCTGGCTCAGCCCGTCCGTGACCGGCCCGGCGCGCACCTTCGCCCGCCGGTCGGCCGTCGGGTCGCTGGTCCTCGGGATGCTCGGCCAGGTCGCCTATCACGTCCTGGCCGCCGCGCACGCCAGCCGGGCCCCGTGGCCGGTGGTCGTGCTGGTGTCATGCCTGCCAGTCGTGACGCTCGGCTTCGGCGCCGCGCTCACCCACCTGCTGCGCCCGGCACCCGAGCCCGCACCCGAGCCGGAGCCCGTACCTGATGCCGTACCCGAGCCGCCAGCCGGGCTCAACGGGCACGGCCACGCAGCCGCCGAGATGTTCGCCGGCGAGCTGTCCCGAGGAGAGGTTCCGGGTATCCGGCGTATCCGCCGGGAGATGCATCTCGGCCAGCCGAGGGCACAGGAGGTACGCGGCTATCTCAGCTCGCTTGCCCGAAACCTCCGAACAAGCCCCGCGGTGAAGGAGAACGATCGAGGATGAGGGCCACCATGAGAACCGCACTGGCCGTCCTGCTGGCCGCGCTGGCCCTGGCGGCCTGCGGAAGACAGGCACCGGCCGCCAGCGCCCGCAGCCAGCCGCACCCGGCCGTGACGGTGAAGTGCGGGCTGATCAAGTGCTCGCACGGGCGGGTGGGGCAGCCGTGCTCGATCGCCGGGTATCCGGGGATCATCGTGCAGGTCTCGGCCACGGCGCTCGGCTGTGACCCCAAGCCGGGCTCGTTCCAGTCGCAGCCAGCGGCGTCCCCGTCCTCGGCGCCAGCGCCGGTATCCACGGCCGCCACGGTCACGGGAACCTGCGTGATGGGCTACGAGTGGACGCCGAACAGCACGAATGCGGCCTCAGGTACGTTCGTCGCCGGGCCTCCTGCCGCGGAGACCAGCAACGGTGACTCAGCCCTGGCGTACCAGGTCACGCTGACGAACAGCTCAGGCAGTACCGCCGATGTCGGCGGGTTCGCCGTCGCGTTCTACTCAGGCGGCACGGAGGTCGGCTCCGACCAGGAGCAGGCCACCGGGCTCATCACGCAAGGCCAGTCGCTGAGCTGGACTGTCATCGAGGACCAGACAGTCCACGGGTACGGTGACGACCCTGACCAGGCACTGGCGCAGACGGGCAGCATCCCGGCCAGCGGCACCACATGCAGCTTCGTTCAGTGGAGCGCCCCGTAACGGAGCTGAGCATGCGAGCGCCCCGCTGGCTACGACTGGCGGGGCGCCTCGCTATGCTGCTTAGTGGTAATCCCGCAGGTGCGCAGCCCTGGCCTGCTCAGCTTCCTGCTGAGTCGGGTAGGGTCCGCGGATCGCGCGAAGCTCAGGCGTAAGGTCGCTCAGGATATTGCCCCAGCGGTCGCCGCAGAGCCCGCAGACAACGTCCCATTGATCCGGGGCAGAGCCCTGCGCGAATAACGATCTTTTCGTGGATGCCGTGGTTTCGGCTACCCAGACAGTCGCGCATACCCATCAGGAGGAGAAGATCGCCGCGCTCCGCAACGCCGTGCTCAACTCGGTGGCCCCGGACGCGCCCGCTGCGGACACCCAGGCCATCTTCCTGAACCTGATCGACCGGTTCACGCCCTCGCACCTGCGGCTCCTGACGCTCTGGGACGACCCCCCGGCATGGTTCACATCGCACGGGCTGACCCCGCCGCAGGCCGCGATGGCCGGGAGCAGAACACAGACCGTGGAAGCCGGCCTGCCGGAGATGCGGGACCGGAAAGACTTCTACCTGCTCATCGCGGGCGAACTCGGCTCAGCACAGATGCTCACGGCCAGCCTGCAAGGAATGGTGTCCGGCAGGGCACTGATGGACCGGCTCACCACCGGGTTCGGCAGGCAGTTCGTGAAGTTCATCAGCCCCCGCACCGGGTATCCGGTCGGGCCAGCCTGACCAGCAGCGCAACCACGGTACGGCACGATGCTGGCTCACCAGTACCGTCCCAGGCTGTCAAACGCGCTAGCCGACGTCTGACTGGTCAATTGCCTTCCTCAGTGCCGGTGGCAGCAGCACCCTTTTGACACGGCGCCGTCGGAATATGCGCCAGCTGAAATTCGCGTCGATCAAGTTGCGCATCGCAGCATCGGCTTCGGCATGCGTCTTCCGGGCGCCGTCCAGCCACCCGCGATTGTCTCGGTTAGCCTGCATGTCCGCCACCGCCCAGTGCGACGCCTCAAATGCGTTGGTGACCTTTACTTCTGCGGCCTGGGCCAGCTCCCGGACGTGCCGTCGCGGGTTCCCGGCACTGACAACGAGCAGCCGCTCGCGGGCCGTGTCTAGCTGGCGCTGCAATTCCGTCCACTTTGCGGCCTCGGCCGTCGCGTCGGGGTTGAGGTTTATTGTCACCCTCTGCGGGTTCACGCGGTCGAGAAGGAGGACCGCCGGGCCAAAGGCCTCCGCGTCGGCAGACTGGCGTGCCCTGCGCAGCCCGAGGTAGGCCAGGACCGCAGGGATGCCCGCACCGATAAAACCGCCGACCAGAGCACTCCAGTCCATCTCGCTAGTGTCCCCTCGCCAAGCCCGGCGCCGGGTACTTAAGTCGAGATGACGGCTCGCCAGTTCGCCAGCCGTGCCTTGTTCAGGTCGTCTGCGCTGCCACGCAGCCCGGAGACATCCTCCAGGTTGGACGCGCCGCCGTAGGCGGCCTCCATCGCCGAGCCCCGGCGGGCAGTCAAATCAGGGAGCCCCGGCGGACGAGGAGCGGCGGGCTGCCGGGCAGGTCCCAGGTCACGCTGACGGCGCTGCGGACGCGGCGCGGGAACGCGCTCACGTCAGGGGGGCCGAGCGGTACCAGCGTGGCCGTCTGGACGATCGCCCCGGCGGTGTGGGACAGCCGCAGCGGGGTGCCCGCGACCGGGATGCTCGTGGCTCCGTCGGCCCCCGACGTCTTCAGCACCTCCGCGCCGCCGCCGGCCAATGGCGCTGGCTGAGCATGACGACGTCAGCAAGGCCATCAGAACGTAGCTGCTAAGCGGCCCGGCCAGGAGGCGCTGTCCGGGTCGTGGCGCGGCTTGTGGCCAGCGTGACCGGCAGCCAGGGTGCTGGCAGGAGACCGTCAGGTGCCCGCGGCCGGGCTCGGCTTTCGCTGGCCCGCAGTCACAGGGCATGAACGATCGCCCGGCCAGGGCCCCACGGATGCCCGTAATGGCAGGATTCAGGCTAGATCCACCATGCAGGCCGCCGCACGTCCATCGCGGCATTAGAACACGCGAGCGATTGCGGCGCTACGGCCGGCGCGCAGCTAGGGCAGAGGGTGCGGCACCTGACAGGAGCACGTCCGGCCGGGGAGGCCGTGCCGGATGTCGCGGCATGGCACAGGGCCGTGCTCGTGGCGGCCATCGAGAAACCTGCCCGCTGAATGAAGCTCGTCATGTAGCCGCACCGCTTCGGCGTCAGTCGCGGGCTGTATCTCGGTCCCGGTGTGAAATCCACGGATATGCGACGCGGTGTCTGCCAGCTCGGCCATTGCCGGGAAGTCGCGCAGCTCCGCCGGCTGGTCCTCGTCAGGTAACTGATTCATGACGGCGGATCTTACTCGCCGTGAATCATGTAAGACAATTAGTGACGTCGGCCGGAGCCAGCCGCCGGGAGCCTCGCGCCGCGTCCCCAGCATCGCGGCCGGGCTGCCGACCCTACCCTTGCGGCCGGTTAGCGAATCCGCAGGTAAGCGCCATGTTCGGGACCAGTCACGGATACCTTTGCTGCTGGCCCGGACGGGCGTCCGCGAGCAGGGGGAACGGCATGAAGAAGATCACGGCTCTCGCAGCGTTAGCCGCCCTGGCCATCGCGGGATGCGGCAGCACGGCTGCGAAGCCGCCAGCTGCCGCGGCGGCTAAGCAGAGGGTACTGACCTGCAGCCAGCTCAACCCGGACGGGGCAGTGGCGAAGGTCGTGGCCGACATGCGCAGCCAGGATCACCTGGTGGCCGAGATGAGCAGCACCCTGAGCGCGTACAGCAAGGACCACATCGTGTGGGGCGCCTGGGTGCCCCCTGGCCTCTACGCCCAGGACCTCAGCAATGCGCTGGCTGACGAGGAGAACTGGGCCGTCGCCAACACGCACAGCAATGGTCATCCCACTGGCAGTGTCGATATCAGCTGGCCGAGCAACCCGCCACCGCTCAGTGGCGATGCCGGCCGGTTCAACGATGAAGGGTCGGTGATCAACTCGAACCTGGTCTTCGACCCCAATGACTGGACCCAGTTCACGCAGGACGTTGCAGCGCTCCAGAGCGACTGCGGCTGGTAGCGATCTTCCTGAAAATCACGGGTGCGCCGTGCCCTATCCGCCCTGCAAATACGGGCTGCGCGGCACCCCGTCACCCGCAGCGGTCACCGTGGCCAGCGCGCCGCTGGAGTGGGCATTCGCCCAGCGCCTGCACCGGGATGGCTGAGGAGGTAGGCGGGCCCGACACGCGGGCTAGCTCGGCGGAGGAGCCGCCCTCGATCAGGATGAGCTGGTCGGCTGCCACCCCGGAGACTTCGCGTGGCAGTCCATCTCCGCCGCTTATGATCATCGCTAAGCATCGAATCGACGAGGATCGCTGCAATACCCGCTGCTCTGGCTGCTTCTGCTACCTGAACTGCGGATGCGTGCTTCGACGACCATTGGGAAGGTGCTTGCGCCGGGCCGCCTGCCCGCTATGCTTAGCGACACCTAAGCATCAGGGAGGGCCCAATGCACAACCAGCCAGAGACCGACCCCCGTGAGTCAGGGCGGAAAGGTGGCCTAGCTCGGGCGAGTCGGCTGCCAACGGAGACCCGCAGCGAGATCGCCCGCCGAGCCGCGCAGAAGCGTTGGGGCACGACTGTCATGCAGGCGGAACACGCAGGCGACTTGAAGATCGGCGACTTGACGCTGGGTTGCGCCGTGATCGATGACGGCACCCGCGCAATCCGGATAATCAGTCAGAGCACCATGCTCAGGGCTCTGGGCCGGTCCAGTCGTCCCAAGAGTGGAGATGCCGGAACTGTTCTGTTCGCAGACAACCTGAAGCCATTTGTCTCGGCAGAACTAGCCGAGACCCTCCGCGAGCCAATCGCCTATCGCACGCCCAACGGCACGCGCGCCCTGGGGTTCCCAGCGGAGATCCTGCCGCAGATCTGCCAGGTCTACCTAGAGGCCAGGCGGCAGAAGCCGAGCCCGCTGTACTACAACCAGAAGCCCGCCGCCGTCGCAGCCGAGATTCTCGTCCAGGGCCTGGCGCAGGTCGGGATTACCGCGCTTGTCGACGAGGTCACCGGCTATCAGGACGCGCGAGCCAAGAATGCATTGACGCGCCTCCTTGAGGCATATATCGCGAAGGAGCTGCAGCCTTGGGTTCGGACCTTTCCCGAGGACTTCTACCAGCAGCTATTCCGGCTGCGGCAGTTGGAGTACCCAACAGGTACTGTCAAGCGCCCACGGTACTTCGGCCAGATCACCAACGACATCGTGTACAAGCGCATCGCGCCCGGAGTGCTGGCTGAGCTTAAGCGGGCTCAGGTCAAGGATGATGCTGGTCGCCCAAAGTACAAGCTCTTTCAGCATCTCACCCAGAACGCTGGGTATCCCAAGCTTAGGGAGCATCTCGGGTCAGTTGTCACGCTCATGAAGCTGAGCACAGACTGGGATGACTTCCGCAATAAGCTTGATCAAATTCACCCTCGCTTCGGCGCCACAATGTTGTTGCCATTTGACGAGATTAGCGGCGACGACCCCGGCACCGGGCTCTAGCACCAAGTGGGGGTGCTCATATCTCCCCGTCATCCTCGTAGGCGCCGAACCCAGGTGAGTGGGTCGCCGCCATTAGGCGCCTGTGCACAGGTCGGCCGACAGTATTGAGCCGGGACTGTCGGCGTGGTGGTGAGCGAGCGGTTTGCTGGGTCATGCCCCGGCCGGCACCAGATCGCCTGGCGGCCACGATCGCGGCCCGGTCCCAACGTCCATCTGGGCGATTGGAACACGTATGCGAGTGCGGAGCAGGCCAGCTCGTGAGTATCCCGGTAGTCGTCACCCCCGGCAGCGGGCAGGTCTACCTTTGCTGCTGGCTGGAAAAGCGTGCGCGAGCGGGGGGAGATGCAGGACGATGGGGAAGATCGCGGCGCTGACCGGATTAGCCGCCCTGGCCATCGCAGGCTGCGGCGGCAGCACTCCTGCGGCTCAGCCCGGACCAGCCAGCCCCTCAGAAGCCCTTGCATCCAGCCATCCGCCCAGCGTGCCAGGCCCCGCACCTGCGGCGGGCGTGGCATGCCAGCGGTTCCGGGCGGCGACTTCGGCTGAGGCCAGGTCGGATCCCGCCGGCACCGACATCGCGTCGATCAAGGCGTACGGGGACGCGCTCATCCGCGCTACCAGGCCGCTCAACAGGGCCAGCCCGGACCCGGATCCCGCGCTCGCCAGCGCTCTCGGCCTGGCTGGCGCCGCCAACCTCGCCATTGCCGTCGGGTACGCACCGCACGGGCTGCAGAAGGCATACCAAGTGGCCACCAGCGCCGTTACCGCGGTAGGCCGTAAGTGCAAGGCGCTGGGCTACTGAAGCCGCGAGCCGCCTACCGCTCCTGCCGCTCGCGGAGCTGGCTGCTGATCGTCCCGGCGCCGCCGACCGCCAGCCCGGCCTGGAGCTGGGCTGCCAGCCGCCGGGCGATCACCATCCGCTCGGCCTTCGGCAGGTCACGGTAGCTCGGCGGGATCTTCTCCGTGACCACCTTCGCGGTGCGCGTCATCGCGGGCCAGCTCCTGTCAGTTGCTGAGGAAACTCTTGTCCAGGGTGTCGGCGCTGCCAAGGTCAGCTGTGACGCTCTCCAGGTTGCCGGCCCCGCCGTAAGCCGCCTCCAGCTCGCGCCGCGCCCGGCCGGCCGTGACGCTGGCGCAGGACGCCGCGGCGGCAATCTCGGCGTCCAGGCGGCCGGAGTCCTTCAGAATCTCGGCGCGGGCTCGCGCGCCCGCAGCGCTAGGCGTCATCGGCACCTCGCTAGTGCGTCCTGGGCGTGAATCTAGCTTGCCGGCGGCGGCTTGCCCAACCGCTGGCACGCCTGTGACCTGCAGGCTTGCAGGCTCAGGGAACAGCCGGGGAACACGCCGCGATGCCTCGTTCAGCTGGTGCGACGGTGGATCAGCTGTGCTGACTCGGCGGGCGAGGTGCGCTCCAGCAGCCAGCCGGCCGCCGAGACGTTCTTCCAGGCGTCTTCGAGCAGGATCGAGGCCCGCTCCTCGCCGCCGTTGTCCAGCCAGCCGGCCATCTGGGCCAGCGTCTCCTCGATCCGGACCAGCTCGGCCAGCGCTGCCCGCCGGTCCTCGCGGGTGAGGTCGTCAGCCATCAGGTTCCTGCCCGCCTTCGGCCTGCGGAGCGCACGCCGGGCACTCGAACAGCCGCAGGTCCCGCGCGATGATCCCGATCGAGCGCCGCACTCCCTGCTGCTCCATGGCCGCCTGCACCTGGCGGACGCTCAGCCCGTCCTGGCAGCGGAGGCGGTGGGCCAGCCAGCGGGCCCGGTTGCGCTGCGCCCTGGGCATGTGCCCGCCGACCGGGTAGAGCTTCCCGTCGCGCCCGCGGATCACCTCGACCACTACCGCACCGTTCACCAGGCCATTGTGCGCGCCGAGCCGGACAGCTCATGATCGCCCCGATCCGGCCGGAGGTTGCCAAGCCGCTGAGCCGGCATGCCGCGCGAGGCAGCAGGGCGCCTCCTGACCCCTCCCGGACCCCGTTCACGTACCCCTCACCCCGCTGACTGGCTGGCATCTCGCGGGATCTGAGCGCGGGAACGTTCTCAGTTCCCGCCGTCCCGCCGTTTTCACTATCTGACCTGCAGTGGGACGGTTGGAAGCTTTTTTCCGAACCTCAGCCCTATAGGGCGGCGGTAGGCCGTTTACTCCTCTCTTATAATAGTTATTTCCAAATAAAAGTTCCAAAGTTCCAACACAGAGATGTATCACCAGGTCAGAGGCCATATTGAGGCAGGAACTTCATCTTCAGGAGGTTCCATGAACGTTCCACGAGGTTCCGGCGTCTTCATCGTCATGACGATCCCTGCGGGAAGATCAGGCCGGTGAACCGGTAACCGTCCGACTTCTTCACCGGGTACCTGCGGCCGACGATGGCGCTGAAGGTCTTGCGGCCGAGCGGCTGGCGGATGCCCTCGGTGCTCTCGCACCACATCCGGTAGGCGCTGTAGAGGTAGTCGACCTTCACGCACTGCCGGACGCTGACGCTGTCAGCAGCGGCCTTCGCCAGCGAGCCGAGGTCGATCATCTCCTCGACGCACTGCAGCGCGTCCTCGGTCTCGTCGGCCAGGTGCTCGCGCTCGGCGATCATGGACGCCGGCAGCGGCGGCATGCCGTACCAGGCCTGCCTGGCGATGCAGCTCACCAGCAGGGCCAGGATGCCGGGCAGCTCGGCGTTCAGCCGCTCGGGCAGCAACTCGTCCATCTGGTCGTAGCCGCGGGCGAAGCGGATCACCTCCTGCCTGCCCATGAACGCCTCGTCGGAGGTGGCGAACCGGATCGGGTTGTTGCTGCCGATGAACGGCGTGCACTGCGGCGTCCACTGAGACGCCTTCACGTACTTGTCCCCGGTGCGCTGCGGGTCGCGCCCGGTCAGATCCTTCATGTAGCCGGTGTCGTAGCGGCCCATCGGCTCCGGCTCCTGGGAGTAGACCATCCGGGCGCCGCGCAGGGCATCCGCCCGGAACCCGGAGTCACTGACGTGCTTGGCCAGGAACGTCTGGACCGGCACCGTGATGGCATAGCCGCCGCCCAGCCGCTGCATCAGCCTGGCGAAGATCGACTTGCCGGAGTCGCTCTCGCCGATCAGGTTGACGAAGCCCTTCCGCGGCATCTCCCCGAACAGCGCGCAGGCCGTCCGCCACAGCAGCCATTCTCGCTGCGCCCTGTCCGCGACCGAGGTCTCCAGGAAGCGCTCGAACGCCGGGCACGTCGCGGACGGGTCATAGGCCAGGCCGGCGCCCGCCCGCTTCGTCACCAGCCGCTCCGGGCTGTTGGGCAGCAGGTCGATCCGCCCCCGGCTGGCGATGATGGCCTTGTAGCTGATCCGGCCGTTGTCCAGCACGATCTCGCCGGTCTCGGTGTTGAGCTGTTCCTCGTCCACGCCGCAGGTCCGGCCGAGCTGGCGGATCAGCGCGGCCTGGCCGTTCTCCGACCAGAGCCGGGTCTTGTAGGCGGCCTGCGCCTTCCACTTCTCCATTTCCTCGGCCTCCTTCCCGGCCAGCTCGTCCTTGGCCTCTGTCTTGTCCCTGGCCGCGGCCAGGGCCAGGTCCGGGTGCTTACGCGCGACCGCGGCGCTGACTCGCTGGCGCACGCGCTTCATAGCTAGCTCGTACATCCCGGCCAGCCACTCAGCCAGCCCCGCAGCGAAGCCGGCTGGCTGGGCGGCGTAGACCGCGCCGTCGTGCCGGTACCAGGTGCCGGACTGAGCGCCGCAGATGATCGGCCAGCCGCCGTCTTCGTGCATCTGCTCAAGCAGGCGCACGGCGGCCAGGTCCGAGACCGGCATCTCTGCCTTCGTGGCCGCCAGGTGCAGCTCCCCGTGCTCCCACAGGGCCAGGTACTCCCACTCGAAGGGCTCGCCGCGCTGCGGACCGGTGTCGCGCGTCCTGACGAGAGTGTTGTCATCAGCCAGTCCTGCCTCGGCCGCCTGCTCTGCGATCCCCTTCACATGCCCGTTCCCGTTCACCTCGGGCCTGGGGCCGTGGTTCAGGGTCACGATCTGCTCGGCCTGCTCGGGGGTGTGGACGCCCTCGCTGACTAGCTGGCGGACGCGGCGGTCCCACTCTGCGGCGGTGACCGCCTGCGGCCCGGTCATGACGTGATCCGCCCGGCACTAGCCAGCCGGCGTGCCATGGCCGGGCATCCGCGCCCGTGCACGACCATCAGCAGCGTGGTGTCCGGCCCCGCCACCACCAGGCGGCTGTCACAGTCGCCGCACTCGACAGCCGGGGCCGCAGCGCCGGGCTGCGTGAGCTTGCCGTTGGTGAGCAGCGGCTCGGCCGGATCGTCCGCGCTGAAGGTGTGCGCGATCACAGCGGGCTGCCACGGCAGGCCGACCGCCCACCGGCCGGGCGCGACCTGGCGCACCGACGCGCCGCCAGCCGCGCTCACGCTGACTCCCCGCTCCGGCGCCGCAGCGCCTGCCGCATCATCGGGCAGGTCGGCTCGTGCTGGAAGATCACCGCGGCGTGATAGCCGTCAGGCGGCCTCGTGGTGGCGGGAACGGCGCAGCAGTCTGGACAAGGGCGGACCGGGACGAGCCTGCAGGCCGACTGCAGCTCCCTGGTGATCACGCTGCCCGCGGCCGGCTCGCCGAGGGCGTGCATCAGCAGCACGGTGTAGGTGCTGACAGCACTGGCGGCGTTACGATCGTCCATGTCGAGCTAACTTCCTTCAGGTCGACGGGTCAGGTTGGGGCGCCTTCGGTAAGCGCCCAGAACGGAGCGATCCCGGCTCCCGCGGCTGGTCCGCAGGGGTCGGGATCGTGATCTTCGGGGAATGGGGCTGCTCGGCCGGCCTCTGATCGGCGCCCCGGTGTCCGCCCGGCGCGCTCGGGCCCGGCCGCTGGAGCGGCGCCGACGGCTGCTCATGCCGCCCCGCCTGCGCTCCGCACCCGCCGCAATGCAGGTCCGGGAGGCCGGCCCTGACCTGCGCCGTTGCGGCCTGCTGGCACGGTGATTGCTCCGCCGGCCACGCCGAGGTAGGCCCATACCGTCGCAGTGACCACCCGGTACTGCAGGCCGAGCCTGTTGACCCTGATGCCGAGCGCGGCCAGCTCGCCGCCGCGGTGGCAGGCACGGATCGTGGGCTCGGACACGCCCAGGCACTCAGCGAGCGTGGCGAGCGTGATCACGGGCGGCAGCGCCAGGATCTCGGCGCGGCTCATCTGACGGGCACTCATGCAGGCACCCGTGCCTGCTGGAGCAGCCAGGTGACGGGGATGCGCCAGTCTCCGGCCCTCGTAGCGGGGATGCTGCCGTCTGTGATGCGGCTGCGGATGGTCCGCGGGTCGACGCGCAGGATCGCCGCCGTCTCGTTCACGGTGGCGAAGTCGCGGCCTTCAAGGCCTGCGACCGTGGTCACCTCACTCTGACGATCGATCACGATGCCCTCCTGAGCATCCGTTCGCGGACCCAGCCGCGGCAAGTCGCCGTCCGGGCATCGTGATCTTGATCATCGCGTCCGCACCCGCAAGCGGTGTGCGTCCGGCATCAGCATACACACGCGGATGAGCAACGCAACATCGGAGGTCAGAGGCATATCCGGAGCATCTGTCAACACCCTGGTACGCATCTGTCAACACCCCGGTACGACTTCAGTACGGCGCTGGTACGCTGACAGCATGGAGGATAAGGCACGCGAGAACCGCGCCAGGCGAGCCGCGGAGCGGCAGGGCTTCACGCTGCGCAAGTCGCGCACCAGTGATCCGCTGGCGCTCGATTACGGCTGGCATATCCGTCGCGGCAAGCGCGAGGTCGCGCACCTGCGGGATTTCAGCCAGCTAGAGCGCTGGCTGGCCGATCCCGCGAGCAGAGAACACGATCAGGAGGAAAGATCACGATGATCAAGCCCTACAGGGCATGTAGCTGCCGGGAGCCGGCGGCAGCCGGGCCCGACGGCAGCCGGGCCCGACGGCAGGCACAGGCCCGGCAAGCTGCTGGGCACCAGGTGTGACGACCTGGCAAAGAAGAATCACGGCGCCTGGTACGTCAGGTACGAGGCGCCGGCTGACGCTGACGGCCGGCGCCGCCAGCCCCGCCTCGGCCCGTATGCGACCGAGAAGGCGGCCAAGGACGCGCTCGTGGACGTACTCGGCCAGGTGGCCGCCGGCACGCACACCAGCGACCGCAACACCCGGCTCGGCGAGTACCTGGACCGCTGGCTGGGCTGGCGCGAGCCGGAGCTTAAGCCCCGCACGCTGGAGTCCTACCGCGAGGCCTTCGAGCTTTACTGGAAGCCAGCCCTCGGGCATGTGCGGCTGGCCGACCTGTGCGAGAGCCACATCCGTGATGTCCACGCTGCGATGCGGAAGATCAACACCCCGGCCGAGGCAGGGGACAAGTCCGAGCTACTGCGGCGCCTGCTCGCGGTACGCGCCACGGTGCCGCACCTGCCCGGCCAGCGCGTCCGCACGGCACCGCTGTCGAAGGTCAGGATCAAGCGCGTCACGGCACCGCTGGTGACCGCGCTGAACCAGTGCAAGGCGCTGCCGGTCAACCCGGCCGACGGCATCGGCGGGAAGGCGAAGAAGACCAAGCCACTGGTGTGGACCGTCGCGCGAGTCGAGCAGTGGCGGAAGACCGGCAGGCGGCCGGCACCGGTCATGGTGTGGACCGCGGCGCAGTGCGGCGCGTTCCTCGACTCGATCGAGGCTGAGCGCCTGTACGCCGCCTACCACCTGGTGGCCTACTACGGCCTGCGACGGGGTGAGCTTGCGAACCTGGACTGGTCGGACCTCGACCTGGCCACCCGGCACCTGCACGTCCGCGATGACGTCAAGTCAGAGGACAGCGACCGCGTAGTGGTCATTGACGAGAGCACGGCGGCCGTGCTGGAGGCGTGGCGCGAGCACCAGCTCTTCGAGGCGCTCGAATGGGGCGAGGCGTGGCAGGATTCCGGCCGCGTCTTCACCCGCGAGGACGGCTTGCCGCTGCGGGCTGCCAGCCTGTCCGAGCACTTAGAGGTGCTCCACCGCCGGGCCGGCCTGCCCCCGGTCAGGTTCCACGACCTGCGTCACGGCGCGGCCACGATGCTGCTGACCGCAGGGGTTGAGCCGAAGGTGATCAGCCACATACTCGGCCACGCGACGGTCGCTTTCACGATGGACGTCTACACCGAGGTCGCGGAAGAACTGGCCGAGTCCGCGGCCATCGCAATCGCGGCCTACGTGCCGCGCAGGGCAAGGCGGGAGGCCGCGTGATGACCCGATGTGCCATCAATGTGCCATCCCGGCCCAGTTCGATCTTGGAAACGGCCCTCAGGGCAGCCGGGCACTCACCGTCCATGACGGTGTTCCTGCTGGTGGCGGAGGCGGACGGGAATCGAACCCGCCGACGGCGCTGCGCGTCGTCCGCCGGTTTTGAAGACCGGGGGGGCCACCAGGCACCCTGACGCCTCCGGGATGAGACCTTATCGGCTGCCCGCTAGGTGCCGACAACGGCGTGGTGCGGGCTAGGCGATCCGGCGGGCGCCGGGTCCGGGCACGGGCGTCACGTCCCTGGCGGAGGGGACGTCGTGGCCGGACGTACAGCGAAGCCGGAGCTCGACGGGCGCGCCGCAGTCCCGGTGGGTGAGCGACAGGATCGGGCCGGCCGGGCCGGCGGCGTGCTTGTCGCCCCATTCCAGCAGCGCGACGATGACCGGGAACAAGTCGATCCCCCGCTGCGTCAGCCGGTACTCGCTGCGAACCCGCTGACCCTCCTCCTGGTAGGGCACCTTGCGCAAGATCCCCTCCTCGACCAGGCGGCCGAGTCGCTCGCTGAGGATCTGACGTGGCGCGCCGGTACGGCGCTGCATGTCGCCAAAGCGGCGGATCCCGTTGAACGCCTCGCGGAGCACGAGGAAGGTCCACTTCTCGCCGACGATCGCCAGGGCGGCCGCGATGGAGCAATCGCGGGTGTCGTAGTCCAGCGCCCAGGAGGGTGTCATAGTGATCAAGCTAGGTCTACTTGACAGACTTAGCAAGTCCGCGCCCAGCTCGGCCCGCGGCTACGGCTGCCCGCGCTGGCCCGCGCTGGCCCGCGCTGCCTAAGAGTCAGACCGCCGCGTCCACCCCGTCCCTCCCGGTGTACAGCGCCTCGATCATGTCGGCGTACTTGGCGTGCACGACGCGGCGCTTGAGCTTGAGCGTCGGGGTGAGCTCCTCGCTCTCGGCCGTCCATTCCACCGGCAGCAGCCGCCATGCCTTGACCTGCTGCGCCCGCGCGAGCGTGGTGTTGGCGGCCGCGACCGCCTCGGCGACCGCCGCGAGCACGTCGGGATGCTCGGCAAGCTCCGCGAGCGACGACGCCTCGATGCCACGCGCCCGGGCCCAGGCCGGGGCGACCTCTCCGTCCAGGGTCAGCAGCGCCACGACGCAGGGGCGCCGGTCGCCGTAGGCGAGCGCCTGGCCCACCAGGGGGAGCGCCACCAGCAGGCTCTCGATCGCGGCCGGCGCGATGTTCTCGCCGCCCGCGGTGATGATGAGCTCCTTCTTCCGGTCGATGACCGACAGGAAGCCGTCGTCATCGAGCGTTCCGATGTCGCCGGTGTGCAGCCACCCGTCGGGGTCAAGGAGCTCGGCGGTCTGGTCGGGCAGGCTGAGGTAACCCGGCGTGTTCAGGGGCCCGCGGGTCAGGATCTCACCGTCCTGCGCGATCTTCACCTCGGTCCCGGCCACCGGCTGGCCCACGGTGCCGAGCTTGAAGGCGGTCATGGTGTTGACCGTGAAGGCGCCGGCGGTCTCCGTCATCCCGTACACGTCCAGGATGCGCAGGCCGAGGCCGCCGAAGAACGCGCCGACCTCGTGCGGCAGCGGAGCGGCCGCACTGACCACGATCTCGGCGCCCTCCAGGCCGAGCAGCGACCTGATCGGCGCGAGCACCGCCTCTTCGGCCGCGGCGAACTCGGCGGCCAGCTCATCGGTGGTGTGCTGGCCGTACTGGCAGCTCTGCACGTACCGCAGGCCCGTGGCCATGGCGGCGGCCACGGCCGCCCGCCGGCCCTCGTCCGCCTCGGCCGCCAGCAGCGCCCGGATTCCGGCCTGGATCTTCTCCCAGACCCTGGGCACGCCGAAGAAGGCCGTCGGCTTCACGTCACCCACCGTGGCGACCAGCTCGGTCGACGCGTTATGGCAGAAATGGACGTGCCAGCCGTTGTAGATGGCGAGGTAGAGCGTGAACATCCGCTCCGCGATATGAGCCAGCGGCAGGTAGGAGACCCAGCGCGTGTGCAGCCGGGCGTTGCCCGAGTCGGTGTTCGCCACCACCTCGTACGCGGCGCTGGCGTGGGTCACGATGACGCCCTTGGGATTGCCGGTCGTCCCCGAGGTGTACAGCAGCGTGACCGGGTCATCCGGCTTGATCGCCGCGATCCGGCTGGCTACCTGCTGCGCAGCCTCGGGCGGCTGGCCCTGGCCCAGCGCGGCGAAGGCGCTCCAGCTCAGGTACGGCTGGCCCGGCGGGCACGCGTCCGAGTCCCGCACGATGACGTGCCGCAGACCGGGCAGCTGCCCGAGCACCGGCTGCCAGCGCGCGAGATCGGCCGGGCCGTCCAGGACGGCGATCCTGGCGTCGCAGTTCGCGGCCATGTAGGCAACCTGGCCGGGCGCGAGCGTCGGGTAGAAGGTCACCGGCACTCCCCCGGCGTGCAGCGCCCCCAGGTCCGCCAGCACATGCTCCAGCCGGTTCGGCAGCATGAGCGCGACCTTCTCGCCGGGCTGCAGGCCCAGCGCGATGAAGCTCGCCGCGAGCTGCAGCGCGAGCTCCCGGGTCTGCCGCCAGGTGATGGACTGCCAGGGGCCGCCGTCGCGGTCGGCGTAGGCGGGCAGGTCACCCCAGCGCTCAGCGGCCGACTGCAGGTGATCGCAGATCGTGCGGCCGCCGGCCGCCCGCTGCGTCGCGGCCCGCTGCTCAAGAATCTGCTCGGTCAAGGCATACCTCCGTTAGCTGTGCTGACCGGACCATACTGCTGTCGGCAGCCCGCCGACGCGTCCCGCTCAATCGGCTTTGCCTACAGTTTCAGCCATGTCCGCCACCATGCCCAGCACGGGCAGCATCCGGCTCACCCAGTACGCCCGCGGGGGCGGCTGCGCCTGCAAGATCCCGCCCGGCGAGCTGGAGGAGGCCGTCGCCCGGCTGATTCCGCAGGAGCAGGCGCCAGACCTGCTGATCGGCATCGAGCACGGTGATGACGCCGCCGTCGTGCAGATCAGCGAGGGCCGGGCCATCGTGGCGACAGCAGACTTCTTCACGCCCGTGGTCGATGACGCCTACACCTTCGGCCAGATCGCCGCCACCAACGCGCTGTCGGACGTCTACGCCGTCGGCGGCGAGCCGCTGGTGGCACTCAACCTGCTCGGGTGGCCGCGGGAACTGCTCAGCGCGGACCTGGCCGCCCAGGTGCTGCGCGGCGGCCTAGACGCCGCCCGAGCGGCCGGCTGCCACGTCGCGGGCGGCCACAGCATCGATGATCCCGAGCCCAAGTACGGCATGGCGGTCACCGGGCTGGCCGACCCGGCGGCGCTGCTGCGGATCGACGCCGGGCGGCCAGGCCTGCCGCTGTCGCTCACCAAGCCGCTCGGCATCGGCGTGCTCAACTCGCGGCACAAGGCGACCGGGGAGGTCTTTCCCGAGGCGATCGCCGTGATGACGACGCTGAACGCGGACGCGAGCCGTCAGGCGCTCGCCGCGGGGATCCGCTGCGCCACCGATGTGACCGGCTTCGGCCTGCTCGGGCACCTGTTCAAGCTGGCCCGGTCCAGCGGCGTGACCGCGATCATCGATCACGCCGCCGTGCCGCTGATCGACGGCGCCAGGGCCGCGCTGCGGGCCGGCTACGTGCCGGGCGGGAGCCGCAGGAACCTGGACTGGGTGACGCCGCACGCCGACTTCGGCACCGTCGCCGAGGAGGACCTGCTGCTGCTCGCGGACGCGCAGACCTCTGGTGGCCTCCTGGTGGCCGGCGAGGTGCCGGGCGCGCCGGTGATCGGCGAGCTCGTGCCGCGCGGCCCGGCG
>DATLSX010000128.1:0-17191 GCA_035533915.1 Streptosporangiaceae bacterium
TGTACATCGCCGACGCGGCCAACAACCGCATCCAGGAGGTCGCGGCCGCCAGCGGCACCGAGTGGGGGCAGAGCATGACCGCCAACTACGTGTACACGGTGGCGGGCAGCGCGGCCGGGACCGGCGGGAACAACGGGGCGAACGGCCCGGCGACCTCGGCGCTGCTGAGCATGCCCGAAGGCGTGGCGGTCAGCACGGCCGGCGACCTGTATATCGCGGTCACCGGGAACAACAAGATCCAGGAGGTCGCCGCCGCGGGCGGAACCCAGTGGGGCAAGTCGATGACCGCCAACGACATCTACAACGTCGCCGGCAACGCGAACGGCACCGCGGGGACCAGCGGGGACGGCGGCGCGGCGACGTCAGCGCTGCTGGATGGCCCGGTGGGGATCCAGGTCGCCAACGGCCAGCAGATGTACATCGCCGACGCGCTGAACAACCGGATCCAGGAGGTCGCGCGGACCAGCCACACCGAGTGGAACGTGGCCATGACCGCCAACGACATCTACACCGTCGCCGGGTCATCGGCTGGCAGCGGCGGCTATTCCGGTGATGGCGGGGCGGCGGTCTCGGCAAAGCTGAGCGACCCGCAGAGCGCCGCGGCCGGGCCGAGCACCATGTACGTGCTGGATACCGGCAACAACCGGGTCCGGCAGGTCAGCACGGCAGGCACGATCAGCGGCTACGCGGGCAGCGGGTTCACGTTGGCGACCACCGGCAACGGCGGCCCGGCGATCACCGCTGGGCTGTCCACCCCCGAAGGGGAGGTGTTCGACGCCGCTGGGGACGTGTTCATCGCGGACTCGGCGAACAACCGGATCCAGGAGATCGCGGCCACCACCCACACCCAGTACGGGATCGCGATGACCGCCGGGGATGTCTACACCATCGCCGGGCAGGCAACGGGCACAGCCGGGCACTCCGGGGACGGCGGCCCGGCGGCCTCGGCGTACCTGAGCTCCCCGGAGTCGATCGCCGAGGACGCGTCCGGGAACCTGTACATCGCCGACACCAACAACTGCCGCATCCAGAAAGTGTCCACCTCAGGGACGATGTCCACCGTCGCGGGCAGTTCGTCGGGAACATGCGGGCTGGGCAGCGACGGCGTGGCGGCGGCCTCCTCTGACCTGAACGGCCCTGAAGGGGTCGCGCTGGACGCCCAGGGCGACATCTACATCGCCGACACCCTCAGCAACCGGGTCCAGGAAGTGTTCACCTCCGGCGGGCAGGCCTTCGGCCAGACAATGACCGCCGGGGACGTGTACACCATCGCCGGCAACGCGGCCGGCAACAACGGGCACGGCGGCGACGCCCGCCTGGCGACCACCGGGTACCTGTACTACCCATGCGCCATGGGCCTGGACAGCACCGGGAACCTGTACATCGCCGACTACGACAACAACCGGATCCAGGAGGTCCCGGTCACCACCGGCACCCAGCGCGGCCAGTCCATGACCCAGTACTACATGTACACCATCGCCGGCAACGCCAGCGGGAACCTGGGGATCGGCGGCGATGGTGGCCTGGCGACCAGCGCGTACCTGCACGGCCCCGGCAACGCCACCGTCGACCCCGCCGGCAACATCTACATCAGCGACGGCGCGAACAACCGGTTCCAGGAAGTCGCGGTCGCCAACGGCACCCAGTGGGGCCAGCCGATGACCGCCAACGACATCTACACCGTCGCCGGCTCGGCCACCGGCACCCAGGGCAGCTCCGGTGACGGCGGGCCGGCCACCAGCGCGCTGATGAACACCGCCGAGAACATCGCCCTCGACGGCGCCGGCGACATGTACATCACCGACTTCCACAACAACCACCTGCGCGAAGTCACCGCCGCCACCGCACCCACCATCACCCCCGCACCCGGCTACACCAGCGCCCTGTCCCCCGCCCCCGGCGGCATCACCATCACCCAGCCCAGCGGCGCCCAGGTCACCTTCTACGCCCAGTCCAGCGGCTGCACTGCCCCCTACGTGACCGCAGGCCAGTACTGCGCCCTCCCGCAGAACATCGGCGCCACCCTCACCTACACCTCCACCGCCGGCATCTTCACCTTCACCCCCCAGCCCGGCGAGAACGACACCTACAACACCGGCGGCAACCTCACCAGCATCACCGACGCCGCCGGGAACACCCTGACCATCGCCTACGGCACCCCCGCCCCCGGATCAGGGAACTGCCCCGCCACCGCCACCTGGTGCCAGACCATCACCGCCGCCAGCGGCCGCACCCTCACCGTCGGCTACAAGACCACCACCGCCGGCAGCACCACTGCCGACGTGGTCACCTCCGTCACCGACCCGCTCGGCCGCCAATGGGCCTACGCCTACACCGGGTTCGACCTCACCTCGGTCACCGGCCCGATGGGCAACCTCACCACCTACACCTACGGCACCGGCACCACCGGCAACCCGCTCAACGCCAGCAACCTGCTGACCATCACCAGGCCCAACGGCCAGACCGGGGGCCCCGACGCCGGCGCCCACACCACCATCGCCTACGACGCCACCGGCCGGGTTCTCTCCCAGACTGACCCGATGGGCTACCAGACCAGCTACGACTGGAGCCAGTTCAACCCCTCCACCGGCAACGGCGTCACCACCATCACCGACCCCGACGGCAACAAGACCGTCTACGACTACTCCCAGGGCACTCTGGCCGCCCAAGCCGCCTGGACCGGCACGACACTCACCTCCGAGCAGGACTATCTGCCCGACCAGGCCGTCACCAACGGCGATACCAGCTCCGGCACCCAGCTCGTCACCACCAGCGCCGACGGCAACGGCAACATCACCACCACCACCTACGACACCAGCGGAAACCCGGTCACCACCACCGCCCCCGACGGCGTCGACCCCCAGCCCACCCAGACCACCCAGCAGTACACCAGCCTCAACCAGCCAGACTGCACCTCCGCCGTGATCACAGCCAGCACCTGCCCGAACTCCCCGGGCCCGGCACCGGTCCTCCCGGGCGGGACCATCACCCCACCATCGTCGGTCCCACCGCTGGGGATCACCTGGACCCTGTACGACACCTACGGCAACCAGCTGTGGACCACCACCGGCGTCTACCCGCCGAACGGCACCACCGCCTCCTACGCCCAGACCACCTACCAGCTGTTCAAAGGCAACAGCATCACCCTGGGCAGCACCAACATCACCTGCAACGCCACACCCCCGTCAGCGTCGCTGCCGTGCGCCACCATCAACGCGAATGGCGTCATCACCCAGCTCGCCTACAACTCCGCTGGGGATCTCACCTCCTCGGCCACCCCCGACAGCAATGGCTCGGAGATCGCCACCACCACCTACACCTACGACGGTGACGGGGAGCAGACTGCCACCACGTCCCCAGACGGGAACCTAGCCGGCGCGAACGCGGGGAATTTCACGACCACTACCGCCTACAACGCTGACGGGCAGAAGACAACGGTCACCCAGGCCGGCGGCACCGGCGCCACCGTCACCCCCCGCGCCACGTCCTACGGGTACGACGCCAACGGCAACCAGACCACGGCACAAGACGCCCGTGGCTACACCACCAGTACCACCATCAACGCCGACGACCAGGCGACCTTGGTCAGCGATCCGCTTCTCAACGCCACCCTCACCTGCTACGACGGTGCGGGGAACACCACCGAAACTGTCCCGCCGGTAGGCGTGGCCGCGGGCAACCTCAACGCGGCCTCCTGCCCATCCAGCTACCCGTCGGGATACCAGAGCACACCGCTGGCTGCGGATGCCACCATGTACACCTACGACGCCAACGGCAACAAGACGCAGATGACGTCCCCGGCACCGGCAGGGCAGACCGGCTCCGAGACCACCACCTACATCTACGATGGCGACGGGAACCTGACCAAGACGACCGCCCCGCCCACCGCCAACGGCGGATCTAGCCAGGTCACTGTCGATTCGTATAACTCGGCAGGAAGACCGTCGTCGGAGACCACCGGCTTCGGTACGTCTGTGGCTGCAACCGTCAGCTACTGCTATGACCCCAACGGCGACCAGACCTCTGTCGTCTACCCGGACGGCAACACCTCCGGAGTCGCACAGTGCGAGACTTCCTATCCGTGGGTGGTTTCCGCCAGCGCCAACCCCACCCAGGCGTCCTACCAGACCACCTCCAGCTACGACTCCGCCGGGGAACTGGTCTCCACCACCGCCCCAGCCACCGCGGCCGCGCCATCAGGCGCCACGACCACATCCACCTATGACCCGGTGGGGAACACCCTGACCCGCACCGATCCCAACGGCATCACCACTACCTGGACCTACACTCCACTGAACGCGACAGCCTCAGCCAGCTACTCGGGATCCTCCGCCCACTCCGTCACCTACGCCTACGACGCCCACGGCAGCAAGACCTCGATGAGCGATGCCACCGGAACTTCCAGCTACCTGTATGACCCGTTCGGCGAGCTCACCTCCACCACCAACGGCGCCGGGCAGACCACCGGCTACGGCTATGATGCCGACGGGAACACCACCACCCTCACCTACCCACTGCCCGCCGCCGCGACCTGGGCGACCACGAATACGGTGAACTACGGCTACGACCACGCCGACCAGCTCAACTCGGTCACCGACTTCAATGGCAACCAGATCACCATCGGGAACACCGCCGACGGACTCCCGAACTCCGCCGCCCTGGGCTCGACCGGCGACACCATCACCACTGCCTACGACAGCACCGACATGCCGTCTGTGATCGCGCTGAAGAACAGCACCGCCACTCTGCAGTCCTTCACCTACACCGACGCCCCAGCCGGGAACATCCTCTCCGAGACCGACACCCCCACTTCGCCGCTGTCCCCAGCCGTCTACACCTACGACGCCAAGAGCCGGGTCACGTCCATGACACCCGGCAGCGGTTCGACCTTGAACTACGGGTTCGACGCCTCCTCCAACCTCACCACCACCCCCACCGGCGCCACCGCCACGTACGACAATGTCGGCGAGCTGACCACCTCGGCCCTGTCCGGCACCACCACCAGCTACACCTACAACGCCGACGGCCAGCGCCTTGCTGCCACGCAAGGGTCAACCACTATCGCCTCCGGCACCTGGAACGGCGCCGGGCAACTCACCGCTTACAACGACAGCGGCGCGAACATGAGCACAGCCACGTACGATGGCACCGGCCATCGCGCCTCGACCACCATCACGCCGAGCGGCGGAACTGCGACCACGCAGGGCTACGTATGGAACAGCGACCAGATGATCATGGACGGCGCCAACGCTTACATCTACGCCAACGGCTACAGCCCCGTCGAGCAAGTCAACCTCACCAGCGGTGCGCTCACATACCTCAGCGCTGATCTCCTCGGTTCCGTCCGTGGCGCTATCGATGCCACCGGCAACCTCACGGCCACGACCAGGTACGACGCCTGGGGTAACCCCCAGACCACCGGCGGGCTCAGCGCTACCACCCCGTTCGGCTACGCCGGCGGTTATACTGACCCAACCGGCTTCATCTACCTCGTTAACCGGTACTATGACCCCAATACAGGACAATTCCTATCGGTTGATCCCCTCCTCGGCGTAAGTCATGAGCCATATCAGTACACGTCAGGCAATCCCGTTCTCCACAGCGACCCGAGCGGTCTTATGGATTACCATTTTTATGATCCCAATGGATGCCTCGCACGTGTTGATCAGCCTCATTTCTCCACCAGCGTGCGAGGTGGAGGTGCGGTCAAAGTCAACGGCGGGATAGTCGCCTGTCATGTCGCACCTGACTACGGAGTGGTAACGATGGAGCTATGGAAGATCGGTGGAAGCATCTGGGGAGTCAGCCTGGAGGCGCGATACACGGTCGATAGCTTGAATAAGTCTTTTGTCATGGCCAGAAGGGGAAGATACAAAGGAAGATATGAATTGCTAAATCAGGGAGCATGGCGTCGCTGCGTCAACTACTCTGCCAAGACCACTTTTTTCGGCTCGATAACTGCAAGCGCGACTGAGAGCAACGGGATAACGTACTCTGTCCACGACAAGGTGGGGCTGGTTTGGACCGCCTACTGTTACACAAGGTCGTGATGTTGTGCTCTGGCCTGACGGAATTTCGCCCGGAGAAGGTATCGCTCTGGACTGGATAAACGAGAAGGTTGTCCTTGGAGTTTCAACAAGGTCCTTGGTCCCGGCTATATTCGACGCCTACGTCCGCGTGTTCCACCCAGCCTATCAAGTGAATCAGCGGACCGGAGAAGGAAGAACAGTCCGATGGAAAGAAGTAGCGGATTGGAGTGGTCAGGAGTTCAGCCCTTCGGTATCGTTCAGCGTCATAGCCGGCCCCACTCTTGGCACGGAATCGTTCCCCTTTGGCGAACCGGATCAGGGCAGGCTGGATGCTGACACGTGTACTGCGCTCAAGGAGATCCTGAGACTACATACTTCGTCTAATGCGCAATGCTTTTTTGCATTTTGGGATGGATATGGCATTCAGGACAGCATTCCGTTCATAAAGCGGGGCACGCTTGACGGCGACTCGTTTCTGTTGGTCGCGGGTTCGATAGATCTCGCGTGTGATTTTCCAGTGGGCCCAACACTATGGTGGTCAGTTGATCGCGCCTGGCTGGTAGTAACTGACATCGATAACGACTCGACGGTGGTTGGCTGCAGTTCTGCTGCAGCCGCGGCACTTTTCGCCGATCCACGGCTTGAAACGCTGGAACTCGCTCCGCAGAGCTGACGCTCATTCAGATGTTTCACGAGCGGCGAAGGAATTAATGGTGTGGCGCGAGTCTACCTGAAAGGCAGCCCACTCGAAAGGGATTGCGTTACCACGTTAACCGGTGCCCAGCGCAACCCCGATGTGATGTACTGTAACATGGCCGGAATCGGCCAGACCCAGATGTCCGGAAGTTGTTGCGGGCCGGCTGTTAAATGCTGACGGGGTGCTGGCCGGCGAGTGTGCAGGTGATGGGCCGGGAGTCGCCGGGCAGGCTGGGCGGGGTGGCGTTGATCTCGTCCAGGAGCAGGGCCAGGGCGCGGGCGATGCGGGGCTCGTCGGGCTGCTGGAGTTCGACGGTGATCGCGGCGGGGGTGTAGGTGATGACGCCGGCCAGGCCCCGGATGATGGTCTGGCGGGTGATCGCCCGGTACTCGCGGTCGTCTCGCAGGTAGGCGTTGAGGTGGTTTGACAGCCAGTGCTCGGCGTTGTGCGCGAACAGCCGCAGGATCATCTGCAGGCCGCGGCGGCCGGTCCGCAGCAGCGCCCGCCGGGCTTGGGGGTCGATGACGCTGGCGGGCAGCTTCGCGGGGATCTTGTCCCGGGCGGCCCGGGCTGTGGCGAGTGCGCGCTCGGCACTGCTGATCGTCTTGGCGGCGGCGGGGATGAGCTTCGCGTTCTTGGCGGCGGCGGGGATGGCGGGGTCGGCGAGCATGACGGCCATGTCCTCACGGGCCGCGGCGAGGGTTTTCTCCGCGTGCCGGACCGCTGCGTTCGCGGTCTTGCGGGCCGGGTTATCTATCACTTTGGTGTTGGCCTCGATCCCGGCGATGTAGTCGCAGATCTTGCCGGTGCCGTAGTTGTCCGAGGCGTACTTGAGGAAGTTCTCCTCCCGCCACCGCGACTTCAGCCAGGACAGGATCTCCGCCGGGCAGGCCCCGGTATCGGAGGTGAGGATCTGCAGGGCGACCTGGCCGTGCTCGAACAGGGTGATCTGCCGGGCATCGCCGTAGTCCTTGACCTGCACCATCTCCTCGGCCCAGGCGACCTGACGCTGCTTCCCGCCGATCGTGATGGTGGTCAGCACGGGCAGGCGCGCGGGGACCGCCAGCGGTGCCCGGCGGTAGGTGACCCAGTCCACGTCCTGTTCCCGGCAGTGGGTGAAGACCTGCGGGCAGGCGCCGCCGCGGTCGAACCCGAGCATGATCGCCGCCCCGGCCGGGGCGGCTCTCTTCAGCTCGGCCAGCGCCAGCGGCAAGGTGACGGTCAGCCCGGACGGCTCGCCGGTGACGAAGCACACTGCCCGGCCGTCATGGGCGGTGACGTGGGTGTCGGCGTGTCCCCGCCCGGCGCGGCCGCGCTTGTTGTTCCAGCCCTTGCCCACGGGCTTCGCGCCGGCATACGGGACGAAGTGGCCGCCGGCGTAGTAGACGCCGGAGGTGACCGGATCGGCGGCCAGCATCGCCGTGGCGAACATGGCCTGCAGTGCCAGCGGGTCACTGGCGTCGGCGATCGCGGCCAGCCGGGGCCGCAGGGTCCGCAGGCCCGGCAGCACCGCCAGCCCGGCCAGCGGCCCGGCGCAGGCGCCGGTCAGGTGCTTGAACTGCTCGAGCGTTGCCGCCCCCAGCGCGAAGCAGGTGCTGGTCGCCGACAGCAGCGCCACGTCGGCGAACCGGACCCCGTCCCGGTCCCCGGCCGCGGCCAGGATCGCGCCCGCATTCACCCGGCTGGCGAAGGCATGCAGCAGCATCGCGCCGGCATACCGGGAGTAGAAGCTGCCCGCGGCGACCCGCGGCCCGGCCGCGCCCGCCGGCGCGTCCCCGTCCGGTGAGCAGTTCCCGCCCGCAGCCGGGCGCGCCAGCCCGGCCCCGCCTGCCCGGACAACGCCAGCGCCCGGCCCGGGCGCTGCCTCCGGCCCGGGCGCTGCCTCCGGCCCGGGCCGCGGCAGCTCCTCCTGCGCGTCGCGGGGGCCCAGGCGGCGCAGCACCGTCGACTGGTGCACCCCAAGCCGGCGGGCGATCTCCGCGTCCGCCAGCCCGGCGGCGCGCCACGACCGCGCCCCCGCCCACGATGCCTCAGTCAGCTTGCGCCGCGCGCCGGGCTGGCGCACCACCCCGGCAGTGCCCTCCCGCGCCGCCCGGCCGCGCAGCGTGGCCACGTAGCACTCCGACAGGCCCATCAGGTCAGCCACCGCCTGCCCTGGGTAGCCCAGCTGCCGCAGCGTCACCACCGCGACGTTCCGCATCCCGGCATCGGCCTCGGGATAGCTGAACAGCGCCGTCGGCCCGGCGAGGATCCAGGTGGTGCCATCGGCGGTGACACGGTGCAGGTCCCTCGGCTCGGGCATCCCGTCCAGGATCGCGGCGACGGCAGGCGTCATGCCACTATCCTAGCGAAAATTTAACAGTTTCCGCAAGGAAATTAGCGACAAGTAACCGCAGGTCACACGGCCTTCAGTCGGCTAACTTCCGGACATCTGAGACCAGTTCAGGGCCCAATGCTGTTTAGTGCCTCTTCGAAGTTAATCGCAATGCCGGGGAGTTAAGGTCCGCCGGTTGTTGTCAAGGATCGCCGGCGGCGTGTCGCATCTTGCTGGCTGAGCTTGCTGATGGTGGCGGTCAGCTTGGTGACCCGCAGGCATCTGGCGGGTTTGCCGGGCGGGTGCTTGTTCCACCGGCTGAGCGGGGATTTGACCTTGCGGGCGCAGACGCGGGGCCGGCGGGGCCCGTGCAGGTTCGCCAGGACGGCGCGGCCGATGTCGCCGGCCAGGTCCGTGGTGCCGGTGAGGATCCCCCGGGCGCTGGTCACCAGCAGCTGGGCGGTTTCGACGGCGATCTGGTAGCTGGCCCGGTCGGGGTCGGTGCCCGGGACGGTGGCGACGGCGTCGGTGACGGCGATCCGCAGCGCCTGGTACAGGGCGAGCAGTGCCCACATCTCCTGTTCCAGGCCGGCCGGGTCGCCTGAGCGCAGCACCCGGCCGTTCAGGAGGGTGTGCCGCAGGGCGAGGTAAGCGACCTCATGCTCCCACCGCTCGTGGTACAGGGCGATCAGCGCCCCGGCCGGGTATGCCCGCCAGTCCAGCAGGGTGGTGGCCAGCCGGTAGCTGTCACCGTAGCTGGTGCCGTCGTGGCAGGTGACCGTCACGCTGGCGGTGATGATCCGGACCTTCACCCCGCCGATCAGGGAGGTGAACGACCCGTCGGGCAGGTGGCGAAGGACCGGGGGGCGGCGGGTGGAGCGCAGCCGCACCAGGAACTGGGCCTTCGTGGCGGCGACCCCGGCGAGGAACTCCCCGGCGTCAAAGCCGCGGTCCATCAGCACCAGCATCGTCTCATCCAGCAGGCCCGCCAGCTTGCCCGCCCAGGTGAGCTCCCCATCGGCGGGCGTGCCGAACACCGCGCCGATCAGCGCCCGGGTGCCGGTCTCCACCAGGGTCATCAGCTGGATCACCGGGTAGCCGGTCTCCCCCCGCGCGGCGTTCAGCTTCCCCAGCCAGCCCCGGTTCCGCGCCGTGTCCGGAACCTTGATCGAACGGCACCCGTCGAAGGCCACCGTGCGGTACCGGCCGAACATCACCCCCGGGATCCGCGGCCAGGCCACCGGCCCGGCCAGCAGCTCAAACAGTGCTCTCACCGGCGCGGCGCCGATCCGCCGCCGCAGGTCCCGCAGCGCCCTGGGGTCCGGGCACGGCACCTTCAGCTCTCCGGCCAGCTTCGCCCACACCCCCCGGTACCCGGTGGCGGGGAACAGGCACATGGCCAGCACGAAGTACAGCCCGACCCGTGAGGGCAGCACGCGCAGCCGCCGCTGCACCACACCGGCCTCGGCCAGCACCGCGTCCGCCAGCTCAAACGGCACGATCTGAGTAAGTTCTCCCAGGTGGCCGGGGGCGAACACCCCCGCCGCCACCGTGATCGTCCTGGTGATGGCTGTGACAGCAGAACCAATGGCAGACTGGGAGCGCAACGGAGGTCCTCGTATACGGTCTGATCTTCGCGGATCTCCCGTCTTACCGGACCTCCGTTGCCATGCGGCCACGACACGCCGACACCGGTGCTTGACATCCCTGCCTGGCTCTTAACTCCCCGGCATTGGGTCTAGGCCGGCTCACCGGTCACCGCCTCGCTGCGCCGGGCGCGGCCGAATCGCAGGTACAGGGCGGGCAGCACGAGCAGATTCAGCAATGTCGAGGTGAGCAGCCCGCCCAGGATCACGATCGCCATCGGGTACTCGATCTCCTGGCCCGGCCGGTCGCCGTAGAAGACCAGCGGCGCCAGCGCCAGGGCGGTGGCCAGCGCGGTCATCAGAATGGGCGAAAGCCGCTCGCTCGCACCCCGCAAGATCAGCCCGGGACCGAATGGCTCGTTCTCGAACTCCTCCAGATGCCGGAAATGGCTGATCATGAGGATTCCGTTGCGCGCGGCGATGCCGAGCACGGTGAAGAAGCCGACCAGCGCGCCGAGCGTGATCGTGCCCAGCAGGGCCCAGGCGGCGATCACCCCGCCGACCAGCGCCATCGGCAGGGTCAGGAACTCCAGCGCGGATATCCGCCAGCTCTGGAACGCCGCCTGGAGCAGGAGCAGGATCAGCGCGAGGGCGGCGAGGCCGTAGTAGAGCAGGTGCCGCTGCGCCGCCGCCCGCTCGGTGGCCTCGCCGAGCAGTTCGGTGTGGTAGCCAGGCGGGAGCTTGATCTTCGCCAGCGCGGCCTGGATGGCCGTCGTGACCGAGCCGAGACTGCGGCCGCTGACGTTCGCGTCGACCTCGGTGTTGCGGTCGCCGTTCTCGCGGAAGATCTGGCTGGGGCTGGGGACGATCGAGACCGTGGCGACCTTCCCGAGCGCCACATGGCCGCCGTTCGGGGTGTCGACCGGCAGTACCCGCAGGCTGTTCAGGTTCGCGCGGGTGGCTGGCGTGCTCCAGGCCGAGACCGTGTAGATCTTGCCGTCGGCCGGGATCTCCGCCACCGGCTCGCTGGCCATCATGACGGCCGCGGCCCGGCGGATGGTTCCCGGGGTGAGGCCGTAGCGCTTGGCGGCGGCCAGGTTGACGGTGACGTCCGCCTCCGGGATGAACTCCAGCGCGGCCGGCTGCACGTCGACCAGGCCAGGCACGTTCCCGAGCGCGGCCGCCACCTGGGTCCCCAGCTTCTGCAGCTCGGCCAGGCTCGGGCCGAAGATGCGCACGACCACGTCTTCGGTGGCGCCGTCCGTGAGCACCTCGTCGATCCGCTCGTGCAGGTAGGTCTGCACGTCGCTGAAGGCCCCGGGGTGGCTGGCGGCCACGGCCCGGATCGCCGCCAGCGTCTTGGGGTAGTTGGCCGACGGCGACAGGCTGATCCAGTTCTCGGAGAAGTTGACGCCGTTGACCTCCTCACCCAGCAGCGCCTGGCCGATGTGGGTGCCGACGTGCTCCACTCCCGGAATCTTGAACAGCTCGTCCTGGATGGCCGTCACCTGGCGGTCCTGCTCGGTGACCGAGGTGCCGGGCTTGGTCACGAAGTGCATGAGGAAGTCCGGCTCCTTGAAATTCGGGAACAGGTCCGAGCCGAGCCGCGGGTAGATCAGCGCCCCGGCCAGGATCGCGACCAGGACCGTGGCCAGGACCGCCACGAAGCCCTTCCGCCCCGCGTGCAGCAGCGGCGAGAGCAGCCCGCCGTAGCCCCGCTTGAGCACCCGGATCAGCGGCGGGTCGGCCGGCTTGAGCGGAGCCCGGGAGAGCAGCACCAGGCCGAGCGCCGGGGTCACGGTCAGCGCGACGGCCATCGACGCCAGCACGGCGATGCCGTAGGCCAGTGCCAGCGGCTCGAAGAACGCGCCGGTGAGGCCGCCGACCAGCATGACCGGGATCACCGCGACGATGTTGATCAGCGTCGCGTAGAAGATCGCCACCCGGACTTCCAGTGACGCGGCCAGGACCAGGCGCAGGGGCGTTACCCGCTTGCCCGCCGCCCGCCAGGCCCGCAGCCGCCGGATGATGTTCTCCATGTCGATGATCGCGTCGTCGACCACCACCCCGACCGCGACCGCGAATCCCGCCAGGATCATCGTGTTGATCGTCGACCCGGTCAGGTCGAACACGATCGCCGCCGCGGCCAGGGAGAGCGGGATCGCCAGCAGGCTGACCAGCGCCGCCCGCCACTGGAACAGGAACGCGATCAGCACGAACACGACTAGGATGCAGCCGAGCAGCACCGACAGGCCGAGATTGTGAATCGCCATCTGGATGAACGTGGCCTGGCGGAAGATGTGCGAGTCGATGCCGATGCCGGACAGCCCAGGGGATAGCTCGGCCAGCGCGTGGTCGATGCCGGCGGTCACCTGCAGGGTGTTCGCGCCCGGGAATTTCTCGACGACGAGCATCAGGCCGGGCCCGCGGTCGATGACGGCGTCACCGGTCACCGGCGGGGTGCCCCAGACGACGTTGGCCACCTGCCCGATCCGCACGGTCTGGCTGCGCCGCTTGGCGAGCGGGACACCGGCCATCTGGCTCGCGGTCCTGATCGGCTGGATGCTGCGCAGGTACAGCCGCTGGTCCGCGGTCTCGTCGAAGCCGAGCGACCCGACCGCGGCACCGGTGACGTACTTCAGCTCCCCGGTGTCGACGGCGTCGGCGGTGCCCGACATGAGCTGGTCGAGCGTGATGCTGCGCTTGGCCATCTCCGCCGGGCTGGCCTCCACCAGGATCTGCTGAGGGCGCTCACCCCAGATCGCCACGTTGGCGACACCGGGGACGTCCAGCAGGCGGGGCCTGATCGTCCAGTGAGCGATCATCGACAGGTCGAGTGCGGAGACCGTCCGGGAGGTCAGCCCGATCTGCATGACCCGGCTGGTGGCGGACACGATGGGGTACATCTGCGGCGGGTCACACCAGGTTGGCAGGGTCGGCGCCGTCGTCTGCAGGCGTTCCTGGACCAGCTGCCGTGCCTGCAGCACATCGGTGCCGGAGCGGAAGTACAGGTAGATAGCGGAGAGCTGGGGCTCGGAGTCAGACCGGACGTCGTACACGCCGGGGACGCCCTGCAGGGCTGCTTCCAGCGGCACGGTCGTGAGCGACTCCACCTCGCTGGGCGACAGCCCCAGGCAGGCGGTCTGGATCTCGACCGAGACCGGCGCGAACTCCGGGAACACGTCGATCTTCTGATGGCCGAGCGTCTGGGCACCGAAGTACATGAGGATGGCGGCGAAGCCGATGACCAGGTACCGCAATCTCAGGCTGGTGGCGATGATCCAGCGCACCGCTCACCTCTCCGCGTGGGCCATCGGCACGGCACAGCCGGCGTGGTGCGTCATGTCTGGACGCCGACGCCGTTCTGCACGCCGAGCAGTTCCTCGGCGCCCACGGTGACCACCTGTGCCCCGGCCGGCAGGCCCTGGCTGACGACCACCTGATCGCCGCTGATGGCAGCAACGGTGATGAACTGCCTGGTGTAGGTGTCCGCCCCGGTCCGGGTGTAGACGACGGTGCGCCCATCGGGCTCGTAGAGCAGGGCCTGGAACGGGACGAGGATCTTCTTCCCACGCGCCACGGCGGGTGCGGTCTGGATTCCGATGCGGCGCGCGCCCAGCGGGGTCAGCACCACGCTGAGCACACCGCCATTCCCGGCACGCTCCATCCTGGCGGGCGGGATCTGGCGGGCCGGGGCGGGCGAGCCGCTGCCGCACCCGGCCAGAGCGGGAATGGCGAAGACTGAGATGAGCAGCGCTGACGCCACCCGTGGCCTCGTTCGGTGCACGGAACCGCCCCTCCTACAGATCCTGGCCGGATGCTGACGCGGCCCAGGCCAGGTCGCCGGATTCCGCTTGCTCCTCGTGCTCCGCCACTGCCGCCCTGGGCCCCGCCGCCAGATACGCGGCCGGCAGCAGGAAGACGTTCACCAGCGTGGCGATGACCAGCCCGGCGAGGATCACGGCGGCGGCACTGTGCGCCAGCTCGTTCCCGGCCACGTCCCCCATGACGATGAACGGGACCAGCATGACCGCGGTCATCACGGCGCCGGCGATGACCGGCCCGGCACCCTCGCCCGCCGCGGTGGCGGCCAGGCCGGGGGTCAGCTCGCCGTCGCCGGCGGCGTGGCCGCAGCGGATCCGGGCCGCCAGCGCGATCGCCTGGCGCAGGGCGATCGCCAGCACGGCGATCAGCCCGGCCGCCGCACCCAGCGAGTCCGCGCCGATCACCAGGGCCGTGACGGCCGCCCCGGCGAGCGGCAGCACCGCCGCTGCCAGCACCAGCCAGGCCAGCCGCCAGCTGCGGCACGCGGCCTGGACCAGCAGCACGATGGCGAGCAGTGCGGCGAGCAGGTAGCTGACGAACGCGGGCCGCGAGGTCCCGCCGGAGGCCGCGGCCGGGAGCTCGGTGTGGTACTCCAGCGGGAAAGCGATCGTGTGCAGCGCACTCGCGATGGCAGAGTCCGCCGATGCCACGCTCCGCCCGAAGACCTGCGCGGTGACGTCCAGATAAGCGGACGTGGCGTCATGCCTGATGTCCTGCGGCTGCTGGGAGACGGCGACCGTCGCCACGTCCCCCAGCCGCACCTGGCCGCCGCTGGGGGTGTCGATCAGCAGGTTGTCGATGCTCGTCAGGTTGCCGCGGACCGCCGGTGCGCCCCACACCACGACATCGAAGACCTTCTGCTCCTGGAAGAAGTTGCCGACCGTCAGCCCGGACAGCAGCGTCCCCGCCTCCCGCCGGACCGTGCCTGGCGTCAGCCCGACGAGCCTCGCCTTCAGGACGTTGACCTCGACGTCGATCGCCGGCTGCCCGACCGGGAGCTGGACGTGTGGCGACACGACCCCGGGCACCTTCGCCATGACCGACCTGACCTGGCTCGCGAGCCGGGTGAGCCCGGTCAGGTCCGGGCCGTATACGCGGACGACCGCCGTGCGGGAGGCCGCGAGCAGCGCGCCGCCCATGCTGGCGCTCTCGTACGTGCCGACCGTGCCGTCCATGCCCGGCGTGCCGGAGACGATCGACCGTACCGCTGCTACCGCCCGGCCGTAGTTGGCGCCGGGCCTGATCGTGACCCAGATCTGGCCGGAGTTGGTGGTGACCGGCTGCTCCGATGAGGCCGCGCGGCCCAGGGCCGCGCCCACGTCCTGCACCGACGGCAGCGCCATCAGCTCGCGGGTGGCGATGCCGGTGATGCGGTTCATCTCGGGCAGCGCCATCCCGGGCGCGCCGGTCCAGTCCACCACCAGGCTGCGGTCGGTGAAGGCCGGCTGGCCGGGATGCAGCCGTGGCACCGCCGCGATCAGGCCGCCGAGCCCGGCCAGCACGACCACCAGCAGCAGCCAGGCCGGGACACGCTGCGCGCCCTGGAGCGCTCTGGCGCAGCCCCGCTGGAGCGGCCGGGCCAGTGCCATGCCCCGCGGCTCGCGTTTGCCGGCGGCGAACAGCACCGCCGCCAGTGCCGGGCTGACCGTCAGCGCCGCGGCCATGGACACCACGACCGCGAGCGCGAAGGCCAGCACCATCGGGCGCAGGAAGGCCGCGGTCAGCCCGCTCGATACGAACAGCGGGACGACCGCGACCACCGCGCACAGCGACGCGGTGGCGAGAACTCCCTGGAAATCGCGATACGCCGCCACCGCCAGCCCCGCGGCCGATGGCCGCGGGTCAGCGGCCCGGCCAGCCGCCAGCGCGCCCATCAGGTGGTAGGCGCCGCCAGCCGCGTCGTCGGCCACGACCGCCAGCGCGAGCAGGAGCCCGAGCAGGACGAGCGAGTTGAAGGTGTACCCGAGCAGGTAGAGCACGAGCGTGGCAGCAGTCAGCGACGCCACCATCACGGCCAGGGCGAGGAACGCGAGGCGGAGGTTCAGCAGCAGGGCGATCAGCGCCAGCGCGGCCAGCACGATGACCACGATCAGGGCCAGCCGCATGGTGCGGACCGCGCTGGCCAGGTAGCTGTCCGGCCGGAACAGCGACGCGTCGATGGTGACATCGGGCAGGCCCGGCTTCAGCTGGGCCAGCGCCGCGTCCAGGCCCTTGGTCACCGCTGGCACGCTCGCGGACGGGAGCTTCTGGATGACGAGCATCAGGCCGGCCTGGCCGCGGACCTGCGCGCCGCCGATGAGCGGCTGATGACCGTTCACGACCGTGGCCACGCTGCCCAGCAGCACCGGCTTGTTGTGCACCTCGGCCACAGGCACCTGGCCGAGGTTGGCCGGCGTGCCGAACGGCAGGATGTGCCGGATCGTGATCCGCTGGTTGGGGTCTTCCAGGAACCCACCGGTGCCCGGCGTGGAACCTTGCAGGTAGCTCAGGGGTGTGACCAGCTGGGAGTTGCCGACCGACCCGATGACCTGGCCGAGCGTGATGTGGTGTGCGGCCAGCACGGAGGGCGTGATCAGCACCTGGAGCTGCCGGTCCGCCTGCCCGAAGGTGGCCACCTCGGCCACCCCCGCCACACCGAGCAGGCGGGGCACGATGGTCCAGCGAGCCAGCACCGAGAGGTCGACCTGGCTGAGCGTGCGCGAGGTCAGCCCGACGATCATGACGTTGCCCGTCGAGGAGA
>DATLSX010000129.1:0-6392 GCA_035533915.1 Streptosporangiaceae bacterium
AGAATGACTCAAGGCCGCACGAGCCCATGATCGATTAGACACCGACTCATGATCTTGTGCGGCCGTTCACGATCCGAGCACCGACACGCCGCGCTGATCATGCTTCGCCTGCGATCGGCTATTTGTGCACCACGTCGTTACTTAGCCGGGGTGTCTTGTGCATCGTCGTCTGGTGCCGCCCACAGGTACAACGCATCACGTAGTAACCCCTCGCGGTCTCCCTGGCCACTGCCCAACCATGCTCTGTGACTGCCCTGACCGCCGCCTCACGTTCCGCGTTTTGCCCACTCACGCGCGGCAGCCTACTCCCTGGATGCCAGCGTATCTCCGAACGCTCGCATCGGTAACCTTTGGTTGTCCAGCCGGTAGGGCCTGTCCCACTGGTGGTCAGCGCCTAGTCGAACCGCCGACCTTCCGCTCTGCAGGCCGTGCAAAAATCCTGATCGGTGAATCGGCGCAGCGTGAGTGGTGCTCGGCGGGCGCGATCGGTAGTCGGTGGCTGTCGTCAAGCCGCAGCACAGAACGTGCGCCAGCCGGTCTCGGGGGCCGGCTCCCGATCTGGCGGGTAGTGCGGCCACTACCACCGTACCGATGCAGTGCAATCGGCGTGCAGGTGTGTCCGTTCGCGTTGCAAGTGCACCCTGGGGCGGGGCTCAGGCCGCCGCCCGCCCACTGATCCGAGGGACGCCCGGATCGCCCGGCTGACCAGGGAGAAAGAGCAGCTGGAGCAGGAGCTGGCCAAAGCTCGCTTCGTGGTCGGAGTGCAGTCAGAACTACAGGGCGCTCTTGGAGACTCTCTCCGGGAGCGCGGACACGGAGACGAAGTGAACGCCGCCACGGACGCGGCGGTCACCGAACTGGCGCCCAGGATCGGGACCCGGGCGGCGTGCGCGGCCACGGGTACCTCGCAGGCGTCCTGGTACCGGCGGCACCGGGTCACCCCGGTGCCGCCGCGTCGTGAGCCGGCGCACCAGAGCGACCGGGCCCAGCCCCGCGCCCTGGCCCCGGCCGAGCGGCAGGCGGTCCTGGACGTCCTGCACAGCGACCGGTTCGCCGGCCTCTCCCCGGAGGAGGCCTGAGCGGTCCTGCTTGACGAGGGCACCTGCCTGGGGTCGGCGTCCACGTTCTACCGGATCCTGCGCGGCGCCGGCGAGGTCCGCGAGCGCCGCCGCCAGGCCACCCACCCGGCCAAGGTCAAGCCCGGACCGCGGGCCGACGGCCCGAACCAGGTCTGGAGCTGGGACATCACCAAGCTCCACGGCCCGGCGAAATGGACGTAGTCGCGTCCTGCGAATCCGCCGCCCTGGCGGAGAAGCTGATCGCCGCCACTGCGCGAAACAGCGGATCAGCCCCGACCAGCTCACCATCCACGCCGACCGCGGCAGCTCCATGACCTCCAAGCCCGTCACGTTCCTCCTCGCCGACCCCGGCGTCACCCAGTGCCACAGCCGGCCCCACGTGTGCCCCTTGACCGGCCCCTATTCGGAAAGCCAGTTCAAAACCCTCACATACCGGCCGTCATTCCCGGCCCGGTTCGCCTCCATCCAGCAAGCCCGGGCCTGGTGCCAGGACTTCTTCACCTGGTACAACAACGAGCACCGTTCTCCGGCCTCGCCCTGCACACCGCCGCCGACGTCCACTACGGCCGCGGCGACCCATTCGGTGCTGCGCTCGACTCGCTCGATTTCCCACCGGTCGGCGTAGTCATGCAGCAGCCTGGCCAGGTTGAAGCTGTGCGGCAGGGGCTGTGGCCTGCGGGGCAGTTCAGTGTTCATAGGTAGCCTGCCGTTCCCAGCGCGTAGCTGTGTTCTGGATCAGGTGCGTTGAGTCGGCCGGGGACATGGCCGCGCGGGCCAGCAGGGTGAATGTGCTCTGCACGGCGCGTACGTCCCCGCAGCGCGTGATGACCTGGCCGCCGGGGCCGACGCAGCAGGCGATGTCGGGTTCGGCCGGGTCGGCGGTCGCCGCGAGCAGGTGCCGTAGCTGACCGACTATGGTGCGCGCCGTGCCGATCGATCTGAGCAGGGCCGATTCATCGAGGATCGCGAGCAGCCGTTGCTTGCTGTTGCGGGTCATCTCCTGGCGGCGGAGCTGGAGCGCGACGAGCTGGCGGACTCCGGAAGCGGTCAGGCTGGGCACCGTCGCCGGGATCGCGGCAGCGGCGTAGTCCGCGGTCTGGAGCAGGCCAGGCACGGCCTGTGCTGCGAAGGCGCGTACTTGCGCAGCGGCGGCTTCCAGGTCCAGGTAATGGCCTGCCCCCGCAGGCAGCAGGTCATCGTAGGCGGCCCACCAGCTAGTGCCCTGTCCGTCCCGCGCCAGGTCCGTTAGCAGCTTGCGCTGCCCGGGATTAACTACGCCATAGAGGTCGAGCATGGCGATGAGGTAGCTGGTCCTGGTCGGGGCCTTGCCGGTCTCGATCCGGGACAGGGTGTTCGCCGCGAGGTCCAGGCGGGCCGCGACGTCTTGCAGCCGCAGCGACCGCGCTTCGCGCAGGCGCCGTAGATTGGCGCCGAGACGGCGACGTCTTGCGGCCGGACCTGGCGGCGCGTTGTTGCCTGTGCCCTGAGCTGCCTGCTCGGGTAGCGCGCCGGTCATCCGGCTGGCCAGTCGAGTTGCGCCCAGACAGTCCGGCCGGTGTCTCTTTCGGTGATTCCCCATCTGCTGGCCAGGGTGGCGATGATGCCGAGGCCGTGCGGCCGGTCAGCGTCGGCGGCCGGCTCTGCCCACGGGCCGCCGCCGTCATCGACTTCTATCCGCACATAGTCGCTGGCGCGGATGGCCACGTTGACGGTGAGGGTTCCACCGGGCTTGCGGGACTCGCTGTGCAGCGCGGCGTTGGCAGCCAGCTCGGAGGCGCAGAGGATGGCCTCGGCGGCAATGGGGCAGCCGTCGAGTAATGCCCGCAGGTCGGCCCGCACGATGCGGATCTGGCTGGCGCTGGCGGGATAGGCGCGGCGGAACGTGGGTGTCCGGGCCGACGCGGGAGCTGATGGCGGCATGGGGCTTCCTTTTCGGGTGAAGATCCGGTAACGTATCTCGTTAGTTATCTACTCGTCTAGGGAAGTTGAATGATGGCAGTGAGCAGGCAATTGTCCTCCGGTCAGCTAGATGAGTTGAACGCCGTCGTGCGCACGGATCGCCGGCGGGGCAGCGCTGTCAAGGGCGTCGAGCACTCTCACCGCGTATGCGGGGTCGGCGAGGTCTGCGATTTCGTCGCGGCTGGCCCAACGGACTTCGGCGGTCTCGCTTGCTTCGGCCGGACTGCCGGCCGTCTGGTGGCAGCGGAACACCAGGGCGACGATGCCCTTGCGCATGTTCTTGTAGACGCCGGTCAGCGCCGATGGCTCGATCTGGAGGCCGGTTTCCTCGGCGACCTCGCGGCGCAGGCCTGCCAGGATGTCCTCACCGAGTTCCAGCACGCCGCCCGGCGGCTCCCAGTGACCGTTATCCGCTCGCTTGATCAGCAGCGCGCGGTTCTGGTCATCGACCACCACGGCGGCGACGCTCACCGAGTGGCGTGCCGATTCCGCCATGATCCGGCCCCTCCCGACGCTACTGTTTCCCCAGCAGATTACACATATAGACGAGCCGAGGAGTATCCGTGCCAGCAGATCTAGCTGCCGTTCTCGGCACGCTCGACCCGACCAGCGACCGCGCGGTGTTCCGACAGATCGCCGACCACCTGCGCGACGCCATCGAGAAGGGCCTCTTGGCCGAGAACGAGCAGATCCCGTCCGAGACCATGCTCGTCGAACACTACGGCGTCGCGCGCATGACCGTACGTCACGCCATCCAGGTACTCCAGTCCGAGGGTCTGGTCATCGCCGAGCACGGCCGGGGCGTCTTCGTCCGGCCCCGGCCCCCGGTGCGGCGGCTCGCCTCGGACCGGTTCGCCCGCCGCAACCGCGAGTTGGGTAAGGCCGCGTTCATCGCCGAAGCTGAGCAGGCGGGCAGCACGCCGAGCGTGGACAGCATCATCATCCGCGAGGAACGCCCCTCCCGCGACATCTCGACCAGGCTCGGCACTACCCGCAAGGTGCTGGCGCGGCATCGCCGCTACCTCCTCGACGGCCGTCCGGTCGAGACCGCTGTCTCCAACATCCCGCTGGACATCGTCCGCGGTACCGCGATCGAGCAGCCGAACACCGGGCCTGGCGGCATCTACGCCCGCCTGGAGGAAGCCGGGCACACGCTGGATCACTTCGACGAGGAAGTCCGCGCCCGGATGCCCATGCCAGACGAGACCCGCGCCCTGCGCCTGGCCCCCGGCGTCCCGGTCTTCCACCTGATCCGCACCGCCTACGACACCGAAGGCCGCGCCGTCGAGGTCTGCGACACCATCATGGCGTCCGATGCCTACGTGCTCGCTTACACCCTCCCCGCCCGCTAGCGCTTGACTTCTAGTCTCCTACTCGTCTATACAAGCTCTGATGCTACCGCGCCTGTTCTCTGGCGCGCCTCCGTCAACCACCTGCGGCCCGCGCTGGGCCGGACGAGAGGAAGCACCACCATGCGCAATATCCCTATCCCTGTCGACGTATCACGGCTGACGTTCGTCGTCGTGACCGATCCCCGGCTCCGCCTGGTGTCCCAGCACACCGGGGAGGTCAAGACCGACCGCAACGGCCAGACGGTCTACCAGGTCGGCCTGTCCGCCGCCGATGTCTCCGGGCGGGTCGAACTGGTCAACGTCAGCGTCTCCGGCGAACCGCAAGTCAAGGTCGGCCAGGTCGTCGAACCGGCCGGGCTGGTCGGGTTCGTCTGGGAGCAGACCCGCAACGGCGAGGCCCGGTGGGGCATCGCCTACCGCGCCGACGCCATCACCCGGCCAGCACGGCCAAGGCCGCATAGCCGGGTGAGTCCGATGTCCCATTCCCTGCTAATCCTGGTGCTGGGTGCCCTGGCCGCCGCGGCGGCCAGGGTGCCCGCCTGGGCACGCATGTTCCCCACATCGTTCTGGTACCTGGTCGGCTTCCCGGCCAAGGCATCTCGTGTACGGCTGACGTGGATACACGTCACCGCGTCGTGCGGGCTGGCGTTGCAACGTCGCCGCTGGCGATGGACCCTCGATGCGGTTCCGGTCGTGGTCAGTACGGGTCCGGCTGCGGGAGGGCCAAGTCCCCGCCGACTACGCCCGCGCCGCCGAGCAGCTCGCCCATGCCTGGCGTGTACACGCTGTCCGCGTCACCGCTTCATCGCCGGGCCGGGTCCGGCTCCTGGCCACCCGCACCGATCCGCTCGTCCGTGTCGACATCGCTCCCGGCGCGGGGGAGTTGCTGGCGGTGCGGGTCGGGCTGCTGGAGACCGGGCAGCCGCGGGTGATCGATTTCCGCGTCGTGCCGCACTGGCTCAACGCCGGCGCAACCAAGTCCGGCAAGTCGAACCTGGCCAATGCCATCATCACCGCGCTCGCGCCGCAGCCCGTTGCCCTGATTAGGCTCGACCTCAAGGGCGGCGTCGAGTTCACGCCCTACGCACCACGGCTGTCTGCGCTCGCGACCACGCGGGCCGAGAGCTGCCGCCTGCTCGATGACCTGACCCAGCTCCTAACAGCCCGGATGGACCTGTGCCGCCAGTACGGGGCACGAGACATCTGGCGGCTGCCCGGACACCTGCGGCCGGCACCGGTCGTGGTCCTGGTCGATGAGGTCGCCGAGCTGTTCCTGATCGCCGACAAATCCGAGAAAGAGCGAGCCGCCCGCACCGCGACCGGACTGCTGCGGGTCGCTCAGCTCGGCCGGGCGTTCGGGGTGTACCTGGTCGTGTCCGGGCAGCGGATCGGCTCGGACCTCGGCCTCGGCATCACTGCCCTGCGCGCCCAGCTCTCCGGGCGTGTCTGCCACCGGGTCAACGATCCCGAGACCGCCACCATGACTCTCGGCGATCTCGATGCCGCCCGCGCCATCCCCGCCGCTACCCCCGGCGTCGCGATCGTGGCCGGGCAAAGCGGCTCCTGGCACGGGCTCGCCACAGTATCGGCTATCCGCCCGGATGAGCCGCTGACCTGGGAACCGCCGTCAGAACCGCGCCGGTCGTACCGGACGGCCGAGCCGTGCCAGGCCTGCGGTCAGCCGCTGATCGCGGGGCCACGCGGCACCTGGCGTGCCTGCGTGCACCTGGTCGTGCCTCCGGCGGTCTCGGTGCCGTATGCCCGCGGGCCGGGACGCACCGCAGCGTCGAACCCCCCAGAGCCCCTTTAAAGCCCCCTTGACACGGCCCCGCTCCTTCAGGGATGAATGCTTACCTTGAGTCGTAAGCATTCACGTCCCTTCGGCGTCGTGTCGACTGGCGAGTTGAGCAGGTGCCAGGAAACTTTGCCGGCCGGCCCAGTGTGGCGTGTTGCTTACGGAGGGCCGGCTCTGATGTAGTGCCGATGTGCCCGATACGCCCGA
>DATLSX010000130.1:0-165967 GCA_035533915.1 Streptosporangiaceae bacterium
GACGTGGGCGACAACTCCGCGACGTACGGGGTGACCCGGTCGGTGTTCAGCTTCCCGGATTTGTCCTCGCAGATCCCGGCAGGGTCCACGATCACGGACGCGCACCTGAAGCTGTGGGGCTGGCTGAATGACAACACCGGCAGCGGGTCAGGCACGATGCTGAAGACTTCGGCCTGAAGTCCGGTGAGCCGGTCAACATTAATAACTGGAGCATTGACTGGTGGGAGATCTCTGACGAGTGAACGTTCCGCCATCAATTCAGACTGGAGGGTGTATTGAAGGCGTCGGATCTTAAGGCTGACGGCCTCCAGCTGATCGACGGCATGCTGTCGCCGACGGGATGGGAAAGAGCTGACCTAGGATCACCGCGCGCCTCAATGTTAACTGCGTGCTCCGCAATAAGCCCGCCAACGTGGGGCTCGCTAATTACGAGGAAGTCCTTGGGCTGAAGCCCGTATCAGGAGAGATTGGGTCAGCAACAGCTTATGATTAGAATTTGGCTTGTTCCAGACATCTTTCACCGCATTCTCCAGAACCTCGGTCCCGTAGGGAACATCAGACCCGGTAACGGCCAGCACGTCGCGAGCGGGCACTGCGGCGTACACCTACGGCCGGCGTTACGAGGAATACGATCGCCACGGTTCCCGTATCAATGCCGAGATGGAGATCTGGGTTATCTCGTACCACTTCTGGGTCACGTTCACCGAGGAATGGGGATACCCTATCAGGGGGCCGATCTACCGCAGGTACCCGTGACGCGCACCCTGGCCGCGGTCCTTCTCGCCAGGCTGCTCGGCCGGCTGGCTGGACCGCAGGCTCTCGCCGAGGAATGACAGCCAGGTAACCGAAGACGTGCCCGGTGCGCAGCCGCCTCGATCTCGGCGCTGTAATTTATGCTGGTGTTGATGTCGAATCGCGTACATGAATTCCCCGCTGACGATCTGTCGGGCCATAAGCTTGCCACAACTGTGAACCTTCCGGTACTACTGGCGGCAATGGCCAGTCAGCCGGGACGCGCCGGCGTCGGCGCCTGAACGCAGGGAGAGGCAGCGTGCCAGTGATCTCGACGAAGGTCGGTTCCTTCACGCCGGAGGCGCGGATGCTCATCGACGGTGAGCTAGTCACGGCGGCGTCGGGACAGCAGTTCGACAACATCAACCCGGCCACCGAGGAGGTTCTCGGTCAGGTCGCCGACGGCGGTCACGAGGACATGGGCCGCGCGATCACTGCGGCCCGGCGTGCCTTCGACGAAACCTCCTGGTCCGCGGATCGCGCGTTCCGCAAGCGCTGCCTGGAACAGCTTCAGGAGGCGGTAGAAGCTGAGCGCGAGCAGCTGCGTGCCGAGCTCGTGGCCGAGGTCGGCACGCCGGTCATGGTCACCTACTTAGCGCAGCTCGACACGCCGTTGGCGGACGCGTTCCGCTGGCCGGCCGGGTACATCGACGAGTTCGCCTGGGAGCGGCCGCTGCCGGACTCGGAGGCGTTCGGCATGCACAGCCGCCGCATGGTGGTCAAGGAGCCGCAAGGCGTCGTCGGCGCGATCGTCCCGTGGAACTATCCGTTCGAGGTCACGTCGAACAAGCTCGGGCCGATCCTCGCCACGGGCAACACGGTGGTGATCAAGCCCGCGCCGGACACCCCGTGGAACGCCACCAGGCTCGGCCGGCTCGTCGCCGAGCAGACGGACATCCCGGCGGGCGTCGTCAATGTCGTGACGTCGTCTGACCACCTGGTGGGCGAGGACCTGACGCTGGACCCGCGGGTCGACCTGATCTCGTTCACCGGATCGACGGTGACCGGCAAGCGGATCATGGAGAAGGGCGCCGCCACGCTCAAGCGGGTATTCCTCGAACTCGGCGGGAAGTCGGCGATGATCGTCTGCGACGACGCCGACCTGGCCGCGGTGCTGCCGATGGCCGGCGGTGCCGTGTGCATGCACGGCGGGCAGGGTTGTGCGTTGCAGACCAGGATCCTGCTGCCGCGTTCCCGCTATGCCGAGGGCGTCGAGATCCTGACGGCGGTCATGGAGAACATGCCGTACGGTGACCCGACCGACCCGGGCATCCTCCAGGGTCCGCAGATCAGCGCGAAGCAGCGCGACCGGGTGATGTCCTACATCGGTAAAGGCGTCGAGGAAGGCGCCAGGCTCCTCCTGGGCGGTCACCGTCCCGCCCAGTTCAGCAAGGGCTACTTCGTGGAACCGACCTTGTTCGGCGATGTCGACAACTCGATGACCATCGCTCAGGAGGAGATCTTCGGCCCGGTCGCCGTGGTCATCGCTTACGACGATGACCACGATGCGATCAGGATCGCCAACGACAGCGCTTACGGCCTGTCGGGCGGCGTCTTCGCCGCGTCCGCTGATCGAGCGCTTGCCATCGCGCGCCGCGTCCGCACCGGGTCCATTTCGGTCAATGGCGGCGTGTGGTACGGGGCGGACGCCCCCTACGGCGGCTACAAGACGAGCGGGATCGGCAGGCAGAACGGCATCGAGGGCTTCGAGACCTACACCGAGACAAAACTGGTGGGCATCCTGGGCTGAGCTGGTGGGCATCCTGGGCTGACGGAACGATGCGTTCGCTGCCGGGGCTGCCGCTGAACGCATCCCCGGCCGTTGCCTACGAGGCCGTCCGGCTGCGTGCCATCAGCTTCATCTGCTCGAGGATATTGACGTGCGTCTCCTCGGCCGTGAGTGAGTGCAGGCTGGTGTCCACGTCGGTTGCCTGCGCCCGCAGCGCGCCGACGGTCGCCTGCTGGTGCGGAATGTGGGCGAACGGATCGAAGCGGTAGAACTCGCAGGCGTTCTGCCAGGTTATCTTCTCGATCTCGTCGTCAGGGATGGCGAGATCGTCCAGCGACTTCATCAGGATCTCGGGCGACTGCGGCCAGGTGCCGTCCGAGTGCGGGTAATCGCATTCCCAGGCGATGTGGTCCACGCCGATGTGGTGCCGCATCTCCAGTCCCGCGGTGTCCTCGATGAAACACGTCAGGACGCGTTCGCGGAACACCTGGCTCGGGAGCTTGTCGCCGAAATCCTGGTGGGTCCACTCATGGTGCCGCTGATAGGTGATGTCGGCTCGCTCCAGCCAGTACGGGATCCAGCCGATGCCAGCCTCGGCCAGGCCGAACCGAAGCGTCGGGAACTTGCGCAGGATCGGTGACCAGAGCAGCTCGCTGGCGAAGATGCCGGTGGCGAACGGCATCGTGTGGATCATGACGTCGAAGGGGCTGCGCGGCATGAAGTTCGGCTGCGAGCCGAAGTGGAAGACCATGGCGACGTCGGAGTCCGCGCACGCCTGGTAGGCGGGGTCCCACTCATCACCGTGGATGTCCGGCATCCCGCTGAACCGGTGCGGCTCGGGGTGGAACGACACGGCATGGCAACCCTTGTCGGCCACCCGGCGGATCTCCCGCGCCATGAACTCAGGGCCAACGGCGAAGCCGGACACGGCGAGCGGGATGAACCGGCCTGGGTAGGCGCCGCACCATTCCTCGATGTGCCAGTCGTTGTAGGCGCTGAGCACCGCAGCGGAGAACTCGCGGTCGGAGTTGGTCACGAAGAACTGGCCGCCGAGGCCTGGCCACGAGGAGAAGTTCATGCTGGCGAGAACGCCGTTGGCGTTCATATCGCGGACGCGCTCGTGCACGTCGTACGTGCCGCGGCGTACCTGCTCGAACGTGTTGGGGTCCGAACCCCAGTCTTCCTTCGGGCGCCCGGCGACGGCGTTGAGGCCGAACGTCCGGATCTCCTGGCCCTCGATCAGCCAGGCATCGGTACCGTCGTCGCGGCGCACCACGCGCGGCGCGCGGTCCTTGAACTTGGCGGGCACGCGGTCACGGATGAATTCGGTCATGGACGGCGGCTCGACGATGTGGTCATCGACACTGACCAGGGTCAGATCCTCTAAGCGCATGACGCAACTCCTTCTGGCGGACGAGTGCGCAGTCTTCCGCATCGAGCAGCTTCGAAGCTACCACCGGGGGGCTTTCAGGTCACGGGGCAGAATTCAGTCTCCGCATGATTTTTCGGCCGGGTACCAGGCAGCCGGCCGACCTCACGCGCCGCCCTGCCTGGCTCTGGCCCGCCTGGGTACGGCCTGCCTGGACGTGGCCTGCCTGGACGTGGCCTGCCCGGGTATGGCCTGCCCGAGCTTGCCCTGGCGGAGCTTGCCCTGGCGGAGCTTGCCCTGGCGGAGCGCGTCCGCCGTGACGCCGCGCGCACCGGCCAGCAGGACCGCGAACCGCTCACGCAGCATCGTCAGCAGGTGCGCGTCGTCCTCGTAGGCCCACTGGCTGATGGCCGACATCAGCAGGGCCTCGAACATGTTGCCGAGGTGGGCAGGACTCACTGTCTGCGGCACGTCCCCGCTCTGCTGCGACTGAAGGAAGATCACCGCGAACGCGCGCTGGAAGCCGAAATGATCCGCGTCGTCGATCCGCTTGCGCGGAGCGCTGGCCGCGGAAGCGCTTTGAGCTTGCAGCATGCGCCGCAGCGCCAGCTTCGGAACCCGCTCGATGCGACGGCAGAGCTTGACCGTGATGTCGTCGATGACATCGTCCGTGGGCCGGCCATCGACCAGGCATTTGAGCGCGTCTTCGTAGAACACCTTCGCGGTGAGCCATCCGGTCTGCAGCAGGATGTCGTCCTTGCGCGCGAAGTGGAAGTAGAACGTCGCCTTCGCGACGCCTGCACGGGCGGCTATCTCCTCGGCGGTCGTATCGCCGATGCCGGTGTCGTAACCCCGCTCGCTCCACAGTTCCAGCGCGGCCTTGATGATGGCCTTCCGCGTATCCCGCGACCGCTCCTGGGCCAGCAGCGACCTCTTGGGACCGATTTTCGTCTCGCTCAAGTCGTCACCGGGCCGGCGCTAGAGTGCCTTGAGCGCCGGGTCCACGCCCATGAGCTTGGCCAGATTCGCGCCCATGATCGCCTTCTGGTCGTCTTCGGGCAGCGAATCCAGCTCGTCGATGAACGTCACCGGGTCGAACATGCCCTCCGGGTGCGGGTAGTCGGACCCGAAGACCACATTGTCCGCACCGACGAGTCCGACCAGGCCAAGGACGTCTTCCTCGTGGAACGGGTGGACGAAGATCGAGCGTTTCATCGTCACCATCGGATCCTCGTCGAAGATCTCCGGTACCCGCGCGTAGAGCTTGCGGAGCGTGGCCGTCAACGGCCGCACCCAGGCGCTGCCATTCTCGACCGGCATGAAGTGAAGGCGGGGGAACCGTGTCGCGAGCCCGTGGCCGATGATCGACGCGACGACGTCCTTGATCGTCCGGTAGTCAGCATTGACGATCGCGCTGAACGCGGACGCCTTTCCGGCGAAGGGCAGGAATTCGCCGTCATGGCCCTCCCACTCGTTGAGATACCGCTGGAACCCGCTGTCCGAGGCGTGCATGCCGACCAGCACGCCGGCTTCCTCGACCCGCTTCCAGAACGGATCGAATTCGGCCAGCGCGAACGAGCGGCGCCGGCCGTTGAAGCCGGGGACCGGGGCAGGGCGGATCAGGATGGCGCGGGCTCCCCGCTCGACCACCCGGTCCAGCTCGCGGATCGCCTCATCCACGATGGGGAGCGTGATGACCGGCGTCGGGAAGATCCGGTTGTCGACGTTGAACGACCAGTGCTCGTACATCCACTCGTTCAAGGCGTGCACGACGATGTGCGTCGACTCCGGGTCGTCGGCCAGCCGCTCTTCGAGCAGGCTCGCGAGCGTCGGCCACATCATCGCGCGGTCAAGGCTCAGTTCGTTCATGAGCCGCAGCCGGTCTTCCGGGTTGAAGAACGCCGGGATCGAGTCGATATATCGCGGCGGTGCGGCCAGGACCTTGTCGCCTTCCTTCCGGTTAGTGCGGGACGACGGGTTCTTCAGCTTGAACTCGAGTTCCTGAGCGCCCGGAGGGGCGACCTTGCTGAAGGTCGGATTCGGGATGTAGTCGCTGATCTTGTTCTTCAGCGCGATCTTCGTCCGCCCGTTGACCTGCACGTACTTGACCAGTCCTGAGTGGCTCTGCGGCAGGTACCTGGTGAACGCGTCGGTGGTCTCGTACATGTGGTTGTCGGCGTCGAAAACTGGAAAGTCCAGCTTGCGGGACAAAGCTGCCTCCCGAAGGCTTGCTGACCGGACCTCGGCACGGACCAGCGTAACAAAAATTTGTACTGCGTCCAGATCTAAGCCAAGGCGCGGGCTACAGCGGAGAATGCGGCCCCCTGCCGCCTGGTCTCACCATGCTGTCCTGCGAGAACGTCGCGATCAGCGTGCCATCCTCGCCGTGCGCGGTACCGCGTCCGTGGATTCGTCCCTTGCCGGCGAAGGTCGCCTCGTGCGACACGAGAATCCACGAGCCCGCGTCGAACTCGCGGTGGAAGTTCAGCGTGTGACCGATGACCCCGGTGGACAGCGAGCGGTGCGCGTCCTCGATTCGCACGACGTCGCGATGCGGCCGCATGCTCAGCTCGATGAGCCAGCCGTTCGTGTCCCAGGCCAGGATCGCCTGGCTCGCGGCGAGCGAGCCGACCGGTCCTGGCATGCGGGTCCAGAAGCACATCACCGGCACACCGCCGGCGGTCTCACTCGGCAGCGGCGCCGTGCGGACCTGGGCTCCGGGAAACACGATCCCGCTGGCCGGCTCGCAGTCCTCGGGACCGGGCACGCCCTGGGGAGGATCGAGCTGGTGCGCGATGAGATCAGGCTCGTCGCCGGTCAGCAGTACCAGCGACCTGGTCAGCAGGCGATCGCCCTGCCAGGCGGTGATGAGCTGGCTGGCCCACGTCCGCCCGGTGTGGAAGGGCTCCGCCTGTAGCTGGATGCGCCCGGCATAGGACCCGGCGCGGCTGAAGATCGTGTGCACCGACTTGACGTACTTGGTGCCGCCGGACTCGGCGGCCGAGGCTGCGATCACCTGCGCCATGAGCTGGCCGCCGAATACGACGTTGCCGCTCTCTTGCGACCCCGCCGGCATCGGCACGAGGTAGCGGCCCGGCCCGGCCGGCTCGAGGTCCAGGATGCCGATCGGCTCGGTGCGGGCCATGAGAGGCGTCTCCGATCTCGGCCAGGCGCCGTCAAACGCGCTTACCGCCGGGCGATGTCGGCCGCGATCACGGCACGCGCCCGCCAGCCGCGTCGCGCGCCGCCGGCTGGACCGGACCGGCGTTGCGCCAGTCTTCGAGGCCGTCCTGGACCCGGCCGCTCGGGTACCCGTCCTCGTGCACTTCCGCCCAGTGCGCGTGATTCAGCTCGTGCAGTGTGAAGCAGGCGTGGAGGGCGTTGTAGAAGCCCATGTTGTCCACGGTCTGGTTCACCGACTCCTTGATCAGGAGCGCCGTGACGGTAGGCAGCGCAGCGATGCGACGGGCGAACCGCAGCGTCTGCTCGGCCAGCTCCGCCGCCGGGAAGATCTTGGTGACCATGCCGATGCGCTGCGCTTCATCGGCGTCGATCGAGTCCCCGGTGAGCATGAGCTCCTTGGTCCGGCGTGGCCCGAGTTCCCACGGATGGGCGAAGTACTCCACGCCGCACATGCCCAGCCGCTGCCCGACAACGTCGGCGAACGTCGTGTCCTGCGCGGCGACAATCAGATCGCACGCCCACATCAGCATCAGGCCGGCCGCGTACACGCTGCCGTGGACCTGGGCGATCGTGATCTTGCGGAGGTTCCGCCAGCGCCGGGTGTTCTCGAAGAAGTAGTGCCACTCCTGGAGCATCCGCTTCTCGGCGCCGGAACGGGTGCCGCCGTTGACTGTCGTCGTCGGATGCTGGTCCGGGCCGGGAGTCCACTCCGCCCGCGCGACCTCGGACCCCATGTCGTGTCCGGCGGAGAACATCTTGCCCGCACCGCCGAGGATCACCACGCGGACCCGGTCGTCGGCCTCGGCCTCGCCGAAGGCGTCATTGAGCTCGACGAGCATTCCCCGGTTCTGAGCATTGCGGGCCTGCGGCCGGTTCAGCATGATGCGGACGATCGAGCCGCCGTCGAGTTCCTCATACGTTACGAAACGACGCTCTGACATCGTCCACCTCTCGAAGGCTGGGACTGCGGAAAAGGCAACACAGAGCAGAGCCCGAGCAACCCGAAAATAGTACGTCGTATAGTTTTCTGCAACTAACCCAAGAACACTTTCGCGGGCTCGGCTCCGCTGACCGGTACTATCGCGCGTATCTTGCGGGTACGGGCCGGGACTGTGCCGGGAGGCTGCCCCAATGGATGTGGTCGCGATCGGCGGGCGGTTACGCGAGGCCCGCAAGCGGCGCGGGCTGACGCAGCGGGAGTTGGCGCGGCTGGCCGGGGTGTCGGTGTCGCTGATCCGCAAGCTGGAGCAAGGCGATTACGACAACGGGCTCCGCCTGGAGACGGTGCGCAAGCTGGCCGTGGCGCTGTCGGTGCCGACATCGGCGCTGGCGGTTGGCGGCAGCCCGCCGCCCCCTGACCAGGAGAGCGTCACGCGGTGGGAGCCTGTGCGTCAGGCGCTGGAAGGTGCAGCCGGTGGGGAGCCAGATTGGGAACCCACGCTTGCAGGCGTGAGAATGGCGGCAGGGGAGGCGATCCGGCTGTTCCGCGATAACAGCCTTACCGATCTGGCAGGACTGCTGCCGCCGCTGCTGGCCGACGCTGATGCGCTAGTGGCCAGCAACACGAATGGCGTGCAGGTCACGGCCAGGGCAGAGCGCTCGCGCATCCGCGTAGTCGCCGGTTCCCTGCTGGTTCACACCTGGCAGTTTCCGGCCGCCGAGCGGGCGTTCACCCTGGCGATGGAGGATGCGGACGGCCCGCTGGCGCAGGTCACGGTGATCGGTCAGCGGTGTTTCGCGCTGAGCCGGCAGGGGTTGCTGGCAGAGTGCCGGGAACTGGCAGTGCGCGGTGCCGGGGAAGCCGAGCCGCGCCTGTCCGCGGCGACCAGGGAGGAACTGGCCGCCTGGGGCGGCCTGCTGCTGTGGGGAGCGGGAGCGTCAGCGCGGGATAACCGGCCCGATGACGCGGATGCGATGATCCGGCTGGCCAGGGCAGCGGCGGCAGCGGCCGGTGGCGACTTCGTGCCGCCGCATGCCCCCTGGCACCGGTTCGGGCCATCGGTGGTCGCGGTGGCCGAAGCCGAAAGCGCGGTCATCCAGGATCGCCCGGATCGGGCGCTGGCCATCGGCCGGCGGCTCAGCCCGATGGCGCATCAGTATCCCCGGCACCGGCTGGACGTGGCCGCAGCGCACGCGTCGCTGCGCCAGTACCCGGAGGCTGTTGAAGTCCTCCGTGATCTGCGGCGGACGCGCCCGCAATGGTTGCCGCAGCAGCGGTACGCGGCGCGCATCCTCAGCGATGTCATCGGCCGGCGCAGGAGCCTCACCGCTGAGATGCGCGACCTGGCTGACTATTTGCGCCTGCCGCTGTAACTGGCACATCAGCCCGCGCTGACAGACAGCGACGATGCCATAACCGGCGGCGCCGACACGCTACCGCGAGCCGACCTGTGGTGGCAGCGAGCGAGACCGTTCCCAGCCGACAGGACGGAGCATGGCCGCTATGACGCCTCGATGGCCCGCGAACTGCTCGCCATGACCAGCGAGTTCCCCGACAGCAAAGGCGGCATGCTCATTCTGCTGACCGAGTACAGGCGCGCGCTCTACGACATGGTGGCTGAACGCTTCAGCGACACCCAGGCCGCGCCGACCCGGACCTGAGCCGCCATCTATGATCAGGCGTCTGCGCGGTCAACTTCACGAACGCTAGGAGTCTGTGTTGTGGGTCGATAGACCGGCCAGCGTCGTTGAGCGAATCCTCAGAGCTGCCGTCTGTGTCGCGCGCCGGGTCAATGCAAGCGAACTCCATTGCGGCCGTCAGGTAGAACATTTGCCCTGCCCCTAGATCGTTGACCGGGAATAGGCGCAGGTCGTGGTGACCCGGCTAGCTAGCCGGATGACAGCGGTGCCTGGTCGACGTCTTACCGCTGGGCTGCGATTCGCTTGGCCACGGCGGGGACGACGTGTCCTTGGTAACGGTCGCGCCACTGGGGTAGCTGCCAGTCGGTGCCCGTGACCACCTGCCGGCAGGCGGGGGCGCCGCACTGGCATGGCATCCGGAAGTCTGCTGTGACGGACTGGGTTGCGTAGTCCACCGTCAGTTCTTCGTCGGCGCGGACATCGCGGCGTGCCGCGAGTGTGTACGCATCGGTGTGCCACAGGTTCGGGTCGCAGCCGTGGTTGCAGTAGTGGATGGGCTGGCCGGGCGCCAGGACCAGATGGGCGTTGTCGTCAATGCAGATGGTGTCCAGGTACTGCCCGCTGGCCGTGGCGGTCTGCATCAGCCGGTGAAGGTCCTCATCGGAGACCAGTCGGCCAGCGAGGGTGGCGACGGTGGTGCCTGCCGGGAGGGGCTGGCCGGCGAACAGGCCGCTGCCCTGGATGGCCGAGGCCCGGACCTGGACGTGCGGGTGCAGCCAGCACGCGCCGCTCGTGCCGGCCTGATCATTACTGGCCATGTCTTCATCGTGCCGGAAGGCTGAGTAAGTCAGGTGGCTGGGTGAGCCTGGGCCGCAGGTAGCCGGCTGGCCGGTCGGGTATTGCGTCTGGTGCTAGGCCAGGGCAAGATGAGATCCGAACTGTAAACCTTACGGTAAATAGATTCCAGCTCGGCGCTGACGTCCGGCGGCGGGGGAGTGCGCGGATGAAGCTTCCGATGGAAGGCGTGCGGATCGTCGAGGTAGCTCAGTTCACCTTCGTGCCGGCGTCGGGTGGCGTGCTCGCGGAGTGGGGTGCCGACGTCATCAAGGTGGAGCACGCGGTCCGCGGCGATGCCCAGCGCGGCCTGGTCAAGGTGCTCGGGCTGGACGTGGTCGACAAGGACACCTCCTTCTTCCCGATCATGGAAGGCCCGAATCGCGCCAAGCGCAGCGTAGGCATCGCGCTTGAGGTCCCAGCGGGCCGCGCCGTGCTTGACGAGCTGATCAAGACCGCCGACGTCTTCGTCACGAACTTCCTGCCCAGCGCCCGCGCGAAGCTGAGGCTCAATGTGGAGGACGTGCGCGCGGTCAACCCGGACATCATCTACGTCCGCGGTACCGGCTTCGGCGCGAAGGGCGCGGAGGCGGGCAAGGGCGGCTACGACAGCACGGCGTTCTGGGCGCGCGGTGGCAGCGCGGACGGCGCCACGCCGGCGGGTGCCGACCGGGTGGTGGGCATGCCGGCCGGCGCCTACGGCGACTCCATGGGCGGGATGACGATCGCCGGCGGGATCGCGGCCGCGCTGTACGCGCGGGCGACGACTGGCGAGCCTTCGACCGTGGACGTGTCGCTGCTCGGTCTCGGTGCGTGGGCGACCCAGTTCTCGGTAAATCTGGCGCTGGTGGCCGGGGGACCGCTGCCCAAGCCGCCGCCCGGCGACGGGCACGGGTCCGCGGGAAATCCCCTGATGGGGACGTTCAAGACCGCGGACGGCCGGTGGCTCATGCTGACGATGCTGCAGCCGACGAGGTACTGGCCGGAGTTCTGCGAGCGGATGGGCCGCCCGGACCTGGTCACCGACCCGAGGTTCGCCGGGGACGCGATCCTGCGGAACGGCCGTGAGGGCGGCCAGCTCGTCGCGGAGATCGTCAGCAGCCTCACGCTGGACGAGTGGCGCAGGCTGATGGATGGTGCGGAAGGCCAGTGGGCGCTCGTGCAGAACGCCTATGAGGTCGGGATGGACCCCGCGCTGCGGGAGAACGGCTTGGTCGCCAAGGTGACCGACTACGAGGGCAAGGAGCGCGAGCTGGTCACCAACCCCGTCCAGTTCGACGAGACACCGGCTGTCACCAGGCGCGCGCCTCAGTTCGCCGAGCACACAGATGAAGTCATGGCCGAGCTCGGCAAGAGCGAGGAGGAGCTGATCGCACTGAAGATCGCCGGAGCCATCACCTGAAAAGGCTCATTCGGAATGCCGGACCTTCGTCGGCGGCGGAGAAAGCGCAGAGGAGAAAGCAATGACCGATCGGTTAGCGGGCAAGGTCGCGCTCATTACCGGCGCTGCCCGCGGTCAGGGGCGAAGCCACGCCATCCACCTCGCGCGCGAGGGTGCGGACATCATCGCGGTTGATTACTGCACCTCGTTCGAGACCATCAGCTATCCGATGGCCACGCCCGAGGACCTCGCGCGGACCGCGAAGGAAGTCGAAGCGCTCGGCCGCCGGGTACTCACCGTGCAAGCCGACGTGCGCGACCTGAACGCGATGCGGCAGGTGGTCGCGCGGGGCATCGCCGAGTTCGGCAAGCTCGACGTCGTCCTGGCGAACGCGGGCATCTGCGCGCTGGCGCCGCAGCAGTCCCTGCAAGCCTGGGTCGATGTCAGCGGCGTCAATTTCGCCGGTGTACTCAACACCCTCAACGCGGCCATTCCGCACCTGACGGCCGGCGCGTCGATGGTGGTCACCGGCTCGCTCGCCGCGCTGATCCCCGGCGCCGCGGGGGGCGCGCCCGGCGGCGCGGCTTACAGTTGGTCCAAGCGCTCGCTGGTCACGCTCGTGCACGATCTGGCGCTCGCGCTGGCGCCATACTCGATCCGCCTCAACGGTGTTCACCCGACCAACTGCAACACCGAGATGCTGCAGCACGAGGACATGTACAAGCAGTTCCGGCCGGACCTTGAGCATCCGACGAAGGAAGACGCGATCGCTACCTTCCCCGCGTTGCAGGCGATGCCGACACCGTGGGTGGAGCCGGAGGACGTCAGCCAGGCCATGGTATTCCTCGCCTCGGACGAATCGCGCTGGATCACCGGCCAGTTCATCGCCTGCGACGCAGGCGGCCACCTGAAGATCTGAGGCTGGCAATGGAACCGAACAGCGCAGCACGAAGCGCGATCAGAACCGCCCGTGTCGGATGAGGTTCGATCTGACGGATGATCAGCGGATTCTCCAGTCAGCCACCGCCGACTTTCTGGAGAAGTTCTGCCCGGTCAGTGCGACGCGCGCCCTGCACGAGGCGGGTCGGGCCTTCGACCGCGACATCTGGCGGCACGGTGCCGAGCTCGGGTGGACATCGCTGATCGTTCCGGAAGAAGCCGGCGGTGGCAGTGTGTCGGGCGACGGGCTCGCCGACGCGACGCTCATCGCCGAGCAGTTCGGCCGCCTCGCCGCGCCCGGCCCGTTCGTCGTGGGCAACGTCGTCGCGGCCGCCCTGGCGCAGGCGGCTAATGCCGGCGCGCACAGCGGGCTCCTGGGGCGGCTCATGACCGGCGAGGCCATCGGCACGTGGGCGTGCTGCCCGCCGGCTGGTGGCTGGGATCCCGTCGCGGGGGCGATCGAGGCGGTGGCCGACGGTGACGGCTACCGGCTCACCGGCGTCCATGACCGGGTCGAGGCCGCCTGCGATGCCGATGTGTTCCTGGTGGTCGCCCGCACCGCTGACGGCCTCACTCAGTTCGTCGTGCCGGCCGGCGCGGCAGGGCTCTCGGTTTCTCCGCTGGCGACGCTCGACCTGACGCGCGGCTTCGGCCGGGTCGGATACGACGGCGTCCGCGTGCCGGGCACCGCCGTGGTCGGCACCCCGGGCGGAGCCGCGGCCGCGGCCGCGGTCGAGCGACAGTTTCAGATCGCGGTCGTCCTGCAGTGCGCAGAGCTGGCTGGCGCGGTGGAGAAGGTACTCGAGTTCACCGCACAGTGGATGTCCGACCGGTTCTCCTTCGGCCGGCCGCTCGCCTCCTATCAAGCGCTCAAGCACCGATTCGCCGACATGACGCTCTGGTCGCACGCGGCGCAGGCGACAACGGCCGCCGCGGCGGCGGCGGTCCAGCAGCGACACGACGATGCCGCGGAGCTGGTGAGCGTCGCCAAGTCATACGTAGGGCAGCGCGCCACGGACATCATCCAGGACTGCGTCCAGCTGCACGGTGGCCTCGGCGTGACGTGGGATCACGACATCCACATCTACCTGCGGCGGGCGACCGTCGACCGGGTGACCTGGGGCACGCCGTCCGAGCACCGGCGCCGGGTAGCCGACCTGCTGAACGTCTGAAGGGGAGAGATGAACGCCAGCGGTGACGAACATCCAGAGAGCGTCGAGAGCTTCCGCCGCCGCGCCCGTGCGTGGATCAGGGGCAATCTGGCCCCGCTGCGCGACGGCGACGGCGACCTCGCCAGCGCCGGCGAGGCGGACTGGCTCCGGGCACGCAAGCTCCAGGCCAAGCTGTACGAAGGGGGCTTCGCCGGGATCTGCTACCCCAGGGAGTACGGCGGCATCGGCCTCACTCCCGCCCATCAGCGCGCCTTCAACGAGGAGGTCTGCGGGTACGAGATGCCGCTGTTGCTCAACACCCCGACCTTCACGATCTGCGGCCCGACGATCCTGGACCTGGGCACGCGGGAGCAGAAGCGCGAGCACCTTACGGCGGCCATGCGGGGCGAGGAGGTCTTCGTCCAGTTCCTCTCCGAGCCCGCGAGCGGTTCAGACCTGGCCAGTGTCACGACGCGCGCGACCCGTGACGGCGACGTCTTCATCCTGCGCGGTTCGAAGATCTGGAGTTCGAGTGCCTATGCCGCCGACTACGCGCTCTGCCTGGCTCGCACCGACTGGGATGCTCGCAAGCACCGTGGCCTGACCATGTTCCTGATCAGGATTCACCAGCCAGCCGTCAAGATTCACCGCATCAGGCAGGTCAACGGCAGCAGCGAATTCTGCCAGGAGTTCTTCGACGACGTCGAGGTCCCGGTGTCCGCGGTCGTCGGCGAGATCAACGATGGATGGGCGGTCGCGACGCACCTGCTCTTCCATGAACGCAACGCGGTCGGCGGCGGATCGCCGTACTTCAGCGGCCCGCTGCCGACCAGCCGCCGGGAATCCGCGGCCGGCGACGTGGTCGGCCTGCTGCGGCGCACCGGCCGGGCTGGCGATGTCGCCGCGCGCGAGCTCGTCGCCGAGTTCCACGCTCTCGGCAAGATCCACTCCCAGCTCGTCGACCGGGTCGCCGCCGGCCTGCGCAGCGGGCAACTGCCTCCCGCTGCCGGGTCTCTCATCCGCCTGTTCAGCGGCGAGACCGCGACCCGGCGTGCCGAGATCGCGCTGGAACTCGCGGGCCCGGACGCCGTGATGTGCGAACCGGGCCAGGGGAGCGTGCGGGACATCGGCGTCAAGTTCCTCTCCCGCCAGGCGAGCTCGCTCGGCGGCGGAAGCACGGAGATGGCCCGCAACATCATCAGCGAACGGATGCTGGGAATGCCGCGCGAGTACGCGGCCGACAGGGATATCCCGTTCAGCCAGGTTAAGCGGGGCAGGCAGAACGATCACCAATAACATTACGGCACATAGCTATATTGACCTGGTCGTAGCGCGGAGGAGTCCGCATGGTCGCCCGAACACAGCCGGGGCGGGTCCTGCCTTCCCGGCCCGTGCCCTTCGTCGATCCTGACAACCGCCCGTTCTGGACCGGCGGGGAGTCGGGGGCGCTGATGATTCAGCGCTGCCGCGCGTGCGGCCACTGGATCCACCCGGTGGCGCCGGTCTGCCGCCGCTGCCGCGGCACCGACGTGGGTCCCGAACGGGCCAGCGGCAGCGGCAGGGTCGCCACGTATACGGTCAACTACCAGCCGTGGGTCCCGGGCAGCGAGCCGTACATCATCGCCTGGGTCGAGCTCGCGGAACAGGAGCATCTGATCCTCACCACGAATCTGGTCGACGTCGAGGCTGAAGACGTGCGGTTCGGCATGGAGGTCGAGGTGGTCTTCGAGAAGCACCCGCAGGCTGATGTCTGGTTTCCCCTCTTCCGCCCCGCCGGAGCCGCGTCGTGAACGTCGGCGAGCGCAACTGCTATATCTCCGGGATCGGGATGTCCCCGGTGGCCCGCAGGCAGGGCCTGAGCGAGATGGACCTGACCGTGCGGTCGATCACCGCTGCCGTCGCCGACGCCGGGCTGACCCTGGACGACGTCGACGGCCTGGCGACGTATCCGGCCGGGGGCATGGGAACCGCCGCCGGCGGGTTCGGCGGCCCGGCTCCCGGCGCGGTACAGGACGCGCTGGGACTGGAACTCTCCTGGTACTCGGGCAGCACTGACGGCGCGGCCCAGATCCAGGCCTTGGTCAACGCCTGCATGGCGGTGGCCACCGGGCTCGCGCGGCACGTAGTCGTCTTCCGCACCGTCACCGAGTCGACCGGGTCGGCTGCCTCCGGGCCGCGGGGGATGGCGGGCCTGCGGGTCATCGGCGGGGACATGCAGTACCTGGTCCCGTTCGGTGCGCTGTCAGCGGCCTGCTTCGTGGCCCCGCTGGCCATGTACCGCATGCACCGCTACGGCTTAACCCGCGAGCAGCTTGGACAGATCGCGCTCGTCTCCCGGGAGAATGCCCACCTGACCCCGTACGCGCTGATGCGCGGCCGGCCGCTGACCATGGACGACTATCTCTGCGCCCGGATGATCTCCAGTCCGCTGTGCCTGTTCGACTGCGACATCCCGGTCGACGCCTCGACCGCGCTGGTCGTCTCGCACGTGGATACCGCGCCGGACTGCCCGAACGTGCCGGTGCACGTCAACGCCCTGGGGACCGCGTCGCGGGGCCGTCCGTCCTGGGACCAGTGGGAGGACCTGAGCACCAGTACCGGCCTGGGGCCCGCGAGGCACATGTGGAGCAGGACCGACCTCAAGCCGTCCGACGTCAATAGCGGTCACCTCTACGACGGATTCTCCATCATCACCGCGCTGTGGATCGAGGCGCTCGGATTCTGCGGGACCGGTGAGGTCGGCGGATTCCTGGAGGGCGGGACGAGGATCGCGCGCACCGGTGAGCTGCCGCTCAACACGAACGGCGGCCAGCTCTCCGGCGGCCGCCTGCACGGATTCAGCCACCTCCACGAGGCGGTGGTGCAGTTGCGCGGCCAGGGCGGGGAGCGCCAGCTGCCCAGGCAGCCCGAGGTGTCGGTGGTGACCAACGGGGCGGGCACGACGGTCGGCTGCGTACTGCTGACCCGCGGGATCCGCTGAACGCCGGGCGCCAGCGCTTCGGCTGGCACCGGCACCGCGCCGGTCTTTCCCGCGCGTCTCAGCGCGTCTCAGCTCGCAGGGAAGACACAACCGCCGATGATGGTCGCCCGCACCCAGCCGGCTGCCGGAGCGGCGAGAACCGTGCGCAGCGGAGCCCGCAGCACGCACAGATCGCCGGGCTGGCCTGGAGCGACCGTCCGCGCCTGTGCCGGATCATGGGCAGCGGCAGTGAACATGCTCAGCGCCCGGCGGGCGCTGACCCGCTCATCCGGGCCGAGCACGACCCCGGCCGGGGTCCGCCTGGCGATGGCGCTGGCGACGCAGTGCCAGGGGTCAGAGGGCCCGAAGGGCGCGTCCGTTCCTGCCGCGACCGGCACGCCAGCGCGGATCAGGCTCGCGCACGGGTACAGCCAGTCCCGCTCCGGCGGGCAGACGCCGCGCAGGTAGTCGTCCCCCCGTGCGGCAACGAACCCCGGCTGCGTGACTACCGCGACGCCGAGCCTCGCCAGGCGGACCGCGTAACCCGGCGGGACGACGCCGGCGTGCTCGATCCGGTCGCCGGCTGGCCTGGCCAGCGCGGCTGGCCCGGCTGACCGAGGTGGTCCTGGCGGGCCAGCCGACCGGGTCGTCCCTGCGGCTTCGAGCGCTTCGACCGCGACGATGAGCTGCTCAGCCGTGACGCAGTGGATCGCGACCCGCGAGTCGCGGTGATGCGCCTGCCGGACCCGGTCCGTGAGTTCCGCCGGATCAGGCAGCGCCGCGTCATCCATGATGATCTTCTGCGGTCCCAGGCGCACGCGGGCCATGCCCGCCTGCGCGGGTTCGCGCAGGCCGGGCGGGGCCATCAGCGTGAGCCGCTGCATGACGATCCCGCGGGCCGCAAGCGCCTCGAAGTCGTCGACGTCACCCTGGTCGCGGTCCGGCGTGGCATCGGTGAACCCGGTGATCCCGCGCCGCGCGGACTGCTGCGCGAAGCTGGCCAGTCCGGCGGCGAACCAGTTCTCTGGCAGGCCGGCAGGCAGTCGCTCGCGCAACCAGCCGTCCATCCGCAGCAGCCGTCCAGTCGGCTCACCGCGGTCGTCCCGCTCGATTCCCTCGTGGCCGCTGTCGGCGACGCCCGCCAGCCGCAGCGCGGCAGAGTTCAGCACCCACATCGCACCGCTGCGATGCTGCACCCGCGCCGGAACGCTGCCGGTCAGCGTGTCCAGCCGGACCCGGTCAAGCTCGCCAGCCGAATGCTCGCTCCAGCCGGTCACGCGCAGCGTCCGTCCTGGTTCGAGCTTCCCTGCGGCATCGGTGAGGGCATGGTCGAAGGCCTGCGGGCCTGGCGCCCCTGACACGTCCAGGCAGACCCGCCTGGCTGTCAGCGCCCGCAGGTGAACGTGGTGGTCGTGCAATCCTGGGATGACCGCGCCACCCGCGGCGTCGAGCACGGCTTCGCCGGGGTGCCTGGCCAACCCTGGGCCGACGCCGCGGATCAGCCCCGTGCTCACCCGCACGTCGAGGCCGGGCTGGCCGCCGACTTCACCGTTCGTGACCAGCAGTGACCCTGGCCGGTTCACGTGATCCCCGCCCGGCGCCATCCCCCTGACACTGGCCTCACGCCGCCACCACCTGCTGTGACAGTCCCGCATGACTAACCGTCCAGCCGGCACCGGCGAGGAACACCTCGTGGTCATGCGGCGGCGTCGCGGCTGGCCTGCTCAGCTCCGCGCATACACCGGCCATGGCCACGTCAACGAGCCGCCCGCCGCCCGCGGCCCGGGAGGCCAGCGCGGCCAGCGCCGCGTACAGCCCGGTGAGCGGGTCGGCGATGGCGTCGCCGCAGAACACCGGGGTCCCGTCGCGCGTGCACGCGACCAGGCCCCCTGCCGCAGCCGCGTCGTCACCGAACGCGACGCGGTGCTGGGGGTCGTCCCGCCCGTAGCCGGTTACCGACACCCAGACGCGGCCAGGACGCGATGCGAGCCACTCCTCGGCGATCAGCCCGAGGCGCCGCAGCGCCCTCGGCCTGCTGGCCTCGATCACGACTCCCGCGGAGTCAGCGAGCCGGGCCAGTTCCGCCCGTCCCCGCGGCGTGCCGAAGTCGACCGCGATGTCCTGGGCGTTCTTATGCAGTTCGGCGTAGAAGGCGGGCAGCCGGGTTCTCGCGCCGTCGGGGCGGCTGACATCCTCGACCTTGATGAGTTCCAAGCCTGCCAGGCGCAGGACGCGGGCGCAGAGCGGGCCGGCCCACATCGCGGACAGGTCAAGGACGACGGCGGGCGCCTGGCCGGCCGGCCCGAGTTCGCTGATCCGCACGGGACCAGCCACGGGCCCGGCGAGCGGGGCGGCCGGGATACCGAGCACCTGGGCCGCTGCCGCCAGGCTCGCCGCCGGCCGGACCTCGGCATGCGCCGCAAGCTCCGCCCACGGCTCGCCGCGCAGGGCGCGCCGGAGCAGCGCGGGCAGGCACTCGACGTCTGACGGGCGAGCCAGGTTGACGGCGAGCCAGCCGTCAGCGGCACGCAGGATGCGGCAGGTGCCGTTGGCTGACACGGTCCCGCGGCGGCTCCAGCCTGCCAGGGACGCGCGGAAGGCTAACAGGTGATTCAGGTCTACCTCGACTCGCCGTCCGAGGGCGCCGCTGAGGTCGGTGATCGCCGTCGCGACGGCCCCGGCCCTGAGCAGGACGGGAGCGGTCGGCGCGAGGGGCGGACCGGCAGCGAGCCCGGTGAGGTGCATCAGCCCCGACCGGGCCCAGGCCAGCACGGCGCAGCGAGCGGGATCCCCGGCTGCGGCCGGGGATGAGGAGCGATCGGCGGCCAGCACGCCGGGCGGGAGGAGCAGGGCAAGGCGCTCTCGTTCTTGCCGCGGATCGGTCAGGCAGGCCGCGGCCAGTTCGTAGCCGGTCATCGTGTCACTGGCCCTGGCGGGGCGGCGTCCGGTACCAATGCGTCCACCAGTCCCCAGCGGAGCGCTTCATCGGCGCCGGCGACATGCCCGGCCAGCGCCAGGTAGGCCGTTCGCCAGCGACCGATCCGCCGTGGCAGGCTGACCGTGCCGCCCGCCCCTGGCACCAGGCCGAGCTGAATCTCTGGGACGCCGATCCGCGTGCTCTCCGCGGCGACCACCCGGCCGGCGAAGGCCGACAGCTCGATGCCCGCGCCCAGACAGGAGCCGTGCAGGTAGGCCGTCGCGCGTCGCCCGACCACGTGCATGAGCCTGGCCGGGCTGCGGGTCAGCCGGGTCAGATGCGCGATGGCCGGGTCGGGGCGCGTGCCGAACTCGTCGAGGTCGCCGCCGGCGCAGAAATCCGGGCCTAGGCCGCGCAGGACGACCGTACACCGCTGGTCCGCCGCGGCCATCGCCAGCGCGGCAGCTAGCGCGTCGCGCATGCGCCAGTCGATGGCGTTCCGCCGCCCGGGGCGTGCGAGGGTGATGCGCACCTCGTCGCCCGCACGCTCGACCAGGACCCGTTCCTGGTGACGATCCTCGGTCGGCGGCTCCGCTTTCCTGACAGGCCGTTCGGCACGCCAGCGCCAGAACTCCCGCCCCTCCTGGAGAGCCGAGTAGGTCGCGGACTCCGCGACGAGCGCGGCAGGTACTCCCAGGCCCGCCGAGCATCGCAGCAGCATGGCCAGGGACGTTCCCGCCACCGGATTCGCGTGCAGCACCGATCCGATCCGGCCGATGGCGGCAGCCACGCCGTCGGCCGGCGCGACGAACGGGGTTCCGGCCGTCAGGTCATCGGTCAGGATGAGGTCGGCCGCGTCGAAGGCGGCAGGCGGCAAGGCGCGCGGATCCCGGGCGACCACGACGACCACCGCGGGAACTGCCGTGATGTCAAGCCCCGCGAGCATGCTCCCGGCGGCGGCGTCACCAGCATCCACGATGGCCAGGGGATTCCCGGCGGCTGCCGAGAGGTTCTCGGCGAAGTCCGGGTCCGCCAGCAGGTCACGGAACGCCGCCGGGTCCAGGCTGAGGTTCATCTCGCGTCCATAGTGCCGCACGGCGTCATAGCGGCGTCACCGAGACATACGACCGCCCGACCTCGCCCCTAAGCCGCGGAACAGGCTGTCCCGCCTCCGTAATGCCGAAAATCCGGCCGGAGTGCTCCCGTCCGGCCTTCGTGACGACGGCCAGCCGTCTCAGGCATTCGCCGGGCGGGTGCGGCGAAGTCAGCACCACTGGCCGGGAGCCCGTCATGTCCTTAATTATCACCCCGCTTGAGACACCGAAGATCACGCTAAACGGCTTCCCGTACCCTTCATCCCGGCCCGTGCCCGTCAGGATGTACCTGACTTGTCAGCCCGCTCCTGACGCGATACCATGGCCTCCCGAGCCTGAGCCCGTCAGGAAGGTCCTGACAGACTCGGGACGGGAGGCGTTATGACCAGCGATAAGGCACCGGGCGCGGCACCGGGCAAGGTGGCGCTCCAGGTGAACTGCTCGTTCTGCGCCAAGCCGAGCTCCGCGGTCGCGAAGGTGATCGCCGGACCCGGCGTGTTCATCTGCGACGAGTGCATCCAGCTATGCAACGACATCCTCGCGGAGGAGCAGCAGGGGTCGTCCCCGCCGGGGACCCAGTTGCCCGCCCGGGAGGAGGCGATGACCGACGAGGAGATCCTCGCCCTGCTGCCGCGGATCGCCTTGGTCAGCGCGCAGACCGACGCCAGCCTGCAGCGGCTGGTCACCGTGCTCCGCGGCCGGGGGGTGACCTGGGCCCGCATCGGCGCCGCGCTGCAGATCACCAGGCAGTCCGCCTGGGAGCGGTTCTCCGGCGAGGAGTAGCCCGCGTGCCGCGGGCCGGCTCATCTGCTCAGCTCTCGGCTGAGCCGCAGGTGCACCTCGCGCAGCCGGTCGACCGCGCGTGGCCCAAGCTCGGCGAGGGACGCCTCGGAATTGAACAGCAGGGCGAGCATGACCGCGGCGTCGAGCCGGTAGATCCAGAACGCGGCCGAGTCAACCGGCACCGGCTCCCGGTAACCGGCCAGCACCGCCTCGTAGTCGAGTCCGTTCTGCGGCAGCAAGGCGTACTCGGCCAGGCGGCCCAGCTCCATCGCAGGGTCGCCGGTCAGCGCGTTCGACCAGTCCAGCAGACCGCGGACGGCGCCACCGGTACAACGCAGGTTCGACGCCCGCACGTCCAGGTGCACGAGCCTGCCGGTCGGCCGCGACGCGAGCACGGCGGTCAGCCGCTCGACGGGTGGCTCGGCCGGCAGTGCCGCGACGAACGCGGCCAGTTCGGCGAACCGGTCGGCAATGCGGCGGGGCAGCAGGCGGGCGGCCGCCAGACCACGCGCCGCGACCGGCGGCATCGGCGGCGGTGGCGAGCGGTGCAGCCGGAGCAGCAACGCACCGAGCGCGACCTGGTCGGCGCCGCGCCCGTCGTCCATGACGAAATCCGACACGAGCACGTCGGGCTCGCCGAGGACCAGCTCCCGTGGTGTGGCTACTGGGAAGCCGAGGCGGTCCATGTGCCGGGTGACGACGTACTCCCAGCGCAGCAGCGACCTGGTGTCGACGTGCCGGTCGTTGGGGTTGGACTGGAACCGCTCGCCGACGGGGGTACGCAGCACGACTTTCGAGCCGTCCGGCGCGGTCGCCTCGAACACCTGGAACTCCACCCCGCCACCCGCAGGCCGCAACCGCGTGAGCCGGCGGTCCGCCGCGAGCGTCCGCACCGAAGCTGGCGCGTCAACCATCGTCACCCTCCGGACTTGCTAGCCGGGCAGCGCCGCACCCCTCCAGCGCCACGACAGGCCCAGGAGCAGCAGGCCAGCGCCGCTGCGCTCACCCATCGGCTCGCCCCTGGACGAAGCGTAGGCCGGACCGGGCCGCAGGCCCAAGCGACCGCTGGACCTTCCAGCGCGCTGGAAGCCTTAGTGTCTGTACCGGGTACCGGCTGCGCGCACAGGCATGGGAGGGGGCCGGTGATGGAACTGACGGTGCTGGTGGTTCCGGATTGCCCGAACGCGCCGCTGCTGGAGGAACGGCTCGCGCAGGTGCTGGCCGGGTGGCCAGGGGTGCCGGTGACACGGCGGGTGATCACCGGCGCGGCCGGGGCTGCCCGGTGGGGCATGGCCGGGTCACCGACGCTGCTGGTTAACGGGAAGGACCCGTTCGCCGGGCCGGGCACCCGGCCGGCCATGGCGTGCCGGATGTACCACGGTGAGAACGGCCGGCTGGAAGGCGCGCCCGCTGTGGGCGCGATCCGCCGGGCACTGGAGCAGGCCACAGCCACGGAGGATCTCGTGGGGCTGCCGGACTGGCATGAGAGCCAGCACGGAGAGTAGTTGATAATGACGCTCGGCGACGACGGCGTTGGGCTGGACCTTTCGTAACAGGGCGACGTTCACCGCAGCCACGGTCGGAACGGTGCGGCCGGTCCCGGCGGCAGGAGGGAGCGGGTGGCAGCTGGTGAGCTACTTCCAGGTGCCGGGATGGTCGGCCAAGTCGCTGCATGCCAATGGCTCGAACCTCAGCTGTCCGGGTGCCAGCACGTGCTATCTCACCGCCGCTCAGCCGGGCGCGCAGTCTGACAACCTGGTAGCGGTGTCCCGCGACGGCGGATCATCCTGGAAGCTGCTGGCCGCGCCATCCGACATAGTGTTCGGCACGCCCTTGCAGTGCCCGGGCAATACGGAAGTGTGCCTCGCCGGCGGCACCGACGCCGGCCGGACGGTGCTCCTGCGCACCAGCGACGGCGGCCGTACCTGGTCGGCCGCGCCGATTCCGCTCGCAGGGAACGTGGCGGTGCTGGCTTGCGCATCGGCGCGGCGCTGCACGGTCATCGTCGACCTTGATCGGGCGACCGGCTTCAAGCGAACGGTAATGGTCACCGGCGATGGCGGCGCAACCTTCCGCCCCGGACCCGTGAGTCCGTCCGGGCAGTACCCGGACCTGCTCGGCTGTTCCGGCCAGACGTGCGTGCTGATCAACCAGAAGCTCAGCACCGACACCTCCGGCTCGGTCAACGGCAGTGGCTCACCCGCCGTGGCGGTCGGCCGGTGGTCCGGGTACTACTCCCATGACGGTGGCCGGACCTGGCGGGAAGCTACGCGGACTGGACATTCTTGGCCGGAATTCAGCAACGACACGCCGATGCCGGATGCGATCTCCTGCTCCGATGCGCTTCACTGCCGAGCACTAGCGTCGGCCACCGCTGGTCCCGGCGGAGCGAGCGGGTTCATCGCCACCTCCGATGGCGGTGTCACCTGGACTGATGATCCGGTGCCCGCGAACCTCGCGACCAGCTTCTTCGCTCTGACACTGAGCTGCCCGACCGCGAGGCAGTGCTGGGCGGGCGGCCTGACGATTACCCCGAGCCAGGTAACCAAGCTGGTCGTGACCAACGACGGCGGCGTGACCTGGCGATTCGTCACCCTGCCCGCCGCGGTACTCGCCTACCTCGGCAAGTCGAACCCGCTAGGGCTCGACATCTCCTGCCCGGCGGCTAGCACCTGCACGGCGGTGCTGTCCACCGGTGCCGCTGGGCAATCACAACGTCGCCGGGTCTTCACCGAGGTCCCAGAACAGTGCTGCCATCAGTTGCAGGGCCTGCCGGGCCAGCGGGGCGAGCAGGTGCTCATCGGGTGCGTGCTGTGCACAGGCTGGGTAGGAGTGCGGGATCCAGATAGTAGGCAGGCCGAGCACGTCGGTGAAGGCGTCGTTGGGCAAGCTGCCGCCGAGGTTGGGCAACAGGACCGCGGGAGTGCCGTGGGTCCGTTCCAGCGAGGCTAGTGCGTACCGGACCCACGGGTCGTCCGGGTCCGTGCGGGAGGCATTCATGAGGTGCCCGGGCTCGAGGACGACCATGCTGAAACCGCACTGGTCAAGGTGAGCGCGCACGGCCCGTGCCAGTCCGGCGGTGTCGGTGCCCGCCACGAACCGGAGCTGGCAATGCGCGTGCGCGGAACCGGGGATAGCGTTGACTGGAGTATCCGGATTGCCCGCCGCCAATGACAGCACCTCCAGCGTGTTCCACCCGATCACCCGCTCGGCGGCGGTGAGCCCGGGCTCGCCCCAGTCCTCGTCGACGGCCGGGTCGCCGGAGTTGCCGCCGACCGGGATGCTGCTCAGTGCGGTGCGGATCGCGTCCGGGATGGGCGGCGGGCGCAAGGCCGGCACCAGGATCCGGCCGTAACCGTCGACCAGGCAGGCAACCGCGCTGGCGAGTACTGTGGCCGGGTTGCGCAGCGCGCCGCCCCAGTTGCCGGAGTGGTAGGAGCGCTGGCGCAGCGGCACCCGCAGGGTGAAACTGGCCGAGCCGCGCGAGCCGAGGAAGACCGTCGGCTGCTCAGCCGAGACCCTCGGCCCGTCCGAGGCGATCAGCAAGTCCGCGGCCAGTTCCTCGCGATGCCGGGCACAGAACTCGCCCAGCCCCGGTGACCCGGATTCCTCGCTGGTCTCAATGAGGATTGTCAGGTTGAAGCCGAGCCGGCCACTGCGGGCACGCAGCACCTGCTCCAGCGCTGCCAGGTTGATGGTGTGCTGGCCCTTGTTGTCCGCGGTTCCCCGGCCGTACCAGCGATCCTGCTCGGTTGTCACGTGCCACGGGTCAAGTCCCGCGCGCCAGCGGTGTGCCTCGGCGAGCACGACATCGGCATGGCCGTAAGTCAGCACCGTCGGCAGCCCGGCAGCCTCTCGACGGCCCGCGATCAGGAACGGCCCGCCGCTCGGGTCCGGGTTGTCAAGTACCCGTGCGTCCGCGCCCAGCCGCCGCGCCGCCGGGACCATTTCCTGTTCGAGGTAGCGGAGCAGCTCGCGGCGGCGCCCGGCCACGCCGCTCTCGGTCCGCAATGCGACCCGCCGGGTGAGATCGGCGAGGAAGCCACCAGAATCGAAGTAGTCAGCCGCGCAGGCTATGGCAAAGGACCTGGTCATCGGTCGTGACCTGTCATCCCCGGCTCCGCGGGTCGTGCAGGACGACGGCGGCGTGCTGGAAGTCCTCCTCGACGAGCAGGCCGGCCAGTATCACAGTGCTCACGCCTAGCATCAGATAGCGCTCCAGGTAGTCGGCCACCTGGCGGTACCTCGGTGGCCAGATGGGCGAGACGCGTGATCCAATCGGACTGCGACTGCTTGCGCATTTCGGTCTTGAGCCGCGCGATGCGCTCTTGGGGATAAAGAGTCCGCGCGGCCGACCGCGCCTGCTCGTCGGTGCGCCCGGCAACATCCGGATCATAGTAGGCGCGCGTGCCGGGTCGGGGCTAAGACGTCAGCGAGGTCCGGCCCGAACCGGTTGCTCACCATGACGTTGATCGTCAGCGGGTGCACCGCACGGGCCGGACATTGCGCCGTAGCCAGATTCCGCCCGTGAACGTAGCCTGGAAAGACTGAAGACGACATAGGCCGATACGGGCACTTTCCGGCGAAGGGGCCAGCGCAGTGGGCAATGCGGTAGTGCATTTCGAAGTCGGTGTCGTAGCTGACGGGCCGCTGGTGGCGTTCGTGATGCCGGTCACTGGCTTCGGCGGGGCGGTGACCATAGCCATGTTCAATGACCCCAATGGCCTGCTGGTTGGCGATGTCGTCAGCTGCGCCGAGCCGGCCAGCCCGCATCGGGTAGCAGACGTCACGGCACCGACGAGCTTTCGCGCCGCCGTGGCGCTGACCGGCGCCGCGCCGTTCGTCATGGAAGCGGGCTGGATCCGCAGCAGAACGTCAGGCCGCGAACGGCCGACGGGGAGCCTGACCGTCCGCGAATCGCTACCGGAATCTCGTGCGCTCGGCTAGGTTGCGGGCTATGGGACTCTTTGACAGGTTTGGCGCCCAGGGCGCACACGACAACGTCTACGGCGGCGGGACGCAGCACCACAACGTCACGCACGAGCTGCTGGCGGGCGCGGTTGGCTTCGAGGCGATGCGCCTGTACGAGCATCACCGCGAGCGGGAGGGCATCGTCGAGCATCATGCGCTCGGCAAGGAGCTGCTGGCCGGGTTCGCCGCCGCGGAGATTGACAAGCACTTCGAGAGCGGCCGCTTCGGCCATCTGGACCGTGAGCAGGCCAGGCTGCAAGCTCAGCAGCAAGCGCACCACCTGTGGGAGCAGCAATACGGCCAGTACTGAGCCGGGTATCTACGGTGCTGCGGCTGCCGTTTTGTCGAGGGCATCCGCAGGGCGGAGGCGCATGGGATGACCCGGATCCCCGGGGCCAGCGAGACAGTGCCTCGAGCAGGGAGCCGCCCCCTTGGCTGCCGGACTCTACAATAGCGACAAAAAGGTCATACTCCGGGACTTGCCATGCCGCCGCCCGGCAGCGTTCCGTGATCGCGGTCGAATTTCAGTAGCTGCGACTGACTAATGACCACGATCATGGAGCAGTTGCAGGGACTGCTCGCCACCGAGTCGACCGCCGGGCAGCAGCCGGAGGGCAAGCGGCACATATCGCTGCTCACCGAGGCGGTCGCGTACTTCGGTGCGATCCTCCTGCTGGCCGGCGCTGCCGCCGCGATCGGCCAGCGATGGGACCAGCTCGGCGGCTGGGGCCATGTGGGCGCCTATGCTGCCGCAGCGGCGTTCTTCCTTGTCGTGGGCATCGTCGTGCGCCGGGTCCGTGAGCCGGGTCCGTGAGCCGGCGGTCCAGCGGGTGACCGGGGTCGCGTGGTTCCTTTCCGTGGCCGGAGTCGCCGGGGCTGTCGGGTTCTACATGAGAGATATTTACGGGCACAGCAATGCGCTCACGCTTGCCATCGGAGTGGCTGTCACCGTGTACTCGGCGGGCCTGTGGCTGATCCGCCGGCGAGCGCTGCGGAACGTCGCATTGTTCGCCGGACTGGTCGTGACCATCTGCGGCGTCATTGCCGCGGTCGCTGACCCGGCTCCTTCGATGGCCTATGCCCTCGCGCTGTGGGCGTTCGGCGTCGCATGGGCCTTGCTCGGCTGGCGAGCTTATATCCAGCCGATGTGGGTGACGATCCCCGCTGGAGTCGTGCTTGCCCTCATAGCGCCGAGTTTCACGGTCGGCGAGCACGGCTGGATGTACGCGCTCGCGATGGCCAGCGCCGCCGCGGTCATGGCCGTCAGTGTCCCGCTCCGGAACACGCCGTTGCTCGCAGCGGGCACGCTGGCGATGTTCGGCTACGTCGCCGCCGTGGTCATTCGCTATTTCAGTGACTCGGTGTTCCGGCCGCATTGGCGATCACGGGCGTTCTGATCATCGGCCTGCGATCATCAGCGCACGGCTGATGCGCACGACGCATGGGCCGAAACCCGAGCCGGGTCCTGAGGGGCTGTCACACGATACGCATCCGCCCGTGCCGCAGGAGCCGGGTACAGCCGAGCCGACGCACCGAGACCTCCCCAAGGCCTCCTAGTCAGCCCTGAGGCCGGTCCGGTGCACGGAATCGTTCGGGCTGCCCTGTGGTTGCCACATGCATGGCTACAGGGCACCAGATCACGATCAGCCCGGCCGGCGCCCACATCGAGGTCACCCTTGGCGGGGAGACGCTGGCCGAGTCCGACCGGGCCGTCGTCCTCAACGAGACAGGGCTGCCGGCCCGCTACTACATCCCGCGCGAGGACGTGCGCACCGAGTTGCTGCGGCCCACCGCCAGGCAAACGACCTGCCCATTCAAAGGCCAGGCGTCGTACTGGTCGGTCCAGGTCGGCAACGAAGTCCACCACGATCTCGTATGGAGCTACCAGACCCCAATCCCTTCAGCTGAAGGCATTGCCGGCCTGATGTGCTTCTACAGCGAGCGGGTCGAGCTGACCATCGACGGTGCACGCCGCACGTAACATCCCGGTCCTGGCCTTCGTTGCCGATGAAGTTGAGGTAGATGCCGCCGCTGGTGTACGGTCCGCGTGAGGTTCCTCGAAATGGTGCAGATGGGTGGTTGACGAAGCATTCGGGGTAGGTAACGAGCGGTGGTGATCCGGCGGGCGAGCCGGGCTCAGTGACCCTGCCTTTCAGGAACTGTCTGGAGCTGGCTGCCCGGAGAAGCGGCCGGAAAAGGACCTGAGCCGCTCTGCGGTCCCGGAGCACGGCATCGCCGGTGATCAGCACCCGGTCGCGCCCGCGGAAGAACGCGGCGTGACCCGGCGTATGCCCGGGCGTGGGTACGCGCTCCCAGGCAGGCAGGCCGGGAACGCCCGCATCCAGGTCAAATGCCCTACCGTACCTTCCAGACTGTTCCGCGACAGACTAGCTTCGAGCCGCCGCCGCGGCATCAGCCGCAGCAACGGGGCGGCCAGCCAGCGGTCAAGCGGGTTGCCGTACTCCGGCATGTACTCACCCGGAGCCAGTACCAGCTCGGCTGGGTGCGCGTGGACCGGCAAGTCCCACATCCTGGCCAGCTCAAGCGCCGAGCCGGAGTGATCGGGGTGGATGTGCGTCAGCAGAATCGCGGCAGGCAGCGCACCCGTCCCGAGCAGCGACTCCGCCGACCGAACCGACATCAAAGAAACCAGCCAAGACTCCTGACGAGACCGTCAGAGCGGTCGATCGGACGCGGACGTCAGTCGAGGCTGCCAGGCTGTATCGGGTCCACTTCAACCACCGGAGCCGACGACATGTCCACGACCGATGCTGCCGCCCTGTCGTTCTCCTCGGCACCAGGGCGCTGGGTCGTGGCGGTTACCGTGCTCGGCTCGGGGATCGCCGCGCTGGACGCGACGGTCGTCAACATCGCCCTGCCGACCATCGGCCGCGATTTCCGCACTGGCGTTGCCGCCCTGCAGTGGGTGATGAATGGTTACACCCTGACCCTCGCCGCGTTCCTCCTGATCGGCGGCTCGCTCGGTGACCGGCTCGGCAGGCGGCGGGTTTACTCGATCGGCATCGTGTGGTTCGCGCTGGCCTCTGCGGCGTGCGGGTTCGCCCCGACCGCAGAGTTTCTCATTCTCACCCGGGTGTTCCAGGGGGTTGGTGCGGCGCTGCTGACGCCGGGAAGCCTCGCGATCCTGGAGTCGTCGTTCGTGCCCGCCGACCGCGGCAAGGCGATCGGGGCATGGTCAGGCTTCGGCGGTGTTGCTACCGCCGCCGGGCCGCTGCTCGGCGGCTACCTGATCTCGGCCGCGTCGTGGCGCTGGATATTTTTCATCAACGTCCCGATCGCGGCCGTTGTCGTCGCATTGACCGTGAGACATGTCCCCGAGTCACGTGACCTGACTGTCACCGGCACGATCGATTACCCGGGTGCACTGGCGGCTGTGGTGTTCCTGACCGGTGTCACCTTCGCCTTCATCGAGGCCCCCACGCTGGGCTGGTCCTCGCCCGCGGTGGTCATGATGGCGGTGGTAGGCGTCGCGGGGCTGGCCGCCTTCGTAGTCCGGGAGTACCGCACGGCGGCGCCGATGCTGCCGCTGGCGATCTTCCGGGAGCGGCAGTTCGCGGCCACCAACGCCGTGACGTTCATCGTGTATGCGGCGCTGACCGGGGCGACCTTCCTGCTTCCGGTGGAACTCCAGGTCGTGGCCGGTTATTCGCCGCTCGCTTCCGGCCTGGCGCTGCTGCCGCTGACCCTCATCATGCTGACCCTGTCCGCCCGCTCCGGCAGACTGGCGACCCGGATCGGGCCCCGCCTGCAGATGAGCGCCGGCCCGGTCGTGGTCGGCGCTGGTCTAGGGCTGCTCACGCTAGCCACCCATGGGTCGAGGTATGCGGTCTATGTGCTGCCGGCCGTCATCGTCTTCGGGCTCGGGCTCGCGATCACGGTTGCCCCGCTCACCTCGACCGCGATGAGCTCGGCGCCCGCCGAGCGCTCCGGACTCGCTTCCGCGATCAACAACGATGTGGCCAGGTTCGGCGGCCTGCTGGCTGTCGCCGTGCTCCCGGCGCTTGCGGGCATTACCGGAACGGCCTACCTGCACCCGGACGCGCTCGCCGCCGGATTCAGGACCGCGGTGCTCATTTCGGCCGGGATGTGCGCCGGGGGCGGGCTGCTCGCCGCGCTCACGATCACCAACCCGCCGCGGGTGCCCCAGCCGACCGGTGCACCCGTGCCCGAACAGTGCGTCCACTGCGGCCTCGAGGCACCGCCCCTGACAACCAGCGCCGAAGGTCACTGGACTTGACGTCAGCCACTCCGTTAGGCAACACTAACCGTTAATGAATCCTGACCGAGCAAGTGACGGCTGGAGCGCGCTGGCGGACGGCACCCGGCGCGCCATCGTCAGCCGCCTCGCAGAGGGGCCGCAGGCGGTGGGGCAACTGGCCGCGGAGCTGCCGGTCAGCCGGTCGGCGGTCTCCCAGCACCTCAAGGTGCTCAAGGACGCCGGCCTGGTCAGTGAACGCGCGGTCGGCACCAGACGTGTCTACCGGCTCAATCCGACGGCAGTGGCCGCGTTGCGCGATCAGCTCGACACCTTCTGGCAGCGGGCTCTGGCCAGCTACGTAGATGTTGCCGAACAAGCGACGGAGGACAGTCCATGACCCGAATCAAAGCTCCCGTTGTCCGCAAGCAGGTGGTGGTCAGCGCGCCGGTCGAGCAGGCCTTCACGGCGTTCACCGCGAGGTTCGGTGACTTCAAGCCGCCGGAGCACAACCTGCTCGCGGCCGCGATCGCCGAGACGGTCTTCGAGCCCCGCGTCGGCGGGCACATCTACGACCGCGCCGTCGACGGCAGCGAGTGCCGGTGGGCGCGGATCCTGGCTTACGAGCCACCAGCCCGCGTGGTCTTCAGCTGGGACATCGGCCCGCAATGGCAGGTCGAGACCGACCCGGAGCTGACCAGTGAGGTCGAGGTCCGGTTCGTGGCCGAGGGACCGGATCGCACCCGGGTCGAACTGGAGCACCGCCGCCTCGACCGGCACGGCCCCGGCTGGCAGTCGGTCAGCGACGGCGTTGACGGCGACCAGGGGTGGCCGCTCTACCTGGCCCGGTACGCCGCCCTGCTCGGGGGCCGCTGACACGGCACCGACCATAGCCAGCACTGTGGTGGACCGGCCCGCAGCACACGTTTCGACGCACCGCGGACCTGGGCACTGCGGGGCATTGACGGACCCATCCGGGCCACCGTCGACGTCACCGTAGAGCCACTCACCGAAACCAGTTCCCGGCTGACCATCGCGGTCGACTTCGACGGGCACGGCATCGGCAAGCTGCTCGTCCCGCTCATCGTCCGCCGCCAGGCGCAGAAGGAAATGCCAGCCAACATCGAGGCCCTGAAGCGACGCGTCGAGGCCCAGCAGCCACAGCGCCCGGCATAGGACGCCGCTTGACCGGCCGCGGGCCGAGTTCGAGCGCGGTCAGATGGCCGAGTGCGCCCTGGCAGCGCCGTTCCCCCGCCTGGTCGCCAGCCCGATGACGGCTCCCGCCAGCGCGACCGCGGCAGCGACCAGGAAGGCGGCGTTCATCCCGCTCACGAACGTGGCGTGGCTGACGTGGGCGATCACGCTGGCGAGCTGCGGCGGTGTGCCCGGGGTCACGGGCGCGACCCCGACGGAGACCGCGCTCTTCAGCTCTGTCCGCTGGGCCGTGGTCAGCGGGGGAAGGCCTGCGGCGTGCCAGCTGACGGGCAGCAGGCTACTGACCTTCGCGGACATGACCGCGCCGAGCACTGCGGTGCCGATGGTGCCGCCGACCTGCATGGCGGTCGACTGCAGCCCCCCGGCTACGCCGGCCAGTTCCACCGGTGCGTTGCCGACGATGACGTCGGTGGCGCCGACCATCACCGGGCTGAGCCCGAGACCGAGCAGCAGGAACCAGGTGATGGTGTCGTTGGGGCTGGCTGCGGTGCCTAGCCGGGACAGGCCGAACAGGGCGACGGCGCCCAGCGCCATCCCGGTCATGATCGGGAGGCGCGGGCCGACCCTGTTGATCACCGCCGCTGAAAGCGGGGCGCCGATGATCAGCATCCCGGTCATCGGCAGCAGCCGTACGCCCGTTGCGACCGGATCGAGGCCGTGCACGTTCTCCAGGTAGAAGGTCATGAAGAACATGGCGCCGAATAGCGCGAACATCAGCAAGATGACCAGCGCCGTGCCGGCGGACAGCGACACCGAGCGGAACAGCCGCAGCGGCAGCAATGGCTGCCGCGCCCGGGACTCCCGGACGGCGAACAGCAGCGCCATGAGCGCCGCGCCACCGAGGAACGCCAGCGTCTGGGCAGAGCCCCAGCCATAACCGGAGCCCTTGATGAGCCCCCAGATCAGCAGGAAGAGCGCTCCGGACAAGGTGACGATACCGGGGATGTCGAACGACCTGGCGGCCGGCGACGAGGGTGTCTCCCGCAGCACGAGCAGGCTCATGGTCAGGGCCGCGACCCCTACCGGGACGTTGACGTAGAAACAGGACTCCCAGCCGATGTGCTGTACCAGCAGCCCGCCCACGATCGGACCGGCGGCCGTCGACGCGCCGATGACGGCACCCCAGATGCCGATGGCCCCGTTCAGTTTCTCCGCAGCGAACGTCTCCCGCAGCAGGGCCAGCGCGGTCGGCTGCAACATCGCCCCGAACACGCCCTGTACGAGCCGGAACGCTATGACCAGGGAGATGCTGCTGGCAATGCTCCCCGACAGCCCGATGGCCGCCGAACTGAGCGCGAAGCCGACCACGCCGGTGGTGAATACCTTCTTGTGCCCGAACCGGTCACCTAGCTTGCCCATGGTGATCAGGCTGACCGCGAGGGCCAGCAGGTAGGCGTTGGTGACCCACTGGATGTCCGCGAGCGAGGCATGCAGATGGGACTGAATGGCCGGGTTGGCCACCGCGACGATGGTGCCGTCAAGGGCGACCATCGTCACGCCCAGGGCGACCGTCACCAGAGTAAGAGCCGGGTTGCCCCGCCTGCCGGGACGGGTACTCCGCAGGCCCGGCACCGGGGCGCTGGCAGTCCCGGCGAGGACCGCTGTCCTCAGCTCCATTACGTCGTCTCTTTCCCGGCGCCCTGGCCCGAGCGCCTAGCAGCTGGTGACCTACTGTCATTAGATGACAAATGTCATCGACTGACATTACATTAGAAGCCCGCTAGCATGTGCCGCGTGGAGGTGCCTGTGTCGCAGATCACGTCGCCCGCGGCCGCATCCGCGCCGAGCGCGAGCCCAGGGCAGGCAAGGGAAGTGCCGGGCGGCCCGGACCGGCGGCAGCGCAAGAAGCGGCGCACCCGGGATGACCTGGTCCAGGCCGCCCTCGCACTCTTCGAGGCCAAAGGCTACGACCGCACGGCGGTCCACGAGATCACCGAGGCGGTGGATGTCTCAGAGCGGACCTTCTTCCGCTACTTCGCTAGCAAAGAGGACCTGGTGCTGTCCTTCGTCCGGGACGGGATGACCGCGTTCGCCGAAGCTCTGGCAGCCCGTCCGCCGCAGGAGGAGCCGCTCACCGCCACCCGCGGCGCGTTCCAGATCTCGCTCCGCCACCTGGTCGGCGGCACCGCCGGGGACGTGCCGTCATATCTGTCGGTGATCCGGCTGATCGACTCCACGCCGACGCTGCTCGCCGCCCACCTGCGCTACATCCATGAACGTGAGGACGAGGTCGTCCGGGTGCTCGCGCAGCGGGAGGGTGTCGATCCGGCTATCGACCGGCGGCCCCGGCTGCTGGCGGCGATGATCGGCGCGCTGGTGTTCCTCGCCAACCGTGACTGGCAGGCTGGGGACAATCAGGAGCCGGAGGCGATGGCCGCGGCATTCGACGGTTATGCCGACGAGATCGCCTCCGCGCTGAGCGGGCACTGGACCGCTGCGCGCTAGCACGTTGCCGCGCGCACCAGCTCACCCCTCCCATTGATCGTTTGTAGAATGACGGTCATCGATTTGGAGGCATGGGTTTATGGCCGTACAAGTCCTGAACGGAGTGGCCGCGCACTGGCCGGACCACGTGGGCGATGACGTGCCCATCCACGCGGGGAGGTCGTGGGTCAACGCGACCTCCCACCGGCTGACCCGCACGAGACTGACCTTCCTGGCCACCGAGGATGGCCAGAACGGCGGCTTGCAGGCGGCCGTGGTCGACGATCCGGCAGCAGACGAGATGATCAATTTGTACCGGACGCTGCTCGCCGAACCTAAGGTCTTCAAGTTCCCGGCCGCCAGCGCCGCGGCCCGCGGCGGCTTACGCGCCCAGGTGGCGCCGATCGAGGACTGGCTGCCGCACCTTGCCGTGCTCTATCCCGGATTTGACAGCTTCGTCGCGGCAAGCGGCGGGCCCACCCTCGCGCTGACCGGAGTCCTCGTCGACGCCGTGCTTTCCTGGGCGGCGGAACACGCGATGAAGGCGGTCTCGTTCCCGTACGTGCGCACGGACGCCGTGCTCTCGCAGGTGCTTGCCGAGCGCGGGTTCCGTGCGGTTCCGCTGACGTTCCGCTCCAAGCTGACGCTCAGCGGGAGTTTCGATGGCTACCTCGCGTCCTTGCCGAGCAAAAGGCGCTCCCAGGTGATCAAGGGCCGGCAACTCCTGGCCGAGTCCGGCATCCAGACCAAGCGCTGTGCGCTCGATGACGTGTGGCCGGAGGTACTCGCACTGCGCTGCGACCTGGTCGAACGCTATGGGCAGAAGGCTAACGAAGATCTCGAGACGACGGGCATGCGGAAGCTAGTCTCCAGCTTCGGGGACGACCGGACGCGCCTGTACTGCTCATTCCTCGACGGCCGCGTCGTCGGCTTTTCGCTCTATGCGATCTGGCGCGATAGCTGGTACGCCGCCTACACCGGCACGTACGTGACCCCGCAGACGCGAGGCGTGTACTTCGACCACCTCTTTTACGCGCCTATTGCCGACGCTGCCGCCGAAGGCGCCCGGATGGTCGATCTGGGTATCGGCGCATGGGAGGGCAAGCGCCTGCGCGGCTGCGACCTCACTCCCGTGGATTTGTGGGTGCGTGCTTTGGACCCCGTCACCGAGCGGGCCATCGAGGTGGCGGCGCCGGCGATGCGAAGGGAAGACGGCTGGTGAAATCTGGGCGATCCCAGCCTGCCTGATCTCGCCCAGCTGGCCGGGCTCGGGCGCAGCCCGGTAGCGCGCACCGAGGACCACGATGCCGGTCCCGGCCGCCACGATGGCGGCCAGGATGGCGAATCCGGCCCGCCCGGCCCATGCGACGACGGTCGTGCACAGCGCGGGGCCCAGCACGAAGGCCGCCGCCTGGCCCGTGTTGAACAAGGCCAGGGAGCGGGTCATCTCCTGCGGCGGGCTCAGTCCAAAGGACAGCGTCCAGGCAGCGGATCCGGCGTTCATTTCGCCCAGCGTCAGCAGCAGCGCCGCCAGCACGAATCCCCCGGCGGCAGCCCAGGTGACCAGGCCAGGCAGCGCCGCGAGCAGCCCGCAGCAACAGATGACGCACACCCCGGCCAAGGCGGCGGCCCGTGCACCGTTGCGGATGCCGGTCGCCCACCGGGTCAGCCGGGCCTGGAATGCGACCACCAGGACGGTGTTGAGCATGAACAGGGCGCTCACCGTGACAGCGGGCACCCTGGTGCGGGTGGTGAGCCAGAGCGGAATCTCCACGTTGAACAGCGGGAACAGCAAGGCGAGTGCCGCGCAGCCGAAGGTGACAAGCAGGAAGCGCCGGCTGAGCCAGCCCGCACTGGCCGCGGGTGCGCTGCCCGGGTTGGCGGCGGGTGCGCTGCCTGGGCTGGCGGCGTCCGCTGGTTCCTGGCCCGCGGCGGTTTCCTGGCCGGCCGCGACTCGCCTGACCTGCCAGGCGGCCACTAGGAAAGACAGGCTGTTAGCCACCACCACGGCGTCCAGGCTCGCCCGGCTAGGCAGCAGCAGCGCCGTCGAGGCGAGCAGCGCCCCGATCGTCAGCCCGGCGTTAGTGGCGACGTGCATGACGGCAAGGGTTGCCGGGCGCTGCTCCTGGCGCACATAACGGCTCACCAGAATCTGGTTGACGCTCGTGGCCGGCCTGTCGACGATCGCCACAAGCGCCGCCGCCAGGTAGTAGGTCAGCGCGGAATGCACGGCGAGGAAGCTGAGAAAGAACAGGCCACGCAAGACCTGCACGGTCACGGCCACCCGGCGCACGCGCCAGCGCCGGGTGGCCGTAGTCACCGGCCAGACCGCTGCCAACCCGAGCAGGCCGCCCGCTGTCAGGCCGAAACCAACCTGCGCGGGGCTCAGGTGCACCACCTTGACCATGAGGACCGTGGAGGTGGTAAGCCACACCCCGGTCCCGCTCCAGTCGATGAAGGCGGCAATCGCCAGCTGGCCGGCCCTGCCGGTCGGCAGGGCCGCCAGGCGGCGGGCCGGGGAGAACCAGGCCAAGCGGCGGCCTAGGCCCATGTGATCCTGATCGTGTCCTCGAGCCAGGCGTGATAGTCCAGGCAGTCTTGGTAGCTAGCGTGCGAGGACAGCACAAACGCCGGGTAGCCGACCCACCTCGGCCAGGCCGGCACCTTGGTGCCTGGACGCATCAGCTCAAGCATCATCCGGGTGGCAGGGTGCCGCCGTACCTCGTCCGCGCCGGCGAGCCCTGCGTACATCCCATGGCCGGTGACCGGCACGATCCAGTCCGCCGCGAACCGCCGCCGGGCAGGGTGCAGGGCCGGCAGGTCCCCGTGCATGGCCTGATGCAGCACGGCGCCGAGGAAATCGATGCCGGTAGCCGTTTCGACCAAGTAGTGCACGGTGCCGGATCCGCCCATCCTGGCGCCGATCTCCAGCAAGACGGGCGTGCCGTCAGCGCGCAAGCGGAGTTCGGTGTGGCTGGCGCCAAAGTCAATCCCGATCTGGCGGTGCGACACGTGCACGGCATCGGTGATCCGGGCCGAGGTGCCTGGATCGAGCGGCGCCGGGGTAATGAACGTGCGCTCCTCGAAGTACGGACCCCGGAGATTGCCCTTGTCGGTAATGGCAAGCACCGTGGTTCCCTGCGGGCTTGAGACCGCCTCGACGCAGTACTCCGGACCGTCGATGAACTCTTCTGCGAGCACGCCGGTCCGCTCGGCATGGCCGGCATCGGCGTAGGGAGCAAGATGCGCGGAGTTGATGCTCTGCACCAGGTCCACCGCGACCTTCAGGTCGGCAAGGTTATCCGCCCTGGTCACCCCTTGACTCGCCATGCCGTTGACTGGCTTGACGACAAGCGGAAAGCGCAGGCCTGTGACCTGGCTGCCGATGTCGGTCACCGGATCGATGAGCCGATAGCCCGGCACGTCAAGCCCCGCCTGGCGCATCGCCTCACGCTGCCGGTACTTGTCACGGCAGATCCTGGCAACCTCGGGACGGATCCCGCGCAGCCCCAGCCGCTGAGCCGCCTGCGCGGTGAACGGCCCGGTGACATCGTAGAGGGTAATGACGGCGTCGAATGGCTGCCTGGCGTGCCGGCCCTCCAGCCACGCGTGCGCGCCACCGGGATCGCCGAAGATATCCAGCTCCGCCACGCTCTCGACGTTGGGCAGGCCAGCCGGGACCCGAACACCTGGGAGGGTGATAAGCGTGATGAGGCAGCCGGCCCGGCCGGCGGCATCGAAGACGAAAGGCAGGCCGGGGTTCTGCGCCACCACGGCTACCCGGTGCGTCATGCCGCGGGTTCCGCGCGGGCGGCTGCCGCGAAACCGCGTGCCAGATGCAACGTGTAGACCATCGGGACAGGGCCGAAGTTCCGCCGGATCGCCAGTCCGTGGTCAGCCGCGGCCTTACTCGTGGTGATGCAGCCGTCGGCGGCGCCGCGCGCGCACTCGCTGGCCGCCTGTGAATTGCTCAAGACGAGAGTGAGCGTGCACCGGGGGCTCGCCAGCCGCACCAGCGATTGCGGTGCGGGATGGGAGACGACGGTCGTCACGTCCGTGGTCTCCGCACGGGTGGCGAAGACCATGTCGTAGGTGGGCAGGATGAAGCTGTCCACCATCGCGAGCCGCCCAAGGTTCTGGAACACCAGCGAATGAAGGTCTGGGTATACAGCGCACGCCAGCAGGGCTTCGTGCCCGTCGTCCGACAGCCCGGGTACCGCCGACTCCAGGCTTGAGTGCAGGCGCACGTTCGGGTGACGGCCACGGGTGCTGAACCAGTGATGCGCGGCCATCTCGAGATTGGTACCGGTCGGCCCGAGCGTGTGAATCAAGGAGATGCCGTCCAGGGCACGCAGGTCAGTCACCGCTGCCCCCCGCTGTCTCCAGCGCCAGCGAGGCTGCCTGGCGCACAGGCGAAGACCGACGAGAGCCAGTCCGCAGGTTTTGCGTATTGCTCGCCCGCCCGGGCGGGCGGATCGAGCACCGACAGGGTGAAGTCCTGAGCTGCCTTCATGTACGCGGCTCCGTCCAGCTCTTCCAATGCCAGGATCTTGCCGACAAGCGCATCGACGGCGCGGACGGTCTCGGCCCGTGAGGCGAGCTGTGCCCGGCCGTCGCCGGCCTTGAGCGTTCCGTTCCGCAGCAGCCAGGTGCCCAGCAGTACCCCGGCACCCGCGTCGCAGTTGCAGAGCGCGTCATCGGCACACGGGTACCGGAACAACCGGTCGAAGAGCACGAGTTCCAAGACCTCCCAGCGGTAGGGGATGGCGACGTCCCGCAGGCATGCCTGCAGGGTCTGGCAGTCCACCTTCAGCTCTTCCAGAAGCCCGGTGTACCACTGTGTTTTGAGAGCCAGGTTGCGTGCGAGCGGGCGAGGTCCCACCTGATGGTGGTGCTCATGCAGGTGAGCCCAGCAGCACCGCGTGTCGTAGAGCCCCTCCGCGTCGAGCTGGGGTGAGCTGAGCGGATCCCCTTCGGCGAAGAGGCTGTCGCCGCAGCGCTCATGGATCTGGTCCAGCGCCCACTGGTAAGGAGGGGTGTGCTTGTTCATGAAGAACCAGGCGAACTTCTGCTTGGCGACCTTGCTCGACGCGGGGACGTTCTCAGGGAACAACACGACGCACTGGCCTTCCCTGGCCTGGCGTGACCCGGTCAGCACCCTGGTCGACTGGCATGCGCTCTCCAGGTGCGGGTAGTCCTCCCGGACGCTGTGCAGGGAATCCGGCTCATCGCGCATAATGAGCACGAGCTGGAATAATGGCGCCCTGGTGTCACTATTGGGCATGAACGCCGGTCCAGCGAACATGGCGAGCTTCTTGTCGTCAGGACCCTCGATCGCATCACGGGAAGCATCAAATCGCGGCGGAGATTCCAGGCCGACCGCACGCCATGCCGCCAGGTCGTGCTCATATGCTTCGAGGGAGCGCTCAGGGAAGAAGTCGCTGCGGCGCAGCTCGTCTCCGAGCGCGGACATCGCCGCGGCCGCGGCGTCGTGGTGCTGCGGCTCGACCGAGCCGTCGGCGCGCTGGTAACGCTGCAGTTCATGAACTAGCGGGACGGCGACGCCCTGGAGGCGTGCCACCTCGCCGGGCAAGTCCGTCTTAGCCGTGGGGAGCCTCACTGACTCAAGCAGTCGCTGCGAGTATGTGGTGTGCACAACCATCGGAGCCTCCTCGTTGCGACTGCCCGGTGGCACAGCATGCATTATCCCATTCAGTCGATAATAGTACTACTTGCACTGAACCTAATGGCAGGATGCGAATGTGTTATCGAACCGTAAACCGCACCGCGGCCAGGCGAGAGACTATCTGCACCCAATAGTATTCCAGCGGCATAGCAGCCTGAATGGGTCGCTCGTCCCCACTACTTGTGGTCCGTGCTCACTTCGACTGAGTTGACCGGGCCGATGGGGACGGCTAGGTACGGGAGCAACCATGATCGACTTCGCGGTTGAGCGGTCAGGCCGGCCATGTCCGGCAGCGGAGCGGCAGCGACTGCTTGCTGACCCGGGTTTCGGCCGCGTGCTCACCGACCACATGATCACGATTGACTGGTCGCAGCAGCGGGGCTGGCGGGCGGCGTGCTGGCGGGCGCGGGCGGTGTGCTGGCGGGCGCTGCGGCTTCGAAGGCAGCATGATCGTGGTCACTAGTCAGTTGCGGCGACTGAAAATCGACCGCGATCATGGAAGGCTGCCGGATGGCAGCCTGGCGAGTCTTGAAGTATGACCTTTTTGTTGCTATTGCCAGAGTTTGGCGGCCAGGGCCACTGTCGGCCCGACGAAGGTGAATGACCAGCGTGCCGCAGACGAATTCTTCTTCAGCCGGCCTAGGCGCGTATGTGGTGGTGCATCACACTACGCACAGGGGACGTTGCTGGATTGCCTGGCTAATCTCAGCCAGCGGCAGCCCGGAAATCCGCGTGCTGCTTTTTGCGTCCCGCTACATTTCAGGAGGAGTTCGTGGCCAGAATCCGGCCCCTAAGACCGTTCAGCCGCACCCCCCAGAGCCGGTTATTCCGCATCCTCACGATCCTCGGCGCGGTGCTAGGCTTGGCCGTCAGCGCCGTCGCGATAGTCAACGCCGGCCTGCTGGGCCGACAGCCGGACCAGGAGGAGCACGAGACCGTTGTCCAGGCACCCACCTCGTCCACCGGAAGCTGCGGGGTGGAACGCTGGTCGGTGAAGACTGGCACGGACGCGGACGCTGACCTGATCAACCTCCAGTCCACCACCGCGACGACTATCGCGTCATTGATAGCGCTGCCCGCACCAGCCAGCCTGCCGAGCAATAACCGGATCATCCCGACGGAGACTACCGTCTTCCAGGTCCAGGCCACGCTAACCGAGTACAAGCTGGAAGCCGACTCCGATTACCATCTGGTGCTCAGTGATAGCGCCGGGCGCACGATGATCGCCGAGATTCCGGACCCTGCCTGTGTGGGTTCGACAAGCCCGCTGCTGACCAGCATTGAGAAGGCCCGTGGCGAGTTCGACGCCAAGTACACGCCTACTGGAACCTTCCAGACCGCGAACGTGCCAGTAACCGTGACCGGGGTCGGATTCTTCGACTTCCTGCACGGCCAGACTGGCGTGGCGCCCAACGGCATCGAACTGCATGCGGTCCTGGACATTCAGTTCGGAACCGGTGCCGTCGGCAGCGTCACCGTCACCAACCCAGGCAACCAGACCGGCGCCGTCGGCACCGCGGTCAGCTTGCAGATCCATGCGACCGACACGGCCGGCGGGACGTTGACCTACAAGGCCGCAGGGCTGCCCGCCGGACTTTCCATCAGCGCAAGTTCCGGGCTGATCTCCGGCACGCCCACGACTGCGGCCAGCAGCAACGTGACCGTGACCGCCACCGACTCCACCGGGCCTTCTGGGTCGGCGTCGTTCAGCTGGGTCATCGGCAGCTCAGAGGGGTCGCAGTTGCTGGGCAACCCCGGCTTCGAGACCGGGTCGGCCGCACCCTGGACCGCGAGTTCCGGTGTGATCAACAACAGCTCCACGGAGCCGCCGCACACCGGGTCCTGGGACGCCTGGCTGGACGGCTACGGCACGACCCATACCGATACCCTCGCTCAGACCGTCACTATCCCCGCCACCGCTAGCACCGCGACCTTGACATTCTGGCTGCACATCGACACTGCGGAGACCTCCACCACGACCGCATTCGACACGCTCAAAGTGCAGGTGCTGAACGGCGCGGGAACGGTGCTGGCTACGCTAGCCAGCTATTCCAATCTCAACGCGGCTTCCGGCTACACGCAGCACAGCTTCAACCTCGGCGGCTACCTCGGCCAGACCATCACGCTGAAGTTCACCGGCACCGAGGACAGCACCTTGCAGACATCATTCGTCATCGACGACACCGCGATTAACGCCGGCTAGATCACGCTGGCCACGTTAGCTGGGCTGCCGCGCTGGCTGGGCTGCCTGGGCATGCCGGGTGCCGGGGTCTGCCGGGACCCGGAGCCCGGCTGGCAGCCGCGGTCGCTGCGCTACGGCGTTCCCGCTGCGGTCGTCGGCGTGACGGGGGTCGCCTGGAGACTGATCGACCAAGCCATCTACTGCCAATGAGATGGTGCGACCGGGTGGTATGCGCGCTGTCATCAGCGACCTGCACCCAGCCCGCCCAGCCGAATCCGTTATCGGCGTTGCGGGGCGGGGTTAGTTCCGTAATCGTGGTCATTAGTCAGTCGCAGCTACTGAAATTCGACCGCGATCACGGAACGCTGCCAGGCGACGGCATGGCGAGCCTCGAAATATGACCTTTTTGTCGCTGTTGTTAGAGTCCGGCGACCAGGGGCATTGCCGGGGGGCTGTGCCGGGCTGTCATGCCGGGCGGGTACTCCGCTCGTGTCGCTGGCGGCGCATCCGGTCGGCTCGGGGTGAGAAGAGACCGGGCTTCAAGAACGGCCGGGCCTGGGCGATCCGGCTCAGCACCATGACACGACTGTGCCAGGCGCTGCGCTGCCAGCCCGGCGACCTCCTCAGCTACGAGCCTTCCGCAGCACCACGCTCACGGCCACCAGGACGCCCGGCCCGCCCGCAGACCGCGGTGGCCCGGGTCCCTGACTCGCGAGGAAAGTAACGCTGAGATCGCGGTCCCCGATCGCCTTGGCGTCCTGTCGCAGGTGGCGGTGCCAATTGACTGGACGCTCATGCACGTCAATGGGCAATACGTCCGCTCTCCTTGGAGAAGCTAACCGTGAAGCCGGCAGCGGCCGGGCGATCGGGTTGCCTGGGCGTACCGGCTCAGCGCGAGGTCAAGATAACCCAGACGGGTCCGGGAGCGAAGGTCATCGGCTGGCCGTCCGCTGTGGTGAAGCTGGTGCCGCCGTCTGCGGCGGGCCGTGACCAGCGGGCCTGGTAGGCCTTGCCGTTCCTGAGTACCACGGCGGTGCCGGAGCCGGTGCTCTGCGCGTATGGCGGGCGGCTGCCGTACTCCAGGAAACGGGACGTACGAACGATCGTGTGCTGGATGACGACGGTGGCGGCCGACAACTGGTCGTGACTGGCCGTGACCGCAGGGGTGCCGTCCATCGAGATCAGCCAGCGTCCCTTTGCCGCCGACCAGGTGAAGGCGAACGAGGCGGCCGGGTAAGACACCCGCTCGGTGCTGGTGGGCTGGCCGCCCGCCGGGGCGGCGCCGAACCGGAACCCGATGTCGCCGGCCCGGCTCGCGCCGCCGGCCTGAGCGAGGAGTTGCCCGGTGTGGGCGTAGAGGTTGTAAGGCGCGACGCGGCTAGCGCTGCGGAAGTAGCCGCTGGTGGTGCCTGCGTACAGGTCCACGGTCTGAGCCCGGCGCACGTAGGGAAGCAAGACGGGCGTGGCGCCCGAATAGGCGAAAGCGGGGCGGTCGAATTGGCGCAGCAGTTCCAGGTCGTCCTCCCGGGCACTGCGAACCGGGCCGACCACCGGCGGGACATGCGAAGAGAAGATCGCCAGGATCCGGCTCAGTCCGCCCTCCACCGGCAGCACGTAGACGATGTCGGCCTTATCCAGGCCGGTCTGCGGCCGGGCTTGCGCGATGTTGTCGATTTTGACTGCGAGCACCCGGTTCAGGGAACCGACCCGCTCGCCAGTGAACGGGGACACCAAGTGCTTGCCCACCTGAGCCGTCCCGCAGCCGACCGCCAGGAACAAGCCCGCTAGCAGGGTGAACGCGACCATCGCCGCGGATGCCGCCAGCGCCACCCGGTTGCCAGTCCGCGTCATTCACCTCACCCCAGCCACCTTGCTGCTCGCCGCGCCATCGTCGGCGCTGCTGCTTACCACATCCATCGTCGGCGCTGCTGCTTACCACATCCGTCTTACCGTCCGTCCGGCGACCGCAGCAGGGCCTAACGTCCTCGCTCCGCCCGCGGATGTCCCTGCCCGCAGTGCGCTGTCGGCTTGCCGCTCAGCCAGGCAAGGCCGGGCGTCCCCGGCCATGGCACACCGTGCCGTTCGCGGCCAGGCGCACCACAGGATGCACAGTCGGACGTGCCCGCCAGCGTCCACCCGGAACGCTGGAGACGATCACGGTGCCCGGCAGACGGCCGACCCGTTCCCCAGGTCGGCGATCCGTGCCTGCCCGAGCCGAATGTCGTCGTGGTCTGTCAAGAGGTGTGGACCGTGCCCGCCACATCTGCGTCAGCGTCGGTGCGGGTTCTCGTCTGCCCGTCGCCCATGTCCGCGGCGGCTGCCATGTCGCCCGCATTGGCCTCCGGCGTCGTGGAGTCTGGCTTTCTGCGGTTGTGGACGATAGCCGCTGCCGCGCTAGCGGCGGCGGCACCGGCCGCTAGCGCGGTCGGCGTTCGCCAGTGCCGGCGCCGTGGCTTGTCGGGCTCGAGTCGCTGCGCGGCCGAGGTCAGCAGGGCCGAGACCTTCGGCGCGACACTATCTTCCAGAACCTGGCCCGCGTGCTCGACCCGCGGTGCCGCCCAGGCGCGCGTTCTGCGCACTCTGCGCTCCGCGGTCACCCTGGCGCTCCTGGCAAGTGGCTTCACCTTGGCCGCGGCTGGCTGCAGCTGAGCGGCCGCCTGGCGCCCGCGCTCCAAGGCCTCGTCGGTTCTGTTCTTGCGGGACATTTGAAACCTCCGTTGAGTGCGCTTCATCCGGCCACTTCCCTTGCGGGCCATACCATCGCCACGGAAGGGATGCCTGCGATCGGGCTGTGGGCGCGGCCAGATGGCATGACTCCAGTTAATGACCGTGCTACCTGGCCGTGCAGAGGCAAAAGTCCCCTTTGCCGGTGCGAACGGGGCTGTGTGGGTTCACTGACGCGGGGCAGGTCTGGGCAGGCGGGCGGGGCTTGCGGTGGTGAAGCGGGCCGCGCGGCGGAGCAGCCGGTAATACGGGGTGCGGCTGCGGCTGGCCGGGACAACGGGCGCGGTGCGGTAGAACCAGCGTTTCCCGATCTCAATGAGGGCGAGGTAGCTGGCGACCATCAGGGTGAGGGCGAGGTAGAACAGGCCTGGGAGCGGCTGGAAGCCCAGCGCGCGGGCGAGTGGGGTAGCTGGCAGCACCGCGCCGACGATCACGACCCCAAGGGCGGCGAGCAGCAGCGGCAGGCTCGGGTGGCTGCGGAAGAACGGGATCCGGCGGGTGCGGATGGCGAAGATCACCAGGGTCTGGGTGGCGAGGGATTCCACGAACCAGCCCGACCGGAACAGGGCCGGGCCGGCGTGGAAGACCCAGAGCATGACGCCGAAGGTGGCGAAGTCGAACAGTGAGCTGATCGGCCCGAAGAACAGCATGAACCGGCGAATCAGCCCTACGTCCCAGCGTGACGGCTGGGCGACTTGTTCGGGATCGGCGTTGTCGGTGGGGATGGCCATCTGGCTGGAGTCATACAGCAGGTTGTTCAGCAGGATCTGAGAGGGCAGCATCGGCAAGAATCCGAGGAACAGTGACGCGCCGGCGGCGCTGAACATGTTCCCGAAGTTGCTGGAGGTGCCCATCAGCACGTATTTCATGGTGTTGGTGAAGATCCGGCGCCCTTCCATGACTCCGTCGGCGAGCACGTCGAGGTCTTTTTCCAGCAGCAGCACGTCGGCGGCGTCCTTGGCGACGTCGGTGGCGGATTCGACTGAGATGCCGACGTCGGCGGCGTGCAGCGCGAGAGCGTCGTTGACTCCGTCGCCGAGGAACGCCACGTCCACGCCAGTGCGCCGCTGCGCCCGCACGATCCGGGCCTTGTGCTCCGGGCTGACCCGCGCGAACACGCTGGCGTCGGCGAGCAGGCCAGCGAGCTGGGCGTCGCTTGCCGCGTCAATGTCGCGGCCGGTCAGCACGCGCCCGGACGGCAGCCCAAGGTCGGCGCAGACTTTCGCCGCGACCGCGGGATTGTCCCCGGTGAGGACCTTGACTGTGACACCAAGGCCGGCCAGCCGGTCCAGCGCCCGGCGGGCGGTGGACTTGGGCGGGTCGAGGAATACCAGCAGGCCGCGGAGCCGCAGGCCCTGCTCGTCGGCCGTGGTGATCGCTGACTGGCCAGCGGCCGCGCGGCTGGCGACGGCGATAACGCGGTTCCCGGCGGCGAACTCGGCGTCTAGCGCGGCCCGGGCAGTTGCGGGCACGTCGGCGCACCGCTCGAAGACTCCCTCTGGCGCCCCTTTGGTCACGATCATCCGGCTGCCGGTGTCATCCTCCACTAGGACAGACACCGCGCGCCGGTCGTGGTCGAACGGCAGCGTGGCCAGCCTGCGGTATCGGGCCAGGGCCGCCTTCTGACCGAGCACGGCTGGCGAGTCCCACAGGGCGACGTCGAGGGCGTTGCCGCCAGCGGCATGGCCGTCCTGCACGACCGCCTCATTGCACAGAAGCCCCAGCAGCAGCGGCTCGTCATCGGGCCCGCCGTCTGGCCTGGTCGAGCGCATGAAGCGGAGGCTGCCCTCGGTCAGGGTGCCGGTCTTGTCGGTGAACAGCACCTCGATGTCGCCGAGGTCCTCAATGCACACCAGCCGCTTTACCAGAACCTTGCGCCGCGCCAGCTGACGCGAACCGGCCGCCAGGCTGGTGGACACCACGGCGGGGAGCAGTTGCGGGGAGATGCCGACCGCGATGGCGAGCGAGAACAGCAGCGCGTCGATGACCGGCCGGTGCAGGACCACGTTGATGGCGAAGATGGCACTGGTGAGCACGCCGGCGACCTCGACCAGCAGCATGGAGAACTTGCGCAGCCCGACCTGGAACTCGGTCTCTGGCTGCCGCTCCCCGAGCCCGAGCGCGATCCGCCCGAACTCCGCCCGCCCTCCCGTGGCGACAACCACCCCGGTGCCGGAACCGGCGTGCACAACCGTTCCCATCAGCGCACAGCAGCTCAGTTCAGCCAGCGGCGTCCCGGCCGGGACCGGGGCCGGGGTTTTCTCCGCGGGCAGCGACTCCCCGGTGAGGACGGATTCCTCGCACTCCAGCCCTGCGGTGGCGAGCAGCCGCACGTCTGCCGGAACCACCTCGCCCAGCTGCAGATCGACCACGTCGCCTGGTACAAGCTCGGTGACGTCCGCTGACTGCGGATGCCCGTCGCGCAGCACAATGCACCGGTGCCGGACCTGTGAGTGCAGCGCCTCTGCGGCCTTCTCCGCCCGGTACTCATTCACGAACCCGAGCCCCACGGACGCCAGCAAGATCACCCCGATGATCAGGGCGTCGCTGCGCTCGCCGACGAAGAAAGACGCGAGGGCGGTGACCGCCAGCAAGATAAGCAGCGGCGAACGCAACTGCCGCCCCAGGACCGGGAGCGCGCGCGCCCGGTGCGAGCGCACCGCGTTCGGGCCCGCCGCCCGCAACCGCCGTGCGGCCTCCGCCTCCGCTAGGCCTTCCTCAGTGCTGCCGAGCCGGGCCAGCACGTCCGAGGCCGCCAGCGAGCCGGCTGCCGCCGTATCCAGCGACGCCAGGCCAGCCAGTGTGCCCCCGGGGGCAACAGGAGCAACCGCCACCAGCACCTCGTTCCTGCTAATGCTCTCCATCCTCGCTCTGGTGCGCTGCCCACACCAGAGTCCAAGGTAATCAAGCTCCGCCCAGAAGGTGCCGGGGACGTGCCCTGCGCCTTGGCGGTGCCGTCGAGGCAATTAGTGTTGAGGGATGGCTTCGCAATCACGCTTCACCCTCGACGAGGCGCGTGCCGCAGGTGAGCGGATCGGCGTCGACTGGGATGCTTCCCCGTTCAGCCCCGAGCAGTTCCGGATGGGGATGGACGTCGAGCTAGAGCACGGCACACGCGATCCGGAAACGAACGTGACCGGCGACGACGTCATCGTGACGGCGAAGATCGCGCGGGCCCACCTGAACGAGTTCCCGGACTACTACACGCGGCTTGCGAAAATGGAGGCCGAGGCGCAGGCGGACGGCGGTACTGCGCAGGGCGAATGACCGGGGCGTCGGCACCGCCGCCGGACCGGTATCTGAAGGCCGGCCAAGATGCGGACCAAAGCCCCTGTCCTAACGAGCCATCTCGGGAGGTATGACTGTTCCAGGGAGGTGGGAACCGTGTTCACAGTCGATTCGGCATTGCAGCATACGTGCGCCGGATTCCGGGAGCAGGCCACCGCAGGCAAGATCACGGCCGCCGAATGCGATCTCCTGATTGACGGGGCTATCCTGCTCGCCGTCCATCTTGAGGCGCTCATCCAGGATGCCGGAGTAGGGACTGGAGTAGGGGCTGGACGGTAGCCGCCGCGTCCTTGGGGCGCGGCTTAGCGACCGAGCCGGCCGCGAGAAGGGCACTTCCTCCTGACACCTGCATCAGCGGTCGGCGGCATGCATGCTCGGCTGCGGCTCTCGGCTGGCGGGAAGAGCACGAGCGCTGATTTCCGCCATTTCTCCCGAATGGTGACGGGTTCTGGCATCCATATCGTTCCTCCCTCCCTTCGATGCCGGAATCGGCGGCTGAGGATCTTGCGGCAGGGTCTTGACGAGAGACGTCGGGAAGAAGGACAAGGAGAGTAAGAGGCAGCGGGAATCTCGGGGCCCAGCACGATCAGCAGGAGTAGCAGCAGATGAGCGGTCATATCGAGGCTGTGACGGAGGCGGTCAGTGAGTATGTCGGTGCATGGGTGCCGGAGAGCGCGCTTGACCTGGACTCGTTCCTGGCCGGCTTGCCGGGCTTGTTCGATGCTCTGGCGGCCGCGGTAGCCGGCGTGGCTGAGCGGCTAGGTTCGGAGTTTCCGGTCCATCCATCCGTCCCCGAGCATCTCCAGGAGATCGCGGCGGTAGTTGCCGGGATGGGCGAGTTCGCCGCCGAGGCGCACGCGATCCACCGGTCAGTACATGCGGCGGAGATGGAGCGCATCGAGAGTCCGCGCCCGAATGAGGAGCTCTGGGATGTGGCCCGGACGCGGTGACCGCCTGTCGATAACGGCAGCGCACAGCCTGCTGAGCGGCGGGGGAGCGGTGCGGCTGCAGGCGGCTGCGGTCAGCTCGGCGACCACCGCGGCCGTGTTCGGCGGGGCGGCGCGGGCTGATGCCGCCGGGCGGTCCGCGCTGGTGATCGCGGCTGGCGTCGTGCTGTGCGTTCTGCCGTTCCTGGCCGCGGTGCTGACTGCCAGGAGCGCTGCGCTGGCGGTGTACCTATGCGCTTGCGGGATGATCGCGGCCGGCTGGCTGGCTTATGCCGCCGAGACGACCGTGTTGTCGGTGCCGGCGGTCATGGCCCTGGTGGTGTCGGCCGCCGTGCTGATCGCGCTCTACCCGGCGGTGCGGAAACGGCAGGAGCGTGCCGCTGAGCGGGCTCGGCTCGCCGTCGAGGCCGCTGCCGCCGCGCAGCGGCAGCGCAAGTGGCCAGACCTGCTCGCCCGGATCGGGCACCCGGGCGTCGACCACGCGGGGCAGGAGGACAGCAGCGCGGGGTACGTCGTGCACTTACGCCTGCCTGGGTCCGGCCGGGTCACCTACCCGGCGCTGGCAGCGGCCACCGAGCGGCTGGAGGTCGCTGCCCGGCTGCGGCGCGGCTCGCTCAGGTTCGAGCGCGGAGACCAGGCGCACCAGGTGATCCTGCACGTCGCTGAGCGGGACGTACTGGCCAGCACTGTGCTGCTGCCGGCCGGGAACGAGCCGCTGAGCATCACCGGGCCGATCCCGGTCGGGTTGTACCAGGATGGCCGCGTCTGCGCCGTGACCCTGCGCGAGGTTGCCACCCTGGTTGTCGGCCTGCGCGGCTCGGGCAAGTCGAACCTGCTGAACGTGCTGCTCGCCCAGCTGGCCCGCTGTCCCGATGTACTGATCTTCGCCATTGACCTGAAGGGCGGCCGGATGGCGGCGCCGTGGATCCAGCCGTGGCTCGCTCGCCGCGCCGCCGGGCCGGTGATCGACTGGCTAGCCACGGATCGTGAGGAAGCCGAGAGGATGCTGCGGGCGCTGTTGCGAGCTGTCGAGGCCAGGGCACGGTCTTGCAGCGGCGGGGAGAAGATCACCCCGTCTGCCCGCCAGCCGTCGATCCTGCTCGTGTGCGACGAGGTGGCAGTCATCCTGGGCATCGGCACCGGCGGCCCGCGGCTCTCCGATGGCGGGGTCACCAACGCCACCTTGGCCGGCCTGGCCACGCGGCTGGTGATGACCGGCCGGTCAGAGGCGATTGACCTGGTCATGGCTACTCAGCGGGGCACGGTCACGATGACCGGGTCCGCCGACCTGAAGTCGCAGTGCGGGCTGCGGATCGGCCTGGGAGTAGGGTCGGAGGCCGACGCCCGGTTGATCATCCCGGACGACGCGCGGATCGCTGCCGACCTTGCCCGGCTGCGGCACCCCGGCTGCGGGATCGTCCAGCAGGGCTGGGACAGCCGGGCGCTGCCGGTGAAGTTCTTCCGGATCGAGCACGAGATGATCGGCCAGATCGCCGAACGACTCGGGTGGCTCAGACCCGAGCCGGACCCACTGCTCGCCGAGGCGCTCGGCGAGGAGTACCGCACCCGCTGGTCGCGGTATCACGTCGGCAGCCGCCGTCAGCTCGGTTCGGCCATGATCCCGCCGGCCATCGCCGCCGCCGCGGTCAGAGAGCTGACCGCGGGTACAGGCCGCGCACCCGCCGAGTCCTGCGCCGCGGACGATCCGGGCCGCCAGCGAGCGGTCGCCATACTCAGATCGGCCGGCGTCAGGGGAATGACCGTGCGCAGCATCGCCGAGCACCTCGCCACCGACGGCCAGGAAGTCGCGTACCAGACCATTCACCGCTGGCTGGCCGAGGAAGCCGCAGCCGGCCGGGCCGAGAACGCCTCCTACGGCAGGTGGAAATGGTGCCCCCAGCAGTAATCCCGCCAAAGCTGTCGCAGCTCGTCGGGCTACCAGGATTTCTTCGTAGCGGTGGAACTCCGACGGATGCTGCCCGTGGTTTCCGGGTGCCAGACGATGGACGTGACGGCGATGCGTCCGGGGCGTGGTGTACCACCGCCGGCCTTGCGCCAGTTCCGGCACCGGGCATCCGGCAGTACGGGCAGACGTAGGCACCGGCTCCGGAGGGATGCGACATATCCAGCAACCCCTTCTGGTGGCCACCCAATTGGCTATACACCACGGGATAACAGAATCTAGATCCTAACGCGGACCGCCCGCCCGGCCGTCGCCTTCACGCCAGGGGCAGGGCGGTGTCTGCTTTGGCTTCCGCGCTGTGCTCGCCGCGGGCGGGCACGAGGTGCCGGACCTCGTGCCCGTCGTTGACCTCGACGTCGTTGACCTCGATGGCCTGGTGCGACTGCTTCGGCGCCCGGGCGAAGCCGAGGCCGACGGCCAGGCAGGCGAGCGGTATGGCGGCCATGGCGTAGCGGTACAGGTACTGGGTGAGCAGCGGCGGGGTGATGATGGTCGCCGCCGCCATCGACCACGGCAGTGCCGCCATCCCGCCCCAGCGGCGCCAGTCCCTGGCGACGATGACCAGCCCGGCCAGGAGCACGCCGAGGAAGAGCACACCGGGGAAGTAGACCGGTTGCTGGTAGAGAAGCATGAAGTAGGCGTACCAGTACACCGGGTGCATGTTGGCCGTAGTCCCGGCGAACTCGCGCTCGGTCACCAGCTCCTGGATCGGCCGATGGAAAGAGTTCGGCCACGTAGTGAAGACGTTCGTCTCGCGGCTCTGCGGTCGGTCGGTCGCCAGGAACGTCAGCAGCACGTCCCGAGCGGTCACCCGGAGGTAATCCAGCGGCTGCTTCTCGATCGCCATGAGCGCGAACCTCATGGCGAGCGCGTTGTTACTCGCATTGACGCCAGGATGCGCGTCCGTCATCCACCAGGCATGCGGCGCCCAGAGGTAGTCACCCGGCTGGGGGCCGGCCAGGAGCGTCTGGATCGTCCAGGGCTGGGTCTCGACCGGGACGCTGACGTCCGGCTGCCGGTCCGGGCAGAGCGGGGCGAGGTCTTGCGGGGGCTTGATGATCGCGCAGTTGGCGAAGCTGGTCGTCCGCGACCACAGGAAGAGGCCGTCGCTGCTGGTGAGGTTGTACTCCCCATAGGTGCCGTGAAATGCGAGCACGTAGCTGGCGACGGGGAACACGAACGCGGCGGCAGCCGCGCTAAAGGAGCGCCAGCCGACCTTGCGGATGCCGAGGAACGCGACGGCCAGCAGTGCCAGCGGTAGGCCGTTGCCGCGCAGCAGCGTCAGGTATGCCATACCCAGCCCGGCGGCGGCGCACTGCCAGAGGCGGGGCGTCCGCTTGGTAAGGAGCAGAGCGAGGACGATCATGGCGGTCAGGGCGTACAGCGTGTCCGGGACGATATAGGACTCCAGCGCGATCTCGCGGGTGTCGAAGAGTACGGGCGCTGCGGCCAGGGTCGCGCCCCAGGCGGGGAGGGACCAGTGGCGCAGCAGCCCGTAGACGATGACGGCGATCGCGAGCCCCATCAGGTGCTGCACGGCGGTGACCAGGGTAAGCGCGGCGGGCAGTCCCCGGAAGGGGATGAGGAAGGCAGAGTAACCAGACGGCCTGATCGTGCCGAGCTTGTAGTCCATGGCGTTCTGCATATAGATGAAGGAGTCGGTGATGAACAGCGCAGGCCGGAACGCCAGCATCGCGAGGATCCGGGGGAGCGTCGCCACCGCGGCCACGATCAGTATGAGCCGGTGGTCGCGCCAGCCGGCCCGGACACCGCCGTGGAGCCAGGCCAGCCCGCGCCGCACCGCCCGGCCGCTCGCCACGGCGGTGCGTGTCATCCCGCTCCGGGTGATCGACATCGTCGGCATTTAGTGAGTCCGATCTTGGTTCGGCTACCCATCCTGCTTGATCGCAAGCAATGCGAGAATATCGGGATATTCGCTAGATCATGGCGTTGGGTGGGACTGGAGCGGATGGCCGGGCGATTGTCAGGCTGACTGCTCGGCCTGCAACTGCCGCACCACCTCGAGCGCGTCTTCGACATGCTTGCCGATATTGGTCATCGAGTTGAAGACGTGCCGGACCGTGCCCGTGCGGTCAATGACATACGTAACCCGGCCGGGCAGCAGGCCAAGCACCGCCGGCACGCCATAACTCTTCCTTACTCGACCGCCCTGGTCGCTGACCAGTGTAAAGGGCAGTGTGTGCCGGTTGGTGAAAGCTACATGCCGGTCCACGGAGTCCGAGCTGACGCCGATTACCTCGGCACCCGCGTCGGTGAAGGTCTCGTGGCTGTCACGGAAAGCGCATGCCTCGGCAGTGCAGCCGGGGGTCTGGTCCTTGGGGTAGAAGTACAGGACGACTACCCGTTCGCCGAGCCTGTCGTGCAGCCGGACCGGCTCACCGGACTGTCCCGGGAGCGTGAAGTCTGGGGCCTTGTCACCTACCTGGACGCCGCGTGCCATGCTATGTCCGCCTCTCTGCGCTCACATTTTGGGAGAGTGCTCCACCATTCCACTTGGGGAACGGAACCCGCAGCGGAACGGATCACCCGATTCCGCGGCCATGAAGTCCCACCACACGTCATTAACCCCCTGCGCGCAACTCCGCTCAACCGCATCGATGGCCCGTTGGTGACGTAATAGCAGCACCAACGGGCCATCGATGCGGTTGAGCGGGCATCCGCTCGGCAATGCCCGGTGGTGTGTTATAGTCATAGTGACTAATATGCGGAGCTTGGGGATGAGGGACTGGTTGAGGTGCGGATGCTTATGAGCGCTGAGTTCTTCGGCCGGGTCTTCGGCTCGGCCGTCGCTAGCCTGCCCGCGCGTGCGTGGGTGGCAGTGGGAGGTACCCGGTGACTTCTGGGCAGGTGCAGCGGCCCGGTGAGCAGGAATTCCTGGGTGTCTATCGCAGTGCTGATTTCCCTCCGTTCGCGGTCACCGTGGACCTGGCTGTGTTCACCTTGCGGTCCGGGTTGCTGTCCGTGCTGCTCGTCCAGCGTCGCGACCACCCCTACCGGGGGTACTGGGCGCTGCCTGGCGGCTTCGTCCGCGAAGACGAAAACGCTGAGGAGGCAGCCGAGCGGGAGCTGACCGAAGAGACGGGCACCATCTTCGGCGGGCATCTGGAGCAACTGCGCACCTACTCCGACCTGGCCCGCGACCCGAGGATGCGGGTGGTGTCCGTCGCCTACCTTGCCCTCGGGCCCGGCCTGCCAGATCCCCGTCCTGGCAGCGATGCCTTCGCCGCTCGCTGGTGGCCGGTGGCAGACCTGGATCTGGCTGACGCAGCCAGTCACGGCGCGCCCGCGCTGGCCTTCGACCACGCCCAGATCCTCACCGACGCCCTGGACCGCGTCCGGTCCAAGCTCGAATACACCACCCTGGCGGCCAGTTTCGTGGACGAGCCATTCACCCTCGCCGACTTGCGCCGGGTCTACGAGGCTGTCTGGGGCAACGCGCCCGACCTGGGAAACTTCCGCCGCAAAGTCCTGTCCACTGAGGGTTTCGTCATCGAAGCCGACCGCTCGCCGGCGGCCGCAGTGCCCGCCGCCGGCCGCCCGCCGCTGCTGTACCGGCGCGGCCGGGCCACCTTCATGCACCCCCCGATGCTGCGACCGCAATAGCAGGAGCACGGCCGTGCGCGTAGGGCCGATGCCTAGGTCACAAGCGCTACCGCGATCCGTTCTCGCGGGCGAGGGCCGCGGCCTTCTCGCGGTCGAGGAAGGCACCGAGCTCTTCGATAGTGCTCATCAGCGGGGCGGGGAACACGACGGTGGTGTTCTTGTCGACGCCGATCTCGACCAGGCTCTGCAGGTTGCGCAGCTGCAAGGCGAGGGGATGAGCCATCATCGTGTCGGAGGCATCCCCGAGCGATGCGGCGGCCAGGGATTCTCCCTCGGCGTTGATGATCTTCGCCCGCTTCTCGCGCTCGGCCTCGGCCTGGCGGGCCATGGCCCGCTTCATGCTGTCGGGCAACTGGATGTCCTTGAGCTCCACCAGGGTCACTTCCACACCCCAGTCCACGGTGGTGGCATCGAGGGTGATGCGGATGTCCATATTGATCGTGTCTGTGTCGGACAGGGTCTGGTCCAGGCTGTGCTGGCCGACGACCTTGCGCAGCGTTGTCTGGGCGATCTGGTTAATCGCCGTGCCGACGTTCTCGATCGCGACCACCGATTTCACCGCGTCGACCACGCGGAAGTAGGCAACCGCGGAGACGTCCACGCTGACGTTGTCCTTGGTGATGATGCCCTGCGACTGGATCGGCATCGTGATGATACGCAACGACACCCGGTGCAAGACGTCGACGAACGGGATGATCACCCGGAGTCCCGGAGCCCGCGTTCCGTGCAGCCGGCCCAGCCGGAACTGGACTCCCCGCTCGTACTGCTTGATGATCCGCACCGCCAGCGCGAGCACGATGAGGAGCAGCACCGCAACGACGACGATGACAACAATCAGGGTTTCCACCAGAGCGCTCCCGTCATGCGGATTGGTCCGCAGGCCGACTCGGTCTCGCCTGCCCGCGGGCATACCCATCGCTATCTGTAGCTGGGCTACGTCTTCAGTAGATCCCGCGCCACCGATGGCTGTGCAGGGGACGAAGGTCCCTGGCGAGAGAATTTCGCCCGCCCTGGCAACTCGTGGTGGTTATCAAGTGCCGCTGGCTAGTGCCGTCAGCGTGACGGTGGGGGCGAGTTCGGAGGGATAACCTCATGACCGCGACCCCCGACTGGGAAAGCCGCGGGTCGCTAGGCACGCACCATGCCAGCCTGAGGTGACCACCTTCGCGTCGCGAACAGGCCCCGAGGTTAGTGGGCGAGCAGCCAGGTGACGGCCTCGGCGGCCGACCAGCCATCGGCGTGCCGCTGGAGCATCGAGCGCACGCCGTCGAGGTTTGATCCGAGCGTGACCAGCGGCTCCTCGGAATAGCCGCCGATCCGGTGGGTCTGGCCGAGCCCGACGGTGGCCGTGAGCGCGTTGCACAGGCAGGACCGGCCGGCTGCCTCCCTGGGATCGCCGCCTTTCCGCACGTACATCTGCACGGGCTCCGCCGGGCAGCGGTAGCCCACGACTCCGTCGGGCCTTAGATAGGGGGCGCGCAGGTAACCCAGGTCGCACAGCCGCGGTCGCGCGTCGTAACGCTGCGGGTCAGCCAGGGTGTCCGGCAGTTGCGCCACCTTGAACGGGTACCCGGTGGGCGAGGCCGCCGGGTCGGTACGCACCCGCAGTGAGCCGTCGCGGACCTTGTCGAGCAGCCGGGAGCGCAGGTCGGGGCGCAGCCCTGACTCGCGGCTAAGCGCGAACAGGGTGCCCGCCTGGATGCCGGCGGCACCGGCGGCGAGAGCCTCCCGCAGCCTTGCCGGGGTGCCGTGGGCACCGGCGAGCCAGAAGGGCAGTCCGATCGCGGCCAGCCGGGCCAGGTCCGCGTCGTCGCGCGGGCCGTAGCGGGGCTGACCGTCGTCGTCCAGCGTGAGTCGGCCGCGCGGCGGCGAGTTATGGCCGCCGGCCCAGTGCCCTTCGATGACAAATCCGTCGGGACGAATCGAGGGATCGCGGGCGAGGTACTCCGCGAGGACATGCGCGGAGACGATGGCGAGGAAGGCCGGGCGTGGCAGCGGTGGCAGCGCCGTGCCGAGCAGGGCAGCGGGATCGAGGTCCACGGTGTGCCGCTGGTCGTCCGATGCGCCGACGACATCGACCGGAAGGCTCACCGGCTCGTGCCTGGCCAGCGCGTCGAGCAGCCTGGGCAGTTCCCGCGGGATTCCGGCACCGACGAGCACCACGTCGACGCCGGCGAGCATCGCACCGTAGGCCGCCGCGGGCGTGGCCAGCTGAACCTTCTCCAGGAAGTTCACTCCCACCGGGCCGTGGTGGCCCTGCTTGGCCAGCCAGACCTCGGCGAAGTTCGCGACCACCGCGAGTTCCTGTGCCCGCCGGTCCTGGCGCAGCCTGAGCCTGGGGACCGGGGCATACGGCCTCCCCGGATCGCGGCCACCGGCGCGGAAGTACCGGCTGAAGACGCGCGCGGCGATTTGCGGGACGGGGAAGGCTGCCAGCGCTGACCGCAGGTGCCCGCCGGGATCACCGTCCTGCAGACGGCGGGCGAGTACGACGTCGAGCGCCGTGCCCGACACCACGCCGAGCTGGCCGGTGGCTGCTACGGCCCGGGCCAGGGGCCAGGACGAGACCGCCACGCCCATGCCGCCCTGGATGATGACGGGCAGCGTGCCCGCCCGATAGTTCAGCATGGGGCCTCCCGGTTACCGTTGCGTAGGTTACGTTACCGTAGGTCCATTCGCGGCAGCGGGGCGGTCGGCGGGGTGGTCGGCGGGGCGGTCGGCGGGGTAGCGGTCGGCGGCCCGGCGAGGATTGCGGTGACTACGTCGATCAGTTCGGTGAGCACTTCGTCCGCGGTCAGCTTCGGGCCGCTCAGTGACAGCAGGACCTGGCTTCCGTCGAGGTCGCCGAGGACCCGGAAGGTCAGGCTCATGGCCTGAGTCAGCCGGAACCGCGTGGTCCGGGCGGGCACTCCCGGGCAACTGCGTTCCATCAGGGCGGTGAAGCGCCGGGCCTGGGGCAGGAAGCCTTCGGTCAGCACGGACAGCGCGGGATGACCGCTGCCCAGGATCCCCGCGATGAACGTGACCCAGGAAAGCTCACCCGAGCTGGCCATTTCCGCCACCGGGTAGATGAACGCCTCGGCGAGCCGCCTGGCGGTGTACTCGCCCGAGTCCTCGATCGCGTCGAGCAGTTCGGTCCCGCGGCTGAAGACGCGGCCGCTGCGCTCGGCGATCAGCGCCTCGACCAGGGCCGGCTTCGATCGGAAGTGATAGTGCACGGACGCCACGTTCGCGCCTGCGGCAGCCATGATCGCCCGGAGCGAGACAGCGTCGATGCCGCGTTCGGCGAACAACCGTTCCGCCGCGAGCAGCAGCCGCCGCTCGGTCGGCAGGGCCAGTTCCTCGCCTCGCAGGGCGCTGGTCATCGGTCGGTCATCCGCCGGAAGCCGGCCCGCTGCCGTATCGCGCGCGCAAGGCTTTCTTGTCCGGCTTGCCGAGTCCGGTCAGCGGCAGCGCGGCGGCCACGATCACCTGCTTCGGTGCCTGCACCGAGCCCTTGCGCTCGCGCACCGCCTGCTGGAGCTGCGCGGTCAGCGCGGCGACCGCGGCCTCGTCTCGGTCGGCACCTTCCCGCAGCACGACGACGGCGGTCACGGCCTCGCCCCACTTCTCGTCCCGGACGCCGATCACGCCCACCTGGGCGACCGCCGGATGCTCGGCGATGACGTCTTCGACCTCCCGCGGATATACGTTGAACCCGCCCGTGACGATCATGTCCTTGGTCCGGTCGACGATGTACCAGTAGCCGTCCTCGTCCTCCCAGGCTACGTCCCCGGTGTGCAGCCAGCCGTCGCTGAACGTCGCCGCGGTCACCTCAGGCTGGCCCCAGTAGCCGCTGGCCAGCAGCGGGCCGGCCACGCAGATTTCGCCGGGCTGGCCGGGGGGCACCGGCAGGCCGTCCTCCCCGAGCAGAGCCGTGCGCAGGAACGCCGACGGGCGGCCACAGGAGGTGAGTCGCTTGTCGTCGTGCTCGGAGGCGGGCAGGTAGGTGATGGCCATGGGCGCCTCGGTCTGCCCGTAGTACTGCGCGAAGATCGGGCCGAACCGGTCGATCGCCTCCTTCAGGCGTACCGGGTTGATGGCCGAGGCCCCGTAGTAGACGATCTCGAGCGAGGACAGGTCGCGGGTCCGCGAGTCGGGATGGTCCAGCAGGGCGTAGAGCATCGACGGGACCACCATGGTGGCGGTGATCCGCTGCTCCTCGATGGTCGCGAGCACTTCGCCCGGGTCGAACTTGGGCACGACATACAGCGCCCCGCTCTTCATCAGGGTCGGCGCGAAGAACGCCGCCCCGGCGTGTGACAGCGGCGTGCACACCAGGAACCGCGGCGCCCGCGGCCACTCCCACTCCGCTAGCTGGATCTGGGTCATCGCCGCCATCGAACTGGCGGTGCCGATGACGCCCTTAGGCTTGCCGGTCGTGCCGCCGGTGTAGGTGATCGACACGATGTGGCCGGGTTCTAGCTCGGCCGGGACCAGCGGGCGCGGTGCGTAGCCCGCGGCCTCGGCGGTCAGGTCACGGGCGTACCCGGCGAGTTCTGGCGGTACCGGCCCGATGGTGAGGATCTGCCGGAGCACGTCGACCTTGCGCACCAGCACCAGTGCCCGCTCGGCGACCGCCGGGACCGGATCGATCACCAGCGTCGAGATGCCCGCGTCCGCGATCGCGTACGCGTGGTCGTCGAGCGAGCCGAGCGGGTGCAGCGCGGTGCGCCGCTGGCCCTGGATCTGTCCGGCCGCGGTGATCAGCAGTACTTCCGGGCGGTTGAGCGCGAGCAGGGCCACCGGCGACCCCGTCCCGACGCCCAGCGCTTCGAACGCCTGGACATACCGGCTCACCTCGTCCGCCATCTCGCCGCCGGTCATCGTGGCGCCGCCGATGTAGAGCACCGGGACATCCCGGTGGCGCTTCAGCGCGGCGGCGGTCAGGTGCCCGCCGTGGCAGCCGGTCCGGAGCGCGTCGAGGGGCAGGAGGGCTGCGGTGGCGGTGTCTGAAGGGGGCACTGCGGTGGCCTTTCGATTGTGCTGGATCTAGCGGTCAGGCGGCTGGTCGGTGCCCACCACCCACAGGGCATGGAACTGCGAAGCCCCGCCCATGGCGTGGCCGACCGCCAGGCGCGCCCCGTCCACCTGGTGCTGGCCGGCCATTCCCCGGACCTGCGGCGCCGCTTCAGCGAACCGCGGCAGCCCGGTGGCGCCCGTCGGGTTCCCCGACAGCACGCCGCCGGAGGGATTGGCCGGTAGCGCGCCGCCGAACGCGGTCCGGCCCTCGTCCACCAGCTTCCAGCCGGCGTTCGTCGGCGCCAGGCCGGTGTTCTCCAGCGGCCCGCCCGCGGGTCGACCTCGTCCCGGTCCGCGAAGTGCCCGGTCTCGGTGCGCCAGGCCATGCCGTGGATCCAGGCTGGTGGCCGGGGGTGCGGGTGGCATCCCGTTCGCCCGCGAAGGAATACCGAACGGCCAGCACCGGCCACGAAGCACTCGATATCGGTGATATCGCCCACCCGGTCTGGCCGCCACCGCGCCTGGACCCGCATGCCCATCGCCATCGCGGCGATGTCGCCGCCCGTGTCTACCGCATGGAACAACGCGCCGGCCGGGTCGAACTCGAGCGCCGGGCACAGGACGGTCCCGTCGGCGGTCCGGACTCCGTGCAGCCTCCCGTCCCGCAACCCGCCGAGGAAGGCACCGATCACCGGCCCGACTGTCCGGTTAAACGGGAAGGCAATGGTGTACGGGGCGCTGAGGCTGTCATCCTCCTCTTCCCGTCTCATGCGCCTCTCCTGCGGACCGAAGGTCCCACGGCCGGACGTGCCCGTACGGACGATAATGTGCCAGCACTCACCGACTGTCAATCAGTTGATTGAATCGGGCGATACCGCCGGATGTCCGCGGACCTGACCGGGGTCAGGAACCCGTCACCGTCTCCAGGAACCACGCCGCCTGGGAGAGCGCGCTGTCGGCGGCGGCCAGGATGCCGGGTTGCAGCGCGAAGTCGTGCCACATGCGCGGCCATTTGGTGAAGGTGACGTCCACTCCGGCAGCGGACGCACTGGCGGCGAGGCGCTCGGCGTCCGGGACGAGCAGGTCATCGGATGCGGCCTGGATCAGCAGGGCCGGCAGGCCGCCGTGCGTGGCGAACAGCGGTGAGACCGAGGGTTCGGCCAGGTTCCGGCCGGCGTACGCGGCGGCGCAGGCCTCGAGCCAGCGCGGGCTCAGCAGCACGTCCCGGCGGACCAGTTCCGGTACCGCCCGCCGGTCCGCGGAGAGGTCGAGCCACGGCGAGATCAGGATGCACCCGGCGGGGAGTTCCTCGCCCTGGTCGCGCATGGCCAGGATGAGAGACAGCGCGAGGCCCGCGCCCGCCGAGTCGCCAGACACCACGATCGAGGCGGCCGCGGTCTCGCTGAGCAGAGCGCTCATGACATCGCGGGCGTCGTCGAGAGCGGCAGGATGGGCGTGCTCGGGTGCCAGCCGGTACTCGGGCAGCACCACCCGGCAGGCCGCCTGAGCACTCAGGCGCGCAGCCCAGGTCCTGGCCATGCGCGCCGAGCCCACGCAGTAGCCGCCGCCGTGGAAATGGACGACGGTGCGCTCGGGGCGCGTTCCGCTGGCCGTGACCACCTCGGCACGCACTCCGTTCAGCATGCTCTCGGTGACGGTCGTGCCGCGCGGCATCGGCGAGGCTCCCATGAGCCGGCCAAGGCGCCGGCGCTGCACCTCCCAGGGCAGCCTGGGGTTGAGAGCAAAGCGGTTGAGCTGCCCGGCCCCGAACCGCATCAGCGCCGGCGGCATCCGGAAGCCGCGTGCGCGGGCCGGGCTGGGGGGACTGGCTTCGTGCGGGTTCATGCGGCATCTGCTCCGGTGCGAACCGTGCCGGGTCCCGTCGCGGCAGGTCGTCGCGGCATGACCCGGTACCTGGCGAGTTCGAAGTGGCGGACACGGCGCCGGTAACGGAAGGTCTGGTCGGGCCAGTTGTTGGTGTTGCGCCCCGAGGCCGTCGTGTACCAGCTGTGGCACCCGCTCTCCCACACCGAGGTCCGGCTGGCCGCGTCCACCCAGGCGGTGAACTCCTTCTGCACTTCCGGGCGCACGTCGATCCAGCCGAGGCGCTCCGCTTCGATCGCCTGAAGGGCGCCGGCTACGTAGCCGATCTGGCTTTCGAGCATGTAGATGATCGAGTTGCCGCCGAGGTTGGTGTTGGGTCCGTACAGCATGAAGAAGTTCGGGAATCCGGAAACGGTGATCCCCAGGTACGCCTGCGCTCCGTCGTGCCAGGTCTCGTGCAGCGTGCGCCCGCCCAGGCCGGTCACGGACATGGGCGCGAGGAAGTCGAGGGTCTGGAACCCGGTGCCGTAGATGATCACGTCCGCCTGCCGGGTGCCGCCGCCGGCGGTGACCACGCCGCCGGGCACGATGCGCTCGATCGGATCGGTGACGAGTTCGACATTCGGGCGGGCCAGCGTCGGATACCAGTCGTTGGAGAACAGCACCCGCTTGCAGCCCATCACATAGTCCGGAAGGCATTTCTCGCGCAGCTTGGGGTCGGTGACCTGCTCGGTGAGCTGGCGGCTCCAGAGCCGCGTCGGCGCGGCAAGGAACTTCCTTGACCTGACGAAACCGCTGGTGAGCAGCTCGCCGTAGACGAAGATGCGCAGCCGGTCGGCCTTGCGCGCCACCGGGAACCAGCGCAGCAGGGCCTGTTCCGCGTGGCGATAGGGCCGGTCCGGCTTGGGCAGCACGTAAGGGGCACTGCGCTGGTAGACGTCAACGTGCGCGGCGGCCTTGGCGACCTCTGGCACGAACTGGATCGCGCTCGCCCCGGTACCCACGACGGCCACCCGCCTGCCGGTGAGGTCCACACCGTGGTCCCAGCGGGCCGAATGCCACGACGGCCCGGTGAAATCGGCACGGCCCGCTATGTCGGGAAGGGCCGGCCGGTTGAGCTGGCCGACGGCGGAGACGACGGCAGCGGCCTGGATCATGTCGCCGTCGTCGAGAGTGACGTTCCAGACGGCGCGATCCTCGTCGAACGCGGCGGCGGCGACCCCTGCGCCGAAGCGGAGGTGAGAGCCGAGCCCGCGCTCCTGCGCCACCGTGCGCAGGTAAGCCAGGATCTCTTGCTGCGGGGGGAAACGGCGGCTCCAGCGCTGCGGCCGGAACGAGAACGAGTACAGGTTCGACGGCACGTCGCAGGCGGCGCCGGGGTAAGTGTTGTCCCGCCAGGTGCCCCCGAGCTCGCCGCCCTTGTCGACGACGAGGAAGTCCTCGATGCCCGCTTCCTGGAGTGCCAGGGCCATGCCGATCCCGCCGAACCCGGCGCCGATCACGACCACGCGGTACAGCGGATGCCCGGGCATGGGTCCTCCCTCGCGCTCTGCGCGGCCCGGGCCACGAGGGCTCCCGGGGCGCTGGGCCCGTCAAGGACCCGGCAGGGGCAGGATAGCGGAATTGCCGAAGAATCTGGCTAGCCGCCGGGCAGCACTCTGCGCGCGTCCGGAGAAGGTACCTCGCCACGGAGAAGGTACCTCGCCACGGAGGCGCCACGTCACCGGTAGTGAGAGCATTGGGCCTGTGGCGAAAGGTAGTGCCGCTCTCGTGCGGCTAGCGCACCGCGAATTTCCCGTTGCGATCGCCGATAGGTGGATCAACCTGCTGACGGTCCGCTGACGGTGCCGCCGGCCCCGCGGCGGATGAAGCAGGAGGAAGGCCCATGCCGGATGCTCAGGCGTTCACAACGACACCGGAGGGCGTGATACTCCTTGCCGAGTTAATCGGCCTGGACCGGTGGGATTTCATGGATCAGATCGGCGCGGGCCGTCAGGCGGCTGAGGTGGTGGCTGATCAGGTGGCGACTGTAGCGGAGCGCCTGGACCAACTCGCCAGCTGCCGTGATCGGCTGGTCCTGCTGTCGGCGTTTGCTGCCGCCATGTGCCCTGGCGGCGTTGACGCTGCCGCGGCGACGCATCTGGCCGCTGCCGCGGCGTCCTTGGTGCCGGTATCCCGATCGCTCGCCGCAGCGCCGGCGGCGCAGTGGTGGTGGGAGCCGCCGGACCCGCACCACCAGCGCTGGCTGTGCACCAGCGGCGAGCAGCTACCGCGAGGGGCGGTGCTGGCACAGGCCCTGCGCGCGCAAGCCGCGGCCGACGAGGAAGAAGAACGCTGGTCGGTGCGGGAACTTCCGTGGCCCCCGGAGGACGGCAAACCGCACTCGGGGACGTGGTGGTCAGCTCCGCTGGGAAACGGCGTTTTCACCTCGACCGGACCGGTCGGCCCGCTGCCCTCGGTCGAGCTCGGCTGCGCGGAAGACAGCGTCGGCGAGGATCGTTTCGAGGTGTGGAACGTCGAGATCAGCCCGCAGGCACGGATCTGGAACATCACGAGCACGGACGACTGGGGACGGCTCGCGGCGCGCTACCCGCGTGATGTCACCGCGTCACGAAGGCACGACTGGTACCAGCCGCGATTCCGGTCGATGGTGCGGCGACCTTCCTTGCGGGATGGGGACCAGACCAGACACTCTGGCTGAACGACGTGTTCGCAGGGACAGACCACGTCGGCACCTGGACCGGGACGCCTGGCACTGAAGCCTTTCCTGACCTGACCCTGCCGTGACTTGACTCCCACTAGGAGCGCTTGAAGAAACCGGGGCGGTCTAGTCGATCTTGGCAGCCCCCCCAGGTTCTCATGATCGTTGCCCCACGTTGATATACCAAGATCGTTCGCAAACCGCCATGAGAGTCACCACTCACGTGGTTAGGCACCACCAAACCGCAGAGTGTCATGGCGAGGGGCGGGCTGGCTATGATGTCGCCTTCCCGAGACTCGGCCACGGCTTTGACATTCTCGTTACCGAGCGCGGACCCAAAGGAGCTTCCGGGTGTGGCCAGATAGCCTTTAAAGTCAAGAGTTGGTCTACTGGTGTCCTAAATAAGGACGGGCATTTCCACTACCCGCTGAGAGTGTCTGCTTACAATGACCTAGCAGGCAAGAACGACCTCCGGCACTACTTAGCGCTCTGTAAGGTTCCCGACCGCCGAGCGACCGGAAGAACAGGCCCCAGTCTTGACTTTTCCGAAGCTACTGCACGGTGCTTGTCGTGCCGACCTGCGGCAGTCTTGCTCGTACGTAAAAGCCCTCGCTCGCCAGCTCTTCGGAGTTGACCTCCAGAATCCACCGGTAGCGCTGACCTGACGCCAGCGGCAACGGCCCGAGACTCATTGCGAACGTTGCATCGATCTCAGATCCTTGAGGCACCCCTGCTGGGCGTCCTACCTCAAGGTTCCCGGAGAACTCAAGCGGCAGCGCGCTCATGGGCCCTGGGACGGCAACCGTGTTGCCGTCGCCGTCGGTCAACCGCAACACGAGCTTGTGTGGCTCATTCGCTTCGGTCCAGCCAACTTTGATGAACGCGACAACCGCGTGCGGCGACGGGTCGGGGCCGATTACCGACCACCCCGCACCCAGCATGTGGACCTTGCCTCCGCCGAGATCCTGCACTGCGGAATCACACAGAACCAACGAGGCCCGCATCATGCGACCTCAAGAGCCATGGGACGGAGTTCTTCGTGCCCAGGCGCTTGGGCGAGGGGCACCGTCACGGCCCGCGACGAGGTAGACGACTTGGCAAGGATGTCCCCGGGGCCGGTCAGCGCCACTACAGCCCTCGCCGTCATATAGCCAGGAGCGTCAACTGGAGCGCCGTCCTCCAGCACCTCGATGAGGCTTACTTCCTCTTCGAGGTGGAACTCCAAGCCTTCCCAGGCCAGGCGTCTCGTCTCCTCGAAACTGCGCCCGCCTGCGACGAACGTCTCCAGGCCATCATCAGGCGAGTCGGCCCACCAGTTGCCATCTTCGCAGTGATACACAACGTTCACTTTTCGCACGGGATCACCCCTTCAGCAGAGCCAGCGCGTCCGACTCTGACAGGCCGATCTGAGTAACAAGGTACTTGCGAATCACGCCAGGTGGAACAGTCGCCGAGTCATGGTATGACCAACGGATGGTCGGCCTGCCGGTTGCCTCCAGCGTGCGATGTGACCCCTTCTGCCGTGCAACCTTGTAGCCCAGCGGTTCTCTGGTCAGCACGGCAAGGAACCGACGTGCCTGCATTGACGGGAACACGGCCACGGGACCGATGATTCCACATCAGCCTCGTGGCAACGACGCAAAGCTCGGTCACGGATTTTCCTCAGTACCGGGCTGGCGGTCTTTGCTCGTAGTGCGATCGTGACCCCGCACCTTGCCAGCCTCCCCGGCCACGAATCACCCGCATTCACTACTGGCGCTGCCAGCGAGACGGCATCTGCGACCGCTTCACCATGCACGTCAGCGCGCTCTGGGACGACGGGCGGCAGGTATTCTGGCAAGCCTAGGAGCGGCAAGGCTCGGCAGGCGTGGCAAGGCAGGGAGGAACCGAGTTTCGCCAAGACTTTCGCCAAGCTCTCCTAGTCGCCGCTGATTTCGGCGGCTGGCTGAGGTCATTTTTGTGGCTGATGGCTTGCCGTTGTGGAATTTCAGGATGTGGTGCGGCGTCGTCGGATGGTGCGCCGTTACGAATCCGGTCGGCCGGTACCGCAAGAGGTCGTGGACCGGATCGTGCGTAACGGCCTGCGGGCACCGTCCGCGGGTTTCTCCCAGGGCTGGGGATTCCTGGTGCTGGACGACCCGGCCGATGTCGCCGGGTTCCGCGATGTCGTACTGGGACATCGACACCGGGTTCACGTCGTTGCTGATGCTGCTGACCGCGGTGGATGCCGGGCTGGGCGCTTGTTTCTTCGGCTTCCCGGTAGACCGGATCGGCGCGTTCCGTGCTGCGTTCGAGGTGCCGGAGCGGTTCACCCCGATCGGGGCGATCTCGGTGGGCTACAGCGACGAGCCGCCAACTGACGTGAGTGACCGCCGCAAGCCACTGGCTGACGTGGTGCACAGCGGCCGGTGGGGCCACCCGCTGGAATAGCACCCGGGCGGGTAAGGGCAGGCTCGGTGGCAATCGAGCCAGGTTCCTGGCCCGGCAATGCCAATACGGTGACTCCTTTGGGCACATCTTCTGTCATGTCGTGGCCGAGGGGAAAGTCAGTCATACTGCCGTTGGGTTCTGCGGCTAACCCGCACCGAAGGCAATGGCGGCCGTGCCTTTACGGCCGTCGCGACCAGCGAGTGACTGCACAGCGCGCCGGCTACCCAGGGTGAAGACCTAGCAGGAGGCAGGGACGGTCATGACCGCACTTGACGGTCTCCAAGGGCCGCGGCAGGCCGCGGCTGGCACCCCGGTGCCCTGGGAGTTGCTGCGGACGACCACGACACCGGGGAAGCTGCGGCTGCTTCTGGTCGGCCTCGTCGTGCTCAGCCTGACCTGGGGTGTGGCAGCGGCCCTGGTGGTGAGTCAGCGCGCGGCCGGGGCCGCTGACGTCGTCAGCACCAGCGAGCCGCTGAGCCTGGACGGCCAGCAGATCTACCGCGCGCTGTCGGATGCGGACGCAACGGCAGCCACCGCGTTCCTGTCCGGCGGCCTGGAGCCGATCGCAGTCCGCCATCGCTACCAGGCGGACATCGCCCAGGCGGCCGCGCGCCTGGAAGCCGCCACGGCGATAGCCGGCCAGTCGGCCGCGGCCCGGGACCTGGCGACGCTCTCGGCTGAGCTGCCCGTGTACACCGGCGAGGTGGAGACCGCGCGGGCCGACAACCGGCTGGGCCTGCCCCTGGGAGCCGCCTACCTGCGGGAGGCATCCGGCCTGATGCGCGGCACGCTGCTGCCGGCCGCCCGCGACGTGGCCGCACGGGCGGACGCACAGCTCGCCGCGGACAGTGCGCGGGCCACCGGGCTGCCGCTGGCGCTGGTCCTGCTGGCCGTCGCGATCGTAGTCGGGCTGGTGCTGCACCGCGCGCAGCGCTGGCTGTCCCGGCGGACACACCGGGTGGTCAACCTGGGCCTGCTGGCAGCGTCGGCGGCTGCCGCGGTGTCGGTGCTGTGGCTTGTCATCGGGCTGTCCGTGGCACGTGCGGAACTCCTGCGAGCGCACGATCAGGGATCCGGGCCGGTGGCGGCTCTCGCCCGCGCGGACATCGCGGCGCTGCAGGCGCGTACCGACGAAAGCCTCACCTTGATCGACGGTGGCGGCGACGACTCTTTCCAGACGGATTTCCTTGCCGTGCAGCACCGGCTGGGCCCTGGGCCGGGCTCCTTGCTGACCGATGCGGCCAGCGCCGCCCGGGGAAGCCCGGCCGCCGTATCGGCGAGCGCAGCCGCGAGCGCCGCGACCGCCTGGTACGCCGCGCACCGGACGGTGCGATCACTGGATAACAACGGCCAGCACACGCAGGCGGTGCGACTGGTGATCACTACCGGACCCGGTCACTCCAGCACCCAGTTCGCGCGCCTGGACGCCGCACTTACCAGCGGGATCATCGCGGACCAGGCGGCATTCAGCGCAACGGCGATAGCGGGCCGGGATGCCTTCACCGGCCTGGAGGCGGGGGTCATAGCGCTCGCTCTGGTGATGGCGGCCGGCTGCGCCCGCGGCCTCATGCAGCGACTGGCGGAGTACCGGTGAAGCGGCCGGCCTGGCTCAGGTCCGCCGCGCCGCTGGCGGCGGTACTGGTCAGCGCGTGGGCACTGCCCGGGTCCGCGGCGGTGACGGCTCTGTGGGCACAGCCCAGGACCCAGCACGTCGCCCAGCCGTTCACCCGGCCGGCCGCATCGCGGCTGGCTCCGTCGCAGCCGGCCGGGTCTTGCGACCCGACCGCGAGCCTGCGGCCGGCCGGGGGGCCGCAGGTGACCCCGGGCTCCTTCATGGCCCGGATCCGGGCGCGTGGCTATCTGATCGCCGGCGTGGACCAGAACTCCTACCACTTCGGCTTTCTCAATCCGCTGACCGGGACGATCGAGGGCTTCGACATCGACATGGTTCGCGCGGTCGCCGCGGCCATCTTCGGGAACGCCGACAAGGTCCAGTACAAGGCCATCTCGGACGCTCAGCGAATCCCCGACATCCAGTCCGGCGCGGTCGACATCGTGGCGCACACGATGACGATCAACTGCGACCGGCTGCGGCAGGTCGGCTTCTCCACCGTCTACTACGATGCGGGTCAGCGCGTGCTGGTGCAGTCCGGCTCACCGGTCCGCGGCATCGGAGATCTCGGCGGCCAGAAGGTATGCGCCACCGCGGGATCCACTTCGATCGCGAACATCGAGGCCGCCCCGTCGCGCCCGATCCCGGTCGCCGTGCCTTACTGGACCGACTGCCTGGTGTTGCTGCAGCAAGGCCAGGTCGCGGCGATCTCTACCGACGACTCCATCCTGGCCGGCCTGGCCGCCCAGGATCCCTGGACCACGATGGTCGGTCCCCGGTTCACCAACGAACCGTACGGCCTGGCCATCTCCAAGCAGCACCCGGACTTCGTCCGGTTCGTCAATGCCGTGCTTGAGCAGTTGCGAAGCGACCGCCAGTGGGCCGCCAGCTACGCCCGCTGGGTCGGTACCCCGGTGCCTGCCCCGCCGCCGGCCAGGTACCAGGGCTGACCCATGGCGATCACGATGACCAGGGACCAGGCGGCCGCAGCCGTCGCCGCGGCGACCGCCGAGCGCGACGGTATCCAGGCGAACCTGCTCGACCTTGACGGCAGCTTCGGCAAGCGGGTGCTGGACGGGGCTACCCTGACTGGCGAGTCGAAACAGCGCTGGGAAGCGGCAGCCACCGACCTCGCAGCCATCTGGGACATCTTCACCGCCTACGCCGCGGTCGTGGACCGGGCCGCGGCTTCGCTCTCCGGCGGCCGGCGTGTCGGCAGCCCGGAGCTGACCGAGATCACCGCCTTGCTGACCGGAGCGTCAGTCGTGCTGACCCGAAGCCCGGCCCCGCTCGCCCGGCGCGACCTCACCGACCGCGGCCGCTTCGAGGTGACCCTCGGCGCGGCGGTGGCGGAGATGAAGCGCCTCTTCGCCAGCGTGACCGAGACAACGGCGGCCGCCGAGAGCGTGTGGACCGAGACGGCAGACGGGCTCAGCGAGATCGGGGCCGCGCTGGATGCCGCGACGAAGCAGGCAGCCGCGCTCGGCGACAGCGAGGTATCCGGCGAGCTCGCGGCCGCCGCCGCCGAACTGGGCCGCCTGCGCGACGCCCTGAACGCGGACCCGCTCGCATTGTGGCAGGCAGGCCGGGTGGATACCGCCCGGCTGGAACGGCTGCGGGCACAGGCAGCCGCGGCCGCGGCCCGGGCGAGCGAGCTTGCCCGCGTGCGCGCGGACGCGGAACAGAAGATCACCGAGGTAACGGCGGCCGTCGCGGTGGCCGCCGCCGCCTGGCAGGATGCCATGGCCGCCAGGGACCGGGCCGAAGCGAAGATCGCGGCACCGCTCCCGCCGCCACCCGGCGCGGTGAGCCTGGACACCCAGCTTGCCGCCCTGGCCGCGCTCAGGGACGCTGGCCGCTGGGCGCGGCTGGCAGCGGAACTGGACGCCATCGACGCTGCGGCGGCTACTGCGCGCGACCGGTACCGCGACGCCGAACAGGCCGCGCTGGCGCTGTTGCGCAGGCGCGACGAGCTGCGCGGGTTGCTGGACGCCTACCGGGCCAAGGCAGCGAGTCTGGGAGCGGCCGAGGACGCTGGTCTCACCGCGCGCCACGCCGAGGCTCAGGCTCTGCTCTGGACCGCGCCGTGTGACCTGGCGGCCGCCTCGGCCGCCGTGACCGACTACCAGCAGGCGATCCTCGCGCTTGACGGACGGAGGCAGCCGCGATGACCACGACCGCGGCCACCTGCACGCAGCCGGGCTGCGGCGGAACGATCGACGGCGGATACTGCACGATCTGCGGCCTGGCAGCCGAGTCTGCCCCGGCCTCTGCTCCGGTCCCGGTCCCGGCCACCACGGCTAGCCAGGGCCAGGCATCCTTCGCCGGCTCGGCAGCCACTGCCGGTCACCGGGGTACCCGGGGCACTCGCGCCACCACCAGCCGGTCCTCCCGCGGCAACCTCGGGGCCGGCCTGGTGGAGGTACCGCCGGTGCCTGCCCACGATCCGGCCACCGCCGTGCTGAAGGACCCGCAGGTCCCCGAGAGCAAACGGTTCTGCCCGCGGTGCGAGCGCCCGGTCGGGCGGGCCAGGGACGGGCGGCCCGGGCTCGCGGAAGGCTTCTGCCGCAACTGCGGCACCCCGTTCTCCTTCACCCCGAAGCTGCAGGCCGGAGACCTGGCCGGCGGTCAGTACGAGGTGCTCGGCTGCCTGGCGCACGGCGGGCTTGGCTGGATCTACCTGGCCAAGGACCGCAACGTCAGTGACAGCTGGCGGGTGCTGAAAGGCCTGCTCAACACCGGCGACGCCGACGCCATGGCGGCTGCCGTGGCGGAGCGGCGTTTCCTGGCCGAAGTGGATCATCCCAACATCGTCAGGATCTACAACTTCGTCCAGCACGAAGACCCGCGTACCGGGGAGTCGGCCGGCTACATCGTCATGGAATATGTGGGCGGCCGCTCGCTCCGGCAGATCTTGCTGGACGAGCGGAGGGCCGGCCGGTCTGTGCCGGTCGAGCACGCCATCGCCTACGCGATCGAGGTGCTGCGGGCGTTCGGTTACCTGCACAGCCGCGGTCTGGTGTATTGCGACTTCAAGCCGGACAACGTGCTCCAGTCCGAAGAGATGCTCAAGCTCATCGACATGGGCGGGGTCCGGAGGGTCGACGACGAAGACAGCCCGATCTACGGAACGGTCGGCTATCAGGCGCCGGAGATCGCCGCGCACGGGCCATCCCCAGCCTCCGACCTGTACACCGTCGGCCGGGCACTTGCGGTGCTCACCTTCGAGTTCACCGGTTACACGAGCACGTACTCCGGCAGCCTCCCTGATCGGGCGAGCGTGCCGCTGCTGGCCGAGCAGGAGTCCTTCTACCGGCTGCTGCGCCGGGCCACCGACGCGGACCCAGGCCGCCGGTTCGCCGCCGCGGCCGACATGAGCGAGCAGCTCACCGGGGTACTGCGGGAGGTGCTCGCGACCGGTGACGGCAGCCCACGGCCAGCCTTCTCGTCTTTGTTCAGCCCCGAACTGCAGGCGGCCGGTGCCGTCGATGCCGCGGGCAACGGAGCGGCGGCCGCGGCTGTGCAGACGCCGCCGCGGACCGCGGCGATCGCCGCGGCGCTGCCCGTGCCGCAGGTGGACAGGTCCGATCCGGCAGCCGGATACCTGGCCATGCTGAGCACGCTGGCGCCAGCGGCGCAGATCGCCGCCCTGTCGGCGGCTGCCCGCGGTGAGGCGGGGACGCCGCCCGCGGTGGCCGAGTCGGCGGAGACCGCGCTGGCCCTGGCACGCGCGCAGATCGTCACCGGCGCACTGGAGGATGCCGCCGCCACCTTGGCGGGCCTGGCCGCCGGACCGCAGGCAAGCTGGCGGACCACCTGGTATCAGGGCGTGCTGGAACTGGCGCAGGGCCATCCCTCGCGGGCGCGGGACGCGTTCGAAATGGTCTATGACGAGCTCCCAGGGGAACTCGCGCCGCAGCTGGCGCTGGGGTTCGCCGCCGAGGCCGCGGGAAACCATGAGGCCGCGACCCGGTACTTCGGCCGGGTATGGACGGTCGACCGCTCCTATGTCAGTGCCGCGTTCGGGCTCGCCAGGGCACGGGTGACCGCGGGTGACCGCCCGGGTGCCGTCGCGGCACTGGCCGCGGTCCCGCGGACGTCCGTCTATCACGCGGCGGCGCAGATCGTGGCAATCCGGATCCACCTGCAGGGCAGCCCGGTCCGGCCTGGCAGGCCCGGCCGGCCAGGCGTGAGCATCGATGATCTCCGGGAGGCGGCCGCGCTGCTGGCCGGTCTGTCCCTGGACGCCGCCAGGCAGCAGCGGCTCACGGCAGACATCCTGCAAGCCGCGCTCGACCGGGTGGTCGCGGGCGAGTCGATCGGCTCGGCGGCGCTGCTAGGCTGCGAGCCGGCCGAGCACGGGCTCCGGCTGGGGCTGGAGCGCAGCTTCCGGTCCCTGGCCAGGCTGGCGCCCGACGAAACCCGCCGCATCGAGCTCGTCGACCGTGCCAACGAAGTCCGGCCGAGGACCTGGCTGTGACCGGCGGTACCACGGCGCCGGCGTCCGGGCAGTGCTTCGCGTGCGGCGAGCCCGTCAGCGTGACCGACAGCTTCTGCGAGGCCTGCGGCGCGGAACTGGTCCCGATCCTGGTCAGCACCGGGGATAACACCAGCCGCGGCAACTGTTCGTTCTGCGCATCGTCTGGTGTCGCCCCGGACGGCTACTGCGAGTCTTGCGGCCGGAAGGTGCCAGCCGGCCGCGACCACGTCGAGTTCGACCTGAGGACGCTGGCGGGGGTGACCGATCGCGGGGTGCGTCACCACCGTAACGAGGATGCCATGGCGCTCGCGGTTGTCAGCAGCGAATCCGGCTCGGCGGCGGTGGCCGTGGTCTGCGACGGGGTCTCTACGTCCGCCCGTCCCGACGAAGCCTCGCTCGTGGCGGTGCGATCGGCGGCGCGAGTGCTGGTCACCGCGATCCGGACCGGGGAAGATCCGGTCACGGCGGCACCCGTTGCCGCCCTGGCCGCCGCGCAGGCCGTGGCGGCGCTGGCCGGGCCGTCGGGAGATCCGCCGGCCGCGACCTTCGTGTCCGCGGTGCTGACCGGCGAGGCCGCGACCGTGTGCTGGCTGGGTGACAGCCGCGCCTACTGGCTGGCCAGCGATCCGGCGTCGGCCTCCCGGCAGCTCACCACCGACGACTCCGTGGCAAGGGAGCTGATCGCGGCCGGGATGGCGGAAGCTGAGGCGCTCGCGTCCGCCCAGGCGCACGTGGTGACCCGGTGGCTCGGCGCGGACCTGCGCGACGCTGCCCCGCATGTGCTGCGGTTCGAGCCGCCCGGCCCTGGAGTCCTGCTGCTCTGCTCGGACGGGCTGTGGAACTACCAGCCGGACGCTGCGGGACTGGCGGACCTGGCGCTGCCAGTGGCGGCGACCGATCCGCTGCGGGCGGCCAGGGCACTGGCCGCCTTCGCGGTCGACGCTGGCGGTGCGGACAACGTGACGGTGGTCCTGGCTCCGTTCCCGCCCGCGCGGTCTGCCCAGGGTGCGCGATAGTGCGCGCCGCCTTCCTGATCCGATGGCGAAGGAGAGCCGACTCATGAGCCAGCCCCACTTCACGGTGGACATCTTCCAGAACGAATACCTGCCGGACGGGGGCCGGGACGTCAACGCCGTGGTCACGGTCGCGACGTCGGGCGAGGCAGCGGCCAGCCCGGCCGCGGATCCGGGCAGCGCGGAGATCATCATCGTCGACTGTTCCGGGTCGATGAGCGCGCCCCGGACCAAGATCGCCGAAGCGCGCGCTGCCACGGCGGCGGCAGTAGACGTGATTCGCGATGGCGTGGCGTTCGCGGTGATCGCGGGCACCGAGCGCGCCGTCGCGGTCTTCCCGTCGGACGGCACGCTGGTGGCGGCTAGCCCGGTGTCCAGGGACTTGGCAAAGCAGGCGGTGGCCGGGTTGCTGCCTGGCGGCGGTACCGCGATCGGGCAGTGGCTGTCTCTCGCCCGCCAGATGTTCCTCTCGCACCCGGCCATGCTGCGGCACGCGATCCTGCTGACCGACGGGAAGAACCAGCACGAATCTCCCGAGCGGCTGGGCCAGGCCATCAGCGGCTGCGAAGGCCTCTTCAGCTGCGACTGCCGGGGCGTCGGCACCGACTGGGAAGTGGCCGAACTCCGCCGGATCTCCACCGCGCTGCTCGGGACCGTGGATATCGTGCCCGACCCGGCTGGCCTGGCCGCGGATTTCTCCGCCATGATGACCGCCGCGATGGGCAAGCAGGTGGCCGGCGTGGCACTGCGCGTCTGGACGCCGCAGCACGCCTCCCTCCAGTTCGTCAAGCAGGTCGCGCCGACCGTCGAGGACCTGACGGGCCGGCGCGCTCAGTCGGGTCCGCAGGCTGGCGACTATCCGACTGGTGCGTGGGGCAGCGGGGAAAGCCGCGACTACCACATCTGCGTGCGGGTCAGCCCCGGTGCTGTCGGGCAGGAGATGCTGGCCGCCCGGGTGAGCCTGGTGGCTGCCGCCCCGTCCGGCCCGGAGATCCTCGGGCAAGGGCTAGTGCGGGCGATCTGGACCGACGACGAGGGACTGTCGACGCGGATCAACCAGCACGTCGCTCACTACACCGGCCAGGCTGAACTCGCCCAGGTGATCCAGGAAGGGCTGGAGGCCCGCAAGCAGGGTGACGAGGATGCCGCCACGGCTAAGCTCGGCCGTGCGGTGCGGCTGGCCCAGGAATCCGGCAACGAGGATACGGCGAAGCTGCTGGCCAAGGTGGTCGACGTCGTGGATGCGGCGACCGGGACCGTGCGGCTGAAGAAGCAGGTCGAGGACGCCGACGAAATGGCGCTCGACACCAGGTCCACCAAGACGGTCAGGACCAAGAAGTAGCTGTCGTGCCACCTGTCCCAGAGAGGGCGGAGAAGGAATGCCGACCTGCCCGGCCGGTCACGAATCGGCGAACGACGATTTCTGCGATACCTGCGGGATGCGGATTGCCGGTGCCAGCCCGCAGGTGACGCCGCCGGCTGCGGCCGCCGAACCCTGCCCGTCGTGCGGGACCGCCAGGTCAGGCCGGTTCTGCGAATCCTGCGGGTTTGACTTCGATACCGGTGTGATCCCGGCAGCGTCACGACCCGTGCCGGCCGACGGTACTTCGGGTAGCGCGGTCGCCCAGCCCAGTCCGGCGCCAGTGCCTGCCGGCCGCACGCCGGCCTGGACGGCGGTGGTTGCCAGCGACCTTGCGTACTACCAGGGCGTGGTCGCGGCCGGGGGACCAGATGCGGCGGTCATCCAGTTCCCCGGCTACTGCCCGGAGCGCCGGTTCCCGCTGACCGGCCCGGAGATGCGGATCGGCCGACGCAGCGAGTCACGGGGCCTGCACCCCGAGATCGACCTGACCGGCCCGCCTGCGGACCCGGGCGTGTCCCGGATGCAGGCAGTCCTGATCGCCGGGCCGGACGGCAGCTGGGCCGTCGTCGATCCAGGCTCTGAGAACGGCACGCTGGTCAACGGCACCGAGATAGCCGCCGGGGTGCGGGTTCCGCTGCACGACGGTGACCGCATCCACATCGGCGCCTGGACTGTGATCACTATCCAGGCCGGTTAGCGAGCCCTGCCCTGGGCAGGTTGTTGCCTGTTGCCGCCGGCCTACTCGAAGCGAGCGCTGCCGGGTCCGGTGATCCGACCCAGAAGCGGTAGCGACGCGACGATCACCAGCAGCGAGGCGATCAGGCCCGCTGCCATGGTGAGGTAGTAGACATGGCCGAGAACCGGCAGCGGAGTGCCCGCCGGTGCCATCGTGTTGACTGTCAGCACCGAGATGCCGTAGGCGGTGCCCGCGGCGAAGAGCATCGCTGCGACGAGCGGGAGTACCGCCTCAAGGAAGACGACTCTGTAGAGCGTCGAGGTCGGCGTGCCGGTCAGCCGGAGCAGCGTGAAGGGCCGCTTGCGCTCGACCAGGCTGCCGCCAACCGCGACCGCCAGGCTGCACCCCGCCACCACCAGGGTCAGGATGACCGCGATATAGACGAGCCGCTGCACGGTCACGGCGACTCCTTCTCGCGCTTGGACGGCCTCGCCGAAGGTTCGCGGTGCGGTGCCAGAAGCGGACTGCGTCGCGTGTGCCACCAGGAAGGTGCGGACTTTCTCTAGCGTGGCGGCGCTATTCACCTTGACGAGCACGGCCTGCAAGTACAGCCCGCTGAAGTTGCCCGATGCGGCCGGGCTTGATTCGCTGGCGATCGGCTGAGTGCTGAAATGCGGGTTATCGCCATAGATCATGCTGCCGGTGGAGACTTGAACGGCTGTCCGTCCGGGCGCGCACTGCCCGAGCACCGCCAGTTGCCGCAGGCCCTGGCAACTGATGACGGCATTGTTGCCGGGGCCGCCGGGGCCGATGACGGCGGGGTTGCTGTCCCGCGGCAGCGAGTAGACGGGGATCACGGTGGCGCCGCGATCTGCCCGCAGCCCGCGCAGCAGCGTGGCGGCGGCCTGCGGGGGCAGTCCTTCCAGCGTTATGCGCTGCTGTAGCGGTGACTCAGCTTCCTGGAGGTGTTTCGGACCGGCGCCGCCGGTGCAGTTGACGTTGTTGCCGCAGACCGGAGCTGACATGAATCCGTCGAGCAGCACGCTGCTCAGCGCCTGCGCGCTCGGGGTGGCCGTAAACGAATCGACGGCAGGCAGCAGGCCGGCGACTACGGTGCCGAGGAAGACGGCCAGCACGAGTCCGCTCACCGACCTGAACGCGGCCTTCGGATTGTCGGCCAGCCGCCGCGCCGCGAGTAGCGCCGGCGCGCCCGTCATGATCCTGGAGAACAAGCGTGCCGCCTGCATAGTGAGCCACGGGCCGCCCACCACAAGGCCGAGCAGGATGAGGAGCAGCCCGGGGAAGACGGGCTTGCCGATCGCGCTCGTGGACGTCTGTCGCAGCCCCACCATGAACAGGGCGATGCCGGCGAGGAGCGGGACGACGCGCCAGGCCGAGGGCGCCGGCGGCGTTACCCGGCGGCTGACGCCCAACGGCGAGATCCGCACTCGCCGCAGCGACAGCAGCGCGGAAATGGCCGATGCGGCTGGCACGCCGATCAGCACAGCCAGATAACCCGCCGCGGTCGGAGTGACTTCGTCGGAGAAGTACCGCGCGCTGGTGATGGCCGTGCTGGCCAGAGCGGGCTGCAGCAGGGTGAAGATCGCGATGCCGCCGATGGCGCCGAGCAGCGCGCTGACCACGGCATCGACCGAGGAGATGACGCTGATCTGCCGGGATGTGGCCCCGACCAGCCGGAGCGCCGCGAAGCGCTCTTCTCTCCTGGCGGCGGCAAGACGCGACGCGGTGCCGACGAGGATGAGGATCGGGAACAGGAACGCGATCGCCCCGACGACGAATGCGTCGCGGAAGTAGCTCGACCAGATCTGCCGCTCGTGCGCCGTCGCGATCTTGCCGACGAGGATGGTGGCCTCCAGCCCCGCCAGTTTCGCCGGTGCGTCGCCGATGTAGATCACCAGTTCGTCCGGGCCGGTCAGTGCCTGCTGCCCGATGGTGCCGGCCAGCCTGCCGGGGAACCGGTCGCCAAGCTCGTCGGCCGGCACGTTGCGGATCAGCGCTGCCAGGGCAGGCGAGGCATAGTACTGCCCGCTGGCCGGAAGCCTGGAGATGCCCGGCGGGACCGGTGCCTGCGGCCCGAGGCCGACGACGTCGAGCCGCTCGATGGTCTGGCCCCGGTAGATGTCATTGCTGTAGTGCCACAGCTCAGAACTCGAAGCGGACGCGTAGTCCTTGCTGACTGGCTGGCCCGTGGTGGACTCCCACGACGGCCGGTCAGTGGTGACACCGAAGGCGTGGAAATCCGCGAGCACGGCGAGCATGATCGCGACACCGACCGCCACCGCAGCGGCCGTGACCAGGAGACGGACGAAAGACTCCCGGCCGCTCCGCAGGGTAAGGCGCAGGCCCAGGCGGTACATTACCGGCCCACCTCGACTTCTAGATCGGAATGGCTGATGACCTTGCCGTCCCGGACCATGACCTCACGCTCGGCGTACGCGGCGACGCGGGCGTCATGAGTCACCAGGATGACGGTCGTGCCCTCCTCGCGAGCGATGCTCACGAGGAGGTCCATGACCATCTCGCCGGTCAGCGTGTCCAGCGACCCGGTCGGCTCGTCTGCGAGCAGAACCTTGGGCCGCGTCACCAGTGCCCGGGCCAGGGCGACCCGCTGTGCCTGGCCGCCGGACAGTTCCCCGGTGCGGCGTGCTCCCAGGTCATCCAGGCCGAGGCGGGGCAGCCACGCGGCTGCCCTGGCGTATGCGGCCTTCCGGCTCACCCGGTCGAGCAGCAGCGGCAGCGCGATGTTGTCGGCGACAGTCAGCTCGGGTACCAGCTGGCCGAACTGGAAGACGAAGCCGAATGCCGTGCGCCGCAGTTTGGTGCGCTTGTCGTCGCCGAGGGTGTCGAGCCGCTGGCCGTCGAACCACACCTCGCCGCTGTCTGGCGTGAAGATGCCGGCCAGGCAATGCAAGAGCGTCGACTTACCTGAGCCGCTAGGGCCCATGACCGCCAGGATCTCGCCGCTGGCGACCGAAAGGCTCGCACCTGACAGCGCTGACGTGCTGCCGAACGACCGGCAGACATCCCGGGCTTCGATGAGGGGGTGCGGTGCTGACAGGTTCAAGGAGGTCATGAGGTACGCACCATTTCCGCCAGTGCGTCGAGCCTGGCTGAGGTCACATCAATCCATCGGAGATCGGCTTCAAGGTGGAACAGGCCGTGATCGGCGAGCAGCGCGTCCATAAGGCCGCCGGTTCGCTTGATCGTGGTCAGTTCCCGCATGCGCCGCAGGTGGGCGGCGCGCTGGGTATCGAGGTAGGTCTCGGCCGGGCGCCCGAGCATCAGCGCGAGCACGACCTTGGAGAACAGCACGGTCTGCAGGTGGGGCTCCGGCTCGATCGGCTGCGTCAGCCAGGCATCGAACTCGCGCGCGCCGGTCTGGGTGATGGCGTAGCGCTTGCGGTCCGGCCCGGCGCCCGGCTCCGCGTCCCCGCCGATCACCTTGCCGTCGCGGGCAAGCCGCCCGAGCGTGGCGTACACCTGGCCGAACGGCAGCGGCTTGCCCCGGCCGAAGTACGTGTCGTAATCGCGTTTGAGGTCATACCCGTGGCTCGGCTCCCGTTCGAGCAGGCCGAGGAGGGTGAGAGGAACGGTCACGTGGAGAGGATACACCGGAAGTAGATACTGAGTGTATACATCAGGAGAAGATCCTTCCCGCCTGCACTCCTGCGGGACCGCGTGCCCGATCCGCGACGAAAGGACCCGTGCGCGACAGCCTCGGTCATGGGCGCCTTGCCGCAAGAGCACACTGGGGTCGGCTCGGCCACCAACGGCACCTTCCTCCAGGTCGGCGGGGCGCTCGGGGTGGCGGTCATCGGCAGTCTGCTTGCCACCCGGTACCACGGCACGATGGTCGGCGTCCTGACGCCGTACCACGTGCCGGCCTCGGTCGCCCACGTGATCTTCGGATCGGTGGGTGGTGCACTCTCCGTGGCCGCCCGGATCGGCGGCACTGTCGGCTTGACGCTCGCTCACGCGGCGCGGGTGGCGTTCATGAGCGGCATGGATCTCGGCCTGCTGACCGGTGCCCTGGTGGCCGGAGCCGGGGCCGTGCTCGCGTTCGTGATCATGCCCCATCGCCCTCCCCGCGACCGCGTCCGCTGACGCTCCACGGCTGCCGTGGCGCTGGCACCCGCCGGACCCGATCTTCCCCGACGCCGAGCTCCCGGCGCATCATGAATTTCCGTATCAGGGCCTGCTATCAGGCCGGCCGCCTCAACGGGCTCTGTGGCCGAGCTGGCTGACGATGGTCGGGTCGGTGACCTTGTGGTCGGCGACGAGGAGAGCGGCCTTCGACAGGATCAGGCTCAGGACCGGGTCATCGTCGAATGGCAGCATGACCTTGGCCCGGCCTGCGGTGGCAGGGACGATGCACAGGTAACGGTCGTCCGGCTCGATCAGGATGTTGCCGCTGCCGATGTGGATCTTGTAGGTGTGCAGCTTTCCGCGGACGCGCAGAAAACGGTCGGCTAGTTCCAGCCGGTCGGCGATTGTGAGCTTGGGCACCAGACGGGCGAGGGTTTCCCGTCGAATGACGGCGGTTCCGCCGAGTTCCCCGAAGGAACACGCCTGCCAGTACGCCAGGTGCGGGTTATCGCCGCGGTCGGCCCACTGCGGGTCCAGCGCGATCGAGGTGACCGCCACGAACAGGTCGACGTCCCGCATCGCCTCGCTGAACAGCAGGTCGGGTATCTCGTCCAGCGGGATCGGGGTGCGAGTCCGGTCACTGGTGCGGTGGAAGAACACGCGATCGGTGCTGCAGAGGCTGAATTCGGGACTGTCTTCGTCGACGGCGTAGTGGTCGAAGACGGCGGTGATCCTGGCATCAAGAAAGTCACGGCGAGCGTGTCCGTCATAACCGCCATCATGCGGGCCGAGGAAGTTACTGACCCAGCCGCGCTCCCTGATCAGCGCGTAGGCCTGCCGGTAGCGCAGGATATGGGACGCGAACCGGTTGGAATACGTCCTGACCCGAAAATGTAACCTCAGCTGGGCGTGCGGCAGCGCCGGCGGAGCCGGCTCTTTGGCCCGCCGGTGATCTGGTGGGTGGTCAGGCGGCCTGGGTGCTGACTGCCTGGTCTGGTTCGGGTCGGGGATGCGGCAGAGGGTTACCTCGAAGCCGAGGGCGCTGAGCTTGCCGACGTGGTGGGCGATCTGCCGGCGGGTGCTGGCCTGGCGTTCGTAGTAGTCCGGGCCGAGGTCGGTGTAGCGGGTGCCGGGGCTGGACAGCAGGGCGTGGTAGACCTTCATCTGGGTGTTGCCGAGCGCGACCTGGGCTTTGGCCTTGCCGCGGCGGCGGGCCAGCCGCCGGTAACGGGCGCCCTCGCGGGTCTGGGTCTTGCCGGCGGCGACGGCGGTCTCGCCGGTTACGGCGGCCAGGTACCGGTTGCCCTTCTTGGACTTGGCCCGCCCGTTACGCTTGCCGGACTGGTTGTCCAGGGGGGTGCGGCCGGCCCAGGAGGCCAGGTGCGCGCCGGTGGGGAACCGGGTCATGTCCGCGCCGGTCTCGGCGATGGCGTTCTCGGCTGAGCGGCGCCGCCAGCCGGGCATCGACTCGGCCTGCCGCAGTTGCTCTTCATATGGTTCCAGCAGCCGTTCGATCACCCCGGTCAGCCGGGTGATCCCGGCGTTCACCCGGTCGATGCGCTCCAGCATGGCGGCCAGCAGCGCCGCGTGCTCGGGCGTGAAGAACTCCGCGCCTTCCAGCGCGGCTTCGAGCTCGGTGATCTTGCGGCGGGCCCGGGCCCGGGCGAGCTGGGCCAGCACCTCCGGGCCGCGCTCCCCGGCGATGAGGTGATCCATGATGTCCCGGCCGGTCACCCCGTGCAGGTCGGTGACCACGGACGAGAGCTTGATAGCCGCTGATTCCAGCAGCTTCTCCGCGCGCTGCTTCTCCCGGGTCCGCTCATCGGTCAGGTCCCGCCGGTAGCGGGTGTGCAGCCGGATCACCCGGAACTCCGGCGTGGCCACGAAACAAGAGGTGACCGCGCCGCGCTCGAAGCACGCCGCCAGCCACCGCGAATCACCCGGGTCGTTCTCCGGGCGGCCCGGCAGGTGCTTCACCTGCCGGGCGTCGGCCAGCACGCAGTCGAACCCCTCGGCCTCCAGCCGGTAGAACGGCCCCTTCCAGTAGTCCCCGGTCGCCTCCATCACCACCGCGGGCACCTGCCAGGACCGCAGCCAGTCCGCCAGTGCCAGCACCTCCCGCTTCGTGGTGCCGAAGCCGCGGGTCTCGGCCGCCCGCCGCGCCGGGTCCTTATCCGAGGGCACCCGGATCGTCGCGACCATGCCGGCCTTGCCGATATCGATGCCGCACACCCGGTCCCGGTAAAGCGGCTCATCGGTCACCTCTTCCACGCGTCCCCCGCCTGTCCTTCCTGGTCCGTTAGCCTGCGAGGCCGTGCCGCCCGGGGAGCCGGGGGCGAGCGGAAGAAGCTGACCCGCGTGCTCGAAGCAACAATGAACGGCCCCTCAGGAAACCGGCTCCCGGCGTCAGACTGGTCCGCGGCCTCAACCGCACCAAGGAAACAACGACGTCACGGGCGGCACCACCAGCCATTTTCACGCCGGTACGGCGTCGCGGCAGCGATACCACGACTGGTCCGCAACTCGGCCGGGGTGAGCAGGTAGACCTCGCGAAATGCCTGCTTGAACGGCTGGGGGAACGGGGCATCGGCTAGCTGGTCACGCCAGCGGCGGACTTCGTCGGTGCTTGCCCGTGCCGGATGCCATAGCCGGACCGTGCCGGCGTCGGGTATCGGGAACGATCCGTCCAGGGTTCGGAACGCTCTGTCCGGGCCGGGAATGCCGGTAACAACGCGACTGGGCGCGGCGGCAGAGACCGGGTCCGCCGTGCCCTCCGCGGGTACCGCGTCGCCGGTCGTGCTGGCGTCAGGTGAGGTCTCGATGGTCCACACCAAGGTCCGGCTGAGCGGACCGGTCACCGGGTGGTCGAGATAGAGCTTGCTCCAGTCGGCTAATGACCAGCATCGGTGGCCGGCGAACAGCCCTTCCACGCGGGCGCGTTCGCCGGTCAGCGCGCCCTTGACCTCTTTGATGGCGGTCCGGACGGCGGCGGCCAGGTCGTTTCCGACGCCGGCCGGGCGTTTGGCCGCCCAGCCGGCGGGAGTCTGCCATTCGGCACGGACGCGCAGGTCGCTGGTGATCAGCACGCGCGCTGTGGCCCTCGTCCCGTGAGCGGTGACCAGCCGGTGGCCATCGGGATCCAGGCCGGCGGCCGGGACGACCCGCTCGATGAGCTGGCTGGGGGTCAGGCCGGTGCGTCTGGCGGCGGCACTGAGTGCCGCCGCGATCTGCTTGCGGAAACCGGCGTGCCTGGTCGACCGCTGCAACTGCTGCAGCGCCGCGATCGCCTCGGGGGTCGCGATCGCGCCGAGGCTATGGATTGCGGCGTTCGGGACCTTGGCTGACGCGACGTAGCCGTCGTCATTCGTCCCGTGGATGCCTCGGTGCGCTGTGGCTTGCAGCGTGGGCACCACCCATTCCGCATTGACCGCTGCGGCCACCCAGGCTGCTGCCCGGACGAGATCGGTGTTGTCGTATGACAGCAGCGGCCCGACCTGGACGAAGTCCATCATGGGCTCCGGCGCGCGGGTTGCGGTGGCTACGGCCTCAAGGATCAGTCGCAGCAGGCGCACCCCATCCTGGGCAGCAAGCAGCCTGGTTGCGGCCGACATCCAGGCTTTTCCTGGATTGCTGCCCGTCGCCAAGGCCAGGTGGCGCAGCAGGTTGTTCACCGGCGACGTCGCTCCGGTCCAGGCGCCCAGTTCCTGGAGCAGCACCGCGGACCAGCGGTCATCCGCCACGATCACAGAGCAGTCCACCGGGCCGTCCGGCGGCGGTGCCGGCAGCACCTTCCTGATCTCAGCCAGCGATTTGGCCCGGTCCGGCGCAGGGAGGGTCAGCTGGGGCAACGACGCGGCCAGCTTACGCAAGGCCTCGTCCACGTGCGGGCCGCCTTTGGGCCGGCACTGGGATGCGAGCATCAGCGCGAAGGAAATCACCGCTCCGGAATCCCGGGAATCGGGCAGCCGTGCCGCTGCCCGCACTGCCCAGATCGCGTCACTCCGGTCCACGACGTATCGGCGGCTCTTCAGCCACTCGATATTCGCGAGGAGGAATGCTGCTTCGCTGTGCAGGTCCCTGGCTACCGCGCGGTCAGTGATCACCTGTCGGGCCGTCGTGGTTGCCTGCCGGACGGCCAGCAGTAGCAGCGAACCGGTTACCTCCGGCGCTTCGGCCTTGGCCCGCTCGTGCCAGGCATCCCATTGCCGCTGCCAGGCCGCCTGCTGTTCGGCCTGCCGTTCGAGCCGTTCCGCGAAGCTGCCGGGACTCTCGCCTGGCCCCCGCATGCCGGCTAGCGGGCCGGACAAGTTGGCGGGGAAAGGCTCCGGGCCAGTCAACAGATGACCAGCCCGGGCTTCGTGGTCGGACCAGTCCGGTTCGGGCAGGGCGGACCGCCGCCATAACTCTCGGGAGAGGTCAGCATGTCAGCCGCCCACCAGGGGGATCAGCCGGACGAAGCTGACCACGTCTGTCGCGGATAGGGCTAGTTTCTCCCCTAGATCACCGGCCTGACGGTCGCCGATGAAGACGAAGAACCCGTTATGCCGGAAAGCTTCCAGCGCGGTCTCGGCCTGCTGCTGCCAGTCCAGGGTTCGCGGCTGGCGCAGCGCGTACCCGTCGAGCGTCCATTCGGAGCCGGTTGGCTGCACGAGTCCGCTGAAAAGCGCGGCCGGTCGTGCGTTGAAGCGCGCGACCTCTTCGCGGACGCGGCAGGTGATCAGGTCACGGAGCAGGATCGGGCTCGGCACGTCATCGAGCAGTAACCTAGCCGTTTCCTGCCCGGACGCGGTCGTGTCGGCCACGATCACTTGCATGACAGACCCCATTTGTGAGATGGACTGGTCGACCGGGCACCTCTGGGAGGCTGACTTCAATGGCATGAAGCTGGTCGTCCGCCGATACTACCGCCGGAAATTCTACGTGCACCTGCGTGGCAGGCGCGGCGCACGGAGGCCACCGTGCTGCCCTGCGCTGTGGTGCTCGCGACGCGGGACGATCCGGGCCGGGCAGTTCCGGACCGCGGCAAGCGACAGGCACGATGTCAGCCTGCTCCCGTACCATTGCCACACCGTCCAGGATTCGGCGTGGGTTGGGGCAAAGTCGCTGTGGAGTATGACGAGCTCGGCTGGTTGCGTAAGCACAGTCCTGCCTGGAGACTGCTGTGCGCCGACAACGCCGCGCTGCTGCTGAGCTTCTTCGAGCAGGTGTTTGTCGAGGACAACGTCCGGTCGATCTCCGCCACCGATCTTGCCAGCAGGCTCGACGATTACCTTTACGCGCTGAACGAGCGCCTGGGCGAGCAGGCCTTCCCGAAACCGGCCAAGGTCTACCTGGAGGACTGGGCCGCGCCGCAGGCGGGCTGGCTGCGCAAGTACTATCCGGAAGGGAGCGACGACCCGCACTTCGACGCGACCCCGGCGGTGGAAAAGGCGCTCGCCTGGGTCAGGACACTGCGGCCGCGCAGTTTCGTCGGGACCGAGTCGCGCCTGAATACGATTGTCGTGCTGCTCCGGCAGATGGTGCTCGGCGCCGAGTCCGACCCCGACATCCGGCTGGCGGAACTGCGCAGGCGGCGCCAGGAGATCGACGAGCAGATCGCGCGGGTGGAGGCCGGCCAGGTCGAACTGCTCGACCCGTCCGCTCTTCGTGACCGGTATCAGCAATTCGCCGCCACGGCGCGGGACCTGCTGTCCGACTTCCGCGAGGTGGAAGAGAACTTCCGGCTACTTGACCGGCGGCTGCGCGAGCGGATCGCTGCCTGGAGCGGTGCCAAGGGCGAGCTGCTCGACGAGATCCTCGGCAACCGCGAGGCGATCGCCGAATCCGATCAGGGCAGGAGCTTCCAGGCTTTCTACGACTTCCTGCTGTCCGCGAGCAGGCAGGAGGAGCTGGCCGGGCTGCTGGACCGGGCGCACCGGCTGGAAGCGATAGGTGAGGCCGACCCGCGGCTGCGGCTGATCCACCACGACTGGCTGGACGCGGGCGAGCGGACCCAGGCGACCGTGCGCCAGCTCTCCGAGCAGCTCCGCCGATTCCTGGACGACCAGGTATGGCTGGAGAACCGCCGCGTGATCGACATCCTGCGCAGTATCGAGTCGACTGCCATCCGGCTGGGGGAGGAACCGCAGGTGGACTTGACCACCGAGATCGACCTTGCCGCGCCGTCGGTGACACTGCCGATGGAGCGCCCGCTGTATACCCGGCCGTCCAAAACTGCCATCGACAGCACCTCGGTCGAGCCAGGCCAGGACCATCCCGACCCGACGTCGCTGTTCGAGCAGATCTACGTGGACCCCGCCCGGCTGTCGGCGGGCGTGCGCCGGTCGCTGCAGCAGCGTTCCCAGATCGGGCTGGCCGAACTGCTGAGAGACGCGCCGCTGACCCAGGGCCTCGCCGAGCTCGTCACCTATCTGTCGCTGACGGACGAGGCCTTCCGCGTGGTCTTCGACGAGACCTCGCAACTGCGGCTCGACTGGCTGGACGCGGACGGCACGAGCAGGTCAGCGTTGCTTCCCCGGGTGACGTTCGCGCGCGCGGTCGGCGGGGTCCGGTGACGCCGTCCCCGGTGGCCGGCCAGAGTGCGCAGGCCAGCCTGCCGCTGGTGGTGACCCAGCTCATGAAGGGCGTGGTCTACCGTGACACCCACGAGAAGATCTGGGATCACCTGGTCCAGCTGCAGCCTCAGGTACGTGACTACGTCGCGGTGATCGGCCTGCTCGTGGTGGTGGACGAGGCCGAGGGCTACGCCTTCCTGCGGCAGCGCTCCGCCGACGAGGACGGCGATCCTGACGATGTGCCGCTGCCGCGACTGGTCCCGCGCCGTGCGCTCTCGTTCCACGTGAGCCTGCTGCTCGCGTTGCTGCGAAAAAAACTGGCTGAGTTCGACGCCAGCAACAGCGACGCCCGCCTGATGCTGACCAGGGAGCAGATCGCCGACATGGTCCGGCTCTTCCTGCCGCCTACCTCCAACGAGGCGCGGCTGGTCGACCAGATCGACTCGTACATAGTCAAGGTGGTCGAGCTCGGGTTCCTGCGCCCGGTGAAGAGCGCCGATTCGCTGTTCGAGGTGCGCCGGATTCTGAAGGCGTTCGTCGACGGCCAGTGGCTCGCGGAGTTCGACCGGCGCCTGGCCGAGTACGCGACCTTGCTCGCGGGCGGCGAGCCAGCGGCGGGAGATGCGAACGTGGCCGACCCCTCGGGCGGCACGACGACTGACGCGGGGGAGCCATGACGGATGCGTTGTTCGCCGCGATCGACGCGGCCGATCCCGAAGCCGAGAGCCGCAGCGGATACCGGCTGGAACGACTGGAGGTGCGTAACTGGGGCACCTTCGACAAGCGGGCATGGAGTTTCGAAACACGCGGCAGGAACGGGCTGCTCACCGGTGACATCGGCTCGGGAAAGTCCACCGTGGTCGACGCCATCACCACGCTGTTGCTGCCAGCGCACCGGATCTCCTACAACAAGGCGGCCGGTGCGGAGACCAGGGAACGCACTCTGCGCTCTTATGTGCTCGGCTACTACAAGTCCGAGCGTAACGAGGCGACCGGCGCCTCCCAGCCTGTTCCGCTGCGCGATGCGACCGCCTACTCGGTGATCCTGGCGGTCTTCACCAACCAGGGCTACAAGTCGGCGGTCACCCTGGCCCAGGTGTTCTGGATGCGGGACGGCAGCGCCGGGCAGCCCGACCGGTTCTTCGTGACCGCTGACCGCTCGCTGTCGATCGTCGGGGACTTCTCCGACTTCGGCACGGAGATGACGACGCTGAAGAAGCGGCTCCGCGCGGCCGGAGCCCGGGTGCATGACCATTTCCCCGAGTACGGCAAGGACTTCCGGCGCCGCCTCGGCATCGAGTCAGACCAGGCGATGGAACTGTTCCACCAGACGGTGTCTATGAAGTCGGTGGGAAACCTTACCGACTTCGTCCGCGACCACATGCTTGAGCCGTTTGACGCACGGGACTGGACGGCGCGCATCGTCAGCCACTTCGATGACCTGACCAAGGCGCATGAGGCGGTTCGGCGTGCGCAGGCCCAGCTCGCCGCGCTTGAGCCGCTGCTCGCCGACTGCGACGCGCACGACAAGCTGGGCTCGGAGATCGGCTCGCTGACAGCGCAACGCTCGGCACTGCGGTTCTTTTTCGCCGAGCGCAAGGCCGGGTTGCTGGAGCGCCAGATCGCTGAGGCAGCGGCGCACCGAACCCGGCGGCAGGCGGAACTCGACGACCTGGCGGTCAGGCTCAGGCAGCTGCGCGAGCGTGAAACCGGCCTGCGCATCGAGCTGGCAGGCCATGGCGGGAACCGGCTGGTCGAGATCGAGCGGCAGCTTGCCGAGGAGGATCAGGTTCGCGGTGCGCGCCTGGCCAGGTCCGGACGTTTCGCTGAGTTGCTCACGCAGGCGAAGATGGGACCGGTCAGCACGGCCGATCAGTTCGCCGCGCGTCTGCGCGAGATCGCGGACGCCCGGGTGGCGGCCAGGCAGACCCTGGCGGACTGCCAGAACGCCATGACCGAGGTGGCGATCGAGGCGAGGCGGTGCAATGGCGAGGCGGAACGGATCGGGGCCGAATTGCGGAGCCTGCGGTCCCGCAAGAACAACATCCCCTCGGAGAGCCTGGTCCTGCGTAAGCGCCTCTGCCAGGAACTGAGGCTGACCGAGGATACGCTGCCGTTCGCCGGCGAGCTCATCGCCGTCCGGCCGGAGGAGACTGCGTGGGAGGGTGCGGCCGAACGGGTGCTGCGCGGGTTCGCGCTGTCCCTGCTCGTACCGGACCAGCACTACCCGGTCGTCTCGGACTGGATCAACGAACATCATCTGGCCGCCCGGCTGGTGTATTACCGGGTGCCCGTCGTGACCGGTCCGCTGAACTCCCCCGCTGGCCCCGCGGCGGCGAACTCGCTGTTCGCCAAGCTGGACATCAAGGACACCGGGTTCTACCCCTGGCTGGAGCGCGAACTGGCGGTCCGCGCCAGCCACGAGTGCGCGCAGTCGATGAAGGAGTTCCGCCGCGCTGCCAAAGCCGTCACCATGGCCGGCCAGATCAAGGGACCGGGCGGCCGGCACGAAAAGGACGACCGCAGGCCGATAGACGACCGCAGCACGTACGTGCTCGGCTGGAGCAACGAGCGCAAGATCGACGCCTTGCTGCGCCGGGCCGCCGCGACCCAGGAAGAGCTCAACGCCGTGCGCGCGGAGCAGGCGGGCCGGGAACGAGCCCGCGATGCGGCCGTCGACCGCGGCCAGGTGCTGAGCGGACTCGACCAGACCCGTGATTTCACCGAGATCGACTGGCAATCGGCGGTGACCCGGATCGAGGACCTCAAAGCGGAGAAATTCCGGCTGGAGCACGCCTCCGCCGAGTTCGGTCGGCTGAGCCGCGACCTCGACTCCGCGAAGGAGCAGATCACCGCGGCCGAGGAACGGCAGTCCGCGGTCAACAAGCTGATCGGCGCCCTGGACAACGAAGTCAGCGACGCGGGCCAGACGCTGGACGACGCGCTGGCCGCGCTTGCCGAGCCGGGGTGTGCTCTGGCGCGGGAGCAGTTCCCCGGCATCGCCGGGCTGCTCGCCCAGCCGCCGCTCAGCGCGCTCGGGTACCAGACGCCGGCCGCCTGCGACCGCGCCGAGGCGGCGGCCAGCAGGGAGATCACCGCCCTGATCGACAGGCGGAGCACCCGGCAAGGCAGCCTCGGCAACAAGATCGTGGGCCGGATGGCCGAGTTCCGCCGCGACTACCCGGCGGAGACGACCGACCTGGACGACTCGGTGGCATCGGCGGCCGGATACCGGGAACTGCACGAGCGCCTGGTCGCCGACGACCTGCCGCGATTCCAGGCCCAGTTCAAGGCCTATCTGAATACCAATACGATCAGGGAAATCGCCAACTTCCGGTCCCAGCTCAGCAAGCAGGCCGACCTGATCAAGGGACGGGTCGCCACTATCAACGATTCGCTCGTCGGCGTGGACTACAACCCCGGCCGTTACATCCGCCTCGATGCCCAGCCGACCCCGAATACCGACGTCCGCGAGTTCCGCCAGGAGTTGCGCGCCTGCACTGACGACACGCTCTCGGGCGACGACTCCGACCAGTACTCGGAGCAGAAGTTCCTCCAGGTCAGCCAGATTATCGCGCGTTTCAGGGGCAGGGAGGGCCAGACCGAGGCCGACCGGGCCTGGACCAGGCGGGTCACCGACGTACGGAACTGGTTCACGTTCTCCGCTTCCGAACGCTGGCGGGAGGACGACACCGAGTACGAGAACTACACCGACTCGGGCGGCAAGTCCGGCGGCCAGAAGGAGAAACTGGCCTACACGATCCTGGCGGCATCGCTCGCCTACCAGTTCAAGCTGGACTGGAGCTCGGCCAGATCCAAGACCTTCCGGTTCGTGGTGATCGACGAGGCGTTCGGGCGCGGGTCGGATGAGTCCACCAGGTTCGCGCTGCAGTTGTTCCGCCGGCTGGGGCTCCAGCTGCTGATCGTCACCCCGCTGCAGAAGATCCACGTGATCGAGCCGTACGTGGCGGCGGTGGGCTTCGTGGACAATCCGGACCACAATTACTCTCGGCTGCAGACGCTGACTATCGAGGAATACCGGGCGAGACGGGTCGCGCACGACCTCATCCAGCAGGCCACGCTGTCGGCTGCCGGAGCCTGAGATGGCGGCACCCGTAGCCAGCCGGCCACCGTGGACGACTCCCGCCGACGTTGTGGCACGGCTGCGCCGGCAGTGGGAGGCAGGGGTCTTCCTGACCTCTTTCGCCAGCGGCGAGCCTTTCAGCCCGTTCGCCATTCCGCTCCGCGGGCCGGGTGCGCGGGAGATCTCGGACAGCTTCGCCGCCGCCGCGGCCTGGGCTGCGCAGTGGCGGCGCGCGGAAACACCGCTGCGGGTAGAGCAGGCGCGAGTGGGCGGACGGGCCTTCGGGTCGAACGCCGTCCCCCGGCGGGTGTGGGTCGAGAGTTACGAGCAGCTCTGGGATGTGCTGAGGGTGGGAGCCACGGTCCGCCGGTTCGGCGAACTGACCGACGTGACCCGGGAGCGGTGCCCGCGGCTTGTCCCGTGGATGCGAGCCCACCCGATGCGGGTGGTGCGTCTGGACAGCCAGTGGCCGGACATCGTCGCGACTGTCCGCTGGATTGACGAACGCCAACGGCCAGGGATGTACCTGCGGCAGGTGGACGTGCCCGGCGTGGACACCAAGTTCATCGAACAGCACCGCGGCGTTCTCGCCGACCTGCTGGACCTTCAGCTCGCGGCTGACCGCATCGATGCAGGCGTGCCCCGGCCGGACTTCGCCGGGCGGTACCGGTTCCGTAAGAAGCCGCTGTACGTGCGATTCCGGCTGCCGGGCGAAGGGCAGCGGTTTGGCAGCGTAGCCTGTAGCGAGTTCTCGTTGCGAACGGACGAGTTCACCTCCTGCCCGAGCGGGATCACCTCGGTGCTCGTGGTGGAGAACGAGATCACCTACCTCGCGCTGCCCGTGCCGGCCGGCGCGATGGCTGTCTTCGGGGGCGGTTATGCCGTGTCGGCGCTGGAGTCGCTGCCCTGGCTTGCCCGCACGGACCTGGTGTACTGGGGGGACATCGACACCCATGGGTTCGCCATCCTGAACCGCCTCCGCGGCTGTTACCGGCAGGCCAGGTCCCTGCTCATGGACCGGGAGACGCTGCTCGCGCACCGTACCCAGTGGGTGAGGGAGCCGAATCCGTTCGCTGGCCAGCTCGATCTGCTGACCGGTCAGGAGGCGGCGCTCTACCGGGAATTGCTGGACAATGCGCTCGGCCAGTCGGTGCGGCTGGAGCAGGAAAGGATCCGGTTCGGCCTGGTCGAACAGGCGCTCTGCCAGTTGCTGCGCGGTCAGTGCGCGGAAACAGAAAACTGAAGGCGGTGACAGTGGCAATTGGTGCCTGGTTCGAGCAGGTCGTCAACTGGTCAACGGTGATCAGTGCCGTCGTCGCGGTATTCGCGGTGGTGACTGGGTTCTTTGTCGCGACCAAGCTCTACCAGCTCATGGCGCTGGTAAGCCAGCGTGCTCGCTGGATCGCGCCTGCGGTCCGCAGCGCCGGGATACACGTTTCGTGGTTTCGCTTCACGCGGTCGGCATGGCTATTGATCGCCGCTAGGATCCGCAGCGGACATTCCGGGGTGCGGGAGGAGTTGACCTGGCTGGCCGGGCTCCATCCCGTCGTCGAAGCGGAAGCGGGTCTGTCGCCTGATTTTCCGGTTCCCCTTCCCTTCACGTTCACCTCGCAAGTCGTCGACAGCGGGTACTCCTCAGCTCTGACAGGGCTGGCGCGCGCCTATGAGGGCTACGCGTCGTCGGTCCGGCGGAGATGGCTGCTGCGATCAGCGGCCGCGCCACTCGTCGGAGATGAGCACGCGTGCGCCAGGGAAACCGCCGGCCTGCTGAGGAGGTGGGCGTCGTTCGAGCCGATCAGGGATCCAGCCAATCCGGATGGACTGCGCGGAATGCTGGTCGAGTTAAGTGACGGGATACATCCGCGCAGCGTGCGACTCGTCACCTGGCCAGACATGACCGCAGCGAGGGCTGTCGTGACCTTTCCGTCTGTCGGCGTCTCGTTCCAGCCCTACCGAGTGGAAATGGACGGCAGTCCGGCGCGTCAGGTCCGGCCCGACGTGGCAGACATGCGTGTTGTCGCGAATGTCCTCGATCCCGCAGTGTCAGGTTCGCTCTTCTTCGACGGGGTGCTTCCTCGTTGGCACGGGCCTGGATTTCGAATAGAAGTAGACAGAGTCACTGGCCGCCAGAAGCTGCACCTGTGCGTCGCCGAGACGACGTACTTCGCTTTCCAGGCGACGCAGGTTCCAGCCGCTGTCGAGCGGGCCGGGGATGCCGCGCTGTGCGCACGGGTTCTGACGCTCAACCTGCTCGCTGTCGATCCGCACGACGTAGTCGTGCTGGTCCGCCGGTCTGATCATGTCGTCCAGAACGGCTGTTACACCGGCACGATCAGCGGAAACTGCGAACTGGTCGCACGGGAAGGTCTGCCCGCTGACCTTGACGCGGCTGGACTGCCAGACTTGCTCGCAGCCATCGCTCGGGAGTCCCGGGAGGAACTGGGCCTGGAGATCACCCCGGCCAGCCATCTGGCCGCGCTGGGGATCATCGAGATCAACAGCGAGACCGAACTCGGCACCCATGTCCTCGTCGCCACTGCCCGGCTACCCGGACGCGCACGGGACTACCGCGCCGACTGGTCCGCGCCAGATCCAGTCGAGGGCCTATGGGAGGTCGGCGAAGAGGTTATGACAGTTGACCTGCACGCGGCGCTGCGGGACTCCGACGCGGGATTCCGGCTCGTCAACTGGTTGCGCACCAGTGCAGGGCTGACACCGGGTGGCGCGGGATCACTTCTGCTGCTCATGATCGCTAAGCTCGAACTGCGCCAGCAGCAAGCGCGGCGCCCGGCGACAAACGGCAGGCAGACCTGCGGAATTCCCTGGACGACTAGCGATCTTGCCGACTGGCTGCGATCGCCGCCCGGCCAGGCGCCGGTGGACGTCGAGGACCTTATTTCGAGTCACCCACTCTGGCAGAAGTGAATGGCTCGACCAGGATGCGGCACGCAGGCGGGCGTTGTGTCCTGGCCAGGCATACATAGCGTTTCCATATCACGCAATATATGTAGCAAGTTATGCAAACATCGGCTCCGCCGCTGCTACCTCTGCTGCGATCGCGGCTGGTCTTGGCCTGCCGAAAAAACGGTCAGCAGGCCGTTGACCTGGTAGGGCGCGATGTACGCTGGAATGGCCTGATACGAATCACCGGCTTGGTAGGTTCAGGCTCGAACGCCATCACGTAGGGGGAGGCCTGATGAAGGTTCGGCACATTGTCCCTGGCACGCCGGCGGGCGCCGGCCAGACCGACGCGTGCTCGGGCAACGCGCTACGACGCCTGCGGGCGCGGGTGCGGTGACCGTGCGTGACCTGGATACCCGCGGCGCAGGGGAGACCGGGCTGGGCTCCCTCGTCAGCAAATTCGATCCCGTTGCCAGCATCGAGTCGGCGGGCGGTCCGGTGCCGACGCGCAACTTCGCAGAGATTGCCATCGGCGGCAAAAGCGGCGGCGGGCAGTCGCCGCGCTTTCACAACAGGGACGAGGAACTCGACGAGGTACTCGATGGTCTGACTAAGGAGCACGGCGAGCACTTCTGGTTCGTCATCGCCCCTCCCCAGCTGGGAAAGAGCTGGTTTCTCCAGCGGATAAGCGACCGCATGTCGGCCCGCTGGTCTAGCTGGGTCGTCAGGCGAGTCGACCTGCGAGCCATGCCGGCCGAGATCACCGGAGACGCCGACGCTCTCGTCCAGGCAATGTTCGGCCAAGCGGATCGGAGTGCCACGGGCCCGGCGGACCCGCGCGAGCTGGCGATCAATATCCTCAGCTACGGCAAGAGCCATCTCTGCACGCTCGACAGCGCCGAGTTGCTGGACGATAAAACCATCGGTGCGCTGCGGCAGCGTGTCGGCGAGATTAATCAGCACGTGGAAGATGCGAAGAACCCTAACGTGCACCTGGCATTGATCGTAGCGAGCCGTCGTGATCCGCACTGGATAGGAATTACGCCCCGGCCACGGCTGAGGCGACTGCCGCTCAGTGAATTCAAGGTCGACGTCATCTTCAAGGCGCTGCGTGAGCTGGCCGTGAGTATGGGCCATAAGTTCGGCGATGATCAACTGCATCCCTACGCGGACCTCGTGCACCGCGCGAGCGAAGGCCTGCCTGCCCTGCTGGTCGGGTATCTGACCTGGATAAGGGACGCGCAGTGGGTCGAGCTGCAGCGGCTTGAAACCCAGGCGAGTTTCGACCAGCTGGCCCGGCCCTATATCGAGAATGACCTGCTCTCTGCGAGCAGTCTCGTCGGCTGGGGAAGGACTGTGACCAGCGAGCGGCGAGCCGCGCTTGAGCAGGCGCTGAAAGCCCTGGTGCCTTACCGCCTGTTCACCCAGTCGCACCTGAGCCATCATGCGATGAACGGGGACTTGCATCAGGCCCTGCGGGCTCAGGATTGGTCAGTCGCGCAGCTCTGGATTGCCGTCAGCGGTACCGACCTGCTGTACCGGCCGCAGGGGGAGCCGTGGCACGAAATCAATGCCCCGATCCGCCGGTTGCTGTTCCGGCACTGGTATCCGTCTGACGAGCTCCGGGCGCGGGCCCACCGGAATGCTCGCCAGTTCGTGCAGTCCTTCTTCGGGGGGGAGCTGGGACCGCATCAGCCCGTCATCCTGGTCGAGTGCCTGTGGCATGAGGCGGAGGCATGCAGAGTGCTCGCCTCGAACGAAATGGAAGAGGACCTCATCCGCCTTGCCAGGCGGCTCTCCGCTGGCCTCGTGAGTTATTCCGCGTTTAGGCAAGAAGACCTGAGAGTATGGGCCGTGGAGCGCATGCGTGGGGATCAGGAGCTGGCGAACGCGGTCGATGGTGCCGCCGGGTTGTTCGACCGGCTGATCGATGCTGTGAAAAGGCCAGTGTAGGAGCTAGCGCGTGAACGGGAACCCTCGATACTCCGAGTACATTAAACGAGACGAAGAGCGGCAAATCGAGCGGGAACTCGACACGGTGCGGGAAGACAAGCACAGCCGTGCGGTGCTGCTCTACGGACCCGGTGGCGTCGGTAAGACGTCTCTGGTGCGTCACCTGTCGGAGACCAGCTCTGATGGGAGAACGATCTGGCTCGAGCCTATCGATGTCGACGACCCTGACTGCTGGCTGCTGTCCAACCTGGAACGAAGGGTGGCGAGGCAACTCGACCCCGCCAACAGGTATTTCGGTCCCTACCAGCTCCAGCTTTCGCTGCTGCCTAGCTACACTCACGTCAGTATCAGTCACGAGACAATCGTCAGCTATCTCGGCCGGATCAAGGAGATCTTCGCTAGGTGTTATAAGGACTATGTCGATGCGGAACAGAAAACCGTCGTCATCGTCTTCGATACTGTCGAGACCATTCGCGGGACGAATCTGCTGCTGACGCTCACGCAGTGGATGAAGGGACTGCCCTCGGCTACTGTCTTCATCCTGTCAGGCCGCCCGGGCTGGCCGGACCCGATAAAAACCGAGCTGGAGAGCCCCTATCACGGCATTCCGGTCAGCACCGTCGACGTTCGGGGTTTCAGCCTGGAGGCAGCACACCGTTACCTCGATAGAAGCCAGATCTCCGGCGATCTTGAGGGCCAGGAGAAAGACAAGCTCGTGCTGCTGACCCAGGGACAGCCGCTGTGGCTCGCGTTCCTGATCGACTACCTGCGGGACGCGGGCATTCCGGAGGAAGCGGAGCGGGAGTCGCTCGAGCACCTGGAGCAGAATCTCCCTTACGGCGGGGAGATGAGCTCCGAGGGGGAGCGGTTGCACGAGGAATTCCTGCGCCGCCTGGTGGCCCCGTACCGGGAGTCGGACTTCTGGCACGAGGCATTCAAGCGGCTGGCCGTCGTGCGGCAGCCCGTCGCGAAGTCTGTCTGGCAGCGGCTCATGAACGATTGCACGCTGCCTGACGACAGCGCGGACGCCGATGCTGCGTGGCAGCAACTGCTAGACACGCCCTGGATCCGGCCGCGCGGCAACCGGCAGTACGTGACGCTGCACGACGCGGTGGCCGAGGCGTTCGCCCAGCGCCTGTTCCCGCTGCATGACAGGGACCGGCAGTGGCGGCAGCGGATCTGGCAGCGAGCGCTCGAGATCTACGGTGAACTGCTCGCCGAGGCGCAGGCCGATTTCGAACCAGAGCTTGCTGCCGTGCACGAGAACCTGAGGCAGCTCGATGCGGTGCGGCCGGAAGACGATCCCGGACCCTCGCGCATCGATACCGAGACCATCGAGCGCTCGATGCGGCTGGACGCGCGCAAGCGCGAGATCGATCAGCTGAAGGCGGCCCGGCTGTATTACCTCTTTCTACGTGACTTCGAAAGCGGCTGCCAGGAGCTGTTGCGGGACTTTGAGCAGGCAGAACAGCAACATGACGCGTACTTCCAGGACCTGCTTGTCATCTATTTGCAGCGGTTTCTGCCAGGCGGTGCCGATTCAGCGGCATTCAACGACGTCGTCAAGGCGAAGCTCGAGGAATTTCGGTACTGGCTGTTCCGGGACAGGCCGGACTACTACATCGCCCTGGGCATCATGGTAGCCAGGTACCTTATCGAGACCGCTCAATCTGAATCCGCGCTCGGGTTGCTCGACCGGCTGCCTGAGGTGGCGAATTCCCAGCAGCGTCATCGCATGCATATCTTGCGGGGTGACGCGTGCCTCCGCATTCCAGGCAAGGTCAAGGAAGGCCTGCCGCATTTCGAGCAGGCACTCGCCGAAGCTGAAGCCGTGACCTCGGCAGATCGTCACAAGCTGATCGCCGAGGCATACAAGGAGCGGGGCTTCTACCATCGGAACACGGGCCAATGGGAGGACGCCGACCTGTCCTACAAGCATGCGCGGGACGCGATCTCTGCGGCCTTGTCGGGAGAGGTCTCGGCCGATGACCGCAATGAGATGGCGTCGATCCACACGAACTGGGCGTACGTCAAGGGGCTGAACGGTGCTCACCGTGACGGCCTTGAGCTGGTAGAGAGCGCGATCACGGTGCGTCGCAGGATGAATCGGATTACGGACGAGGGAATGTCCTGGAGCGTCTGCGGAGAGGTATACCGGTACGCGCGCAGGTTCCAGAAGGCATGGGATGCTTACTCTCAGGCCGAGCGACTGCTCCAGCGAGGCCGATACTGGAACCGGCTGGGACTCATTTATCAAGAGCAGGCCATCTGCCTCTATCAGGCCGTCCAGGACGATATCAGGCTTACCAGCGACCCGATGCGGGACGCGAAGAAACTCATCACGCGGGCGCTCGACATATGCCTGGCTCAGTCCATCCGTGGCTATCCTTCCGCCCTGAACCGGGCCGGGCGCATCTTCGGCCATGATGACCCGGAGGCAGGGCTGCACTATCTGAGGGACGGAATCGGCGAAGCACAGAGATTGTCAGACGGCTGGTTCTGGTTCGCGAACCTGGTGGAATATGCAGAGCTGAACTACCGGGTCTGGGACCAGCGGCGAGAGGATCGGTACCGTCTCGAAATCGCTCACGTGGAGGATGACATTCACCGGGTCGCTGAGGACTATTCGTTTCCTGACCTCATCGGGCGGTGGAGCCTGCTGCAGGGTCACCTGGCCACCCACGACTATCTGCTGACCAGGGACGATAGGGCGCTAGACAGCGCGCTAGAGAGCTACAAGAGCGGGTTCGCTAATATCGCGAAGAGGCATGTCGGCTCCTCCGGTGCGGCTTCGGTCGCCGGTGAGTTCAGGACATTCCGGCAGATCTTCTTCCAGTTGCCCGAGCCGGTTCAGGCGGATTGGCGGGCCAAGCTCCGGTCGGCGTGGAGCGCTCTGGACGATGGTTCGACGCTGCTGCTTGCCCGCTTGGAGGAGCTGTACTGACCAGCCAAGTAACGCCGGTGACCGACATCCAGGAAGGCGTGGCACATGGGACATGTACAGTCGCGGCGCCAAGCGGTCGCGCTGTCGAGGTTTGACCTGCCTGACGCGCATGACCTGCTGCTGCACAGTTGCGAGGACTGCGCGTGCGCGGTGACCGATGACGAGGCCGTCAAGCACCAGTCGATGCCGTCGCCGCCGGTCGCATCCGCTGGCGACCGCTGGGTATGCGCGAGCGAAGTAGCCGAGTTCCCGCTCGATGCCGAGCACCGGCTGCTCTTCAACCCGCTCGGCTCCTCCGGTGCTGTCGTCGTCAACGAGTCGGCCTATGACATTTTCCGAGCGTTCGGCGCGCCTGCTGTCCCTGGCGATGTCGTCGCCGGCCGGCCCGGGCGCGGCGCTGAGTTCGAGGAGATCTTCCGGCGGCTGAGCAGCCTGGAGTTGCTTCACCCGGACGGCCGCAAGCCACGACCGCGATTTCCTGACGGGCAGGTACTGACAGCCTGGCTGCACGTGACCAACGGCTGCAACCTGCGCTGCCCGTACTGTTACGTGCACAAGTCCGCGCAGGCCATGGACGAGGCGACCGGCCGCGCGGCAGTGGAAGCCGTGTTCGGGTCGGCCGTGGCGAACGGGTTCCCCGCGGTCAAGCTCAAATACGCCGGCGGCGAGGCGAGCCTCAATCACCGCCTGGTCGTCAGCCTGCACGCGTACGCACGCGAACTCGCGGCGGCCGCTGGCGTCCGGCTGTACGCCACGCTGCTGAGTAACGGTGTGCGGCTGCCGGCCAGCCTCGTTCAGACCTGCAAGGCCGAGGGCATCCGGGTGATGATCTCGCTGGACGGACTAGGCGATCAGCATGACGTCCAGCGCCCGTTCGCGAACGGTAAGCCCTCGTTCCAGTTCGTCGAGCGGACGATCGCGGAGCTGTTGCGCCAGGGTCTCCCTCCGCACCTTTCTGTCACGATCACCAGCCGTAACGCGAGCGGCGTCGCCGACGTGGTGCGGTTCGCGCTCGAGCGTGACCTGACTTTCAGCCTTAACCTCTTCCGTGACAACGACTGCGCGTCGGTACATGCCGATCTGCGCTATGAAGAGCAGGCGATGATCGCCAGCCTGCTTGCGGCGTTCGGCGTGGTCGAGGATTTCCTGCCGCGCTGGAGCGTGCTCGGGTCGATACTCGACCGAGGGCAGTTGCTGCAGCCAAGGCAGCGATCCTGCGGGGTCGGTCAGGACTACGTGGTCATCGACCAGCGTGGTCAGGTCGCGAAGTGCCACATGGAGATCGAGAAGACGCTCGGCGATGTCTTCGCCGACGATCCGCTGGCGCTCGTCCGGCAGGACCGGACGAGCGCGCTCAACCTGCTTGTCGACGAGAAGGCAGGCTGCCGGGATTGCACCTGGCGGTACTGGTGCTCGGGCGGCTGCACGGTCGCTACTTTCCGGGCAACTGGACGATATGACATCAAATCGCCTAACTGCCATATCTACCAGGCTATCTATCCGCAGGCTCTGCGGCTCGAAGGGCTCCGGCTGCTCAAGTACGCGGTCACCTAGCGCCGGTTTGCCGCACCGGTCGCCTTTTATGCGACTGGCTGAACACTTACGCACCGCCGCCTAGAATCCAGGCGTGCGATGGCCTGTGAATTGGGTTCGGCCCGGCCGGGGCGAAAAGGCTGCGGCGGACCCGGTCAGTGCCGCTGGCGGCGCCCGCGCGCCCGGTAATGACGCGCCCGGTAATGACGCGCCCGTGGCGTTGCTCGTGCCACGTCAGCGCCCGGCCCGTGATCGAGCTACCAGGACCCCGACGAAGCAGGGAGGTAGCGTGCGGCCGCCGCAGGTCGAAGCCGACGGACCGGCCGGGGCGATGGCAGCCGGGACCACGGCAGCAGAGGCCACGGCAGCAGAGGCCACGGCAGCAGAGGCCAGCGGCGGCGGTACGGCACGCAAGTACGCGGATTTCAAGGTTCTCCTTGACGATCCGGCCAAGTCTCCCGGGCTGGGCTTTGCTGACTACGCGTCAGCCCTCGCGGAAATGATCGCCCATAGCCGAGCGGAATTCGCGGTCGGCATCTTCGGCAGCTGGGGTTCGGGCAAGACGACCCTGATGCGGGTGGTCAAGAGGATCTTGTCGCATGACGACAGCATCGTGACTGTCTGGTTCACCGCCTGGCGGTACGAGAAAGAGCCCCATCTCATCGTCCCGCTGCTGGACGTACTCCGTGAGGCGCTTGAGCGTCGGAACCGGGAAGATGAGAAGTCCGCGTGGGCGCGTCAGGCCGCGATCACGATCAGGCGCGCGGGGCAGGCTTTCCTCGCGGGCCTGACGCTCTCCGGCGAACTGTTCGGTATCGGGGGACAGCTCGATTTCGGCAAGGTGATCGACTCGATCGGGGTGAAGGACGACAAACCCGGACCGCTGTCGCTTTACCACTCCGGATACGTCCTGCTCAGGGACGCGATCCGCGAACTGTCAGCAGACGGGACGCGTCGCGTCGTGGTGTTCGTCGACGACCTCGATCGCTGCCTGCCGACCAATGCTCTGGACGTCCTTGAGTCCATGAAACTCTTCTTCGACGTCGAAGGCTGCGTATTCGTCGTCGGCCTGGACCAGGAGATCGCGGAAAGGGCCGTAGCGGTAAAGTACGGCACGGTCGGCGAGGAGGCCCAGCAAGTCCAGGTCAGCGGGACCGACTATGTGGAGAAAATATTCCAGGTTCCGTTCATGCTGCCCAAGATGAGCTCGCCCCAGCTCCCCAGCTACCTGGAGAGCATCGAGACGAACAGTGATTTCGGGAATGCGCAGCGCGCGGACTTCGCGAACATCGTGCGGCACTTCAGGTTTCTCCAGGGTGCCGACTCGGTCAACGCGCGCGCCATCAAGCGGCTGGTCAATACTTATACCCTGCAGCTCAAGGTGCTGAGCGGGCGGTTGGGCGAAGCGCTCGACCCGAACGTCGTGCTCGGGCTTTTGTGCATGAACTTCCGTCCCGATTCGCGCGAGATCTACAATCAGCTGACCGCCGACCCGAAGTTGTTCCAGTCGGCGATGCGGGAAGCGCTTGAGGAGACCGAATGGCCGGACTCCGTGTGGCTTTCTGGCACCAAGTTCGCGCTCCCGCTCGGATTCCCCGAGTACCTGCGCGGTGACGCCGCGCCCGTTCTCACCGTCGAGGACCTGCAGTCCTACGTCTCCGCCGCCGAGTCCACCTGGTCCACCGATCCGTGGGTGCTTGACGCACGGACGATCGTGAGCCGGCTCCGGCGGTCCGTCGACTCGCTGTCGTCAGGCAGCCTGACGCTGGCAGAGGCCGCGCGGCGGATTCCGGGCGAGACCGATCGCCTGTACAACGTCGTCATTCCCAGGCGGGAACCATTCGGCAGGCTGCGCGCGATGCGCAACGACATAGAGGCCACCGTCGCCAAGCTCGACGCCATGATGCGCGACCTGGTCAGAGCGGACAGCGGCGAGGACGCCGCATTCTCCGTGGACGCCTGGACTTCGGGGGCCACGGCGTTGTTCAAGGAACTCGACGTCGCCTTGCAGGAGTTCCACCGGTACGTGAGCGTCGGCGCCTTCTGAAACCGGGAGCGGTCCAGCAGGCGCGGTCACCAGTGCTGAGGGCTTCCGGTCAACTGGAAGCCACCCGAAGGTAGCGGCTGATGGCGGCGGGGACGGCGACCAGGAGCAGGGCCACCAGCCAGACGATCGCCTCGCCGGCGGGCCGGGCAGTGCGGCCGCCGAGGCACAGCGCCCGCAGCGCGTCGGTGATCACAGTGACGGGGTTGGCTTTGGCGAAGGCCTGCGGCCATCCGGGCATGGTGCCGACCGGCACCAGGGTGGAACTGGTGAAGAACAGGATGACGACAGGGAACAGGCCGGCTAGCCCGGCTGCTTCCGGGTCGCGTACCACGAGGCCAAGCAGCAGGTTGAGGCAGGAGAAGGCGAGCCCGGTCAGCACGGCGAGGGCAACGGCGGCGGGTGTGGCGGCTGGCCCGGCGTGGAACCGGAATCCGATGACAGCGGCCTGCTGCGGGGTCAGCAGCGGCCACCTGGCGACCTCAGCGCGGATCTGCTCGCGCAGGGGCTCTAGCTCGGCGCGTGCTTCCGCCAGCAGCCCGGCGCGGTCACGGGTCCTGGTTCTTCCATCGGGACATGTACCTGGTCCTGTCCATGCGTAGGACAGGACGCGGTCTGCGACCGGTCCGCGCGGTCAGGGGACGCGGCGGCGGAGGCTGCCTAAAGGGTCCTGCCGATGAAACCCTCGGGCGATGAGCGTCTGCCTACATGGCAGAAAACCGATCCATGGGAGGAAGGCCATGGGAAAGGTCGTGGCGGGGACACCACATCGATCGACGGGTACATCACCGGCCCCGATGACGGGTCTGGCTGCGGGTTGGGCATGGGCGGGAGCGGCTGCATTACTGGGTGTTTAGATGCCATTGAAGGTGCGACGCGCCAGTCCGCCGGACTCGATTTGGTCACCGTTCGGCGACAGCATAGTCGCGGGGATCGCTGGCAAGGTCGTTTCATGAGCAGGGGTTGCGGTAAGGCAGCCCGGGTAGCGACGACCTGGTGCTCAGGCTGGTGGTCGAGGTCCACCGGCACAAGGAGGACGACCCGGCAAGATGACAGGTTGGCCGCGTGACGGCGGGGCAACGACACCGACTGGGCCTTCGCCCTCTACAACCCGGCCACCGAGACCTACGCTGACGCTGTCCCTTGCTGCGACCAGCCAGCACAGCTACCGGCGGACCAGGTTCGCGTCCGCCGCCAGCCTCGGCCGGATCGCATGGGCCGCCTGGTCGCTGCCCGGCGCCGCCGTCCGCTAGCCGGGGGTGCGGCTTGCTACCACGAACCCCAGGCCAGGCTAGGGGCGGGCAGTTCGGGCGGTACCAGGAAGGCCGGCGGCGCGGAGAAGTCGAGCGCCCCGACGGGCGAGAGCGCCGCGGCGTCCCGTCTCGTCAGGGACGGCAGGTTCCACTTGTCCTGCACCAGCCGCAGGATCGAGGTGTGGTCGAAGACGTCGGAGAGCACGCAGTCGCGCCGCGCGTACGGGGAAACCAGCACCGCGGGGACGCGGAAGCCGTAGGTGTCGTACTGCCGGGACCCGGCGACGAGCGCCTCGGCGTGCCGCACGTACCCGGGGAACAGCGGTTTCAGCGCAGTGCGCAGTACCGACGGATGACCCACCAGGCTGCGCCCTTCGACGTCGTCCGGTGGCACCGCGGCGGGTGGCGGGACGTGGTCGTAGTAGCCGCCGTGTTCGTCATAGGTCCAGATCAGGAGCGTGTCCGGCCAGCCCTTGCCGTGCATGACCCGGTTGATGACCTCGGCGGCGAAGCTTTCGCCCCTGCGGATGTCCTGCGGGCTCTCCTCGGAGTACTCGTCGAAGTCCGGGTCCACGATGCTGAAGGCGGGCAGCGTGCCGTGGTCGGCGTCGGCGAAGAACTCGTCCACGCTCTTGACGTGCAGCATGTACCGGGAGACACCTAGCGGGTACAGGCCGCAGGTGAATTGCAGGTCCCGTTTGACGCCATCGCTGACCTGGCGGAACGGGCGTCCCAACGATGCCAGATGATGCCTGGCGCGGCGACGCCGGTACCGGGCGTACCGCCGGGCGGTCGACTTGGCGCCGCCGTTCGGGTGGTAGTTCGCCCATGAGATCCCGTGCCTGGTGAGCAGTTCCCCGATAGTTCCGGCTGGCGGCCTGCTGAGGATGTTGACCGGCAGGTCGTCCATCAGACCGTGCGCAGTGCCGGCCAGCAGGAACCGCCGGTTCGGGAAAGTCGGGCCCAGGCAGGGGCTGAACCAGCGGTCGGCGAGCGGGAACGTACGCGCGAGGCCGTAGTAGAAGGGTAGATCCCGCTCGGTCCAGTAACCCATGCCCGCGCTGGAGTCGCAGGCCGGCGCCGCGGCCCGCGTCGCGGTCACGAAACCGCTCAGCTTGCCGTCGGCCCACTGGGCGTGGCTGACACTCCAGCTCTGGCACGGCACGGCCGCGTGCTGCACGGTCGACGCCAGCGGGTGCGCCCGGACCGCGCGGCCAGTAGAGTCCGGGTTCCCGGCGTCGGGCTGGCCGTCCGCGCCCAGCGGAAATCCCTCGCCCCGGCCCGCCAGCACGCCGAGGTAGTTGTCGTAGGAGTGGTTCTCCATCATGAGCACCACGATGTGCTTGATCCCGGGCAGCAGGTCAGTTCCTGCGGGCTCGGACGGATCAGGCAGGCGACCAGGTTCGAGGCCCGGCGGAATTCGGCCGGGCCGATTCACACTCCGCTGCTCCAGGCGTTGCCACATCCTCGTGTCGAGCATGAATCATCCCTCCTTCGAGGTCGCTCGTCGCTCAGCTGACGTTCCTGCTCAATGTTGACCGGGAAGCCGCGCGCAAACGTCCCCGGTGCCAGCGGCCCGCTGGCCGCGGCTCGTACCGGTAGGAATTTGGCCACGTAAGCGGCAAGCTAGGAGATAAATCAGCCTTTCGGAGGTCGGCATGCACAAGCACGGCAAGGACGGCAGGGACGCTGGCTCAACTCGCAGGGCGCTTCTTCTCGGTACCGCCTCGGGCCTGACAGCCAGCCTCGCGGGCATGCCGGCGGTCGCGGCGCAGCCAGCTGAGGCGGCCACCGGGACTGGCGGCCCCACGGACTGGCTGAACGTGGTCACCCAGTACAACGCTGACTCGTCCGGTGCCACGGACTCCACGACCGCGATCCAGAGCGCGCTTGGTGCGGCTCTTCCTGGCCAGGTCGTCTACCTGCCTGCCGGTACTTACCTGATCTCCCAGCCGCTCAACATCCCCCCGGCCATTACCGTCGCGGGCGCCAAGGGCGGCACCAACGCGGCTGACACCAGCGCCACCACCGAGCGGGGTACGGTGCTCCGGGTCGCGTCGTCGTTCAGTTCCTCGTTGCCGGTCACGGCCGCCATCGCGATGCTGGACTGCCAGGCGGGCGGCTGGCCTTCGTACTCAAGCGGGGACCCTGGCGCGAACATCGGCATACAGCTGCGCGACTTCTTCGTCGACGCCCAGAGCGCCCCGGCGAATGTGGACGGCATTGCCGCCTACGGATCCGTCCATTCTGTGAAGATCACCGACGTCGTGGTCTATGGCGCGACCGGCAACGGCGTGGCGGGCCAGAAGAACTCATCCAGCACCGCCGGGGACAAGTCGCCGGACGGCTGGCTCTGCGAGCGGGTCCTCGTCCAGGACGCGGCGAAGCACTCGTTCGGGAGTTCCATCTGGCAAGACGGCGTCTTCATCGCCTGCCATGCCCAGGCGGGCGGTACCGGCGGTGACGGCTTCTTCATCGACCAGGGGTCGACCAGGCTGATCGGCTGCCGGTCGGACTACAAGCAGAACGCGTTCACCGCCGACAGTTACGGGACCGGGGGAGGCTACGGCCCGATCATCCTCTCGGCCTGTACCAGTGATCAGTGCGACAACAATGCTTTCAACATCATCAACAGCAACTCCCAGGGGACGAGCAGCCGCAATCCGGTGATCATCGACGGCTGCCAGGCGGTCAACGTGGGGGCGAACGGCGGCTCGGGTGGTGGCGGGTACGCCGGCATCTACGTCGAAGGCGCCGCTACCAGGGTCACCGTCAGCAACACCCAGATCTGGGCGACGACGTCGGCTGGACCTGACTACGGCGCCAGGGTGGTCAAGAACGGCGTCAGCGGCGCTGGCGCGTCCCAGGTCAGGATCAGCGGCGGGACGCTCAACGGCCAACTCGCCGCGGTCAGCTACGACGGCTCGGCCGCGGATTTCTATATCGGCCCGGACGTGACGCAGTACGTGGGCATCCCGGGTACGACGACACCTGCCTCGGGAGGCTGGATCCCGCTGGCTCCCCAGAATGGTTACGCCAACAGTGGTAGCGGCCCGAACCTGGAATCGCGGGCATTCGGCGACCGGATCGAGATCATCGGTGACCTCAGCGTGCCCGCCAGCGCCAACACGACGATCGCGGGCCTGCCCGCCGGGTATGCGGTGCCGCTGACCCAGCAGCTGCACGTCACGATCATCAGCAACAGCTCGCCGCCGGCCGCGAGCGTCCTGACGCCACGCGTGTACGTCCAGGGATCACCTGCGGGGCTCGTCGCCCGGAACATCCCGGCGAACACCACCAGGATCTACCTGAACGGCGTGGTGTACTCCAGTGCCTGATGCGCGGGGCGGGGCAGTCAGATCGTCCCCGCGGTGATGGCGTCGGCGATCCACGGGATGGCTTCGTCCAGCATCTGGCTGAGTGTGGTCCGCGCCTCGAAGCCGAGTACTCGCTTGGCCTTCTCGGTAGCCGGAACGCGGCGCTGCACGTCGTACTCGAAGGGATCGTCGTGTACCACCCGCAGCGGTTTGTCCTGGCCCTTGACCTTGTGCCAGATCAGTTCGGCCAGTTCCCGCACCGTCGTGCCCTGAGCGGTCGACAGGTTGAAGTCCTCGCAGTGCGCGTCGGGATGCGCCATCGCGGTCACCACGCCCGCGGCCAGGTCGCCGCCGTAGGTGTAGTGCCTGACCTGGTCGCCGGAACCCAGGAGATGCAGCGGGTCCTGGCCTTTGAGCACCTTCTGCACCAGGTCGGGGACGACATGGCTCATCGCGAGCCGCACGTTGCCCGACAAGATCTCCTCGTCGCCGAGCGCCCGGCTCTCGCCGATTCCGACGCAGTTGAACGGGCGCACGATCGTATACGGAAGCCGGTACTGATCCCAGGCGGCCCTGGCGAAGTACTCCACGGCGAGTTTCTGGAAGCCATACGACGACAGCGGCGGCGGGATCTCGCGCTCCTGGCCCTCGTGCGAGGGCCAGTGGTCCGCGCTTTCGAAGACCATCGACGAGGACAGGTAGGTGACCTTGCGCAGCCGGCCCGCCTGGTGCGCGGCGATCGCGGCGTCACAGGACGCCGCGATGATCCGCTCGTTGGTGGCGAGCAGGTCGTAGGTATAAGTATGAAAGTACGAGATGCCGCCGATCATCGCCGCTCCGGCGATGAAATGGTCGCAGTCCGAAGCGAGCTGACTCATCAGGCCGACGTCCGCGGCGTCCGCCTCGACGAGGTGGTAATGCGGATGGCGGTCGTAGGACTTGCTGACCTTGCCGTACTTGGAGAAGTTGTCGACGCCGACAACCTCGTAGCCGCGATCGAGCAGTTCGGCGACCAGGTACCCGCCGATGAACCCCGCTGACCCGCTGACCAGTACCTTCTCCATTTACCCGCCCTTCCCGGACACTCGCTGCCGCACCTGCTCCGCGGTCAACCGGGGCCCGAACGCGAACCGGTACCAGCGCAGGTACTTGGGAATCCACTTGGCCACCTTGAAGTTCGAGACGCCTGCCTGGCGGTCCAGCCAGATGGTCGGGATCTCGGCGACGGGCAGCCGCATGCGCTTGGCCTTCGCGGTCAGCTCGATCCCGATCTCGAACCCGTCCCTGGAGTCGATGCCGACAGCACGGACGAAGTCAGTGGAGTAGGCCTTGAACGAGTTGGTGGCGTCCCTCGTCCCGGTATGCGCGAGCAGCCGCAGCGAGCGGCCGGCCAGCTTGGACAAGGCGCCCTTGACGTAGCTGCCGCCCACCTGCTGGCCACCGGGCATGTACCGGGACGCCGCGGCGACCGCCACCCCCCGCTCGGTCAGCCTGGCGAGGTCGTCGATCTGCCTGGCGTCGTCGCATCCGTCAGCCATGGTCACCACCGTGACCGGCGCGGTCGACGCGGCGATCCCGTACCTGATCGCGTTCGCCGGCCCGTTGCCGTAAGTGTTGACCAGGTAGCGAAGCCGCGGCTCCTTCTGCGCGTACTCGGTCACGACCTCGACGGTGCTGTCTTCCTCGCTGTCCACGACGACCAGGACCTCGCAGGTCAGCCGGATCGACTCGAAGATCCGGTCCAGCACAGGGACGATGCGCCCGCCCTCGTTGTAGGCCGGGATGACGATCGAGATGCGCGGCTCCTCGGTCACACCCGAACGCCTTTGCCGAGCACGTCCCACAGGTCCGCCACCGGCTTGCAGGTCGTCAGGTCCCGGTACTCCGGATGCGGCGCGCCGATCACGAGCAGGTCGGCGGCCTCGATGACGTCGCTGGCGGGCAGCAGCCGGGGATCGGTACGGACGTATGGATCGCTGCACAGCACCGCCTTGGCCTTGAACTGCAAGATCCGCCGCAGCTTGTAGGCAAGGCTCGAGCGGATGTCGTCCGACCCGCCCTTGAAGGCCATGCCGAGAATGCCGACCGTCATCGTCCTCAGGTCGAAGCGCTGCTCGAGCTTGTGGACCAGGTACAGCGGCATGCCCTCGTTGATCGCCATGGCCGTATGGCCGAGCGCGAAGTTGTTGTTGTTGAACGCGGCTAGCTGCATCGTGTCCTTGAACAGGCACGGCCCTGCCGCGAAGCCCGCTCCTGGCATGTCGGCCGCCCTGGGATAGCCGAGCGTCAGCTTCTGCCTGATCTGCTCGAAGTCCAGCCCGCGGTCGTTGGCCATCATGTACAGCTGATTCGCCGTCGCGAACTTGATGTACCGCCAGACATTGGTGAACAGCTTCGCGAGCTCTGCCTCTTCCGGTGACATCGGCACCAGCGTGGGGGTGAGCTTGCCGAACAGCGCGCTGGCCCGTTCCAGTCCCCGGGCGGTACGGCTGGACACGATCTGCGGCAGCTCGAACAACTCGGTCATCGCCTTGCCCTCGGCGATGCGTTCCGGGCAGAACGCCACGTCGATCTCGATGCCCAGATCGGCCACCATCTTCTCCACCAGGGCGGTCACCCCCGGATAGACCGTGCTGCGCAGGATCAGGATCTGCCCGTCGTGCAACTGATCGGCGAACGCGGCCAGCGCTCGCGGAATCGCGGCCTGGTCCGGGTTCAGGTGCTCGTCGACCGGAGTGCCGATGACCACGACCCCGTGCTCGGCGGTACTGATGATCGACGGGTCGGCGGATGCCGCCAGGCGTCCTTCGGCGACCGCGCGGGCCAGTATCTGCTCCGCACCGGCCTCGGCGAACGGCATCCTGCCCGCGCCGACCGTCGCCACCGCGCTCTCGCTGACGTCGTAGATGCCGACCTGAAGGCCGCGATCGGCGAATGCGATCGCCAGCGGCAGCCCGACGTGCCCGCAGCCCCCGATGACCACCACATCGCGGGTGTACTCCCTTGGACTACTGCCAGCCGTCACCGAGGGACCTCCGGTCAAAATTGGCCTAAATAAAGGTAATTAAATTGCCAAGCGCTTATCAGCGCATCGTATAGCGGAGCCGGGCTCCGGACCTCTCGCGACTTTATTTCCCCGTGCGGAAGCTGATTATGTCTGGCTCGGATACGCGGTCTTCCGTGCGCCAAGGCTGCTTCTGACTGAACCCGCAGGGCCGCACTCTATCAGGGAATAACGATTTCCAGAGGTTAGCCCGTTGTCGAGGCGAGTCCATGTTTGCCCATGTCACAGACCGGGGTACGGTGAGCCAGGGCATTTGCGAGCCGATAGCCCGACCTTGCCGGGACCGGCCTTTGCTGCATAGTGCACCACGATCTGCGATAAACCAAAGAAAGTACTTCATTGCAACAGATATGTACCAACGGGCCGAGCGCGGCAGCTCCGGAAATACCGTGACGACCTCGTCGCAGGTGCAGTCACAGCCAGGCGGCGGCCGTGCGTTGCGGTCACCTGCACCGTCCCGGCTGTCCGGACTGACCATTTCGCAGGTGCTGAAGGCATCCCTGGCGGCGGTCGGGATACTAGCGCTCGGCGTTGCCTACCTCGCCCAGGCCAGGACGGTGCCGACGACGTCCGAGGGCGGCTCGCAGGCGCTGCAGGCCTGGGACATGCTGCATGGCAATCTGCTGCTGCGCGGCTGGTCGCTGTCGGACGTGTCTTTCTACACCACCGAACTGCCCGAGTACATGCTGGTCGAAGCGGTGCACGGGCTCGACGCGGCCACGGTGCCGGTGGCCGCGGCGCTGAGCTACCTGCTCCAGGTCCTGATGGCGGGCTGGCTGGCCAGGGGTCACGCGGAGGGCCGCGAGGCCAGGATGCGGATGCTGGTCGCCGCGGGGATCATGCTCGCGCCGTCGACCGGGCCGGCGACTTCGCTGCTGATGTCCAGCCCGGACCACGTCGGCACGCACGTGCCCTTGCTGGCGATCTACCTGGTGCTCGACCGGGTCAGGCCGCGCTGGTGGCTGCCGGTCCTGGTGACCGCGCTGCTGGCCTGGGCGCAGATCGGCGACACGCTGGTGGTATTCGAAGGGGCACTGCCCTTGCTCGCCGTCAGTGCCGTGCGGATGCTCCGGCGGCGCGGGCCGCTGGCCGGGCAGTGGTACGACCTGTCGCTCGCCGCCGGTGCGCTGGCCTCGGTAGGCATGGCCAAGGTAGCGGTCAGCCTGATCGGGCAAGCTGGCGGGTTCACCGTCAACAGGCTGGTCGTGGCGTTCGCCACTCCGGTCGGGATCGCCGGTGAGTTCTGGACCAAGCTGCAGAACATGCTGATGGTGTTCGGAGCGGACATCTTCGGTGCCGGCCAGTTCGGTTCGACGCTGGCGGACAACGTGCTGGCGGCGCTGGCGGCGGCGGTACACCTGATCGGGGTCTGCCTTGCGGTCTGGGCGGTGACCCGCGTCGTGCGGCACTGCTACGCCGAATCCGGCCCGGTCGTGCAGATGCTTGCCCTGACGTTCGTGCTCGTGGTCGGCGCGTACCTGTTCGGGTCCAAGCCCGATCCGAACGAGATCGTCGGCCTGCTGCCGATCGGAGCGGTGCTGGCCGGCCGCGTGCTCGGGAACACGATCATCGAGCGCGGCCATCGGGCGGCCGCGGCCGTCGTGCTGACCTGCTGCGCGGTGCTGCTGGTCAGCAGCGCGCAGCAGGCACCGAGGCTGAACCTGAACCAGCGGGTGGCCGCGTGGCTGCAGGCCCATCACCTGAGGTACGGGCTGGCCGGGTTCTGGGACGCGAGCAGCATCTCGGTCGAGACCGGTGACCGGGTCATGGTCCGGCCGGTACGGACCTACCAGGACGAGGTCGTCACCACGAACCGCGAGACAGACTCCTCCTGGTACGACCCGAAGCTGCACTACGCCGACTTCGTCGTCTGGACTTCCTCGGCGGTCTGCGCGAACGCGTGCCTGACCGAGGCAGGGCTAGCAGGCGGATTCGGCCGGCCCGCGGCCGCGTACCAGGTCGGCTCCTACCTCGTGCTGGTCTATCACAGGAACCTGCTCAGGTCCGTGCCGGAGGTGGCGTTCTGCGGCAAGAGCTGGCCGTGGATCGCCACCGGACAGCCATCGAGGAACCTGCGCTGCTAGCGCAGGCGGCGGGCCACAGCGGCCTGCCACAGCGACCTGCCGCGCTACATTCCGCTCGGGAAGGTGAGGGTCTCCGGCGCGACGAGCGGGGTGCCGACCTCGACCTGGATCTGCGCGTGCGAGTTCAGCGGCACGTCCCTCGGGTTGGCCAGGTAGAGCTTGCCGTTGTAGATGACGACGACGTGACCGTGCACCGGGCCGAGCACGTCAGGTCCGAGCGGCTGCCCCCACTCGTCGAAGAAGTCACCGAGGGTATAGACGCGGTGGATGGGGGACTCGATGTGGATGATGCCGTCTGCCGCGTGAGTATGCAGCCAGTAGAAGCAGGTTCCGCTTCCGACGACCGCGCCGTGCGGGCCGTTCTGTACCTGGGCGCCGGGAATGCCGATGCCTGCGGGGATCTGGCGGGGCGAGCCGTTCACGAAAATGGTCAGATGCGCGTGGATGTGGAAGACGAGCTGCTCGCTTGACTGGCAGCTGACCCCGTCCACTGTGCCGCCGGTGGCTGCCGACGCGGTGTCGGCTAGCGGCGTGCCGTTCGGGATCGGGACGCTCGCGTATCCGGGGCTGCCCGGGCTGGGCGCAGGCTGGAGTGTCCCGAGGCTCGCGAGCGATCCGAGCTTGAGCCGCGGCGCGCTTGCCTGCTGGATCGTGCCCTGGCCGCCCGCCTGACCGCTCCGGCTGGTGACGGCCAGCGTGATGCCGACCACCGCGATGACAGCGAGCACCCCGGCGCCGATCCAGGTGACCAGGGTCCGCCGCCTCGCCTGTCGTGCCTCCTCCGCCCGCATCTGGGCGATCCTCGCCTGAGCGTTCTGCCGGTTCCTGTTTCCCTTGGACACCCGTGCCGTCCTTTCCGCTGCTGCGACCCGAGGCCGTGCCATGCCGGTGCCCCTAGGCTAAGGGTGATTCGCCGCCAGCAAACCCTCCGTCCGACAGGTTTCGCCGGTACTTGACGTTGATCCAGGCGGCCTCGGCGCGCGCCTGGTCACGGCTGCGGCAGCGAACCCCAGGCCTACCAGTCCCGCAACGACATACACCAGGCTGCGGGCCAGGCCGAACGCCGGAAGGTGCAGCCAGCCGGTGCCCGGTGCCGCGCGGGCAACTCGGGTCCAGCCGAGGACGGCGGCGGCGGCGACGGCGACGGCTCCCGTGACCTTGCCACTGACGCCGTCGGCAGGGTGCCTTCGGCAGACCGGCACGGCAGCGAGCAGCAGGGCTGGGATGGCGATGACCCAGTGATGGGTCCAGGAGATCGGCGAGACGAGCAGGCCGGTGACGGCGCAGGCGGAGAAGCCGAGCGCCTCGTTCCCGGTCCGGTGTGCCCGGGCGGCGACCGCGAGGCCGAGTGCGGCCGTGCCGAGGGCGAGCGGCAGCCATACGAACCCGACCGACGCCGTGTGCATGGTCCGCGCGAGCGCGCCGAGCAGGCTCTGGTTCTCGGCGTCCTGAACCGGGGCCACGTGCCGCGGGTTGAGGAAGATGGCGCCCCAGTACCGCGCCGAGCTGGCCGGCAGCACGGCGAACCCCGCCGCGATGGTGGCGGCGAAGGCCGCGGCAGCCATGGCGGCCGCGCGGTAGCGGCGGGTGGCGAGCAGGTACACGGCGAAGATGGCGGGGGTCAGCTTGATCCCGGCGGCAATCCCGATGACGGCGCCCTTGTGCCGTGCGGCGTCGGGCAGCGCCACGTCGTACAGCACCCCCAGCGCCAGGAAGAGGTCGATCTGGCCATAGCCGAGCGCCGTCCGCACCGGCTCGAGCCAGATCGCGGCGACGGCGACAGCCAGCGCAAGGCGCCACGCGGTGCGCGAATCCAGCCAGGACGACACCGGCGGCAGCCGCAGCGCCAGGTAGAGCAGCACGATGAGTGCCGCGGCGCTGCCGGCGGTAACCGCGGCCGCCGCCACGGTCCAGGGCACCGCCGCCAGGGCGGTGAACACGACGGCGGCGAACGGCGGGTAGGTGAACGGGAGCCCGGCGAACCGCAGGCTGTACAGGCCGCCGCCGGAGGCCGCGGCTTGGCTGGGCAGGGCGGCATCGCCGCGCAGGACAGCGTCGCCGCCCATCCGGTACACGTGCAGGTCGACGAAGTGCGCCTGACCGGTCGCGGCAAGGGCGCAGCAGACAATGGCAGCGAGCAGATAACTCGCGACCAGCACCGGGACGACCCAGCGCGCGCTGTGGCCCCAGCCTGCCGCCGACACCGCGACTCCTTATCCGCAGCCAGAAATGAGCAACAAAGGCTCGCAGCAGTGATCTAACCACGGCATGCCGTGGTGCTGCGCCGCAATTACGGAGCGCTCGGCCCGCTGGCCGGTCGCCCTGCGCTGAGTCATATGCTTATTTGATCCGCTTTAGAAGTGCGCGTGCGGGGAGAGAGGCGCCATGGCGGCTGAGTGGGACGTCGTGATCGTCGGTGGTGGCCACAACGGACTGGTCGCTGCCGCCTACCTCGCCAGGAACGGGCTCCGCACGCTGGTCTGCGAACGCAGGGACACCGTCGGCGGCGCCGCGGTCAGCGAGCATCCGTTCGGACCTGACTACACGGTGACCTCGTTGTCCTACGTCGTCTCGTTGCTGCCCGCCGAACTCGTGACCGAACTGCGGCTGCACCAGCACGGCTACCAGGTCTACCCGCAGGGTCCTTACTTCTCGCCGCGCGTGGACGGAAGGTACCTGCGGCTGCCCGACGATCCGGCGCGGCGGCGCGCGGAGATCGCGAAGTTCTCCTCGCTGGACGCCGACAACTACCCGGCCTATCAGGCGCGGCTCGCCAGGCTCGCCGCGGTGCTAGGCCCGCTGCTCACCCAGATCCCGCCGAAGCTCGGCTCCCGGCGCCCGGCCGACCTGGTCGCTCAGGGACTGCTGCTGCGGCAGTTGCGCGGGGTGGACACCAGGCTGGCCGTGGACCTGACCAGGCTGCTCACCGGGAGTATCGCTGACCTGCTGGACGAGTACTTCGAGAGCGACGCGCTGCGCGGGCTGCTTTCGGTGTCCGGTGTCATCGGCATGTGGGCCGGACCACGATCGGCCGGGACCGGGTACGTGACCCTGCACCACCACATCGGCGACGCCGCCGGGCAGGTCGGGGCGTGGGGTTTTCCGCGCGGCGGCATGGGCGGGGTGACGGACGCGCTGGCCGATGCCGCGATCGCCTTCGGCGCGCAGATCAGGACGGGCTGCGAAGTCGTCAGGATCACGACCAGCGGCGACCGGGTGACTGGGGTGGACCTGGTCTCGGGTGAGCACATCGCGGCAGCCACCATCGTGACCACGCTGCACCCGAAGCTTTCGTTCCTGCGCTTGCTCGATCCTGCGGTGCTGCCGGACGATTTCGTCGCCGACATCCGCGCGTGGCGCTCGCGGAGCGGCACCGTGAAGATCAACCTCGCACTCGACCGGCTGCCCGTCTTCGCCAGCCACCCGACGTTCGATCCCCAGGTGCACGGCGGGACCATCGTGCTGGCTGAAAGCCTCGACGACGTTGAGAACGCCTTCCAGCAGGCGGTCGACGGCAGCCCGTCGTCGGCGCCGTTCGCCGATATCTGCATTCCGAGCGTGTTCGACGATTCATTGGCTCCGGCGGGCCAGCACGTGATGTCGATGTTCACCCAGTGGGTGCCGCACACTTACGCGGACAAGCCCGATGACTTCGAGCTTGATCTCTACGCGGACCGGATGATCGCACGGATGGACGAGGTCGCCCCCGGGTTCGCTAACTCGATCTTGCACCGCCAGGTCATCGGCCCGCACCAGATGCAGGAGGAGTACGGGCTCGTCGGCGGCAACATCTTCCACGGCGAGCTGACCCTTGGCCAGATGTTCCACGCGCGGCCTGCGGCCGGCTATGCCGACCTGCGCACCCCGTTGCACGGGCTCTACCAGGCAGGATCGGCGACCCATGGCGGCGGTGGCGTGACGGGCATCCCCGGCCGCAACGTGGTCAGGCAGGTGCTCGCCGACCGCAGGGCGGCCCGCTGGCACCGGCGGGTGCTCGGGCCGCGATGCCGCGCCGACTCCGAACCTGGCAGCGGCGGCTAGGCGCTCGGCCCGATCGAAGATCAGCCGAGTTCGTCATAGGCCGGAACCCAGGTAGCCGCGTCCACCGCGGCGGCGATGTCCTCGGTGTCGCTCAGCCCCGCCACCCCGGCCGCCCGGGCCGTGCTCGCGACGGCGACGGCGATCGCCCTGGTGACCTGCTTGAGGTCGGCGAGCTGCGGGTACAGCGCCCCGACAGCCAACCGTTCCTGCGGAACCAGTCCGGCCAGCGTGGTCGCGGCGGCCAGGAACATGCCGTCGGTGACTTCGCGTGCCCGCGCCGCGATGGCGCCTAGCCCGACCCCGGGGAATATGTAGACGTTGTTCGCCTGCCCGATCTGGCGCGCTTGCCCGGCGACGTCGACCGGGCCGAACGGGCTTCCCGTGGCCACCAGCGCTCGCCCCTGCGACCAGTTCAGCAAGTCTGCCGGCGTCGCCTCGGACTTGGAGGTCGGGTTCGACAGCGGGAACACCACCGGCGTCGCCGTCCGCTGCGCCATCTCCTTGATCGCGGCCTCGGTGAAGGCGCCGTGCGTGCCGCTGGTGCCGATCAGGATGGTCGGCGCCACCTGGCGGACCACCGTTTCCAGGTCGTACCTGGTGGCCGGATCGAAGCCGTACCTGGCCAGGTCGGCCACCGGAAGCGCGAACGGCAGCTTGTCAGCGTCGATCTGGTCGCGGCCCTGGAAGACGAGGCCGCGCGAGTCGAGCATCACGACGGCACCGCTGACGGCCCGCGCAGTCGCTCCTTCGGCCAGCATGACCTGGGATACCAGGCGGGCGATTCCCAGCCCGGCGGCTCCTGCTCCGAGGAAGACCAGCCGCTGAGCGCTGACCGGCTCGCCGCGGGCTCGGACGGCGGCGAGGATCCCGGCGAGCACCACGGCCGCCGTTCCCTGGATGTCGTCGTTGAAGCTGGGCAGCGTGGTGCGGTACCTGTCCAGCAGCCGGATCGCGTTGTGCTGCTTGAAGTCCTCCCACTGCAACACGGCCTCGGGAAAGACGTCGTGCACCGCGTGCACGAACGCATCGATGAACTCGTCGTACCCCAAGCCGCGCAGCCGCGGCTTGGGGTAGCCGAAGTAGAGCGGATCGCGGAGCAGGTCTTCGTTGTCAGTGCCGCAGTCGAGCGAGACCGGCAGGGTCAGGTGCGGTTCGATCCCGGCTCCCGCGGTGTAGAGCGCAAGCTTCCCGACCGGGATGCCCATTCCGCCCGCGCCCTGGTCCCCGAGGCCGAGGATGCGCTCGTTGTCGGTGACGACGATCAGCCGGACGTCAGGCTTCCCTGCGTTACGCAGCAACTCCGGAATCCGGGTGATGTCGTCAGGGGTGATCCACAGCCCGCGCGGCCGGCGCAGGATATGGCTGAACTGGCGGCAGGCATCGCCGACAGTCGGCGTGTAGACGATCGGCGCGAATTCTTCGAGATGGTCGCCGAGCAGCCGGTAGAAGAGCGTCTCGTTCCGGTCCTGAAGCGCGGTCAGGCCGATGTACTTTTCCATATCGTCGGTCTTATTGCGCAGGTGCTCGAGTTCGAGCGCCATTTGTTCGTCGATGGTCGCCACGCGCCAAGGAAGCAGGCCGCGGAGGCCGAGTGCGTCCCGTTCGCGCTGGGTGAATGCCGCGTCCTTGTTCAGCAGCGGCTGACCGAGGATCTCGGTGCCAGTCAGACCTGTCATGCCACGAACATAGGCCAGGTCGGGGCGGCAGTCAGCGGCCGTTGGGCCCGTGCATGGGGGACTTTGGCAGCGTCCTGCCGCGTGGTCGTTCCGGCCGCATACCGTGCCAGCGTCCCGGCGGGCGCGGTTGGGCGATTCGAGACTGGCGCGGCTTTGGTCAGGGTCATGGCGGACGTTCGGCCCTGTTCGGAAGATTTTCCGGTCATTACGGTAGGGCCAGTACTAGATATAGGGGAGGCGGGGTCAATGTATGCATTCGCTATCGTGACACTGCTTGGATTGGCCGTGTTCGCGATCGCCAAGATCGCGAACCGGTATGTCTCGCTCGCGTCGGAAGTCTGGGCCGTCGTGCTGGTGGCCCTGGGCGTGGCAGTGGCCTGGATCATCGACCTGAACCTGTTCAGCTTGTGGGCGATCCCGGTGCGCAACAGCGCGATTGCCGTGACCGCCACTGGCGTGGTCATCGCCGGCGCGGCGTACTTCTGGCGCGGGATTCTCGGGTTGCTCAGCGGACTGTCTCGTAAGTTCACCGACCAGGCCGAGACCTTGGAGAAGACCGAGCACCTGCGCCGAGTCGCCTGATCGAAGACGGTGTGGTGCGGTCCTTTCAGGCGGGCCTGAGCCTGCCTGACTGAAGCGGCGCTGCCGGCCGGTTGACAGTCTAGTCCCGGCCGTGCAGCGCCCCTTACTGCCCTGGGCAGGCCTCGGATTGCCCGGCGGGCTTGGCTGCTATCCCGATCGGCCCGTCCGCCGGGTCGGCCGCGATCGCCGGGTCGGCCGCGTCCGCCGCCCGTCCCAGCGTGGCGTGCCGCAGCGCCGGGTTCACGATGCCCAGCAGCAGGGCGCCGGCGACGCACGCCAGCCCGCCGGTGACCACTGAGAACGTCGTGGAGAACAACTTGGCGACCAGCCCGGCCTCCACGTTGCCGAGCGCCGGCGAACTAGTCACCTGAGCCAGGTACAGGCTGGAGACCCGGCCGCGCAGCGGGTCGGGGGTGTATCGCTGGAGCATCGCGTTACGCAGCACCTCGGAGATCAGGTCGGCCATCCCGGCGAGGGCGAGGAACGCGAGCGCTACCGCTAGCGTCCCGCTCAGCCCGAATCCGACGATGGCCGCGCCCCAGGCGATTCCGGCGCCGATCACCACCATGCCAGGCCGTCGCAGCCCGCCGGTCCAGCCGCTGGTGGCCGCGCCGAGCAGCGCGCCGAACCCGGGTGCGGCGACCAGCAGCCCGAACGTCGCCGATCCGCCGTGGAAGTGCTCGCTGGCGATGGCCGGGAAGAGCGCTGAAGGCATTCCGAAGATCATCGCGCTGGTGTCCACGGCGAGCATCCCGCCTACCACGCCGTTGCGCCTGACGTACCGGAACCCTTCGGCCATCGACCGCAAGCCCGGGCGGCCGGCCCGGACCGTGGGCGGCAGCGGACGGATGAACCGCAGTAGGATGCCGAAGACGGCGAAACAAGCGGCGACCAGCGCGTAACAAGATGCCAGGCCTTGCCCGGCGATCAGCACGCCGGCCAGCGCCGGGCCGCCCAGGCTGCCGAGCTGGCTGCCCATCGAGTTCAGCGCGGCGGCGGGCGCGAGCTGGTCGGGCCTGACGAGAGCGGGAATAGCGGCGGACGCGGACGGTGAGCCAAGGCCGGACAGCGCACCCATCGACATCACCAGGACGTAGACCGCCCACAGCTGCGGCCGGGTGAGGAGGCTGTTGACCATCAGCAAGGCCGCGAGCAGCGTGAGCGGCACCCTGCTGGCCATCAGCAGCCTGCGCCGGTCGTGCCGGTCAGCCAGCATGCCGCCGGCCAGCAGCCCGCTCAGCATGCCCGCGCTGTTGCCCAGGGTCAGCAGCCCGACCGCCAGCGAGGACTTGGTCAGGCCGTAGACCTGCCAGTTGGCGGCGGTCGCGGCGATCGCGTTGCCGGCGAAGGAGACCGACCGGCCGGCGAACAGCAGCCGGAAGTCGCGGCTGCCGCGAAGTGGCGCGACATCGATCGCGATCTGCCCGACGCGCATGCCGCTTGCTCCCTGTCCGCCCTGACCCGGCAGCCGGCCTGAACGCGAGCGGCGGGTTACCCGTAGGGTAACGGAGCCGTCCCGCTGTACGTCTGACCGGTCAATGCCGGCCTCATGAAGGTACTGGCCGACGCCGGAGTGGCCGTCTGCCCCGCAGGGAGGCCCGCCCGGGTGCGGGTAGGGTCGTGGCAGGAGGAAACTCATGCACCAGCCGCCGATCCCGCACGTCGCAAGCACCGATCCCGAGATCGCCGAACTGATCGAGGCCGAGGCCGGCCGCCAGTTCGACAAGCTGCGGATGATCCCGTCGGAGAACTACGTCTCCACCGCGGTACTGGAGGCAAGCGGCTCGGTGCTGACGAATAAGTACTCCGAAGGCTACGCGGGCCGGCGGTACTACGAGGGCCAGCAGTTCATCGACCCGATCGAGACGATCGCGGTGCAGCGGGCCAAAGACCTGTTCGGCGTAGACCACGCCAACGTCCAGCCGTACTCAGGCTCGCCCGCGAACCTCGCCGTGTACCTCGCCTTCCTCAGCCCTGGCGACACCGTGATGGGCATGGCCCTGCCGATGGGCGGTCATCTCACCCACGGCTGGGCTGTCTCCGTGACCGGCAAGTGGTTCCGCTCGGTGCAGTACGGCGTGCGAGCCGACACTGGCCGGATCGACTTCGACGAGGTCCGTGATCTGGCACGCAGGGAGCGGCCTAAGGTCATCTACTGCGGCGGGACGGCGATTCCGCGCACCATCGACTTCCCGGCGTTCGCGGCGGTCGCAGCGGAAACTGGCGCGGTGCTGGTGGCCGACATCGCGCACATCGCCGGGCTGGTCGCTGGCGGCGCGCACCCGACGCCGGCCGGTCATGCCGACGTGATCACCACTACGACGCACAAGACCCTGCGCGGCCCGCGCGGCGCGATGATCATGTGCAAGGCGGAGTACGCCTCGGCCATCGACAAGGCCGTATTCCCCGGCCTGCAGGGCGGCCCGCACGATCACACCACAGCGGCGATCGCCGTCGCGCTGAAAGAGGCCGCGACGCCGGGCTTCCGTACCTACGCGCATCAGGTCGTGGCGAATTCCAAGGCACTCGCGACGGCACTGCTCGAACGCGGTTACAGCTTGGTCTCCGGCGGCACGGACAACCACCTGATCCTGATCGACCTGACCCCGCAGGAGATCGGCGGCAAGCCTGCCGCCCGAGCACTCGACCGGGCAGGCATCGAGGTGAATTACAACACCGTGCCGTTCGACACGCGCAAGCCCTTCGACCCGTCCGGGATCAGGATCGGGACGCCTTCGATCACTACCCGCGGCCTGACCGAGGAACACATGCCGCGGGTCGCGGCCTGGATGGACGAGGCGATCCGGGCAGCGACCAAGGACGACGAGGCGGCGATCGTGCGAATCGCCGGCCAGGTGCGCGACCTGCTCGGCGGCTTCCCGATGCCGGGCTACACGCCGCGGCGCTGAGTCGAGCCGCCCCGCCGCTTACCGAAATCCCGCCGAGCGCGCCGCTGAGATCGCTCGTCGGGCCGGTGGGTAACGCCATATTCCAAATGTGTTTCCGGCCAGTAGCCCTTGCATCCCAGGCATTACGAATGTATTTTCGAATAAAGACAAGCTGCCTGTCTTCCCCTGGGTAGCCAACGGAGCGGCCAGTACTCGAGGCGTCGCTGGCGCCAATCCGGTTCCGTAAGCCGGTGAGTCGGCGTCGCCGAGCATCCCGGGACGGGCAGGCGGATGAGCGGAGTACGACCGGAACCGGTCCAGGTACTGCTGAACGACGGGCGCCCCGGCAGGTTCGTCTGGCGCGGACGGCTGTTCACTGTGCTTTCGGTGATCGAGCGGCCGTCGGCCGAATCAGCGGAGGCTGGCCAGCGCGATCAGGCCGCCGGGGTTCCGCGCCGGGCAGCCCACGACCACATCCCTGGCGATTGGCGGTGCTGGCGGTTGACGGCCGCCCCAGGCAGGAATGTCCCGCCCGCGATCTTTCGGCTATGCCAAGATCCGGCCACTGACCGGTGGATTCTTTCCCGGGACGGCGGGTAACCGCGAATGAGGGGGACTCCGCTGCTGAATCTGCGCTGCCGACGGCGAGTCGTCCTAGCCGCGTGCTATCCGGCAGCTAATCTCTTCGGCAGTTAATTCGTATTGCGATGAGCCGTAAATGTAAAGTCAGCGGAATGTGCGCGTCAGGTATTGGCAATTTAGCAAAGTAGCTTGTCGTGACGCCGCACTGGCCAGACCGGGGGGTCGGCGGTTCTACGGGGGAGGACGTCACTCATGCGCAGCGGGGGAACCGCCGTGCCTGCGGCTGCCGCGCTGGCTGCTGTGTTCATGACCAACTGGGTCGCGGCCCCGGCTAGCAACGAAGTCGGAACTGGCGTAGTGCCGGTGCACCGGGTCCACCTGGCGGCGCGCCGTGATGCCGCGGCAGGAGGGGGCTGGCGCCGGCGTCGGCCGGCCGGCCAGGTGGTGCTGACCAGCGTTGTCCGGCCCGCAAGCATTAACCGGCTGGTGAGCGTTACCCGGCCGGCCCGCGGACGCGCACGCAGGACCGTGACTTACCGTGGCTATTCGTTCACGGTGCCGAGGTCGTGGCCGGTCGTGGACGACCGGGCGCATCCGCATGGCTGCGTGCGGTTCGATCAGCATGCCATTTACCTGGGCCGGGCCGGCGATGACGAGTTCTGCCCGAGCTGGCTGCTCGGCACGACGGAGTCGGTGCTGATCGAGCCTGGTCCGGCCAGGGCGCGGCGGGCCGCGACGGAGAACCCGGTCGCCAGGCAGATCACCGCGCGGGCTCCCGGTATCCAGATCACCGCGACGTTCGACGCCGATCCGACGGTCATTTACCGGATCCTGTCCAGCGCGTCGCTTCCTGCTCCGGTGATCCGGCTGCCGGACCCGGCGGGACCGCGACAGGTGCGGCCAGGAGCGGCACAGTCCGCCGTGCCCGATGCGGTGACCGCGCGGGCCGTGTCGCGGATGCACTATCCGATGCTGCCTCCCGCGCTCCCCGCGGTGGTGGCGAGCTACCGCGGGCTTGGCTTCGACGCCTGCGCCGCACCGAGCCGGCGAACCATGCGAGCGTGGCGGCGCCGTTCGCCGTACCGGGCTATCGGCATCTACATCGGCGGTGCCGACCGTGCCTGCGCGCAACCCAACCTGACTCGCTCCTGGGTACGCCAGCAGGCTCAGGCCGGCTGGCGGTTCGTCCCGCTGTATGCCGGGCCGCAGGCCGCGTTCGGCGAGCTGCACAGGCCCGTGCGGGAGGGACGGGGCGCCGCGCGGGACGCCGCCGCGCAGGCGCGGCGGCTGGGGTTCGGCCCGCGCACGCCGATCTACTACGACATGGAGGCCTACCGCCCGCGAGCGCGCGTCGCCGCGCTGAAGTTCTTGTCGGCCTGGACAAGGGAACTGCACCGGCTGCGCTTCCGGTCCGGGATCTACAGCAGCTCGGATTCGGGCATCGTCGATCTGGCGCGGCAGTACGGCAGCCGCCGCTACGCGATGCCGGACGTCATCTACGACGCCTGGTGGAACGGATCGCCGAGCACCAGGGACCGGAATATCCGCCGAGGCCTGTGGCATCACCAGCGAATCCATCAGTTCAGCGGGAACGTGACGCAGCGATACGGCGGTCACGCGATCAATATCGACAAGGACTACCTGGACGTGCGGATCGCGATGCCGCACGTCACCCGGCAGTCGACGGCGGCAGTGACCCTGCCAGACGGGGCGGTCGACGTCTTCTACTCCCGCGGCGAGCAGATCTGGTTCGATCGCTATGTTCCTGGCAGCGGCTGGGCTAAGCCGGTCAGCACCAAAGTGGCGTCTCCTTCTGAATCCACGGCCGTGTGGACCGGTTCCTCGGTCGAGGACTTCTACAAGGACCGCAGCGGATACCTCTGGATGGACTCCTATCGCGCCGACGGCGTGCTGGAGGGGCGCCGGCAGCTCGCGACGATGGGCATCCTTGGCTGGGGACCGCGGGTGGTGGCGCAGCCCGACGGAACCGTCGACGTATTCTGGCGCGGTTCGGTCGACGATCACCTCTGGCACGGTCAGTACACGCCAGGCTCTGGGTGGAACGGCCCGCAGGGACTCGGCGGCGACCTGGCTTCGGCTCCTTCGCCCGTGGTCTCCTCGCCGGGAATCACCAGCGTTTTCTGGAAAGGGACCGACGGCAGCCTCTGGCGCGTCAGCCGCGGCTTGCTTGGCCGCTGGTCAGCGCCGGTCCGCCTCGGCATGGGTCCGCTCGGCGGGCCGCCGCTGGCGACGGCGGCTCCCAGCGGCCAGATCGAGGTCTTCTGGGCAGGGGCGGGGAACCCGCTGCTGTGGGAGGCCTTCTACGAGCCACGGGAAGGCTGGCGCGGCCCGCGTGACCTCGGCGGTCAGCTGCGGTCACCGCCCTGGCCGGCCACGGCGGCCGGCACCGTCGAGGTGCTGTGGCGCGGACCAGGGCATGTGCTGGACACCGTCAGGCACCGGCCAGGCGCCGGGTGGAACGTGCTCGGCTGGCAGAGCCCGGCCCCGGCGCACCTTGGCTGGGTAGGCTGGGCGCCCTTCGCGGCTGCCGGAGATCCTGGCGCGGCACTGCGGATCTTCTGGCGCGGCCGTTCCGGCGGGCTGTGGACGGCGGCGCTGTCCGGCGGCGGCTGGACCGGGCTGAAGCGACTGTGACCCCGGGCCTGGCTACCAGCCGATCGGGCTGTTCGACCGCCGCCAGTCGATCGTCGGGATCATCGCCGCTGGCCGCACCCGGCAGGCATGCCGCTTGGTGATCTCGAACAACGACTCGATCAGGGTGTCGGACAGCAGATGCGGGTCCAGGCCCAGGTCGACCATGCCGGAGTGCACGACGTTGTAGTGATGCCGTTCCTCTTCGACCCTGGGATTGGCCAGGTGCTCGACCGTCACCTTGTCCGGGCTCACCCTGGCGATCGTCTGCGCCATCTGGGTGATCGACAGCGACTGCGTCATCTGGTTGAACACCCGGAACTCGCCGGGTTCCGCCGGGTTCTCGCAGGCCAGCTGGAGGCACCTGACGGTGTCCCTGATCTCGATGAGGCCGCGGACCTGGCTGCCGTTGCCGTAGACGGTGAGCGGCAGGCCGAGCACTGACTGGATGACGAACCTGTTCAGCACCGTCCCGAACACCGCGTCGTAGTCATACCGGGTCGCGAGCCGCTCGTCCCTGGCGGTCTCCGGGGTCTGCTGGCCGTAGACGATGCCCTGGTTGAGATCGGTCGCCCGGATTCCCCAGATCCGGCAGGCGAACTCGATGTTGTGGCTGTCATGCACCTTCGACAGGTGGTAGAAGGAGCCTGGTCGCTTCGGGAACAGCACCCGGTCCTTGCGGCCCTTGTGCTCGATCTCGAGCCAGCCTTCCTCGATATCGATGTTGGGCTCGCCGTAGGCGCCCATCGTGCCGAGCTTGACCAGGTGGATGTCCGGGTTGATCTCCGCGATCGCGTAGAGCACGTTCAAGGTGCCGACGACATTGTTGACCTGCGTGTACACGGCGTGCTTGCGGTCGACCATGGAATAAGGCGCCGCGCGCTGCTCCGCGAAGTGCACGATGGTGTCCGGCCCGAACTCGCGGACAACCTGGTAAGTGAAGTCGGCGTCGGTCAGGTCACCCACGTGACAGGCGATGTCATGGCCGGTCAGGTCGTGCCATACCCGGATGCGTGACTGCAGCGTCTCGATCGGGACCAGGCTGTCCACGCCCATCTCGAAGTCATAGCCACGCCGCGCGAAGTTGTCGACCACGGCGACGTCGTGGCCGACCTCGGACAGGTGCAGCGCGGTCGGCCAGCCGAGGTAGCCGTCGCCGCCCAATACCAAGATCTTCATGGATCTTGCTCCTGCTGTCAGTCGGGCATGGACCACACTGCAACGGGTACTACCCTGTGCCAGGATCAAGCCGGTTTAACCGTGATGAGAGTACAGCCAACCTGATGGTGGTGTTCTCCGCGCGGCCTGAGTCAGTTCCCGTACTGTATATGTGTCTTACCGACCAGCATCTCGCCGCGAAGCAAGGACCTCAATGCCAAACCTCATTGACAAGCTGCCGGCCGCGCTCGGGAACCGGCTGCGGTCCCGGGCCGGCACGCAGTTCCTTAAGTTCGCGCTCGTCGCGGCGGCCGCGCTGGCTACCAGCGAGATCGCGCTGACCGTGTTCGTAGGTGCCGTGCACCTGACCGGAGGACTCGCAGGCGTATCGGCGTCGATGCTGGGCGCCCTGGTGAGCTACGTCCTGAGCCGCTGGGCCTGGGAGCGCAAGGGCAGGCCGGATCTGCTGCGGGAGACCCTTCCCTTCTGGATCATCTCGCTCGGTGCCTGGTTCGTGCTCGGTCTGGCTACCAAGCTCGGGATCCACCTCGCTATCTCGCTGGGAGCGCTGGGGACCAAGAAGCTGGCCATCGTGGACAGCGTGTATTTCCTGGCCAACTGCCTCGTCTTCGTGGTCAGGTTCGTCATCTTGCACTATGTGCTGTTCGCTGACCGCGGCGCTCGCGCGGCCGGGCCGGTCGAGGCCGAGTCGCTGACTCCGGTGGCCGTCGCTGTCCCGACGGCGGACGAGCAGGACAACCAGCCAGAGCAGTAACCTGCGCTTTGCCGCGCGGCGGGATCGCGGCTAGCGGGCAGAACGGCGGCGGCGGCGCTCGCGCCTCCAGGTTCCGACGACGACCTTGCCGACTTGCAGGCCATAGAACGCGTTGTGGCCCTTCTTGCTCTGCCCGACCTGGCGCTTGTGGATCGTCGCCGGACGCTCGGTGTACCGGTAGCCGTGCGTGACCACGCCGATCAGCAGCTCGGTCGCCTGGTACTGCCGCTGGTGCAGCTGAACAGCCCCGGTGACCTCGGCCCGCATGGCCCGCAGCCCGAAGGTGGGGTCAGTGATCCGCTGGCCGGTCAGCAGCGTGATGATCAAGGCGAAGACTCGCACACCGAGCTTGCGCACCGGGTCCTTGGTCTCCTCGCTGCCCTGCGTACGTGAGCCAGAGACGAAATCCGCCTCGCCGGCCAGGAGAGGCGCGAGCAGATCGGGGATCTCGGCCGGGTTGTACTGGCCGTCGGCATCGGTGGTCACGATGTACTTGGCGCCGCCTTCGCGCGCCAGCCGGTAGCCGAGCCGCAGGGCCGCGCCCTGGCCCCGGTTCGCGGTGACGTCACAGACCAGCGCCCCGGCCGCGTCGGCTTCTTTCACCGTGCCGTCCGCCGATCCGTCCGAGACCACGATCTTGGCGACCTGGAGGTCGCAGATGACCGGCGGAAGTCCTTCGATCACCGGGCCGATGGCGCCCTGCTCGTTGTACGCGGCGATGACGATCGCCAGCGGCGGCAACTCCGCGGCCCGCGCGCCGTACTGCTGCCTGAATGACTCGACCGCGGCTGCGTCGATGGCCTCGCTGTCGACAGCGTCGGCGCCGCTGCTCGTACGGGATGTCACTTAGCTGTCTCCGAGAACTCGGGCCACACAGTGGCGATGCCTGCCTTCAGGTCGTGGCCGGGCTTGTATCCCAGCGCCTGGGCGGCGGAGATGTCGATGATGACAGCGGGCATCTCGCCGGGCTTGGGCTGGACGTACTCGGCCGGAATCTCGGCTCCGGTGACCGCCCGTGCCGCCGCCAGGATCTCGTTCACGGTCACCGACTCACCTGAGCCCAGGATCAACGGGCCGTTGTGCCCGGCCTTCCAGGCGGTGAAGATGCCGGCCACGATGTCGTCCACATGGACCAGGTCGCGCAGCTGGTGGCCGTCGCCGTAGATCTGCACGCCCTTTCCGTCCCTGGCGGCTCGCATCAGCCTCGGGATGAAGCTGTCCTTCGCTTCCATGCCCGGTCCGTAGACGTTGGAGAACCGCAGTGCCGCACCGGTCATCCCGTAACTGCCCGCATAGGCGGCAAGGAGCATCTCGCCCGCGGCCTTCGTCGCCCCGTAGGGAGTAAGCGGACGCAGCGGGATCTGCTCGGTGATCGTGGCCCGCCCCACATCTCCGGTAACCGCGTTGGTCGACGCCAGGATGAAGGTGCCGGCGCCACGCTGCCTGGACTGCTCGAGTAGGTTGTAGGTCACCTCGACGTTCAGCTTGTAGGTGCCTGCCGGGTCCTCCATCGAGCGGAGCACCGACGTCACGGCCGCGAGGTGAATGACGACCTCGGTCCCCTCGCGCACCGCCTGGGCGACGACCGGCGGATCACACAGATCCCCGACGACCGAGTGCACCCGCTCGTCGGGGAACGCGCACTTGTCGACGACCGTGACCCGATGGTCAGCTCCCAGCAGCGCCCGGACGACCCGGCGTCCGATGAAACCTGCACCGCCGGTCACGAGTACCTGCGACCGACTCCCGTCCGACATGAACGCTCCTACTCGTGCAAATCCGTCGCGTAACCGCTTTGTGGCCCTTTACCCAGTTTGCGAATTCTGCCGCAAAGCCCCAGGCGCCGCCCTGGTGCCTGAAAACGTCAGCGTGCTGCGGGCAGGCGCATCAACGCCACGCCAGTGTATCGGTCGGCCTCGGTGCGAATGCCAGGATGCACGTCTGCGCGACCTAGCCAGATCTATCGGCGCGCCGTTCGGCGCTGTGCCATGCTGGATTGACAGCGGACAGTGCCCGGTCCAGTACGCTACGCGACCATCGGCTGCGGTGCCGGCGACCGGCCCGACGGCACCGCGGACGGATTGGGGAACACTGTGACCTGGTCGGGTGAGCCGTCTGTACCGATTGAGCCGTCTGTACCGATCGCGGCGATGGTCGGCGATCCGCTGGAAGATGAGTACCGTGCCGTGCGGTCGCGGGTCAGCCTTGGCGGGCTGCCGCGGCTGAGCAGGGCAGTGACCGAACGGATCATCTGCGCCAGCGGCGACCTGACCTTCGCGGCCGACCTGGCCTGTGCCGAGCCCGCGCTAGAGGCGGCGGTCCTGGCGCTCGACTCTGGTGCGCCCGTCGTCGCCGACGGGCCGATGGTGAGCGCGGGGATCGCCGATTTCCCGGTGGTCTGCAAGTCCGGCGAGTCGTTGACCAGGCGGCTGGCGCGTACCGCGGGTATCGAGCTGGCCGCGGCTGCGGTGCGGCTCGCGTTCGGCGAGGTTGGCCCTGGAGCGGTCTGGGTCGTGGGCAGTGAGCCGGTCGCGATCTACGAGATCCTCGCCAGGGGAACGGAGCCCGTGCTCGTGATCGGGATGCCAGCGGGCTTTGTTGCCGCCGTGGGCGCGAAGGCGGCCCTGCGGGAGAGTTCCGTGCCGGCCCTCACCAATGTCTGCGAGAAGGGCGGGCCTGCCGCCGCAGTGGCCGGCTGTCGCGCGCTGCTCGACGAAGTCAGGGCCTTGCGCGGTGAGCTCCGGGCGGGCCTCGGGAGCTGAGCGGCGGGAGCAGCCGGTCGGGAGCAGCCGGTCGGGAGCAGCCGGCGGGCTCGGACGGCGGGCTCGGCCGCCGCGCCGGGGGTGAGTCCGACAACTCTCACGGAACATCCCAGTCTTGTTTTGGTCATTGTCGGCGGTACCCTGCGTTCGCGGCGCACAATTGCGCCAGGGCCGCGTTGATTACGTCAGGTGACAGCATCTGACGTGTCATGGCGGTACTGGGGTAGTGACCTGGTTGGATGGGTGCTTCGACCAGCAGTATGCCTAGCGGAGGCCCGGAGGCATGAAAGAGGGACACAAAGTGGCTCCCGCGGTGGTTCCGTGGGGTGACGCCAGCGACCAGGCATCGGCTGGCCTGTCGTCGGCGCCCGTGCAGCAGCCGCCTCCTGCCACGCGGCACGGGACCGCGGCCGCACGGCACGGCGGTCGGGAGGCTGACGAGAAGGATCAGGCTGCCGAGGAAACTGTAGGGGGCGGCGCCCCTGCGCAGGACGTTGGGGTGGACAGCGCCCCGGAGGACGGCGCCGAGCCGCACGTCAGGGTGGACGCGCGCAAGCTTGAGGCCGCGTTGCTGGCGCTGCGCGACCCCATCCTGCGGGTCCAGTTGCTGCTGGACAGCCCAGGTATCGAGGTCGCCAGGGCTCAGCGGCAGCAACTGGTGAGCCAGATCGACGACTATCTGCTGCCCCGGCTGCGCCAGTCTGGCGCGCCGCTGCTGATCGCGCTGGTGGGCTCCACCGGAGCGGGCAAGTCCACGTTGCTGAACAGCATCGTCGGCAAGCCGGTCAGCGCGACGGGCATTCGCAGGCCCACGACGAACAGCCCGGTGCTCGCCTGCCATCCCGACGACGCCAAGTGGTTCGCCGAGAACGTCTTCCTGCCGACGCTGCCCCGGGTCAGGCAGCAGGGCCTGGCCATGCCCGGCCGGGACGGCCTGCTCGTGCTTGCCACCAGCGAGGGCATGCCGCAGGGCGTCGCCTTGCTTGACACCCCGGACATCGACTCGGTCGTGGCCGCGCACCGCCAGTTCGCCAGGCAGTTCCTCGACGCATCCGACCTCTGGCTGTTCGTTACTACGGCCCGCCGCTACGCCGACGCGGTCGTCTGGGAGATGCTCAAGGACGCCCGCGACCGCGGCGCCTCGCTAGGCATCGTGCTGTCGAGGGTCCCGTCGGCCGCGAACAAGCAGCTCACCGTCCACTTCGAGGCGATGCTCGAGGCGAACGGCCTCGGTGACGTGCAGCGGTTCGTGATACCGGAGACGACGGTCACAGACGCCAGGCTGCCGCAGGAAATCTCGGCGCCGGTCAGCCTCTGGCTGCAGGAAACCGCGCGGCTCGATGAGCGCCGGACGGCGATCCTGACCCAGACGATGTCCGGCGTGCTCGACACGTTCAGCGCCAGAGTCCCGGCGCTGGCGGCACAGGCGGAGCAGCAACTGGCGCTGCGCGCCGAACTGCGCACCGGCGCGGAAGCCGCGTACTCCGCGGGGCTCGCGGAGTTCGACGAGGCGATCAGGAACGGGTCGCTGCTCCGGGGCGAGGTGCTGGCCCGCTGGCAGGACTTCGCGGGTACCGGCGACTTGCTGCGAACCTTGCAGGCGCCCAAGGGCCGCAAGTCGGCCAGGCGGTCTAAGCGGCACGGCGCGATGCCTGCCCGCGCACACGCGCTGAAGGCAGCGCTGAGCGCGAGCGTCGAGGCCCTGGTCAGTTCGCTGGCCGACCGTGCCGCCGAGGACGCCATCGAGCGCTGGCGCAGCAGCCCTGCGGGTGCCGGGCTGCTGGCCCAGGCGCAGGCGGCAGCGGAGCAGGCGGAGGGGAACCCCGCGAGCGGTGCGATGTCGTATCCCTCACTCCAGAAGTGGGAGGGTGAACTTCAGTGGGGGTTCCCCGGCGGGCAGACCGAGCTCGCGCGGAGCCTGCCCGCGAGCGGCGTGGAGGCGCTGGCCAGGTCATCGGCTGACCTGCCGCCCCGGGCTGCCAGAGCCGTGTCCGCGTGGCAGGACCATCTGCTGCACCTGGTGCAGACCGAGAACGTTACCCGGCGCTCGATCGCACGGGTGGCCTCCTTCGACCTGGAGTCGCTTGCCCTGGTGCTCACCATCGGCGTCCTTGGTTACGGCGCCGCCGACGTCGTGGTCAGCGAGGGAGCAAGCGCGGTGCCGCAGCGGCTGCTGACATCGCTGTTCGGCGCCGGGCTGCTGCGCGACATCGGCGGTCAGGCCAGGCAGGACCTGCACCAGCGGATCGGCCTGCTGTACTCCGAGGAGGCGCTCAGGTTCGACGCGGTCGTCAACGCGCTAGGCGCGCCAGACGAGACCGCGGCGGCCGATCTCTATCAGGCCAGCTATTCCCTGGAGTCCGCGCGATGAGTGCTGCCAAAGCCGCCAATGCCGATCCCGCGCAGGCGGAAGCGGCCAGGTCCGGCAACCAAGGTGCCGTGCCTGCGAAGATCCCGCTGCCGACCAGGATTCCGGCCAGCCAGCAGCGCCAGGCCACCGAAGGAACGGCCGCTGCCGACCAGCCGCCATCGGGTTTGTCCGCGCGGCTGATGGCGCTGGCGCGGATGATCCAGATCGGCGCCGCCCGCAGCGGCAGGGATGGATTCAGCAAGGATCTGCTGGCCAAGGCAGAGGACGTGATCGGCAGGGCGGGCGAGCGGATGCGGCTGTCCTCCCGGCACACGGTCGTTGTCCTGGCCGGCGGAACCGGCAGCGGCAAGTCCTCGCTGTTCAACTGTCTGGCGGGTGCTGAGTTCTCGACCGTGGGAGTCACCCGGCCGGTGACCAAAGACGCCCATGCCTGCATCTGGGGCGACGCGGGCGCTGGCGCCCTGCTCGAGTGGCTAGCCGTCCCTGGCCGGAACAGGTACTCCAGGGCCAGCGCGCTGGGCACCGGGGAGTCGGATCTCGCCGGGCTCGTCCTGCTCGACCTGCCCGATCATGACTCGGTGATGAGTCACGCCGCGGGCCTGGTGGACCGCCTGGTGAGCCTGGCCGACGTGATGATCTGGGTGCTCGACCCGCAGAAATATGCCGACGCCGCCGTGCACCGGCGGTTCCTGGTTCCGCTGGCCGGGCACTCCGAAGTGCTGGCCGTGGTGCTGAACCAGTCTGATGTGCTCGACCCGCCGCAGATCGACGACTGCGTTGCCGACCTGCGGCGGCTGCTGGACTCCGAGGACCTGCACGACGTGCCGATCCTGGTGACCTCCGCGGTTACCGGAGCGGGCCTGGACGACCTGCGCGCGCTGCTGGCTGACGGCGTCGCTGCCAGGCGGGCGGCTACCGCGAGGACCGCTGCGGACGTGGACGGCATCGCCGAGCAGTTCGTCCCCTATGCCGGTGACCTTGACCTGCAAGCGGCCGCGATTCCCGCGGCAGCCAAGGACGACCTGGTGCAGAAGTTCTACGCGGCCGCCGGGGTGTCGGCAGTCGGCGATGCGCTGCGCAGCGCCAGAGAACTGCGTGCGGCGGACTTTGTCGGCTGGCCGATCGCGTGGCTGCTGCAGCGCGTGACCGGGCGCGACCCGATGCGCAAGGTCAGGCTCGGCATGCTCTGGAACGACCTGCGGTCGGTCACTGCCGGGCCAGCGGGCGCACAGCAGGCGGCGATCGACAACGCGCTGACCGCTCTAGGCGATCAGATCGGTGAGCCGCTGCCTGATCCGTGGTCGGACACCGTCAGGGCCGCGGCCAGGGCCAGGGCCGACCAGATTCCGGCCGCGGTCGGAACGGCGATCGGCGCTGCGCTGCCGACTGAGGACAGCGTCGTGTGGTGGTGGCGGCTGATCGGGCTGTGGCAGGGAGTCTTGCTCGGCGCGGTCGGGGTTGGCCTCGCGTGGCTAGCCGCGATCACGGTGTTCGGCGGGTTCCACGCGGCGTCAGGACTGCCCTGGCTGCTCAGCAGCCCCGGCGCGCTGCCCTGGGCCGGACTGACGCTCGCCGCCGCGCTCGGGTTCGGTGCCGCTACGTCGGCAGAGTGCATGGCGCTGGTCAGGAAGATGGCCGAACGCGAGAACACCCGGGTGGACAGTGATATCAGGAGCCGGATCGCCGCTGTCGCCGACGAGATGGTGATCATGCCGACGGAGCAGGAACTGTCCGAGTTCGACCGGTACCGGGAAGAACTCAAGATCGCCTGCCACGGCGCCGAGTCAGCTCCGGCATCGGCTGCCGCTCCGGCTCCGGTGGCGGCCTGGGTGGACTAGCCGCTGGTACGAGCCGGCCGGTCCGAGCCGGCCGGTCCGGAAGCCCGGCATATTGGCACGGCCTGAGCGGCGCTGTGGCCTTCGTCCACAACTTGTAGTCGGTCATCCGTGACTGTCCACAGCAAGCCCCCTCGCGTTGCCGCTCCCGGCCGGATTGCCGCGATCTTTGGTTCAGCAGAGCGGGCGGCAAGCGCCGCCGCGCGGCGGTCCCTGCGCGAGAGGCGCGCTGCCGCCGCGTAGCTCGGGAGGATCGAAATGCTGAACGAAGCTCAGGTGAGCCTGACCGGATACGTCGCTACCCAGCCGTTCACCAGGACTGTCAAGACAGGAGCCATGAACCTGTCCATGCGAGTCGCCTGGACACCGCGCTGGCAGGACCGGGTGACTGGCGAGTGGGTCGACGGGACCACGTCGTACGTCACGGTGATCTGCTGGCGGAAGCTGGCCAACAACGTCGCCATCTGCGTGCGCAAAGGTGACCCCGTCATCGTGAAGGGCCGGCTCTCCGTGCGTTCCTACGACGGAAAGCAAGGCGTGCCGAGGACAGCGGTGGAGGTAGAAGCCAGTTCGGTCGGCCACGACCTGGCCCGAGGGGTGGCGAGTTTCTCCCGAGTACGTCCGCCGACCGGGATGACGGCATCGGAGTTCGCCGCGTCGCAAGGTGCAGGACCGGGCGACGACGGGGAGCGCGGCCCAGGCTCGGGTGGTCTGGGTGAGGCGCTGGGGGAGGCGAATCGTGGCAGCGAGGTGGACGGCCTGGCTGGGGTGGACGGCCTGGCTGGGGTGCGGGGCGTGGCCGGGAGCGACGGCAGCGGGCTGGGTGACGAGCCCTTCTTCGACGAGACGGCGATCACGGATCAGCCGACCGACCGCGATCCCGGTACTGACGCCGGTCGCGATCCCGGTCGTGACACTGATCGGGACGCCGAGCAGGACGCTGTGGTGACTCCGTTCTAGCGGCTGTCCGACCGGACCGGGCCGGTCGGGGACCGGGCGCACGGTCGGGTCCGGCCCCAGCGCCAGTGCTCGGTCCGGCCCCAGCGCCCGTGCTCGGTCCGGTCGCGCGCCCGTGCTCGGTCCGGTCGGCGCGCCGGGTCAGGTCCGGTCCCGACCCGCCAGGTGGCGCACACGGTGGCGGTCGTGCGAAGCTCGTGCGCTCTGCCCATACCCTTATGACATGCCCGAGTTCATCTACCAGATGCAGGCTGTGCGCAAGGCGTACGGCGACAAAGTCATCCTGGACAACGTGACGCTCGCCTTCCTGCCTGGCGCGAAGATCGGTGTTGTAGGACCTAACGGAACCGGTAAGTCGACCCTGCTGCGGATGATGGCAGGGACGGAGCAGCCATCCAATGGCGAGGCGAAGCTGATGCCGGGCTTCACCGTCGGGATTCTCGACCAGGAACCCAAGCTCGACGAGACCAAGACGGTGCTCGGCAACGTCGAGGAGGGCGTTGCCGAGACCAAGCAGTTGCTCGACCGGTACAACGAGGTCGCCGAGACGATGGCGACCGACTACTCCGACGAGTTGCTCGAAGAGATGGGCAAGCTTCAGGAGCAGCTCGACCACAAGAACGCCTGGGATCTGGAGAGCCAGCTCGAGCAGGCGATGGACGCGCTGCGCTGCCCGCCGCCCGACTCGGACGTCAACGTGCTCTCCGGCGGTGAGAAGCGCCGGGTAGCGCTGTGCGGCCTGTTGCTCGCCCAGCCCGACCTGCTGCTGCTCGACGAGCCGACCAACCATCTCGATGCCGAGAGCGTGCTCTGGCTCGAGCAGCACCTGGAGAAGTACCCGGGAACTGTCGTCGCCGTGACGCACGACAGGTATTTCCTCGACAACGTGGCCGGCTGGATACTCGAGCTCGACCGCGGCCGAGCTTATCCCTACGAGGGGAACTACTCGACATACCTGGAGACCAAGGCCTCCCGGCTCAAGGTCGAGGGCCAGAAGGACGTGAAGAAACGCAAGCGCCTGGAGGAGGAGCTTGAGTGGGTGCGGTCAAGCCCGCGCGCGCGCCAGGCTAAGAGCCGGTCCAGGCTGCAGCGGTACGAGGAGATGGCCGCCGAGGCCGACCAGAACAGGAAGCTGGACTTCGAGGAGATCCAGATCCCGCCAGGTCCGCGGCTCGGCGGTGTCGTCGTCGAGGTGAACGGCCTGTCCAAGGGTTTCGACGACCGAATGCTGATCGATGACCTCAGCTTCAGCCTGCCGCCGAACGGTATCGTCGGCGTCATCGGACCCAACGGGGTCGGCAAGACCACCCTGTTCAAGATGATCATTGGCGAGGAAGAGCCCGACTCTGGCTCGATCAAGGTCGGCGAGACCGTGCGGATCGCCTATGTGGACCAGGCCAGAGGCCGGATCGACCCGGACAAGAACGTCTGGGAGGTGATCTCCGACGGCGAGTCCTTCATCAAGGCGGGTAAGTCCGAGATCCCGAGCCGTGCCTATGTCGCGGCGTTCGGTTTCAAAGGCGGCGACCAGCAGAAACTGGCCGGGGTCATGAGCGGCGGCGAGCGCAACCGGGTCAACCTCGCGCTCACCCTCAAGCAGGGTGGCAACCTGCTGCTGCTCGACGAGCCGACCAACGATCTGGACGTGGAGACGCTCTCGTCGCTGGAGAACGCGCTGCTCGAATTTCCCGGCTGCGCGGTGATCACCAGCCACGACCGCTGGTTCCTCGACCGGATCGCCACCCACATCCTGGCCTGGGAAGGCGGGTCGAGCTGGTTCTGGTTCGAGGGGAACTTCGAGTCGTACGAGAAGAACAAGATCGACCGGCTCGGTGCCGAGGCAGCAAGGCCGCACCGGGTCACCTACCGCAAGCTCACGCGCGGCTGACGCTGGCAGCCGGGAGCATGCCATGGACGTCGCGGTCAACGGAGTCACCCTGCGCGCCGAGGTCACCGGCCAGGGGCACCGCAGTCAGGCTGTCCGGGCGCAGACCGCAGGTCGGCTGCCGAGGGACCTGAGTCCGGCTCGGTAGCCGTAGGCGCCATATTGGGCGAATGCTGGCATATGCTCATGGCTCGGCCCGGCCACCGCAGCAGCCGGGCGGATACGGAGCGCACCGCAGATGAGCATCGCAGGCCGTTCGCAGACAGAGAGTGAGCAGGCTGGCCCGGTCGGCGCCGTGGGTGAGCAGCGCGAGCTGCCGTTCCGTGCCCGGGTGGTCGTAGTCGGCGGCGGGATCATCGGCACCTCGGTCGCCTATCACCTGGCGCTGATGGGCTGGACGGACGTCCTGCTGCTGGAGCGGGACCGGCTCACCTCGGGTACGACCTGGCACGCGGCCGGCCTGATGGCCACGTTCGGCTCCACCTCGCAGACCTCCACCGAGCTGCGCCAGTACACCCGTGACCTGTACTCCAGGCTCGAAGCCGAGACCGGGCTGGCCACCGGGCTGAAGCAGTGCGGCCTGATCGAGCTGGCGATCGAGCCGGGCAGGCTGGCGGAGTACCGGCGGGTCGCCGCCTTCAACCGGTACCTGGGCGTTGAGGTGCACGAGATCTCGCCTCGCGAAGTCGCCGAGCTATGGCCGCTGGCCAGGACCGGCGACGTGCTGGCCGGCTTCTACATCCCGGCGGACGGCCGGGTGAACCCGGTGGACGTCACCATGTCCCTGGCCAAGGGTGCGCGGATGCGGGGCGTGCGGATCATCGAGGGCGTCCCGGTCACCGGTTTCCTGCGCGCGCGTGGTGCGGTCACCGGAGTGCGCACACCGCAGGGCGACGTCGAAGCCGAGTACGTGGTCAACTGCGCGGGCATGTGGGCACGCCAGCTCGGCGAGCTTGCCGGGGTCGCCATTCCGCTGCAGGCCGCCGAGCACTATTACCTGCTCACCGAGCCGATCGCGGAAGTGGACAGTTCCTGGCCGGTGCTGGAAGACCCGGCCTCCTACGGCTATTACCGGGAAGAGGGCGGCGGTCTGATGCTCGGCATGTTCGAGCCGGTCTGCGCGCCGTGGCGGGTGGACGGCATCCCGGCGGACTTCTCCTTCGGCGAGCTGCCGCCCGACTGGGACCGGATGGCACCGTACCTGGAGACCACGATGGCGCGGATCCCGATCACCGCCGAAGTCGGGATCAGGAAGTTCTTCTGCGGCCCGGAGAGCTTCACCCCAGACCTGTTGCCGATCGTCGGCGAGGCACCCGAGCTGAAGAACTACTTCGTGGCCGCCGGCATGAACTCGATCGGCATCCTGACCGGGGGCGGGATCGGCCGGACGGTCGCGCGGTGGATCACCGACGGCAGCCCGGACGTCGACGTGACCGGGATGAACATCGACCGGCTGCATCCCTACCAGGCCAGCCCGGAGTACCGGGCGACCAGGACGGTCGAGTCGCTCGGCCTGGTCTACGCGACTCACTACCCGAACCGGCCGGTGCGGACGGCACGCGGTGCGCGGCTGTCCCCGCTGCACGAGCGGCTCGCCGCGCGACGAGCCTGCTTCCGCGATGTCAGCGGCTGGGAGGGGGCCGACTGGTACGCGCCGGAAGGCGTCGAGCCGGAAGTCGGCGAGCTGTCCTGGGGCCGTCCGCACTGGTTCGGTTACTGGGCGGCCGAACACGACGCCACCAGGAACGGCGTCATCGTGATGGATATGTCGTTCATGGCGAAGTTCCTGGTCCAGGGCAGGGATGCCGGCCGCGAACTGGAGCGGATCTCGGCCAACCAGGTCGCGGCGCGGTCCGGGCGGATCACCTATACCCAGTGGCTGAACGAGCGCGGCAAGCTCGAAGCCGACCTGACGGTGACCAAGCTGGACGACGACGAGTTCTTCGTAGTGGCCTCTGATACCGCTCACCGGCACGCGCATACCTGGATGCGCCGCCACTTCGGCGACGCGCACGCCTTCGTGACGGACGTGACCTCGGGGTACGCCCAGATCAACGTGCAGGGACCGCGCTCGCGCGAGCTGATCGCGGCGGTCACGAGCACGGACATGTCCAACGAGGCGTTCGGGTTCCGCGCAGCCAGGTACGTCGACATCGGGTACGCCCGCGTGCTCTGCATCAGGATTACCTACCTCGGTGAACTCGGCTACGAGCTGCATATCCCGGCCGAGCAGGCCGTAGCCGTCTACGACCGCCTCGTCGCGGCCGGGCACCCGCTCGGCCTGCGGCACGCGGGCCTGAAGGCGCTGTCCAGCCTGCGGATGGAGAAGGCCTACCGGGATTACGGTCACGACATCGACAACACAGATTCGGTGCTGGAAGCCGGGCTCGGCTTCGCGGTCGCACTCGACAAGCCAGGAGGCTTCGTCGGCCGGGATGCCGTGCTCGCGCAGAAGAAGCAGGGTCCGCTGCGCCGCCGCCTGGTCCAGGTGCTGCTGACCGATCCGGAGCCGCTGCTGTTCCACGCCGAGATCGTCCGTCGTAACGGGCGGCCAGCGGGGTATATCCGTTCTGCTTCATACGGGTTCACGCTCGGCGGCGCGGTCGGGCTGGCGATGATCGACGCGGACGAGCCGATCGACCAGAAGTACCTCGACGGTGGTGACTGGACGGTCAAGATCGGCGACGCGGTCTACCCCGCGGTCACGTCGCTGCGGCCGCTCTATGACTCCCCGGGCAAGCGCGTGCAGATGTAGCACTGGGGAGGAACGGACTGAGGAGGAACGGATGGCTGACCTGGCCGAGTTCGAGGCTCTGGTGCCCAGGGACCACGGCCTGGCTGTACTGACCGTGATCGGCCCGGATAGCCGGATGCGGCCGTCCGTGGTCAACGTCGGCGTGCTCGATCATCCGCTGACCGGGGCGAGAGTCGCCGGTGCGGTCATCCACGGCAGCGCGCACAAGCTCGCTCATCTGCGTGCTCGGCCGCGGGCGTCGGTGGTGTTGCGCGCTGGCTGGCAGTGGGCAGGTGTCGAGGGGCCGGCTGAGCTCGTCGGCCCGGACGACCCGGTGGAGGGCATTGGTCCCGAGCGGTTCAGGCTGTTGCTGCGCGAGATCTTCACCGCTGCCGGCGGGACGCACGAGGACTTTGAGACCTACGACCGGGTGATGGCGCAGGACCGCCGCGCGGCCGTCCTGATCGCCCCCGAACGGGTCTTCGGCAACGGCTAGCCAGAATTTCATGATCGCGGTCGATTCTCAGACGCTGCGACTGACTGACGTCCACGATCATGGAGACCCGAGTGCGGTGGGCGGTGATAGCGGAGGGGACTAGGCCGGGGACAGGCCGAGGTCGGGCCGGGTCTCGCCAGCCGGCGGGCCGGACGGCGGCGCCTCGTTCACCAGGCTGTGCGCTGCCATTACCAGATAGCTCCAGAGTGCGTCGTCGTGCTCGGCGTCGAGCGCAAGCTCGTCCATCGCCGTGCGCATATGCCGCAGCCACGCGTCGCGTTCTGCCTCGCCGATGGCGAAGTGCACGTGCCGCATCCGCAGCCGGGGATGGCCGCGCCGCTCGCTGTACGTGCCAGGGCCGCCCCAGTACTGCATCAGGAACAGCCGAAGGTGCTCTTTGGCAGGACCGAGGTCCTTGCTCGGGTAGACCGCACGCAACTGCGGATCGGACTCGACCTCGGCGTAGAACCGCTCGACCAGTCGAGTGAAGGTCTGCTCGCCCCCGACAGCGTCGTAGAAACTCTGTCCGGGTGCAGTCTGCTGTGTCGTGCTTTCCATGGCGCACTCCAGCGTACGCAAGTGCGTGACCGGTTCGCGCAGCCGAGCCACGCGAGTTCGACAGGGCGGTTAGCCGAGGGTCGACCCTTTTCGCGCGCCGCGCGACACGCCGCCCGACTAGCGGCCTGACCTGGCACGACACCGGCTATTTAGCGGCTGGTCAGCACCCGGTACCCGGCTGGGCGGCAATTAGGTGTTGGCGATGCGGCTGTCGCACGGTCACACTGGTCACGGGTGCCTCGCAGCCAGCGAGCCATCCAGCCTGGGAGGTGTTCTTGCGCAGGGTATTGCTGCTCAACATCACGTATGAGCCGCTGACCACCGTCGGCCTGCACCGGGCAGTCGGTCTCGTACTCGCCGACAAGGCCGAGATTTTGCACAACGAAGCCTCCGGGCTGGTGTTGCACTCGGCCTCGGTCAAGCTGGCGGCGCCTTCGGTCATCAGGCTCCGACGGTATGTCCGGGTGCCGCATCGTAATCGGGTGCCGCTGACTCGAGCCGCCCTGATGCGCAGAGACGACTACCTGTGCGCCTACTGTGGCGCCGCCGCCGACACGATCGACCACGTGGTACCGCGCAGCCGGGGCGGGGCGCATGCGTGGGAAAATTGCGTCGCCTCCTGCACTCGGTGCAACCATAGGAAGGCTGACCGGCTGATCGAAGAACTTGGCTGGACGTTGCGCCACGATCCGCTCGCGCCGCGCGGCCTGCACTGGCGGCTGATCGGAGCCGCCAGGGACGGCGACCCGCACTGGGCGACCTACCTGACGAGCTCCGCGGCCTGAGCGGGAGCGGGCGCTGCCGCCCCGAGGTCACGGACCTCTTGCGCCGCGAGCCCGCCTAAGATCGCGATCGCCAGGAAGAGTCCTGCCGCGGGGAAGAACGGGGTCGGTCCCAACTGCCGGACCAGGACGCCGGCGATCGCGACCGACGCAGGGAAGATGCCCAGGCCCGCCAGCATCACCAGGCTCATCACCCGGCCGAGCAACTGGCTGGGAGCCCACTGCTGGATCAAAGTGATCACGACGATGTTGCCGAAGCCATTGCACATCCCGAAGAGCGCGAGGACCAAGCCGGCGCCCGCTAATCCGGCGAACGGCACGAGGCAGGTCAGCGCTGCCTCGACAAGGAAAGCGTTGAGCGCGACCACGGCCGGACGCTGCAGCTTGTCGCCCCGGCTCGCCGCGAGCGTTCCGACGAGCATGCCGCCGCCGAAGCATGCGATCAGCGCCCCGTATCCTGACGCGCCGTATCGCTGGTGAGCCAGAGCGGGAAGCGCGACTTCGAAGGTGCCGCCCGTAGTGATATTGGCGACCACTGCCACCAGGACGATGGCCTGGAGCAGGCGGGCCTGGCGCAGGAACGGCCACAACTTCAGCGCGTCGTTCTGACTGTCTTGGTGGGTCGTGGTCAGTTCGCCAGGCGCGATCGCCGAGTGCCCGCCGACCGGACCAGGGGTGAGGTCCGGCCTGGCCGGCGCGGCTGAGCCAGCGGCGCTAGCGCCGCGGGCTATCGCCGTGGCCAAGTTGGGTGACCCGATCAGGGCTAATCCGATCGCCGAGACGGCGAAGGATACCGCGTCGACCGCCAGGGCAGGCGCGGGACCGGCGGCGGCGACGAGGATGCCGCCGAGTACCGGGCCTGTCAGCGAGCCGAGCTGAACCATCGCGGTGGACAGCGAGTTACCTGCGGGAAGCTCTTCGGGTCGCAGGATGGTCGGCATGATCGAGTAGGAGGCCGGGATGAACGCGCCGGCTCCGGCGCCGAGCAGCGCGGCTACCGGGCCGAGCAGGACCAGCGAGTGGGAGTGCCGGGTTGCCAGGATCGCGAGCCACCCGGCCAGGCCGCAGCGGATGGCATCTGAGGCCAGCATGACCGTCCGCGGGCCGAACTTGTCTGCGAGCACGCCGCCTGCTGGTATTAAGACGGTGCGCGGGATCCCGTAGCAGGCGAGGACGGCGCCGAGCAGCGCGGGGCCGCCGTGCGTCGATAAGACCAACCAGGGCAACGCGACAGCGTAACAGTAGTCACCGACCGTCGAGGTGAGCTGACCGATGCTGAGCAGCCGGAAATCCCTGACCGCGAGCGGACCGTTATGCGTTGCGGTGGCCATCCGGCCTAACAGGCGTTGACATGCCGATCGTCGTGCACGCACGTGTGCGCTCCTTGTCCTCGGGGGTCCTGCGAGTTGTCTCGGCTTCGGTTAACCGGAGCTTGTGCCGGTCGGAGTCTGTGCTGGTCGGAGTCTGTGCTGACTTGTTTTGGCAGCAGCTTGTTTAGGCCGCAGCCTGTGCTGGCCGCAGCTGGTGCTGGCCGCAGCTCGTGCTAGCTAGAGGTTTGTGCGGGCCGCGGCTCGGCTAGCGGCCGCTAATGCTGGCCGGATGGGGTGTCGGTCGCGGCCAGGCCGCCTGGGTTGGGCCGGTTGGGTCCGCGCTGTCCCGGGGGGAACCCAGGGGTGAAGTTCGCGATCACCTGGACTCGGCGGGACCGCGGCGGCCGTTCCTGCCGGTCCAGCCGTAAGGCTAAGTGCCGTGCGATCGCAATTCGGGCTGAGCGCGTCAGCGCGCGTAGCGCACGCGGATCGGTGAGTTCCAGTGGGTTCCCCGGGCTGCCAGGTTCGAGTTCCGGCACATCGGGTGAATCCGCCTCCGGTACTACGAAGGACATGCTGCGAAAGCATAGTTGTGAAAAAAAATCTTCACAGTCTCTTTGGATAATTACATCGTTCCTAAATCACGATGCCGGGTCCGCTTTTGTCGCCCGAGTTGATCGACTCCGGGCGTATCGCTCTCTTCGGCCGGATGCTACGGTCGCGTCACGGCAGGTCAGCTTGTCAGGCTCGGCGGCTAGGGCAGGCGACCGGGATCGGCAGCCAGGGCAGGGCGAGCGCGCGGGAACGAGCAGGCAAGGACAAGCAATGCGGCGGGACATTTTCACCAGCGACCACGAGGCCTTTCGCGACACGGTCCGCGCCTTCATCGCGAAGGAGGTTGCGCCTTACCACGAGCAGTGGGAGCGGGACGGCGTGGTGTCGCGGGACGTCTGGCTGGCAGCCGGGCAGGCTGGCCTGCTCGGCATCGACATGGACGAGAAGTACGGCGGCGGCGGCAACGACGACTACCGGTACTACCTCGTCTTGAACGAGGAGATGTCCAGGGCCGGTGCGCACGGACCTGGGTTCTCCGTGCACAACGACATCAACGGCCAGTACTTCCGGCGGCTGATGACGCCGGAGCAGGCGCAGCGGTGGATGCCCGGTTACTGCAGTGGTGAACTGATCACAGCCATCGCGATGAGCGAGCCAGGGGCCGGCAGCGATCTCCAGGGGATCCGCACCACCGCGGTGCGTGACGGCGACAGTTACGTGATCAACGGCCAGAAGACGTTCATCTCCAATGGCCAGCTAGCCGACTTGGTGATCGTCGTGGCACGTACCGATCCGGACGCCGGGCATCGCGGGATCAGCCTGCTCGTCGTCGAGCGCGGCATGGCCGGGTTCGAGCGCGGCCGCAACCTGGACAAGGTCGGGATGCACGCCCAGGACACTTCGGAGTTGTTCTTCAGCGATGTCCGGGTTCCGGCGCAGAACCTGCTCGGCGAGGAAGGCGGGGGCTTCGTCGCGCTGATGCGGAACCTGCCCAGGGAGCGGGTCGCCATCGGCACGGCGGCGCTGGCCGGTGCCGAGAAGGTGTTCGAGGACACGCTGGAGTACTGCAAGCAGCGGCAGGCCTTCGGCCGACCGATCGGCAACTTCCAGCACAACAGGTTCGTGCTGGCCGAGATCGCCACCGAGCTTGCCGTGGCGCGGGCGTTCACCGACAAGGCGGTGCTGGAGCATAACGCGCACCGGCTGTCCAACGAGGATGCCTCGATGGTCAAGTGGTGGGACACCGAATTGTGCAACCGGGTAGTGGACCGCTGCCTGCAACTGCATGGCGGCTACGGCTACATGCGCGAATACTCCGTGGCGCGGGCTTTCGCTGACGGCCGGGTGCAGACGATCTTCGGCGGCACCACCGAGATCATGAAGGAGATCATCGGCCGCGGCCTGGGCTTGTAGCCCTGACCAGGGACTTTATGATTCCTGTGGTGCCCGCTACTGGCATGATGCTGGAAGATTTGCCAGAAATCTCGGCTGCGCGGGGGATCGGCTGCGCGGGGGAGTTGTGCAGGCTGCTGGAGGTACGTGCCGGACTGTCAGTCGCAGGTGTCAGCCAGGTGGCGCGCCCGGCTCGGGACGATCGAGTTCGCCTGCAGGTAGCAGTCGCGGTTGGCCGGCCAGCGACACCGGCGCTGGGCTCCATTCCTTAGCCGCACAGGAGGGCCAGTGATGGGCCGGCGGGGCGGGCACGGGCGATTAGCCACGAGGCGAGCTGAGTGGTGGGCCGCCAGACCCGCGTTTGGGAGCAAGACCGGCACAAGATCGGCGCCCGATCGGGCGCCGGCACAAGATCGCAGCCCGATCGGGCGCCGGAAAGCGGAGCCAGCCTGACTTACCCCGAGTTGGAACCACTCTCGCGCCGCGATTTGCCAGGTATCGGGTGAACTAATTCGAGTGAAGTGGGTAACCCAGCCGAAAGCGCGAGTCGAATGGGTCAGTCTAGCCAGGGACGTCGGACTCAGTCCCGGATCGGCCCGCGCCGCCAGTAGGGCGTTATAATCGTTTCTGGGGGATATCGGAATGTGCGAACGTCGGGCACGGCAGTCAGGGACCTTCGCCGCACCATCTTCAGCTTGGCGGCCACGAAAACGGGTCTCGCCCGGCCACTTAGTAGCCGTCGCTGAGGTGCCGGGCGGCTCTGATGTAGTGGTGTGGCGTTGGTCAAATCCCGACCGCCGCTGAACCCGCGTCCTGATCGCAGCGTCCGGCACTGACCTAGGCGTGGGACTGGTCAGGCGCTCATCCGGCTGGCGGGCGGCTGGCGCTGGCGGTGCGAGACGACTGCCAGCGTGCCGTCGGCGGCTCTGATCACCTGGATTCCGGCGCCGAATGTCTGGCTCAGCAGATCCTCGCGCAGGACCGCCGCTGGCGTATCTGACGCAGCGACTCTGCCCTGGGAGAGCAGGACCAGGCGATCGGCGAACTGGCCGGCCAGCGTGAGGTCGTGGATCGCGGACAGGACGGTCAGCGACCGCTCCCTGCGCAGTTCGTCGACCAGTTCGAGCGCGTCGACCCGGCGGCCGAGATCCAGCGCGCTGGTCGGTTCGTCCAGCAGCAGGATCGGTGCATCCTGAGCGAGGGCGCGAGCGAGAACCATCCGTTGTGCCTCGCCGCCGGACATCGTGGCGAGACGGCGGCCGGCCATGTGCGGCAGGGCCATCCGGTCCAGGAGTTCCGCGCAGATCCGTCGATCGGCGGCGGACTCGATGCCGAAGTAGCCGATATGCGGGGTGCGGCCGAGCAGCACGTACTCAGCGCCGGTCATGTCCGGCGGCAACTGCGGGTGCTGCGGAACGTAGGCGATGAGCCTGGCGAGCTGCCGGTAGGAGAGGCTGCCGGCCGGCCGGTCGGCCAGCGTGATGCTGCCACTCGCGCGTGCCATCCCGGCCACCGCGCGCAGTAGCGTGGTCTTTCCCGCACCGTTCGGGCCGATCAGGCCGACCCACTCGCCGGCCGGCACGTGCAGGCTGACCGAGTCGACCGCGGTCTTGGTGCCGAAACTGACTCTCACGTCCTCGATCTTGATCACGACTGGTCCTGCCTGGCCCGGCGCGACCGGAGCACGAAGAGGAAGAACGGGGCGCCGACGGCGGCCGTGAGCACTCCGATCGGCACCTCGGCCGGCGCCTGAATGGTGCGGGCAGCGATGTCGGTCAGCACCAGGAACGCGGCACCGCCGATCATCGAGACGGGCAGGACGACCCGGTAGCTTGGCCCGGCGGTGAGCCGGACCGCGTGCGGCACGATGATCCCGACGAAGCCGATCAGGCCGCTGACCGATACGGCCGCCGCGGCCCCGAGAGTAGCCGCGGCGACGACGGTGAGCCTGAGCCTGGCCACGTTGACGCCGAGTGTTCCTGCCTCGGTCTCGCCGACTCGCAGGACGTCGAGCAGCCGCCGGTGGGCGATCAGCGCGATGGCGCTGACCAGTACATAGGGCAGGATCAGCTGTACCTGGCCCCAGGTCGCGCCGGAGAGTCCGCCGAGTATCCAGGCGTAGACCGATTGCAAATCCTGCGAGTGCGCTTGCTGCAGGTACGTCTGCGCGGCAGTCAGCAGCGCGGCGACGGCGACGCCGGCGAGAACGATGGAGGTTGTCCCGACCGCGGCAGCCGCCCGCGGCCTCCTGCGCCTTGCGCCGGAACGCGGCGGGGACTGGCCGCTCGGCTCCGACCACGCCCCGGGCCGGCTGTTCCGGGCTGACCGCGCTTTGGCTCGGTCAGCCAGCGGACCGCCTTCGCCGCGCCAGCCGGCACCGGTGCCGAGCGAGTAGGTCAGCGCTACGGCACCGGTCGCGCCGGCGAACGCGGCCAGCGGAAGCAGCGTCGGGCTGCCGCCGCTGATAATCACCGCGGTGGCGCCGAGCCCGGCTCCGGCCGCGACGCCGAGCAGGTAGGGATCGGCCAGCGGATTTCGGAACACGCCCTGGTAGGCGGCGCCGCCGCCGGAGAGCATGGCACCGACCAGGGCGCCGAGAATAACCCGCGGCAGCCTGATCTGCCAGACGATGGCCGAGTCGACCGGCGGTACCGATACGGCCGGATGCCAGGGCAAGTGGGCTATCAGCGAGCCGACGACCTCAGGCAGCCCGATGGCGGCTGGGCCGATGGATACTCCTGCGGCCAGGGCGGCGATCGCCACGGCGGTCGCGATGGTGATCGCCCGGCCGACACCGAGCCTGGTACCCGCAGGATGACCGCCGCGGTGCGGCGGCACCGCGGCGGTGCCGCCCGTGGCAGTGCCGCCTGTGGCAACGCGGGGTTCCGTACCGCCGTGCTCCGGATGCGCCCGGCTGGCGTGCGCATCCGGAGGCGGCAGCGTCGACTTCACGCGATCCGCCTCACTTGCCGCCACGGATCCCGGCGAGGACGGCGCGCAGCAGATCGACGACGCGCGGTCCCCACCGGGATGCGATGTCGTCGTTGAGCGCGATGACGTGGTGTGCCTTGACCGCGGCGAGGCCGGCCCAGCCTGGCCGAGCCGCGACTTTCGCCGCGTCCTGATGGCAGCAGATCGTGTCGGCAAGGATGACGTAGTCCGGATTGGCCTTGACGATGTATTCGGACGACAACTGCGGATAGCCGCCCGCTGCCGCGGCGCCCTTGGCCGTGTCCGCGATGCTCTTCATGCCGAGCAGGCCGAGCAGCCTGCCGATGAAGGTGGACGACGTGACCGAGTAGTAGGTCTGGTCCAGTTCGTAGTAGTAGGTCAGCGGCTTGGCGTGGTGCGGCACCGCTGCGACGACCTGGCGGATCTCGCTGCGCAGCCTGGTTACTTCGGCCGCGGCCTGCTGCTGGTCGCCGGTGGCCTGGCCGAGCTGGGTGAGTTCGGAGTAGACGCCGTTGACGTCGGCCGGGGCTGGCAGCGAAAGCACCGGAATGGAGAACTGCGCGAGCCGCTTGGTCAAGGTCGCGGCATCGTAGGAGACGACGACCAGGTCAGGTTTGTCAGCGACGATGGCCTCGATATTGGGGGTCAGCCCGGACAGGCTGCTAGTCGGCGCCTGCGCCGGGTAGTTGGAATCCTGGTCGACCGCCTTGACCTGGCTGCCGGCACCGACGGCGTAGAGCATCTCGGTAGCCGACGGGGCGAGCGAGATGATCGAGGTCGGTCGCTTGGCAATATGCACAGGCCCGTTCGCGGCGGCGACGGTGACCGGGAAGGTACCGCCTGATGCGTCGACCGACGCCTTGCCGTGCGGGGAACCCGAGCTGGTGGTTGAGCTGCTGCAGCCAGCGGCCGCCACGGCGAGCGCGACCGTGACAGTTATGGCAGCAAGACGACGGGAGAAGACCCGCGTGGTCATTTCATCCTCCGGTTCGCTGTGGAGGACGAAGTGCGTCCGTTGCGACACCCCGGAGGGATCGGAACGACCGCCCTTCCTCCGAGGACAGATCGCCGACACTGGCCAGGCGTCCGGGCTTGTCCTCCCGCGGAGGCATCACCGTTGCGGGACAGCGCCGGATTCACACCGGCTTCGCTGCGCTCAGCATCATCCCGGCAGACCCGGGACACGCGAAGCTTACTCCATCGGAGCACTCGCGAGAATGGGCAGCCGGACGGCACTTGCGGGGATGGCGCCGCGGCGGCCGGGATCACGCGGCGGCCGGGATCACGCGGCGGCCGGCGAGGCGGGTGCCCCGTCGGCCGCCGCGCGGCGCTCACCGGGCAGCCGTGTCCCTGCCCGGATTGCTGTTATGGCGTCTTGGCGCTCGCTGTGACCCAGGCCGAGCTGACAGGTCCGTTAACTGCCCGCACTCGGACGTAGTACAGCGTCCCCCGAGCCAGACCGGTGAACGCGAACGCCCTAGTAGCGGCGGACACGTTCGCGGTCACGACACCGGTAGTGAACCCGGAGTTCGTGGCGCGCTGGACGGTGAAGCCGGTGATCGTGGCAGTCGCGCTCTCCGTCCAGCTCATGTCGATCCTGGCAGAGGTGAGACCGACTGCCGTTGCCCTCGCGATCAGGTTTGTCGGCGCGGGCGGTGCCACAGCGATGGTCACGGTCGCCGTGTTCGACCACTCCGAGTAGGCGACGTCGTTCTCCGCCCTGACCCGGTAGAAGTAGGTCACTCCCGCACTGACCGTGGTGTCGGTAAACGTAGTGGCTGTCCCCGGGGCCGTGAAGGGCGTCAGGTTCTGGGTGAAGGCCGAGTTCGTCGCCCGCTGGATGGTTATCTGGGTGGCGGCTGGGTTGGTGGCGTTGTTCCTCCAGGTGAGCTGCACCGACGTGGCGGTCCGCTGGACAGCCGTCAGGTTCGACGGGGCAGCCGGCGCGGCCAGGAACACGATCGGCCGCATCATGTCGTTTTCTTCGTGGCCGAGCAGGTGGCAGTGCCAGACGTACTCCCAGCCGAAGTTGAAAGGCGCGTTGACGACCGTGACCGGGTTTCCGGTGGTCGGGTCCACGCCGGTGAATTCGGTGGTCGTGCCGAGCGGCATGGTCGGGGCCAGCGGCCGGATACTGTTGCCGATCTTGAACGGCAAGGTCGGAGTCGTCGGCCGCAGGGCGACAATGCAGTCTTCCAGCGGGTTCATCCGTACGGTCTCTTTCCAGCCGAGTTCGTTGGGGTCGGGTGGCCTGATCGCGCCGTCCCAGCCGACGCGGTTGATTAGCTGCACGTCGAATAGGTGGAAGTGGATGGCGTGCGTGTCCACCCCGTTGTGCGTGACCTTCCAGATCTGGGTGCCGTCGTGCGCTGACTCGATCGGCGCTCCTGGTGCGGAGGCCTGGATGGTCTCCGTCGGCGGATCGATGTACTTGAGCGGGATCGTCGTCTGGATGAGGAAGTTGGTATTGGGCAGTTCGGTGCCCAGGATCGAGTTCATCCGCCCGTAGTCGGTGTCGAACAGTTCCTGGATCGCCTTGGGCTGCAAGGGCATCGGCGTGGGCAGGCCCGTCCAGGTCAGGAAGTTGTCCTGGATCCGCACGTAGTTGTCCACTGAGGTAGTACCAAAGGCGGCATTATATGCCGATTCGGGGACTATTGGCGGATTCTGGCTGGCCGCGTAGGCGACCGGGAGTTGCGCCTGAAGGGCGGCCAGATCGAATGCGGGAGCGGGAGTACCCGGCTGGACGTCGAACTGCAGGACGGTCCTGGTGTTCGGGCCGTAGCCGGGCTGAGTGGTCGGTGCTCCGCCTGAGGTGGTCTGGTCAGGATCGCCGGTGTAGTAGTCGTACCGAGGGTCGAAGGCCGGTACGGGCGCAGGCGCGTCGTTGTACATGATCACCTTGGAACCTGCCGGGACCTGGGAGAAGTCGATGATGACGTCGGCTCGCTCACCGGGTCCGAGCAGCAGCGTGTGGTCCGTGACGTTCAGTACCACGATGTTCCGCCGGTTGTACTCGTAGTTAATCGGCTGGTTCGGCAGTACCACCGGAGCTGGCAGGAAACCGCCTTCGTTGCCGATCTGGATCATCTCCGGTCCGGATGCGGCCGGGTCAGGGACTCCGCCAGCGCGGCCGTCGGTCGGCCAGGTCGGCGGGAAGGTGGGGCTGGCACACGCTTCGACCATCGGGACTTCCCCGGAGTTGGGGTCGTTGAGGGTGCCGTCCGGTTTCCACGTCGCCGCATTGGACTTGGCGAAGTACAACTGCAGGTTCCAGGTGCGGTCGTTCGCTGCGTTCAGGATCCGGAACCGGTAGGCCTTGCGCTGTACGGCAAGGCGCGGGTACGCCGTCCCGTTGACCACCGGGGTGTCCATGAACGCTTCGGGGACCTGCGTCGGCGTCGGCGTGCCTGGTGCCAGCGGCGGTTCCCACGGAGCGTTGATCGGGTCGAAGTACGGGTTCGGGATCGGGCCGTGGGTCAGGCCGGTGAACGGCGGCCAGAACCACGGCCCGTAGTCCCATCGGCCCATCGCGGTCGCGCCGGTGTTGCTGCCCGGGTTCTGGTTCGGCATGTAGACGTGCGGGAACCACAGGTTGCCTCTGCCGCCCCACTTGGACTTGTCCCAGGTCGGGTCCTCCATACCGAGCTGGGTGTCGTCGGGGACGAAGGTCTTGTCCTGGACGACCAGCGGTACCTCGTCGGCCGGGATGACCCCGGACCTGACCAGGCCGCGCTCGACCGGGTCCTGCACCTCGTACGGCAGAGCCGCGCCCGAGTACACGGTGAGCCGGGTGATCGCCAGCGCGTGATCGTGCACCCACAGCAGCCGTGCGCTCTGCTGGTTCGTGTAGAAGAACGTCATGGCTCCCGGCCCCGGGTCAGGCATGTCGGGAACGTTCCGTGCGCTGACGCCCCTGGGGTAGGCCGTGGTCTCCCCGGCCGGGGTGATCCACTGGTACGGCGTTCCGTCGCTGATCCACGGCGTATGGCCGCCATGCAGGTGCGGGATGGCCCGGTTCTGGGTGTAGTTCGAGGAACCGCCGATCGGGCCGGCGCCCGCTCCGTCGATGGTGGTGTCCACCGGCAGGAACAGGTTCCCGCCGCTGCCGGTCGGCAGCATGTTGACGAACTTCACGCGGACCGGCCGGTCCTTCTGCGCGAAGATCATCGGACCGAGGAAATACGGCTTGGCCGGCGGGGCGATCGTGTTGTGGCCGGTCGAGTCCGTCCCGTTGTTGAGCTGGACGTAGCCCTGGAGTCGCGTCGCGGGCAGATCGCTGCTCATCTTCTGGGTGTATCGCTTCAGCGCGATCTCGTAATAGTCACATCCCGGGAATGTGATGGTGTCGGGCACCGCCCGCGGGATGTAGTTCCCGAGGTTGTTCGCGTTGGCCAGATCGACCCCCGCCAGGGTATCGAAGAATTTACGCATCCCCGTCCCGGGAACCACCTGATGTGTGATCGGGTCGATGGTTGGGAGCGGGCTGTTGGCGTAGTTCGGATAAGGGCCGAAGTAATCCGGCGGAACGTTTGGGTTAATCACGGCAGGGGTCGGCGCGGTCATAAGAGCCGTGCTACCTTTGCTCTGCCGAAGAGCCGAGGCGTGCTTTGCCGCAGCCTGCCGCTTAGCCGGCGTCACGACGCCCTCTACGCTGCGGGCAGGCGCCGGGACCTGCGCCGGGGCGTCGGGAGCCGCTTCGGTCGTGGTGGTCTCGGCCTGGGTCTGGGTTGTCGAAGTTGACGCTGTCGAAGTTGACGCTGTCGAAGTTGACGAAGTCGCGTCGGCTTCGAATTTCTCGTTCATGACCTCTCCTGGGAGAATCGATTGGGAAAAGCGGGGATATGTTGTGTCAATTGAATTTCGAATTCAGGGAACCTATGGGTCTTAGTTTTCATTATGAAACCGGGCGCCGTTCTCGCGCAAGGGGACTATGGTCCCCTCTTGTTCCCATTGAATTAACAATGAATTGCCGCGCTAAAATTGCAGAAATACGCCGAGGGGATAACGCGTATTAGTTGCGTCCCCTATTCCTGGGCCGGACCGGGTACGGCAAGTTTTAGGCCGGTATGAAGTGTGGCCGGTTCGGCGGGAAGCGGTCCGGCCGGCGGCAGGCCGGCGGGCTATCCGTGCGGCGGCACGCGGCACGCGCCCCGGTGCCCCGGTGCCCCGGCGTCCCGGCGTCCCGGCGTACTGGATGTCCTCCGCGTCCGCGACCTTGTGACGACTTTCCGCAGGACTGGCCTTAGGCTGTCATATATCGGCAGCTTGGCCGCCGACTCGGGCCAGCTGCCGGATCGGTGGCCCGGCACAGCGCGGCGCGTAGAGGACGGAGCAGGACGTGGCAGATCTCGATCACGAGCTGGTGGTCCCCGAAGGCGGATTCTGGCCTGCGCCGGAGGTGCCGCAGCCGAACATCTACCCGATGGAGTGGCGGGTGGAGACCGAGAAGCTGGCTGCGATCTACCAGAAGTCCAAGCTGATGGCCTGGAACCCGGCCGACCTGCCCTGGGACGGCCTGCGAGCCGAAGAGTTCACTACCGAGCAGCGGCTTGGCATCATGTACTGGTTCTCGGTGCTGGCCAACTTCGACGCCTCAGGTCCCGCCGTGTTCGCCCGTGCCATGATCCGGGCCTTCGAGCAGCACGAGGAGGACCCGGTCCGCAAGTGCTTCTTCTCGATCACCAGGGACGAGATGAACCACGAAGAGTGCTGCCAGCGGGCGATCGCCGCGTTGTGGCCGGGCGGCCCGCTGAACTGGACGCCGTCGACTGACCTGGAGCGCGCCGCACACAACAACATCGGCTGGCTCTACCACAACGGCGGCCGGTACTGGAACGGCTACAACAACGCCGTCGGACGGTACTCGCTGCCGGTGCTGTTCACCAGCTTCATGATGGGCGAGATGGCGGCGTCTACCTTGTTCCGCGGTATGGCTACCGGCGCCAAGCACCCCGTGTTCTCGGAGATGTTCCATAAGATCGGCCGCGACGAATCGCGGCACCTGCAGATCTGCATGACGATCCTGGAGAACGAGTGGCCGGGGCTGACCGATGACGTCAGGGTAACGATCACCAGGCAACTCCGGGCTGGCTTCATCTTCTTGTCGATGATCTTGTGGGAGCCGCCAGAGGGGTTCTGGGAACTGCCGCCGTACTTCCTGCAGAACCACCGGGTGCTGATGGACCATGCCAGAGACGCCGGCCTGGGCGTGCTCTCCTACGAGGAGCAAGCCGACAACTGGCGCAACGCGATCGCCAAGATCCGGGTCATCGTGCAGCGGTGGGGAATCGAGTTTCCCGCAGTCCCCGAGCTCGACATCGATGGTGTCGACGTGTCCGCGGACATCAGCGCCGACGACATCATTCCAGTGTTCTGAGGCCCTTGGCGGACGGAGACCGGGGCTTGTGCCGCTTCCGGTGGACGGAGACCGGGCGTTTAGCTCGCCTGTCCACGGGAGCGGAACCTGTGGATGATTCCGGTGGATAACTCGTTGGTCTGTGGACAACTTGGGCCGCTCGGTGGAGCGGCTTGTGGATGGCTAAAGAATCTTGAAATTCCTCCGCCGAGCCCCTTGTGCTCGCGGCCTGGTTGGCAGTAGAACTTCTCTACCAGCGAAAACGGGTACCACTCGGAGGCAACTCCGAAGCGCGAGAGGGTCGGGAAACCAGTCCTTGAGCGGGTCGCGGAAGGCCGGGAGACCGGACTTCCAGCGGGTGCCCTGGACCGTTGGCAGGTCATACTGAGCGTGGATCGCCGATCGCCCCGGCGAACCGGCTCGCCTGGGCGATAGGCGAGTTAGCACTGGATGGCCTGAAGCGGGGCCCCTGCATCTCATACATGCGGGGGCCTCGTCCATTTCAGCGACGCTTATTACCTTGCGGCCCGGCCGTGTCCTATCGCCCCGCCAGTTTTCGTCCGCGCCGCCGCCCGCTGGGCGCGGTGCCTGCGGCGGCTGGTGCGCGCGTCGGTCTGGTGCGCGCGTCGGTCTGGTGCGCGAGCGCAGCCTGCGACGCCATACTCCACTCGGATTCTCAGCCAGTGCTTCTAAATATGCACTTATGCTCGTGCCAAGTTTTTCGTACCATATCTTTACGACAAATTTGACGATGTAGGGATACGGAATGGTGCGAACGAGAGTTGCCGGGCTGGCCTTGGTCTTGGCCTTGAGCGCGGTGGTGGGGCCGTCAGCAAGCGCATTCGCGGGTTCGGCACCGGTTCGGGCCGGCACGGCGGCGATGGCCCGAATTATCGTGCGGGCCATCGACCGGAACGGGCACCAGTTCGCCGACCGCGTGGTAGTGGCCGTTCCGGTCGGCTTCATCACGCCTTTTCCCGAGTACTCGGCGAGCGCGTCCGGCGTCTTGGACCTGCCGCCCGGCAGGTATCTCCTCGGCACCGTTGTCTATACCTCTGCCTCCGGTGCGAGTCAGGCAAGCGGCACGCTCATGGCGCAGGTCGTGCGGGTCCGGACGGTTCGGACGGTGACGTTCGACGCCCGGCAGGGCCGCCGGGTCCTGGTCAGCCTACGGATCCCGGGGGTGCAGGAGGTAGGCGGCCCGTTCGCGGTCCTGTGTGCGCCGCAGTCCGACCTGGGCATTCAGCTCGCGCAGACGGATGGCGCGGAAGTCATATTCGCCGTCCCGTCGCGCGCGCCCGGCCTGCAGTTCGCCTTCGGCGCGGACTGGCAGGGGACTGACGGAAGCGGTTACCTGGTCGGCGGCGTCAGGAGAGGCATTCCCGGTGCGCTCCGGTTCTCGTTCGGACAGTCGGATCTGGCGACGCTGACGCTCCGGGTCGCTGCCGGGGCCAGCAACGGCGGCTCAGGCTATCTCCAGGCATTCAACCTGGCGTCGTGCGGTGCGACCGACGGAACCGGAACGGCCCCTTCGCCGGTGCCCTTTCAGACCACGCTGCGCGTGAGCGCAGGGAAGGTAGGCGCTGTTTACCTACCGTTCGACCGAAGCGACGACACGTCGGGCAGGACGGGGAAGGTACTCGCCGGCCATCGCTATACCTGGACGTTCGGCCAGGCGGTCCGCGGGCCGTCGCCTGATGCGCTGCCGCGGTACTTCACGCCCTTCGCCACGAGCGAGGTCATCCTGGGACTCGGAGAGTTCTGGTCGGACCCACTGGCGCACGGCGCGCAGTGCTGCGCTGACGGCGTCGTGAAGCTGAGCGCGCGCGGCAGGACGATCAGGACCATGAGGTTCCGCGGCGGCAACGGGCAGTACTTCAAGGCCTGGATCAGGCACGCGGGCTGGTACACCTTGTCCGTGACTGCCAGGCGCACGCCGCCCCCGGCAGGGGTCACCGCCGCGGTACTGTCAGCGCGGGTCGGACTGACCTGGCGGTTCCATGCGCCGGGTAGTCACCTAGGTTTCCTGAGCGTGCCGGTCAGCATGACCACGCTGCTGCCACAGGGCCTTGACCTGCGCAACGATGCCGCCCCCAGGGCGGTCACGCCGCTCGTGCTCAGGATCTGGCGCGGACTCCACACGCGCGGCTACCGGATCACGAAGGTCCAACTGCTGGTGTCGTTCGACGACGGTCGCACCTGGCGACCCGTGCGCGTGGCCGAATCCGGCGGGAACTGGCTAGCCAGGGTGCATGACCCGGCGAGCGGATTCGTATCGCTGCGCACCATCGTGACCGACGTCACCGGGGATCGCTCGGTCCAGACCATCATCCGTGGCTACGGGATCAGGTAGCGCGGTAGTCGAAGAGGCAGGGGTGCGCGAAGGTCCGCGCTGGCAACAGCGTTCGGCAAAGCTAGTCAAGATGACGGATGTTGTAGCTAATCGCGTACAAACAGTCGTGCGAACTGGCCAGGCAGGCGGAGCGGGCTGACGCTGAACGCGAGCGATTGACATTCTTCGTGGTCAATCGTCATAGTAATAATTGTGGATATTAAGATATTTAGCTATATGTCATCTTGATATGTTATCACAGAAACGGGACATCGCGCAAGCAGCCATGGCTGGTCGAGCATGGCCTGATCCCTGAGCCAGGGCCTAAGCGCCTGCTGGCACTCGCGAGTTTCATCAACATGCTGGGCAGCGGCGTCTTCATGGTCAGCGCCTCTCTCTTCTACACCCGGTCGATCGGCCTGTCATTGCCGGAAGTCGGCCTGGGAATGGGCGTCGCCGCAGTTGTTGGCCTGTTCGCCGGGATTCCGGTCGGGCATGTGGCAGACCGGCGCGGGCCGCGCGAGGTTTACCAGCTGACGCTGCTGATCCAGGCTGCCGCGATGGCCGCGCTGGTGCTTGTCGCGCCTTCCTGCTGTTCGTCGCGGTGATCTGCCTGACCGCGCTCGCTAGCTCCGCAAGCCGGGCGGCGCGTGCACCGCTGGTCCGCGGCTTCGGCGGCCCGAACCTGACCAGGTACCGCGCCTATCTGCGGGCGCTGGTCAATCTCGCGGGAAGCATCGGTGCCGTCGCGGCCGGACTCGCCGTCCAGCTGGACACACGCGCCGCATATCTGGCGCTGGTGCTGGCCAATGCCCTGAGTTCCGCAGTCAGCGCGGCCATCATCGGCCGCCTGCCGCACCTGCCGCCAGTCCGCAAGCCGGCCGAAACGGGACGCTGGATCGCCCTGAAAGACCCTGCCTACGTCGTGGTAAGCCTGCTCGACGGTCTCATGGGCATCCAGGGCGCTGTGCTGGTCTTCGCGCTTCCGTTATGGATTGCCGAGCACACGCAAGCGCCGCGCTGGTTCGTCGGCGCCAGCGTGCTGGTGAACACCGGCATGGTGGTGGTTCTCCAGGTCAGGGCGAGCCGGGGCATCGACGACACGTCCGCCGCTGGCCGGGCCATTCGCCGCGCCGGAGTCGCATTCCTGTCGGGGCATGGCCCTGATCGCCGCAGCGGCGGGAACGAGCTGGTGGCTTGCCATGGCAGTGATGCTGGCCGGGATCGGCCTGCACACGGTGGGTGAACTCTGGTACACAGCTGGCTCCCTTGAGCTGCGCGTGCGGCTCGCGCCCGCTCACGCCCAGGGTCAGTACTCCGGGGTCTTCGGATTCGGCACCGGGCTGGCTGGCGCTGTCGCACCGTCGGTGCTTGGCCTGCTGTGCGTCACCTGGGGTGCACCTGGCTGGTTGCTGATGGGCGGCTTCTTCGTGGCGATCGGGCTGATCATGCCGAAGGTCGTCGGCTGGGCCGAACGGACGCGTCCAGCGAATTGATGTCACGCAGCGGAAGCCTCGTGCTTAATTCCCGGCTTTTTGGTCACTGTCGTTGCAGATTTGGAGCAGCGCGTAACGCACATTGCTATGGCGACCGATAATGGAGTAGACGCAGGCGGCGTGGGTACCCCCGAGCTCACGTCGCCTGGTCGTGTCTCACCTCGCCTGGCCCGTTCCGCGGCCGCCCGCTGCGGGTGCTGACGAGATATGCCGACGTTACGGCCGTGCCGGCGGTACCCGCGGGACGTGCGGCCCGGTAGCGTTCTGGGTTATGAGTGAAACTGCGAGGAGCGGCGACCGCGCCCAGGCTCCTGCCGCCCCGTTCGGGCGAATGCTCACCGCGATGGTTACCCCGATGACGAGCGACGGAGCGGTCGACCATCCCGGGGCCGCGCGGCTAGCCGACCATCTCGTCTCCCAGATGGGCAACGACGGCCTGGTGATCAGCGGCACCACAGGCGAGTCGCCGACCACTTCGGACGCGGAGAAGGACCGGTTGCTGCGGACCGTCGTCGAGGCGGTCGGTGACCGGGCAACTGTCGTCGCCGGGGTCGGCACCAACGACACGGCACATAGCTGCGAACTGGCCAGGCAGGCCGAGCGGGCGGGTGCGGACGGCCTCCTCGTGGTGACGCCGTACTACAACAAGCCGCCGCAGAACGGCCTCATCGCGCACTTCACTGCGGTGGCTGACTCGACTGGGCTGCCGGTCATGCTCTACGACATCCCTGGCCGGTCTGGCGTGCCGATCGCCACCGAGTCCCTGCTCAGGCTGGCCGAGCACGATCGGATCGTGGCGGTGAAGGACGCCAAGGGCGACCTGGCCGCGGGGTCCCGCGTCATGTCCGCTACCGACCTGGTCTTCTACTGCGGCGACGACCTGCTGAACCTGCCGTGGCTGTCGATCGGTGCTTCCGGGTTCGTCAGCGTGGTCGGTCATGTGGTGGGCGACCAGCTGGCTGAGCTGATCGGCGCGTACTTCTCCGGCAACGTCGCCGCTGCCAGGACGATCCACCGCGAGCTGACGCCCGTCTACACCGGCATCATGACCCGCACTCAGGGCGTGATCGCCACCAAGGCCGCGCTCTCGCTGCTCGGCCTGCCCGGCGGACCGGTACGGCTGCCGCTGGTCGACGCCACCCAGGCCGAGATCGAGCACCTGCGGACGGACCTCGTGGCTGGCGGTGTCAAGCTCCGGTGAGTCATCCGCATCCCGAGCTCGGACCGCCGCCGCCGCTGCCCGACGGCGGCCTGCGGATCGTCGCCCTGGGCGGTCTGGGCGAAGTCGGCCGCAACATGACCGTCTTCGAGCATCGCGGCCGGCTGCTGATCGTGGACTGCGGCGTGCTGTTCCCCGATCCGGATACCCCGGGCGTCGACCTGATCCTGCCGGACTTCAGCGCCATCGACGACCGGCTGGACCAGGTCGAGGCGCTCGTCCTCACCCATGCCCACGAAGATCACATCGGAGCCGTACCCTACCTGCTGCGGCGCCGGGCCGATATCCCCCTCGTCGGGTCGAAGCTGACGCTGGCCTTGGTCGCCAGCAAGCTCGCCGAGCACCGGATCACTCCGCAGGCCATAGAGGTTGACGCCGGCTCCCGCGAGTCGTTGGGTGCGTTCGGCCTTGAGTTTTTCGCCGTCAATCACTCGATTCCGGACGCGCTGGCAGTTGCGATCAGGACCGACGCCGGCCTCGTCCTGCATACGGGCGATTTCAAGATGGACCAGCTGCCGCTGGACGGGCGGCTCACCGATCTGGGCGGGTTCGCGCGGCTCGGTGCTGAGGGCGTGGACCTGCTGATGTCGGATTCCACGAATGCCGAGGTACCGGGCATCGTGACCAGCGAGCGGGCCATCGCCTCGGTGCTCTCTGACGTGTTCAGCGCCGCCGAGCAGCGGATCATCGTGTCGTGCTTCGCCAGCCACGTGCACCGGGTGCAGCAGGTGATGGACACCGCGGCCGAGCACGGCAGGAAGGTCGCACTGGTCGGCCGCTCGATGGTGCGCAACATGGGCGTCGCCGGGGACCTCGGGTACCTGAGGATTCCGTCCGTGCCCGGCGGGCTGATCGTGGACCTGAAAGACGCGGAGGAACATCCGCCGCACGAGATCGTGCTGATCTCCACAGGTTCGCAGGGCGAGCCGATGTCCGCGCTCGCCCGGATGGCCGGCCGGGACCATCCGATCAGGATCGCTCCTGGCGACACGGTGATCCTGGCTTCGTCACTGGTCCCGGGAAACGAGACCGCGGTGTCCCGGGTGATCAACGACCTGACCAGGCTGGGAGCGCGGGTCGTGCACAAGGGTAACGCGCTGGTGCACGTTTCCGGCCACGCCCCGGCTGGCGAACTGCTTTACGTGCTCAACATGGTCAGACCGAGCAACTTCATGCCTATCCACGGCGAATGGCGGCATCTGAAAGCGCACGCGGACCTCGCGGCGCTGACCGGCGTGCCGGCCGGGAACATCGTGCTCGCCGAGGACGGGATCGTGGTCGACCTGGTCGGCGGCAGGGCTTCGGTGACCGGGAAGGTGCATTGCGGCTACGTCTTCGTCGACGGGCTGACGGTCGGCGAGGTGACGCAGACCTCGCTGAAAGACCGGCTGATCCTCGGCGAAGAGGGCTTCATCTCGGCGGTCGTCGTCGTCGACTCGACGAGCGGCAAACTCGTCGCCGGGCCGGAGATTCACGCTCGGGGCTCAGGCATCGACGAGGCCGCGTTCGCCGCCGTGCGGCCGTTGCTCGAAGATGCGCTGGCCAGGGCGGCGGCGGACGGGATCAACGACGCCCATCAGCTCGGCCAGCTGATCCGCCGCACGCTGGGCAAGTGGGTCAACAGCAACTACCGCCGTCGTCCGATGATCATCCCCGTGGTGGTGGAAGTCTGACGTGGTGGAAGTCTGACGTGGCGCGAAACTCGTTCGCCCGCAGCGGCGGTGTTTCGCGATGATGTCTGGTCATGAACGAGTTTGCGGTGCCAGCGGGACCCGCTGTGCCGGACGCCTCTTCCCGCGCCGTTTCCAGGATCGTCCGTGATCTCGCCGCGAACCGCGGGCAGCTAACCGCGGCCGAGCTGCCCGATATCCTCGCGGAATTGCCGGGCGCAGACCTGGCGACCTTGCTTCTTGAGGTATTCCGCAGGCGCGCGGGGCGGCTGTCCGCCGCGGACGTCATGCGGCGGTATCGCACCGACCGCTTCGTCGGGCCGGGTTCGGTGGACTTCGCCGCGCTGAGCCGGGCGCAGGATGCCATGCTGGCGGCGTTCGGCGCGAACTTTGACATCGTGGTCCTGGCACCAGTGCTGCCGCTCGGCTCGCACTCGGTCACGGCACGCGTGGACCAGCGCAACGTGATCGCGACAATCCGGGGGAGTGAGGTCGCGGCTGACCCGACGAACGGCCTCGCCCTGGAGGCTGCCGTGCGCCGGCGCCGGCTTCTTGATGCTGCTCCCCGGTCCGCGCGGGCGGTCAGGCTAGCCGCGGCGCAGCGGGTGACGCGGGCACAGCTCTTCAGCGGACCGGTCAGCTTCGCGCACTTCCAGTTGGTTGGCGTGGTCACGGCTGGCCGGGATTCGGGCAGCCTGGAATTCGAGCGTCAGCACCTGGCCGAGCACCTGAGACTGGCCGTCCGCGGGCTTTCCGTGCTCGGCGCCGACGCGGTCAGCATCGCGATCACCTGCCTGGACGGGCCGTCGTCTGGCGTGCTGGCGGCGGTCAGGGAAGAGTTCGCCGGGGTCGCCGGAGTGGAGGTAGTGCCAGAGCCGGAGCGTGCGGGCGGCCGCGGCTATTACCAGCGGCTCTGCTTCAAGATCTTCGCGCGGTTCGGCGCGGAAGAGCCACTCGAAGTCGCCGACGGCGGCTTCGTCGACTGGACGGCGCAGTTGCTCGGCAGTGCAAAGGAACGGCTGCTGATCAGTGGATACGGCATCGACCGGCTTGCGATCGCGGCTACGGCGGCTGCAAAAGCATCGCCACTTCACGAGCCTCGGATCACATAGGCCATGCATCAGGACTTTTGCCGCCATTACTAGGACTATCTGCCCCTGACAGCTTGCGCCGCTTCGGTAGCACAGTGGGACCGCGGGGTTGGGGTGGCGGAAATGACATCGACCGACGGCATGACGGGCAGGGACGGCCTGGCGGTCAATGGCGGCCCGGCGGCAGAAGGCGGCCCGGCGGTCGAGAGCGGCCCGGCGGTCGAGAGCGGCCCGGCGGCAGAACTTGCTCATCTGCACTACCTGGAGCGGTTCCTCGATCAGGCACGCTCCGAGGGCGCGGTCAGCGGGGAGGCATACCGAGGCCTGCTCGCCAGGGTCGCCGCCCGCGAGCATTCGCTGGCCGGGCTGGCCCCGCTCGTACCGTCGGCGCCGCGGGCAGCCCTGCCGCCGGTCACCCAGCCAGTGGTTTTTCCGCCAGTGGCCCTTCCGCCCCGGGTCGTTGCGCCGGCCGTGACGCCGCCTGCCCAGGCCCGGCCTTGGCCGGTCACCCCGCCAGCGGCACCAAGTCCAGTCCGCCGCTTCTGGCGTGCCACGCGCGAGACGGTCCGGTCGGACCTCGCTGTCCATGGCCTGGCCTACCTCGGCGTGCTGCTGCTATTCGCGGGCCTGTTCGGCTTGACCGCGTTCTCCTTCTCCTCGGTCCGGGTCGGCCTCCGGCCGGTCGCCGAAGGGCTCGCGCCCGCCGCGATGCTCGTATCGGCCTGGTTGCTGCACCGGCGCGGAATTGTCGTCCCGGCCCGTTCGCTGGAGTTCCTCGGCGGGTTGCTCGTGCTCGTCGCCGTGCTCGCCGCGTTCGTCGACGGGGCCGCATTCCCGCCTGACCTGACCGGCGTGCCGCTGGCCGCCGCGCTCAGCGCCGCGCCTGTCCTGGTGGCGGCCGGTTACGCCGCATGGGGCTGGCGTCATCCGGCAAGCCCGCTGCCGCACCTGGTAGGCCCGGCGCTGTGGCTCGCCGCGGGCATGGCGGCGCTTGGCTGGTACCGGCCCGTTCCGGCGGGCCGCGAGATCGCCGTCCCGAGGCCAGGTGAGGTCGCCGCGATGCTCGTCGCTCTCGCCGTCACGCTGGCGGTCTCGCGTGGCCTGGGCCGCAGGCTGAAGGTGGCAGTGCTGTTCCCGGCCGGCCTGGTCGGGCTCGGCATCCTGGCGCTGCTCGAAGGATTGGCCGCTGGCGTGGCTGGCTGGCCACCGATACCGGTCGCTGTCTCCGGCGCGGCGGCCATACTGGCTCTTGAATTGTGCGACCGGAGGCTCGCCGGTTCGGTGCGGGTCATCTTGGAGAGCCTGGTCGTGGTGCTGACCGCCTGGGCGCTGGTGCCCGCGCTCGGTCTCGGCTGGGCGGGTGTCGTCGTGGCGGTGGCCTGCGTCGGCGTGACCGAGCGAGGGCTGCGCGGCACCGCGGCCCGCGGTGCCGAGGTAGTTCCTGTGGTTGCCATGGTCGCCGGGCTGGCGAGCGCTGTCGCCGCGCCCGGGGCGCTGCTCACGGCGAGCGCGGCCGTATCGGCCTGGTCGCACGCCCGGCGGCTGCGGCCGGGGCGCTGGCCGTACCCGGTCGCGATCTTGACGATCGCAGCCGCTGTGGTTCCGGCGGGCGTTCTGTTCGGGTTGCTGGGGGTCCTCGCTGGTGATGTGCCCGTCGGGGTCGGCGGGCTACTGGTACTGGCCGGCAGTTGCTGCGTCCGGGTATTCGCGCGGCCGGCGGACCGGTTCTGGTCCTGGTGGATGCCGGCGGCGGCGGTCGCCGTGGCCGTGCTGACCATCGGCGCGGCTCCGACTGGCTGGTCCGCGGCCGGTGCGGCGGCGGTGGCCGCGGCCGTGGCCGTGTCCCCGCTCCGCCCGGTGCCGCGCACCTGGCTGACCGGCGTCGCGATGCTCTGGGCGGCCTGGCTGCTGTTCGGAGTCACCGCGCTCGGCTTCGGTGCCAGGATGGTGCTGATCGCTGGCGCGGCCTTGCTCGCCGTCGGAGTGGCCGCGTGGTGGCGAGCCATGCCAGCAGGTCACGTCGGGATGATCGGCCACCTGGCCGGCCTGGCCTGCGTGCCGCTGGCGGCTGTCGACGCGGGCAGCCTGGCTGCGGTCATTCCGGTCACGGTGCTCGGCCTGGCGGCGACCGGTGCCGCCCTGACCACGGTCGCGCAGGAGACAGGCGGCACGGTCATCCCCGACCTGCTGGTGCGGTGCGCCGGGGCGTTGGTCCGCGGGCTCGGCGACCGCACGAAGGCCGCCGTTCAGACCGTGCTGCGGCAGTTGCCCGCCGAGGTCGCCGCGGCCTCGCTGATGCTGTTCAGTTTTGACCTCTTCCAGGTTGGCGGCTGGTTCGCCGCCGGGCCTTGGGCAGTTGCGCGGCTGACCGCGTTAGCGCTGGGGTACCTGCTGCTTGGCCGGACGCTCCATGCTCAGGCGCTGCGGCGGTCCTGGCATCGCGTCGCGCTCGCGCTCGCCGACACCGGCGCGTGGACCGCGGTGCTCGCGGCTGTCCTTACCGAGTACCGCGATCCGGCGCTGGTCGCCACCGGGGTTGTGCTGGCCGTGCCGCTGATCGCCGGGCCGTCGTTGCGGCGCCGCCTGTCCGTCTGGGCCGCGTGGCTGGCCAGCGTGCCGTTCGCGGTGCTCGCGGCGGACCGGCTGGGACTGCCCGGGTCGTACTGGTCCACCGTCATCTTCGGCTGGGGATCGGCGCTGGTACTCGGCAGCCTGGCCGCCGACCGGCTCGGCACCGGCGCTGGGGATCCGGGCACGACTCCCAGCCGCCTGACGAGGCTGTCGCGCGCCCCGGTCGTGGTCGGCACGGCCGCTAGCATGATCGGGCTGCTCGGCAGCGCGGGCGGGTCGGTTCACCGGGCCGGCTGGACGCTGCTCGCCGCGGCGGCCGTCACGGTAACCGCCGGGGTACTGCTCCGTCTCGGCGTGCTTGGCGGAGCCGGCGCGGCGCTGGCCGCCGCGGGACTCGGTGCCGTGCTGCCGTGGAGCCTGCGGGACTACCCGTGGCTGCTCGTGGACATGGCCGCGGTCGCGCTGGTGGCGGCGGAAGTCACCGTGCCACGGCGGCACCGGGCGGTGCGTCCCTGGGAGCGCTGGGACCTGTCGCTTTTCGTGGCGGCGCACTTGCTGGCGCTGGCCGGCCTGGCGGTGTCGGTGGCCGGGGGGACCGAGGTGGCGGCTACCGCGGTGGGCTGCGGCGGGCTGGCGGTAGCCGTTGCCGCCGGGCTGCGGCGGTGGCCGTGGGCGGTGGCCGGGGCCGTGCTGATCCTGGCCGGCGCCGCTGTGGCCAGCGCTGGCTGGGCGAGCCTGGCGTTCGCTGGGATCGCCGTCGCGGCAGCCGTGCTCGCCGCGCGCCAGCAGGGTCGGACGCGGCTGACGCTGCAGGTCGCCAGCGCGCTCTGCGGCCTCGGGGCGTGGACGGCGGCGCTGGTCTGGCAGGAAGCGTCGCCGACGTTCGCGGTACAGGTGAGCAGCCTGGCCGGCGGGGTCCTGGTCCTGCTCGCGGCTGCGGGGATCCGGCTGGGAAAGCAGGCGGCGGACTGGGCGCGGGTGTGGGGGAGCGCCGCGACCGCGGTCGTCGTCGTGGCCGGTGCCGGACTTGCGGCACCAGCCGTGTCCGCCAGCGCCGGGCCGTTCGTCTCGGGCGCGATGGCCGCGGTCGCGGTCGGCTGCGGGATGGCCGCGGCACCGCTGCGAGCCCCGGTCCTGCGCTGGCTGGCCGTGATCGCGCTGACCGGTTCAGCGACGGCACTCGCCGACGGAGTGTCCGCTGGTGTCGTCGGCGTCTCCTGGGGAGCGACCGTCGCCGGGCTGGCGGTGAACGGCCTGCTGCTCACGCCGTGGCGGCGGCGCTTCGCTGCTGTGTGGGCCGGCCCGCTGCTGCTCCTGGCGGCCGCAGCCAGCGTCACCGCAGTGGCAGCCGGGGTGCTGGCCGAACCTGACCATGCTCCGCTGGTCGCGGCCCTTGTCCTGGCGGCTGTGCTCGTCGTGACCATGGCGGTCACGCTGAAACGGCCCGGCCTGGAGGCTCTGGTCCCGGTGCCGTTGTGCGCCGCATGGCTGGTCTACGCCTCGGCGGCGCTGGCCTGGCAGCCGCAGTGGTTCACCGTACCGATCGGGGTGGCCGCCCTGGCCTGCGCCAGCCTGCTCCGGGTTGCCCGCCGGTCTGCGAGCGGGCCGGGGGCCGGCCGTGCGCCGGGCGCGGGGGCCGGGCTCGGGACCAGCCGTGCGCCGGGCGAACCTGGCGCCGCCGGCCGGCCTGTCACCACGCCGGACGTGGCCGCCCTGGAGATCACCGGAATGGTCCTGATGATGGGTGCCTCGCTGGTGCAGGCGGTGAGCCGCGGACCTGGCTATGGCCTGCTCGGCTCCGGGATCGCGCTGGTGCTGATCGGCTGGGGGACGCTGACGCGGGTCCGGCGGCGGCTGATCGGCGGCGTGGCCGCGCTCGTGGCGGCACTGCTGCTGCTTGTCGTGGTGCCGCTGGTGCGGGTCGTGCCGCACTGGGGCGGCGTCGGCGCCTGGCTCGCGCTCGCCGGAGCCGGGCTGATCGCGATCACCGCGGCGGCGCTGCTCGACGTGACCCGCGCTGCGGTCCGGCGCGGGGTAACAAGGATCGCCGATCTGACGCGGCACTGGGAATGAGGCTGGGGCATGAGCCGGGCCGGGGCCGGAACGGCCGGGCGGGAACGGCGGACCGTGAACTCGCCGATGAGGCTGGTCATTGTTAGGGCGTCCTGGCTTGGATTAAGGACTAAGGGGCCAGCCAGTTCGTGCCATTCGCCTCTCAGCGAGTCGCACGTGATAACAGGACATTGGATTAGTAATCCAAACGTAAGCATTCACGTCCCTTCGGCGTCGTGTCGACTGGCGAGTTGAGCAGGTGCCAGGAAACTTTGCCGGCCGGCCCAGTGTGGCGTGTTGCTTACGGAGGGCCGGCTCTGATGTAGTGCCGATGTGCCCGATACGC